>JAJXUD010000110.1 GCA_021783235.1 Myxococcales bacterium | reverse complement strand
GAACTCCTCGAACGAGCCGGGCTCAGCTCGGCTCTTTTCGATGAATGCCTCGACCTTGGAATACGCGCTGAATTGTCTCAGGTCGGTCCCGTGGTACTTTTTCATCGGCGGTCTCCGGTTGGTCAGTAATCCAACGACACCGCTGGGCGAAGCTCCCCCCGCTCAAGCCGCTCAAGAGCAGCAATCCGGCTCTCGAACTCCTGAGCGGAAATCCGCCCACCGCGGACAAGGCTTCGCAAGAAATCATGTACCGCTGGGTTCGCTTGCGGTGCGGCGCTCGCCGTGCTCTATCCAGGCGGTCGCAAACCGAAAAGTCTCCATGGCGCTCGCTCCCCGCTTCAACCTCGCCGCGCAGCTCGGTGGCCTCTTGGCGGTCGCCGGGCTCACGGGCTGCTGCTTCACGCCAGTCGCCGAGGGCGGTTCGACGGCGGGAGGGAGTGCGGCAGGCAGAATCGCGACCGGGGTTGGCGCGACCTGTCCGTTGGGGAAGAGTTCGATGTTCGGCGCCCAGGTGGCCTACACCGTGGGGTTTGCTCCCACCTCCGTGGCGGTGGGGGACTTCAACGGCGACGGCAAGCCGGACCTCGCCGTGGCGAACATGAACAGCGCCGTGGCGAACATGGACGGCACCGTGAGCGTGCTCTTGAACGCGGGAGGCGGGACGTTCAGCCCGCAGGTGACCTACCCGGTGGGGAGCACCAACAGCACCTGCGTGGCGGTGGGGGACTTCAACGGCGACGGTAAGCCCGACCTCGCCGTTGCGACCTGGTCCCTCGCGCAGAACGGCGAAAACGGTTCGGGGAGCGTGCTCCTGAATCAGGGGGGCGGGGCCTTCGGCGCGCCGATGATCTACTCCACGGGGTACGAGCCCAGCTCCGTGGCCGTGGGGGACTTCAACGGCGACGGCAAGCCCGACCTCGCCGTGGCGGACCCGGGCGACAACACGCTCAGCGTGCTGCTGAACGAAGGGGGCGGGAGGTTCGCCGAGGCGGTACCCTATGTAATTCGGCATGCCCCCGACTCTGTGGCGGTGGGGGACTTCAACGGCGACGGCAAGCCCGACCTCGCCGTGGCGATCGCCCTCGCCGGCACGGTCGACGTGCTGCTGAACCAGGGGGATGGGACCTTCGGCGCGCCGATGATCTACGTCTTGGGGTCCGATCCCAGCTCCGTGGCAGTGGGAGACTTCAACGGCGACGGCAAACCCGACCTCGCCGTGACGGACGACATGGACGCCACGGTCAGCGTGCTCCTGAACCAGGGGGGCGGGACCTTCAGCGCGCGGATGATCTACAGGGTGGGGAGCGGTTCGGGGAGCGACGCCGCCTCCGTCGCGGTGGGGGACTTCAACGGCGACGGCATGCTCGACCTCGCCGTGGCGAACGAGTTCGACGGCACGGTCAGCGTGCTGCTGAACCAAGGGGGCGAGACGTTCGGCCCCCAGACCCTCTACGCGGTGGGGTCCGAGATAACGTCCGAGCCCACCTCCGTGGCGGTGGGCGACTTCAACGGCGACGGCAGGCCCGACCTCGCCATCGCGAACGGGGGCGACAACACGGTGGTCGTGCTTCTGAACGGCTGCCAGTAGTCGCCTCGGCCTGTAGGACAAGATTCACCTCGAACTCCCAGGTCAGTCGTACTCTCGAGGCGTGGAAATCGGCCGGTCGGTTGGCCCTCGCACGAGGGGTGCGGCGGCAGCCGGGAAAGTCGGATGGCTCTAGACGAACCCGTGAAGGCTCTGTTCCGGTCCGTCGAGGCTCTATTCGAACCCGTGAAGGCTCTGTTCCTACCCGCCGTGGCCCTCTTCGAACCCGTGAAGACTCTGCCCTCGCTGCCAACGTCGGGCCGCGCCTCCTCTCGGGTGGCCTCGCGACCGTCTCCCCACTACAATTGGGAGCATGGCCGGGCTACCCGCCTACGTCCTCTACTTCCTCCTGCTCGTGGGGCCGCTCGTCCTCTTCCACGAGCTCGGCCACTTCGTCGTCGCGAAGCTCTGCGGCGTCAAGGTGACCCGCTTCTCCTTCGGCTTCGGGCCGCGCCTCTTCGGCTTCAAGAAGGGCGAGACCGACTACCGCGTCTCGCTGCTCCCGCTCGGCGGCTACGTGAAGATGGCGGGGGACAACCCCGCCGAGCCGCTCGCGCCGGAGGACCGGGGGAGGGGCTTTCTCGAGGCGGCGCCGTGGCGCCGCATGCTCATCGCGGTGGCGGGGCCGGCGATGAACCTCGTCCTGCCCATCTTCGTCTACTTCGTCCTCGCGCTCTCGGTGCCGCACCAGGGGGTCGCGCCGGACGTCGGCGCGGTGATGCCGGGCGGGCCGGCCGAGCGGGCGGGCATCGTGCCGGGCGACCGGCTCGTCGAGATCGGGGGGCAGAAGGTCACGGACTTCGACGAGGTCCGCAAGCTGCTCGAGAACCGGGCCGGCGTCCCCGTCGCGGTGACCGTCCAGCGCGGCGATCGGACGATCCCGCTCACGATGACGCCGACGACGCTCGAGGAGTCGGACGACATCGAGACGACGAAGCGCGGCGTCATCGGCATCCGCGCCATGCCGCCGCCCGCCACGATCGGCGTCGCGCCGGGCTCGCCCGCCGCGTCGGCCGGGTTGCGCACGTTCGACCGGGTGGTCTCCGTCGACGGCAAGCCCGTCGCGGACGGCCTCGATCTCGTTCGCGACCTCGCGGCCGGCAAGGACCGGCCGCTCGCGCTGCTCGCCGTCCGCGGCCGGGCCCTCGGTTACCCGGGCCTCGGCCCCGCCCTGCTCGAGCCGGTGAAGGCGACGCTGCCCCCGTCGCCCGACCCCGGCATCGAGACCGACGATGCGTTCGTCCGCTGGGTCGTGCCGGGCTCGCCGGCCGCGGCCGCGGGCATCCAGCCGGGCGATCGGCTGATCTCCCTCGACGGCAAGCCGCTCGAGTCGTGGTGGGACTTCGAGAACCGGATGAAGTCCATCCAGGGGAAGCCGCTCGAGCTGACGGTGCGGACGGCCGCCGGGGCGACGCGGTCGCTCTCGCTCGCGGCGGCGACCCTGGACCTCGGCGAGTCGGCCGCGACCGGCGAGCGGGTCAAGGTGCTCTCGCTCGGCATCCTCCACGACGGCGAGCCGCTCCTGCAGAACGCCCGCGCCTACCCGCGCGACTGGATCTTCCCGAGCCTGCACACGGTGCCGCTGAAGCTCACCGTCTGGAGCGCCTGGACGAGCTCGGTGGCGGCCACCTGGGACGTGACCCGCAAGGAGGTGCTCGGCATCGTCCGCATCTTCCAGGGGCGCATCGCGGTGAAGACCCTGGGTGGGCCGCTCATGATCGCGGACGTGGCGAGGCAGGCCGCCGAGGAGGGGATCGCGGCCTTCCTCTTCATGATGACGCTCGTCAGCATCAACCTCGGGCTCGTCAACCTCGTGCCGATGCCGGCGCTCGACGGGGGCCACATCGCCACCGCCCTCGTCGAGGCCGTTCGCCGAAAGCCGCTCTCGATGCGGGCGCGCGAGGTGACCCAGGCCTTCGGCCTCGTGCTCCTCCTCGCGCTCATGGCCTTCGTCATCGTCAACGACTTCGTGCAGCGGCGGGGGCCGAGCCTCTTCCCATGAGGGCCCTCCTCGGCGCCGCCGCCCTGCTCGCGGCGCTCGCCTGCAAGCCGGCGCCGTTGCCCGAGGATCCCGCCCAGCTCGCCTACCGGCGCGCGGTCCGGCTCTTCGCGGCGCTCTCGGCCGACGCCGGGGACCTCTTCTACCGAGACCCCCGCTTCGACGGCGTGCTCGAGCTGCTCGCCGAGGTGCCGCCGGGCAGCGAGCCGTTCCCGAAGGCGCAGGAGCTCGCGCGCCGGATTCGGGCGGGGCGGGCGGAGGCGGAGCGCGAGGACGAGGCGCAGGCGCGCGCCGTCGACGAGGCGCTCGGCGATCCGAACTTTCGCGCCGTCGGCCGCTGGTCGCCCGTCAAGCCGGCCTCCGCGGCGGCGCCCGCTCCGGCCGCGGCCGACGCGGCCCCGGGGGTCGGCGCCGGCCTGGTCGGTGGGGCCCCGGGCTTCCAGCCCGGCGGCCGGGGCGTCTTCGTCCAGGGGATCGGGCAGCTTCCCGACTGGTACCGGCAGGCGGGCTACTTCGGCCTGGGGGGGAGCCCGCTGGCGGCCGAGCCGGCCGCCTCCGCGAGCGCTCCGCCGGCAGCCGATCCGACGGGCGCCGCGGCGCCGTCCCCCAGCCCCGCGCGCCCGCGGCAGGCGGCCTCCTCCGCCACGGCCCCGTCCGCCTCCCCGGCGGTCTACGGGGTTCCCGGGCCCGCCGGGCGGGCCCTGCGGGGGCTGCCGTGATCCTGGCGCTCGACTCCTCGACGAACGTCCTCTCGATCGCGCTCGTCGCCTTCGAGGGGAAGCGCCCTCGGCTGGTCTGCGAGCGGCGGATCGACGACGGCGGAAAGCACGGCGCGCAGCTCCCGGGGTCGATCGAGGCGCTGCTCTCCGAGGCCGGCCTCGGCCTCGCGGCGCTCTCGGGCTGCGCGGCGGGGATCGGCCCGGGCAGCTTCACCGGGCTGCGCGTCGGCCTCGCCACGCTCAAGGGGCTCTGCTTTGCCCGCCGGCTGCCCATCGCGGGCGCTCCATCCTTGCGCGCCGTCGCGCTCGCGGCCGCGGGCGAGCTCGGCGCGGCGGGCGAGGGGGCGCTCCTCTGCCCGCTCTTCGACGCGCGGCGGGGCGAGGTCTACGCGGCCGTCTACCGGGGGGCCGCGGCCGAGCCCGTGCTCGCCGAGGCCTCGATGCCGCCCGGGGCGCTCGCCGCCTTCCTCGCCGGCGCGGGCGGACGGGTCCGGATCTTCGGCGAGGGGCTCTGGGCCCACGGCGCGGCCCTCGAACCGCTGCGGGGCGAGGCGGAGCTCTGGCCCGAGGGGCCGCGGACGCCGCGGGCCTTCGACGTCGCCGCGCTCTGCGGCCCGGCGGAGGGCTTCTGGCCCGAGGCGCTCTTCTCGATCGAGCCGCGCTACGTCCGGCCGTCCGAGGCCGAGCTCAAGTTTCCGGGCGGCACCTTCGTGCCCCACCCGTCGTTGGACGTAGGGAAGACGGGGAGCTGAGCCAAGCCCGTCCCGTCAGCCGCCCTGGCAGGCTCCGCCGCCGGGCGGGCAGTTGAACTCCTTCACCGGGCCGCAGGTGTGGGCGCCGATGCAGGCGCCCTGCTGGCAGGTGACGGAGCCGCAGTCCGAATCGACGCTGCACGGGCTCCCGGTGGTGCTGCAGACGCCGAGGATGCAAGAGGCCTGCGGGCAGTCCGAGGTGGCGTGGCAGGGGCAGAAGCCGCTCGTCGCGCCCTCGGCGCAGTTGCAGGTCGTCCCGTCGCTGCAGCTCTGGCCGCAGGTGCAGGTCTGGTCGGGGCCGTTCGTGCCGGTCCCCTGGAGGAAGATGATGGGCGAGCAGTCGTAGCCCGAGGGGCAGGGGCTGTTCGTGCAGTCGACGCTGCAGAAGTAGTTGCAGCCGTTGCCGGGCCCCTGGCTCGGATCGCAGCTCGCGTTGTTGCGCGGATCGATGGCGCAGAGGTTCTGGCTGCCGCCGCACTGGGGCAGCCGCGGGTCGCAGGCCTGGCAGTACGGCGTCGACTGCGAGCAGGCCGAGACGCACTGGTTCTGCTGGCAGAGGTCGCCGAAGGGGCAGGTCGAGGTGTAGTTGCAGGCGCCCTCGCTGCAGACGCCGTTGATGCAGGCCTGGGGCACGTAGGCCACCTGTCCGGGCCCCTGGATCTGGGCGAGCGGGCAGTCGCCGTCCTGCACGCAGCCGGCCACGCAGCCCCCGCCGCCGTCGGGCGTCCCTTTGCAGACCTGGCCGAGCGGGCACTGGACGTCGTGCAGGCAGCTCCCCTGCGGAATGCAGACGTGGGTCTGGCTGTCGCAGATGAAGCCCGTGGCGCAGTCGCTGTCGTAGAAGCAGGCCGTCGCCGCCTGGCAGTGGCCGGTCGTGTTGCAGATCTGCCCCGAGGGGCAGTCGCTGTCGTGGCTGCAGACGCACTGCCCGGTGGTCGTGTTGCAGCTGAGCGGCGCCGTGCAGTCCGAGCTCTTCACGCAGCCGAGCTGGAGCTGGCAAAAGTCCTTCGCGTTACAGAAGAAGCCGCTCTGGCAGTCGGTGGTCGAGTGGCAGCTGTTGCTCCCTCCAGAGGAGCCTGGGCCGCCGCAAGCGGCGAGCCCGGCGAGCGCGGCGAGGGCGATGGGGGCGAGCCGTCTCATTGGAAGCTGTAGTCGGCCTCGATGGTCGACCCGAGGGGTGGGATGTTCGCCGGCGGGAAGACGATGCTCTGGGTCGAAGGATCGTAGACGAAGCCCGCCGTCGGATCCTGGCTCGCCGGCGGGATCGTCTGCGCCTTTCCGCCCTTCTGAGTCACGGTGACCACGAGGGTGTTCGCCGCCGCGGGGTGGGAGAGCTTGAAGGACGACTGGAGCGTCTCGTAGGTGATCTGCACCTTGGAGCCCGGCGGCGGCGCGTAGCTGCCGATGAACTCGACGCTCTGCGCGGTGGGGTCGTAGTGCCAGCCGTTCTGATCGCTCTGCGGCACGGTCTGCGGCGAGCCGCCGGGCGGGGTGACCACCACCGTGAGCGATCCCTGCTGGAGCGTCTCGCCGAGCGGGGCCCCCGAGAGGTCGAAGCGGCGGGTGAGGCCGCCGATGAGCTGGCCGAGGCTGCCGAGCAGCGTCGCGAAGTCGGTCGTGCAGATCGACTGGGCGATGCCGTTCGTCCCCTTCACCACCGCGAGGATCCGGTTCGCGGCGCTCGCGCTGAGGTCGTCGTCGACGCAGCTCTGGTCGGCCGCGCCGGAGACGTTGCAGTCGGAGGCGCTGCCGGAGGAGGGGTCGGCGCCCACGATGCCGGAGACGGTGACGAGCCCGTCGTTCCCGGGCCCCTTGATGCCGCCGAAGAGCCGCGTGAAGTAGCGCGGCATCGGGTCCTCGATCGGGTTCTGCGGAGGAATGGTGAGCGAGTAGTCGTCCTCGTCCGTGACGAGGATGATCGCGAGCGAGGCGTCCTGCCGGAGGAAGCCGGCGTTGTCGCCCGAGGCGAGCGGGTCCTGCACCGCCACCGCCGCCGCGAGGAGCGGCTCGGAGTCCGTGGCTCCGGCCACCCCGACCGCCTGGACGTTCTCGGTGAAGACGCCGGTCAGGTTCGGGGTCTGCGGGGTGATCACCTTGACGCCGCTCGGGCCCGCGACGAGGCGCCCCTGGAACTGCTTGTTCGTGAAGTCGGTGGTCGTGACGCCGACGTGGAAGTCGAGCTGCTGCTGCTGGATCGCCTGGATGAAGCTCGCGAAGTTCTGCTCGAGCTCGTGCTGCTTCGCGCACATCGAGGGCGAGTTGTCGACGACGAAGAGGATGTCGACGATGGCCGGCCGCTGCGTGAAGGTGGCGGTGATGGCGTCGCCGCCGTTCTGCACGAAGGTGTCGGACTGACCGGAGACGTTCGTCAGCACCGTCCGCCGGCAGCAGGCGGCGGAGGCGAAGACGAGCGAGGCGCAGGCGAGCGAGGCGGTGGCGAGGCGGGCGCGCAAGGCGAGCGAAAGTGTCCCCGCCGGGCGAAAGGCTGTCAAGCGGACGATCGCACGAGGTCGACGACCCGCGCGACGTCGTCCGGTGGAGTCGGGGGGAGCAGGCCGTGGCCCACGTTGAAGACGTGGGGGCCGCCGCGCCCCTCCTCGAGCACCCGGCGCGCCTCGCGCAGCGCGACCTCGGGACCGGCGAGCAGGGCCACCGGATCGAGGTTCCCCTGCAAGGGCCTCTTCGGCCCGAGGAGCCGGCGCGCCTCGCCGAGCGGCGTCCGCCAATCGACGCCGACGACGTCGCCCCCCGCCCGCGCCATCAGCGGCAGGAGCGTCGCCGTGTCGACGCCGAAGTGGAGGGTCGGCACCGAGCCCTCGAGCGCCTCGAAGATCCGGCGCGTGTGCGGCAGGACCGACCGCTCGTAGTCCGAGGGCGCGAGGCAGCCGACCCAGGAGTCGAAGAGCTGCACCGCCTGCGCGCCGTGCGCCACCTGCATCTTCAAGTAGGCGACGCAGCTCTCCGAGAGCTTCTGCATCAGCAGATCCCAGGTCGCCGGCTCCTCCCACATGAGCCGCTTCGTCCGCTCGAAGCTCTTCGAGTGGCCGCCCTCGACGAGGTAGCTCGCGAGGGTGAAGGGGGCGCCCGCGAAGCCGATGAGCGCGGTCTCGGCCGGCAGCTCGCGCAGGACGAGCTCGAGCGTTCGGCCGACGTAGGAGAGCTCTTCGCCCGAGATGACCCGCAGCCGCTCGACGTCGGCCCGCTCGCGAATCGGCCGCTCGATCACCGGTCCCTCGCCCTCGGCGAAGTGGAAGGGCGCGCCCATCGGCGCGAGCGGCAGGAGGATGTCGGCGAAGAGGATGGCGGCGTCCACGCCAAAGCGGCGAACCGGCTGGAGGGTCACCTCGCAGGCGAGCTCGGGGCTGGTCGCCATCTCGAGGAAGCCGTGCTTCTCGCGGATCGCCCGGTACTCGGGCAGGTAGCGGCCGGCCTGGCGCATGAACCAGACGGGCGGGCGCGGCGCCAGCTGACCGCGGCAGGCGCGCAGGAATGGGTTGTCGGCTGGAGGCATGGGCGCCCATGCTGCCCCCTTCGGGGGCAGGCGCGCAATGCTGTGGTAGGAGTGAGGGGTGCGGATCGTCGACCGGCTCGTTCACGTCGAAGGAGGCCCCTCCTTCTCCTTCGAGTTCTTCCCCCCGAAGTCCGACGAGGGGGAGCGCGAGCTCTTCCGCGCCGTCGAGGAGCTCGCCCAGGTCGGCCCCGACTTCCTCTCCGTGACCTACGGCGCCGGCGGCGGAACCCGCGACCGCACGCTGGGAGTCGTCGCGCGGCTGCGGCGCGAGACCGGCATCGAGGTCATGGCCCACCTCGCCTGCATCGGCCACACCGAGGCCGAACTCTCGGCGATCCTCGATCGGCTCGAGGGCGACGGGGTCGAGAACCTGCTCGCGCTGCGCGGCGATCGGCCCAAGGGACAGGCGGCCCCCGAGGGCGGCTGCCGCTACGCCTCGGAGCTCGTGCGGCTCGCCCGCCGCCGCGGCCCCGGCTTCTGCATCGGCGCCGCGGCCTACCCCGAGGGGCACATCGAGTGCCACGATCGCAACGTCGACCTCGCGCACCTGCGCGCGAAGGTGGAGCAGGGCGTCGACTTTCTCGTCACCCAGCTCTTCTTCGACAACGCCTTCTACTTCGACTTCGTGCGGCGCGCCCGCCAGGCGCGCATCCGCGTGCCCATCGTGCCCGGCCTCATGCCCATCACGAACGCCGCCCAGATCGACCGCTTCACGCGGCTCTGCGGCGCCACGGTGCCGATGCGGCTCGTGCTCGAGCTCGAGCGGCGGCGGGACGACCCCGAGGCGGTGATCGAGCTCGGCGTCTCCCACGCGCTCGAGCAGGCGAAGGACCTCCTCGAGCGGGGCGCGCCCGGCCTCCACTTCTACACGCTGAACCGCTCGCGGGCGGTCCTCGAGATCGCGCGGGAGCTGCGGCGGAGCTACCCCGCGCGGGGCGAGAAGAGCGCCAGCGCGCCGCCGGCGTGACCTCCCTCGAGCGGTCGGGCGCCCTCCCGTCGCGACGCCGGGCGGCACGACGCCATGACTCCGCCCCGCCCCGAAGGCTCCCTCCCGAATCCCCCCACGCTCTCTCCCGCCCGAGCCCGCGGGATCGCCCGAGGCGAACCGTTCGAGCTCCGCCCGCTCCGATTCTTCGCTCGTGCGCTGGGATCCCGTCCCCACGAGGGACGAGTACCACGGCCCCGAGGTTCGATTCCAACTTCGAAGTGGCCGCTTCGAGGCTCGTGGAGGTCGCTTCCAACGATCAACCGGTCGGTACGAGGCTCGTGGA
>JAJXUD010000044.1 GCA_021783235.1 Myxococcales bacterium | reverse complement strand
GAGCGGCGGGAGCCGGCTGCGTCGGCGCGGCCGCCCGCGGAGCGGGAGCGGCGGGAGCGGTGAATGCGCTGGGCCACGGGGCGGGGCTCGGGGGAGCGGGAGCGGCGGCGGGCGGGGCACTGCCCTCGGCGTAAGGGACCGTGCCCGAGGGGAACGAAGGATGGGGCGCGGGCGCCAGGACGGGGCGTGCCGCGGGGGCCGCGACCGAAGGGGGCGGAGCCACGGCCATTCCGGGGTTCGAGATCCGCTGCGGCGCGCCCTGGACCTGCTCGGCGAACATCATCACCGTCTTGCCCGGAGAGTTCTTGGGCGCGGGCGGGTAGGCCGTGAACAGGTTGCCGCACTTCGTGCACTGCACCGGGGCGCCCGCCGCCGGGATCAGCGCGTCGTCGACGGCGTAGGAAGTCGCGCACTTCTCGCAAGTAATCTGCACGTTCACCTCGATCCTTCGGCGCGGTCCAGCGTCACCGCCGCGCCCAGCGCCGCCAGTCGGCGAGCCCCGATGCCGGGGACCGCCAGGAGATCATCGACGCTCCGAAAGGGCCGCCGGGCCGCGATCCGTTCCGCGAGCGTCGGCCCGATTCCTGGGAGCGCCTCCAAGTCTTCCACGGACCCCGCGTTGACGTCCACCGGTAAACCGAGGAGGCGGAGGGCCGGCCCCGCCATCCGCCCTCGCGTCGCCGCGCCGCCGCCGACCGGAACCGTCAGCCGGTCGCCGTCCCGCAGCTCGAGCGGCGCCGCCCCGACCGCCGCGAGCGACCGCTCGATCTCGGGGCCGCAGGCGAGCCGGTCGCCCTCCGGGCTTTGGAGCTCGACGCGGACGGCGCAGCCGGGTGGCAGCCGATCCCGCCAGCGCTCGGCCCGGCCCCGGGCCAGGGCGCCGAGCGCCCCGAGGGAGAGCAGGGCAAGCAGGAGGGTCGCGCCGCGCACGGTCGCCGCCTAACCCCGCCCGGCGGCGACGGCGAGCACGGGCGCCGGAGCATCGAGGCCGAAGGCGGCGTGGAGCGCCCGCACCGCGAGCTCGACGTACTTCTCGTGGATGACGCAGGAGATCTTGATCTCGGAGGTCGAGATCATGAGCACGTTGATCCCCTCGGCGGCGAGCGTCTGGAACATCTTCGAGGCGACGCCGGAGTGGTTGCGCATGCCGACGCCGACGATCGAGACCTTCGCCACCTCGTCGTCGGTGTCGACCTTGCGCACGCCGAGCGGCTCGACGGCCTCCTTGACGATCGCCGTCGCCTTCTCGAGGTCGCTGCGGCCGACCGTGAAGGTGAGGTCCGTGTGGCCGTCCTGGGAGACGTTCTGCACGATCATGTCGACGACGACGTCCGCCTCGGCGAGCGGCGTCAGGATCTTGGCGGCCACCCCGGGGACGTCGGGGACCCGGCGGATGGCGATCTTGGCCTCGTTCCGGTCGTGCGCGATGCCGCTCACCAGCACGTCTTCCATCGCCTCGTCCTCCTCGCAAACGAGCGTCCCCGGGTCGCGCCCGAAGCTCGACCTGACCCAGAGCGGCACCCGGTACTTCATGGCGAACTCGACCGACCGGATCTGCAGGACCTTCGCGCCGAGCGAGGAGAGCTCGAGCATCTCCTCGTAGGACACCCGGTCGAGCTTGCGCGCCGCCGGGCAGATGGCCGGATCGGTCGTGTAGACGCCGTCGACGTCCGTGTAGATCTCGCAGGCGCCGGCCCCGAGGGCGGCGGCCAGCGCCACGGCCGTCGTGTCCGAGCCCCCCCGGCCGAGGGTCGTGACGTTTCCATGCTCGTCGGTCCCCTGGAAGCCCGCGACCACCGCGATCTCGCCCCGGCCGAGCGCGGCGAAGATCCGCCCGCCGTCGATGCTCTTGATGCGCGCCCTCGAGAAGGTGCCGTCGGTGACGATCTTCACCTGGTGGCCGAGCAAGGAGACGGCCTTCCCACCGGCCGCCTGGATGGCGAGGGCGAGGAGACCGACCGAGACCTGCTCGCCGGTCGCGACGACGACGTCCTGCTCGCGCTCGCTCGGCGCGCTCGCGCCGAAGACCTGCCGGGTGAGCCCGAGCAGCCGGTTGGTCTCGCCGGCCATGGCGCTGACGACGACCACGAGATCGTGGCCGGCGGCCCGCGCCTCCAGGCAGCGGCGGGCGACGCTCCGGATCCGGTCGACGTCGCCCACCGAGGTGCCGCCGTACTTCTGGACGATCAGCATGAACGTGCGAACTTACGGGCGATTGGCGCGGGAAGTCAAACCCGCCCTGGCCCCTCGGCGGTCAGCTCACGAGGAGCAGGTTCGACAGCTCGATCTCCTGGTCCGCGAGCGTCGACTGGGCCTCGCCCCCGCCCTTGCGCGAGCGCGCGAGCGCCACGGCGAGGTGGCCCCCGAGGAGCTCGAACATCTGCTCGTCGGCCCCCGTGAGCCGCTCCTTCTGGGCGAGCAGCTCGTCGATCACGAGGATGCCGACGACGGTCTTTCGAATCCGCAGCGGGATCGCGGCGAGGATCCCAGCCTCCGCGGAGGCCGGCCGGTAGTAGCTGGCGCCGGCGATCAGCACCTTCGCGAGCAGAGGATCCGCGATCGCCTCGGCGTCGATCTTTCCCTCGCCTGGCCCGCCGAGGGTGGGGACGTGGATCTCGGCGGCGAGCAAGAGGTTGTTCTTGTTCGTCCGCAGGTAGAGCCGCATCCGCTTGACGCCGACGAGGTTCGCCATGATCTCCTTCGCGACGGAGAGCACCTCGCCGTAGACCAACGTCGCGTGGAGCTGGTAGGTGGCCACGTAGAGGTTCGCGACGGTGGCGTACTGCTCCTCGATCTGCTGGTAGCGCGCCGAGAAGTCCTGCTGCTCGAACTCCACCTCCTCGAAGCGCTGCTTGAGCCCGGCGAGCTCGCGCGCGAGCGACTGGTTCTCGCGCTCGAGCTCCGCGGCGCGGTCGGCGGACCGACGCGCCTCGGCGAGCTCCTCGGCGGAACGCGCGAGCCTCTCCTCGAGGGACGCGCAGCGGCGCCGGATCCCCTGATTGCTGTCGAGGAGGTCGCGGAAGAAGCGGCGGCTGTCGTCGACCAGCCCCTTCATGAGCGCCTCGGAGTCGAGCTCGATGTTCGAAAGCCCGTCTCCCTTCGACTCGTCGTTCTCGGCCATCGATGATCCCCGTCTCGAGCGTTGATATTCGACGAGATGTGTGTAGCATGGCGAAGCGTCGGCGCCAATTCGGCGAAGCCCGAGGAGCGGAATGGCGAAGATCCTCATCGTGGATGATTCCCCCACCGTCCGGCAGCTGCTCAAGCTCGGGCTCTCACGCCTCCCCGGCGTCACCTGCGACGAGGCGGCCGACGGGCGCGAGGCGCTGCACAAGCTGGACGGCGGGCCGTTCGATCTCGTCCTCTGCGACGTCAACATGCCGGTCCTCGGCGGCCTCGGGCTCCTCGACGAGCTTCGGCAGCGGCCGGCGCTCAAGGAGCTGCCCGTGATCATGGTCACGACCGAGGGCGCTCTCGAGGATCAGGAGCGCGCGCTCGAGAAGGGCGCCTCGGCCTACCTGACGAAGCCGATCCAGCTGCCGCGGCTGCTCGAGGTCATCCGCCGCTTCCTCCCGGCGACCTGAGCCCTCCGCTCGCCCTGGCGGCGGCCTCGCCGTGGATCCGTCACGCGGCTTCGCGGTATACGAGCGGACGATGCGAACGACCATCGAGCTGGACGGGGGCTCCCTGAGCCTCGAGGACATGGAGCGGGTCTCCCGGGCCGAGGCGCGGGCGACGCTCTCCGGGGCAGCGCACGAGCGGCTGGTCACGGCGCGCCGCCTCGTCGAGCGGCGGGCCGAGTCGCCGCTGCCGACCTACGGGGTCAACACCGGCTTCGGGACGCTCGCCGAGACGCCCATCGACCGCGCCGACCTCGAGAAGCTGCAGCGCAACCTCATCCTCTCCCACGCCGCCGGGGTCGGCGCCCCGCTCTCGATCGAGGAGAGCCGCGCGCTCATGCTCCTGCGAGCCAACGTCCTCGCCAAGGGCCACTCGGGCATCCGGCCCGAGGTGGTCGCCCTGCTGCTCTCAGCCCTCGAGGCCGGCGTCGTTCCCGTGGTGCCGGAGCGCGGCTCGGTCGGGGCCTCCGGCGACCTGGCGCCCCTCGCCCACCTCGCGCTGACGCTCATCGGCGAGGGGGAGGCCTTCCACCGCGGCGAGCGGCTGAAGAGCCGCGAGGCGCTCGCCCGCGCGGGCCTCTCGCCCGTGCTGCTCCAGGCGAAGGAAGGGCTCGCGCTCGTCAACGGAACGCAGGCGATCTGCGCCGTCGGCGGCCTCGCCCTCCTGCGG
This sequence comes from Myxococcales bacterium, assembly GCA_021783235.1. Taxonomy (GTDB): domain Bacteria; phylum Myxococcota; class Myxococcia; order Myxococcales; family JAKAPL01; genus JAJXUD01. The sequence goes on along the minus strand of JAJXUD010000044.1, from coordinate 34,463 downwards.
GCCGAGCGGCTCGCGGACCTCGCCGACCTCTGCGGCGCGGCTACCGTCGAGGGGCTGCTCGGGTCGCAGCGCCCCTTCGCGGCCCACCTCCACGAGGTCCGCCCCCACCCCGGGCAGCGGCGGGTGGCCGACCGGCTCCGGGCGCTGCTCGAGGGGAGCCCGCTGAACGAGTCCCACCAGGGCTGCGCGCGGGTTCAGGACGCCTACTCGCTCCGCTGCATGCCGCAGGTCCACGGCGCGGCCCGCGACGCCCTCGCCTTCTCTCGCACGACGTTCTCGGTGGAGATCAACTCGGCGACGGACAACCCGCTCGTCTTCCCCGAGCGCGACGAGATCGTGAGCGGCGGCAACTTTCACGGCCAGCCGGTCGCGCTCGCCGCCGACCTCATCGCCATCGGCTTGGCCCAGCTCGCGGCGATCAGCGAGCGCCGGATCGAACAGCTCGTCAACCCGTCGCTCTCGGGCCTGCCCCCGTTCCTCGCGCCGAAGAGCGGCCTCAACAGCGGCTTCATGATCGCCCAGGTGACCGCCGCGGCCCTGGTGGCCGAGCTGCGGATGCTCGCCCATCCCGCGAGCGTCGACAGCATCCCCACCTCGGCGGGACGCGAGGACCACGTCTCGATGGGCATGGGCGCGGCGCTCAAGGCGCGGGCGGCGGCGGAGCTCTGCCGCACGGTGCTCGCGATCGAGCTGCTCGTCGCCTGCCAGGCGATCGACCTGCGCGCGCCGGTGCGCCCCGCCGAGCCGATCGCCCGGGTCCACTCCGCGCTCCGGGCGCGCGTGCCGCCGATGTGGGAGGACCGCGAGCTGCACCTCGACATCCGGGCGGTCTGCGATCTCGCCGACGCGGGCGCCTTCCAGGCGGCGGTCGGCTGAGGGATGGCGCCTCCCTCCGCCTCCCGGTTCGTCGCGCTCGGACCCATCGGCTCGAGCCCGCAGTCCCGCGCGTTCTTGGGCTACGAGCGAGGCGAGGCGGGGCCCCGCTGGCCGATCGTGGCGATCCGGGTCCCCGCGGAGCTGCTGGAAGATCCGGATCGGCTCGAGCAGCTCGTCGAGGACACCCGCCGCGCCTCGGAGATCGACCACCCGAACGTCTTGCGCGTCCTCGGCTGCGAGCCGTTCGAGGAGAGCTGGGCCCGGATCGTCGAGCTCGCCGACGGCGAGACCCTGCGGCGCGTGCTCGAAGGGGTGCGCCGCGCAGGCCGCCCCTCGCTCTCCTCGGCGGTGGCGGCGCGCGTGGTCGCCGACGCCTGCGACGGCGTCCACCACGTCCACGAGCTCGGCCAGCGGGAGGGGAACGTGCGCGCCCGGCTCCACGGCGCGCTTCGCCCCGAGACGCTCCTCGTCGGCTTCGACGGGCGGACGAGGGTCTCGGGCTACGGCGCGCTCGCGGTCGCCCCGCGCGACGCGTTCGGCGCGCGCCTCGGCCCCCGCTACCTCTACCTATCGCCCGAGGAGGTGGAGGGAGGCGCAGCGGCCGCGGATCGGCGGGGCGACGTCTACGCCCTCGGCGTCGTGCTCTACGAGGCGCTCACCGGCCGCACTCCGTTCCTCTCGAGCGATCCCGACCTCGAGCGAAGACTCCTCTCCGAGCCGGCGCCGGTCGAGCCGCTCTCGCGCGTCCCGCCGGTGCTGCGCGAGATCACGCTGCAGGCGCTCTCGAAGAGCCCGGGCGAGCGCTTCTCCAGCGCGGGCCAGTTCGGCGCGGCGCTGCGGTCGCTCGGGACGGCTCCCGCCGAAGAGGTGGCCCGCGATCTCGAGCGGCTCTTCCCCCGCGATGGAGACGCGCGAGCCGGCCGCGCGAGCCTCCTCGCGAGCGTCGGCTTCGGCCCCCCTCCCTGGCCCCGGCCGGAGCCGGCCGTCGCTGCCCCGGCGCCGGCACCGGCTCCGATCAGCCCAGCCGCGGCGTACCACGCCGCGCCCCCGCCGCCCGTCGAGCCTCCCCTCGCACCGCCCGCCGAGCCTCCCCGCGCGCCGCCGACGCCGCCTCCGGCGTCGCCCCCTTCTGCTCCGGCCGCCACGATGCCCTCGACGACGCCGCCGATCGTCGCACCGCCGCGTGCGGGGGCCCCTGCCCCGGCCTCGGCGGCGCCCCATCCAGAGCCGGGGCCCGCCCCGCGCCCCCCGGCCTCCCCGAGCCCCGCGCCTCGCTCGATGGCCCCGGCCCTCTTCCTCGCCGCGCTCGGCGGGGCCGCGGTGGTCGGCGGCGCGGTCTTCCTCCCCGGCCTCCTCCGCAAGCCCGCCCAGCCCGCTCCGGCTCCTTCCCCCGCGCCGCTGGTCGCCGCCCCGCTCGTTCCCCCGCAGGGCGCGCCGACGGAGGAGCCGGAGGACGCCGAACCGATTCCGACCCCGAGGCCGAGGCCGAGGCCGAAGGCGCGGCCCAAGCCCAGGCCTCCCGCCCTCAACGCCGGCATGGAGATCACGGCGCCGGCCGGGAGCCGGGTCTTCCTCGACGGCAAGGCCATCGGCCGCGCGCCGATGGCGCCGCTCCGCTTCATGGCCGGGACCCACCGGATCGAAGTCCTGATGGGCAAGGCGAAGTTCGAGCGGCGCTTCTCGGCCCAGCCCGGCGAGACCCTGACCCTCGAGGTCCATCCCACCGAGGCGCCCTGACGATCCCATTCTTGCCACCCCTCGGGAAAACGACGATGATTCACGGGCTTGCAGGAACGACAGGACCCAGTGGGGGCAGCGATGGCGAACGAGGCGGCGGCCGAGGTCGACGTACCGGTGGAGGTTGCGCTCGACGGGCCGTCGAGCGAGACCGAACGGCCCGGCCCTCTGCCCGACCCGCGCGAGCTCGTCGCCGCCTACGAGCGGGAGGCGCGCGCCCGCGGCTCCGATCCCTCGGCGGCCCCGCTCCACTTCGAGATGGGCCGCCTCTGGGAGACGCGGCTGCAGAGCCCCCGAGAGGCCGCTGCCTGCTACCAGAACGCCTATCGGCTCGACCCGCAGCTCCGGCCGAACCTCACGGCCGCAAGGCGCCTCTTCACGCGCGTCGGAAACTGGCCGATGGCGCTGCAGCTCCTCGACGCCGAGGTCGCGGCGCAGCCGACGCCCGCGGAGGCGCGGGCGCTCGAGCTCGAGCGGGGGCGGCTGCTCGCCGACCGGCTGGGGCGGACCGCGGAGGCCACCGCTGCGCTCGTGCGGCTCCTCGAGCGCGACCCGCGCGACGCCGGGAGCGCGGCGGCGCTCGAATCGCTCGCGCTCTCGGCGAACGATCCCGCCGTCCTCGTCGACGCCTACCGGCGAGAGGCCGCCGCCGCCGAGGATCTGCCCATTCGCCTCTACTGCCTGACGGCGGCCGCCTCGGTCCTCGAGGACCGGCTGGGCCGGCCCGACGACGCGGCCGATCTCTACCGGGAGGCGCTGCGCCTCTCGCCCGCCGACCCGGCCGCGATGGCGGGCGTGCGGGCTCATGCCGAACGGCAGGGGCGCTGGGAGGAGCTCTGCGAAGTCCTCCTCGCCGAGGGCCGAGCGGCCAGGGGCGCTCCCGCCGCGGCGCTCCTCTACCAGGCCTCGCAGGTCTGCTCCGAGCGGCTCGACCGCGAGCCGGACGCGCTCGCGGCGCTGCTCGAGGCCCGGCGCGCCGCGCCCGAGGATCCCCTGGTGCTCGCGGAGCTCGCGCGCCTCTACGAGAACAAGGGGCTCTGGAAGGAGTACGCCGAGGTCCTCGAGGCGAAGCTGGGCGCCCGCCGCTCGGCTCGGGAGTCGGTCGAGGTGCTGATGCGACTCGGCGGCCTCTACGAGGAGCGGCTCGAGCGCGAGGAGGAGGCGGTCGCGCGCTACCAGGAGGTCGTCGGGCTCGCGCCGGGGCACCCCGCGGCGCTGGCGGCGCTCGGCAAGCTCTACCACCGCCGCGGCCAGTGGGCCGAGCTGCTCGCCACCTACGACGCCGAGATCGCCTCGATCCAGGACGCGCGCCAACGCGCCGCGAAGCTCTACAAGGCGGGGGAGCTCCTCGAGGAGCGGCTCGCCCGCGTGGACGACGCCGTCGCTCGCTACGCCGAGGTCCTCCGCATCCAACCGGGCTACCTGCCCGCGCAGAAGGCGCTCGAGCGGCTGTACGCGACGACGGGCCAGCCCGCCGCGCTCGTCGAGCTCTACGAGCGCGAGATCGCCCAGACCCGCGATCGGGACCAGCGGATCTCCCTCTGGACGCAGATCGCCCAGGTCGCCGAGGAGCGGCTCCAGGATCACGAGCGCGCCGTGCGCGCCCACCTCTCCATCCTGGACGAGAACCCGGATCACCTGCCGACCGTCCGCTCCCTCGCGCGGCTCTGCGAGCGGTCGCAACGTTGGCGCCAGCTCATCTGGGCCAACGAGCTCGAGGCGGGGCTCACCGGCGATCAGAAGCAGATCGTCAGCCTCTTCCACCGCAACTGCGAGATCCTCGAGGAGCAGCTCGGCGACAAGGACGGGGCCATCGAGGCCTACCGCAAGGTGCTCTCGCTCTCGCCCTCCTACCTGCCCGCGCTCCGGGCGCTCGGGCGGCTCTACGCGCAGAAGGGGCGCTGGGACGAGCTCGTCCAGATGTTCCGCCAGGAGGCCGACGTCGCGGTCTCGTCCGAGGAGGCGGCGTCGCTCGTCTACCGCATCGGAGAGCTCTACGAGGACAAGCTCGGGCGCGAGGAGCAGGCGCTCGCGGCCTACCGCGAGGTGCTCGGGCTACAGTCGCACCACGCGCCCGCGCTCGAGGCGCTCGAGCGCATCTACCAGAGCCGGCGCCAGTGGGACGCCCTCGTCGACGTCCTGCGGACGCAGGCCGCCTTTCGGACCGCGCCGGAGGAGCGCGCGCCCGTGCTCTTCCACCTGGGCGAGGTCTGCGAGCGGCACCTCGCGCGGACCGACCTCGCCGTCGACGCCTACCAGGAGGTCCTGCGGCTCGTCCCAGGCCACGCGCTCGCGCTGCGCGCCCTCGACCGGCTCTACTCGTCCGCCGGCTGCTGGCGCGAGCTCGCCGCGGTCCAGGAGCGGCTCTTCGTCGCGGCCCCCTCGGGGCCCGAGCGCGACCTCGGCTATCTGCGGCTCGGGCGGCTCTACGGCGATCGGCTCGGCGACTTCGCCCGGGCCGCTCAGTGCCTCGAGATGGCGCTCGAGGGAGAATCGAACGACTCCGCGACGCGGCTGCTCGCCCTGAAGTCGCTCGAGCGGGCGCAGGGAGCGCTCGGGGATCGTCAGGGGCGCGCCCGGACGCGCGAGCGGCTCGTCGAGCTGCTCGGTGCGCCCGAGTTCGCCTCGGCGGTCGCGCTGCTCGCCGCCCGCGACCGCGCCGAGGCGGCGCCCGACCCGAGCGGCGCGAGCGCGGCGCTGGCCGACTATCAGCGGGCCCACGCGCTCCGCCCGGAGGAGCCGGCCGCCCAAGAGGCGCTCGAGGACGCCCTGCGGGGCGCCGGCGATCTCGAGCAGCTCGTCCCGCTGCTCGAGCGGCGCGTCTCCGGAGGCGGCTCGCCCGCCGAGGTCTCCGGGGCGGCGCTCGAGCTCGCCGAGATCCACGGGCGCTCGGGCCGGCTGGAGCCGGCGCTCGCCGCCTGCCGGCTGGGACTGTCCGCCAATCCCGCCTCGGTGCCGCTGCTCGAGCTCGCGCTCGCACTCACTCGATCGAGCGGCGACCATGCCGGCGCCCGCGAGGCCGCCCTCGCGCTCGCCGAGCAGCTCACCGACGCCTCGCTCGCGATCCAGGCGCTCGGCCAGGCGGCCGAGCTGTCCGAGCAGCTCGGCGACGGCGCCACCGCGGCCTCGGACTACCGGCGCATCCTCGCCCGCGATCCCCTCCACCGCCACGCCGCCGAGCGGCTCGCGGCGATCCTCGAGGCGAGCGGCGACTCGAGTTCGCTCCTCGAGCTGCGCGAGCGGCAGGGGCTCACCCTGGTCGCCCAGGGCGACGCGGGCGGGATCGAGGTCCTCCTGGCCGTCGCCGCCGACCTCGCCGGCCTGTCCGGCAAGCAGCGGGCGACCGCCGCGTCGCAGGTGGAGCTCTCCCGCTCGCTCGGCCTCGTCGATCGGGCGCTCGCGCTCGATCCAGAGCACTCGGGCGCCCTCCACCTCCGGGGCGAGCTGCTGGCCTCGCTCGCCCGCCCCGAGGAGGCGGCCGAGTCGTTCCGTCGCGCCGCCCAGCACGCGGCCGATCCGGAGCGACAGGCCAACGCCCATTTTCAGGTCGCCGTCCTCCTGCAGGATCAGCTCGCCGATCCCGACCGCGCGACGGTGCAGCTCCAGGCCGCCGTGGCCGCGAATCCCCGCCACGCCGAGGCGCTCGAGCGGCTCGCCCGGCTGCACGAGGCCGGCGGCAACTGGACGGGGGCCGCGCGCACGCTCGAGCTGCTCGAGGCGGCCGAGCCACCGCGAGAGATGCTCGCCCGCGCGCTGCTGCTCCACGCGCGGGTGCTGCTCGACGGCCTCGGTGACGGCACCGGCGCGCTCGAGCAGATCCGGCGCGCGCACGGCCTTTTGCCGGACGATCTCCAGTCGCTCAGCCTGCTCTGCGCCCTCGAGCAGCGGCTGCGAGACTGGGAAGGGGCGAGCTCGACCTGCGAGCGGCTCGCGGCGCTGACGGCGAGGAGCGACCCCGCCGCGGCCCGCTCCTTCCGGCTGCGCGCGGGCGAGATCTGCGTCCAGGAGCTGCGCCGCCCCGCGGACGCCATCGCGAACTACAGGCGAGCCCTCGAGGTGGATCCCGACGACGCGGTGACCCGTTCGGCCCTCGCCGACCTCTACGCGAGCGATCCCGGGCACCTCTCGGACGCCATCGCGGAGCACCAGCGCCTCCTTCGGGTCGACCCCGCACGCGCCGAGACCTACCGAGCGCTCCAGCGCATCTTCGCCGCCCAGCGGCAGACCGACCGGGCCTACTGCTCCTCCGCTGTCCTCTCGTTCCTCTTGCTCGGCGACGACGAGATCCAGACGTCGCACGCCGAGGCCCGCAAGCGGCTCCCCGCCGAGGGCTCCGAGCTCTCGCCGGAGCTCCGCGAGCGGCTCCTCCCTCACCCGGACGGCCGCTCGCCGTTGACCACGCTCTTGCGGCTGCTCGGCGAGCCGCTCGAGAAGCTCGCGGACTGGCCGACGGAGGAGTATTCGCTCGCTCGGGGCGATCGGCTCAAGACCGACCACCCGGTGCGCCGCCTCTGCGAGTCGCTCGCTCAGAAGCTCGGCGTGCCGGATCTCGAGTTCGAGGTCTACCAGGCAAAGGGCTTCGAGCTGGCCGCCCTGCCCACGAACCCGGTCTCGCTCGTGGTCGGGGCGCAGGTCGTCCGAAAGTTCCAGAACCGCGAGCAGCGCTTCCTCCTCGGCCGGCTGGTCCAGCGGGCGAGCGACGGCGCCGCGGCGGCCTTCCTGGAGCCGCAGCGGCTCTGCGACCTGCTCGGCGCCGCCATCCGGCTCGTGCAGCCGGGCTCGCGCGTCGTCGGCCGCCCGGACGAGGAGCTCGAGAAGCGGCTCGGCAAGCTGCTCTCGCGCAAGGCGCGCCGCGCCCTCGAGGAGCTCGGGCCGAGCCTCGCGCGCGCCTTCCCGGAGCAGGGGCTCGCGTGGGCCCGCTCGCTCGCGAGCACGGCGGACCGCGCCGGTCTTCTGCTCGCCGGCGACATCGCCGCGGGCCTCACCGCGGCGGCGGCCGTGGACGGGAAAGAGATCCTCGGGGGGGGCGTCCGCGCCGAGGCGCTGGCCGCGGCGCTCCGGCAGGTGGCGGGCCTCGGAGAGCTCGCCCGGTTTGCCGTCTCGGACGACCTCCACCAGCTCCGCTCGACGACGCGGGCGATGGTGCCCGAGGACTGAACCGCGCAGCGCTCGCGGCCAAAAAAAAAGGCCGGCAACCTGGCCGACCCTACCGCGACTTCAACTTCCGCTGCGATGACTTCAATTTAGACCGAATAGTCGATGATGACAACCCCCCGCTGTGGCTTCTCGTCGTCGCTCTGGCGCGCGGGCACCTCCCTGTCCGGTTGAGAGGGCACGGGGAGCTGTGGCTGACTCGTCTCCGAGTCGCGACGGCGCTCCTCTTCTCGGCGCTTCAGCTCTTCGATGATGAAAGCGTCCAGCATGGGTGCCTCCGACGCCCCTCGGATGTCCCAGCGAAGACAACGCCTTCCCGCCGCACCGCCATTCCACCGCCGCTGCCCGCCCCCGCCGGGGCTTGGACGCCCCGATGAGAGCTAACCTTCAACACGCATAACAGCCTTCCATCGCACCGTCAACAAACCCGCCCGCCAAGCTGGCGAGAAGGCTCACTCTTTCCACTGCTTCCAGGATGAAGGTGGCGACGCGTCCCGGGACGGCGCAGGCCCCCCCCACCCCGGGGGTCCCCCCGTCCTCACGCCGTCAGCGACTCGGCACGGCGCTTGAACTGGTCGAGAAGCTTCGGGAGCGACTGCTCGGCGAGGAAGGTGCTGACCGATTTCGGAACCAGGGCTCCGAGCTTCAGCTCGATCTGGTAGGTGCCCTCGGTCTTGCCGTTGCCGAGGTCCCGCAGCGTCCACGCCCCGTCGTTCGCCTTGATGACGTCGCCCTGCGTCAGACGCCAGCGGACATGGGTGGGCGGCGCCTCCGTGAACTCGAGCGTGTAGCGGATCCGCTTCGAGAAACCGAGGACGGCGAGCTCGATCTCGAACTCGACCTCCCTGACGACGCCCGAGCTGCGCAGCGTGCGAGCCGCGCGCATCTCGGGGATGAACTTCGCGTAAGCGTCGTAGTCGGTGACGACGCGAAAGAGCTGGTCGACGGGGACGTCGATCACGATCGAACGGCTGGCCTGGGGCATGTGCCAAACTTACCATGCCCCAGGGCCGGCCGGGTGTGCGAAAGCGACCCGAAGGGCCGCCCGCCGTCAGGCGTACGTCGGCTTGCGATCGAAGTGGTGGCGGGAGGTCAGGTAGCGGACCGTGCCGCTCTTGCTGCGCATGACGACCGACTGCGTCTCGGCGCCGCCCGCGAAGAAGCGAACGCCCTTGAGGAAGTCGCCCGTGGTGATGCCCGTGGCCGCGAACATGACGTCGCCCGCCGCGAGCTCGTCCATCGCGAAGACCCGCTCGACGTCCTGCACGCCCATCTTGCGGGCCCGCTCCACCTCGCCGTCGTTGCGCGGCTTGAGCCGACCCTGGAAGTCGCCGCCGACGCAGCGAAGCGCCGCCGCCGCGATGACGCCCTCGGGCGCGCCGCCCGTGCCCATGAGCACGTCGACGCCGGTCTCCTCGAAGCAGGTCGCGATGGCGGCGGAGACGTCGCCGTCGCCGATCAGCTTGACGCGCGCCCCGGTCTCTCGGAGTTCGCGGACGAGCTTCTCGTGGCGCGGCCGGTTCAGGACGACCACGGTGAGGTCGTCGACGTAGCGGCCGAGCGCGTCGGCGACGCGGCGGAGGTTCTCCGTGGGCGACTTGCGAAGGTCGATGGCGCCGCGGGCCTTCGGGCCGACCGCGATCTTCTCCATGTACGTGTCGGGCGCGTGGAGGAACTTCCCCTTCTCGGCGATGGCGATGACCGAGATGGCGTTCGGACCGCCGGTGGCGCAGAGCGTCGTCCCTTCGAGCGGGTCGAGCGCGATGTCGACCTCGGGGTCGCCCTTCTCGCAGCGGCCCACCTGCTCGCCGATGTAGAGCATCGGCGCCTCGTCGCGCTCCCCTTCCCCGATGACCACGGTGCCGCAGATCCGCAGGTCGTTGAAGGCCCGGCGCATCGCGTCCACCGCCGCCTGATCGCACGCCTTTTCGTCGCCGCGTCCCATCAGGCGGGCGCAGGAGAGAGCGGCGGCTTCGGTGACGCGGACGACTTCGAGGGCGAGGTTGCGATCCATGACGATTCCTTTCGGGACGGGGGGTTCGGGGTGAGGGCGAAAAGGTGTCAATCGAGCACGAGTTCGGCAAGCTCCTTCGGTACTCGGACGGGGCGACCCGCGGGCCCGAGGCAGGCGTGGAGGGTCTCCCCCTCGGCGATGAGCCGCTCGTCCGCCTTGCGGCGCAGCTCGTAGCGAAACTGGAAGGTCGCCCCGGTGACCTCGGAGAGCGTCGTCTCGATGCGCAGGACGTCGTCGTAGAGCGCCGGGGCGCGGTAGCGGACGCGCGCCTCGACCACCGGGATCTTGATCCCGCCCTCCTCGACCGAGCGGTAGCTCCGGCCGCGGGCGCGCATGAACTCGCCGCGCCCCGCCTCGAAGTAGCGGAGGTAGTTCGCGTAGTAGACGAACCCCATCTGATCGGTGTCGCCGTACAGCACGCGGATCTCCAGGGGGATCAAGGCGCGCGGAAGCTAGCAGAGCGAGCGGAGGGCAAGCAAGCTTCAGGCCAGGAAGGTCGAGGCCCGTCGGCCGCGTGCCGGGGCTCTCGGGCAGCGGCACAGAGCTCCGCTCGTTGACCCGTTCGCCCGCCGGATTTACGCTCCCTCCATGGCCGGCGCCGACGACACCGAGGCCCTTCGGGCCGACTGGAGCGCTCGCGTTCACCGCCGCGAGGAGGCCGAGCTCGAGCCCCTCCCCGGGGGAAGGCTCGCCGAACAGCCATGACCTTCGACGAACTCTTCCGGCTCTGGATCACGCGGGGCTTTCCCGCCGTCGCCGAGGCGTTCGAGGGCCCGCTCCTCATTCCGCTCGAGCCGTGGGAGCGGCCTGCCGGCGAGCGGCGGACGCTGTCGCTCTCGCCGCCGCCCTCGGGCCCGCCCCGCGACCTCGAGGTGACCACGCAGGCGGGGCCCGTCGTGCGGCTCGTCCAGTCGGCGATGGGCGCGAAGAGCCCGGCCCCCGGCGTCCAGCTCCTGCCGGTGGTCAAGACGCAGCGCAATGCCTACGCTCACGTGGCCATCGGCCGCTCGTCGCAGAACGACGTCGTCATCGACCAGGCCTCGGTTTCGCGCTTCCATGCCGACATCCGCTGGACCGAAGAGGGCTACTCCGTGCGGGACGCCAAGTCCCGCAACGCCACGCGCCTCAACGGCACCCGCGTCGTCGCAAGCCACGGCGAGCCGATCCGATCGGGGGACGTCCTCGCCTTCGGGGAGGCCTCGTGCCTCTTCTGCGCCATCGAGCAGCGGACCTTTGCCGAGCTCTTCTCGAAGCTGGGCTCGCGCGGCCGGTGAGGCGCCCGGGAATGCGGGCCCCGACCACGCGGTTCCAGGTTGAGGGACCGGTGCCCATGGCCTCGCCTCTCGCCTCGGTGGCCTCGCTCGTCGGCGCGCTGTGCCTCGCGGCCGGCGCGGCCGCCGCTCCGGCCTCGCCCGAGACGGCCACGCTCCTCGGCCGCGCCCGCTGCACGGGCCGCTACGCCGACCTCCTCGCGGCGGAGAACCCGGCCACCGAAGCCTACGAGCAGCTCCCCGATCACAACTACTCGTACTGCGTGCGGGACGTCGCCACCTACGAGCACCTCTACTACGGCCCCGACGGCAAGCTGCGGCGGAGCTACCTGCGCAGCGAGATCCACGGGACCGCCTTCGCGATGCGGACGTCGAAGGACGGCGACACGCTGCTCGTCACGAACCACCACGTCGCCGACCAGCCGGAGGTGACCGACGAGGCCCACCCCGTCGAAGGGGTCCCCCCGGGGAGCCGGAAGGTCCGCGAGGTGGTGAAGCTCGTCAAGAGCCAGGACGACGACTACGAGCCCGGCATGACGCTCCTCGCCCGCGTCCTCTCGGACCCGCAGATGGACGTCACGGTGCTCAAGGCCCACAAGAAGCTCGACGTCATGCCCTACCGGATCGGCGACAGCTCGGCGCTCAAGACGGGCAACGCGCTCGTCGTGCGCGGCTACCCGCTCGGCGCGTTCGCCGCCTCGAACAACGGCAAGGTGATCAGCGTCGGCCAGTGGGACAGCGAGCGCGGCTGGGCGCACGAGGACTTCGTGACCGACGCCCTGCTCTCGCAAGGCAACAGCGGCAGCCCGGTCTTCGCGATCTCGTGCCAGACCGGCGAGCTCGAGCTCGTCGGCATCTACCACGCCGGCTATCGCGACGCGGCGGCGCTCAACGTCGTCGTCGCGATCGACCAGCTCAAGGCCGAGCTCGCGAGCCTGAAGGTGCCGAAGCGCGACCAGGTCCGCACGGTGGACGTGACGCCGGCCGACCGCGAGAAGGTGGTCAGCCTGCTCTTCGCCGAGCGCTCCCACCGGCTGCTGTTCCCGTACGGCGACCGGACCGCCGTGGTCGAGCTCACCGATCCGGCGAGGGTGCGCGTCGCCATCCTGAGCGACCTCTTCCCGCTCGCGGACAGCCCCTCCCTCGAGCTCTGGGACGACCGTCACGACGGCTTCGGGACGCTCGACGCCATCGGCTTCCCGGTCTCCGGGCAGCTGCCGACCGTGCCCGTCTCGGCGCTCGATCAGCCCGTCCGAGACCACTTCGACCGGCTCTACGCGGACCTCTGGCGCCAGCTTCTGGCCGTCCTCGACTACCGCTCGATCGCGCTGCGCGCGGCGATCGACCCGGCCGCCCACGAGAGCGCCGCCGCGCAGCAGAACGTCCTCACCTCCCGCGCCTCCGACCAGAAGGATCTCTGGAGCCAGGTCTCCTTCGATCTCGACCAGCTCGTCAGCTCCGCCGAGGCCGGCCACCTGCCGATGGCCCTCGCCCGTGGCGCGAGCGCCCCGCCGGCCGCGACCGCGGCCCCCGAGGCGCCGGACGCTGGCACGGGCGCCGTCTCGGCCCTCGCCCGCTGACCCATCGAGGGGCGAGCCCTCGCCGAGCGTCCCCTTCCGGGGCGTGGGGTTGACACACCGCGTCTCAGGGAGCATTCTCCGTTGCCCATTGGCGCTGTTGCGGGGGCCACGGAGGACGCGCTCGCCATGAAGCCGAACCCAACGGAGCTGCAGTCGGCCATCAACCCCGAGGCCAACGGGCGTAAGCAGGGCGTCGAGCTGCATCGCAAGCTCTTCTGCCCGCACTACGACGACTGCCTCGACGAGGCCGTGATGCGCGGCTGGAACAGCTGGACCTGCGCGCGCTGCCCCCTCGTGGCGATGACGCCCGACACCGAGGGCGGCATCGAAGGCTACGCGACGCAGCGCCGCTCGGCCTGAGCGCGGCGCCCGCTAGCTGGCGCCGGGAAGGCCCGAGAGCAAGGACGCCCGGTCGAGGCGCGCCTCCTGCACCCACTTCGGGAGGTGGTGGCGCGCGAGCAGCTTCGCGAGCGAGCCGTCGGCCGCGAGCAGCTCGAAGACGAGGCAGGGGTGCGAGCGCTCGAAGCCGCGAAAGCGCACCCCGCCCACCTCGCGAAAGACGAGGACGTCGCCCGGCGAAGAGCCGACGCTGACGATGAGCCGCAGCTCGGCGGGCAGCGGCAGCGCCGCCTCGAGCTCGGGCGCGCGATCGGCTCGCGCGAGCCGCCGCTCGAAATGGAAGCGCTCACCGAGCGTCTCGCGCAAGAAGACGTCGAGCGCCCGCGCCGAGACGGCCTGCCCCGAGTTGTAGATCTCGCTCCCGAGCCGCTCCCCGTCGCCTCTCTCGACGTGGACGCCAAACGGCGTGCGGACGCCCCGCTTCCCGCTGGCAGCGACCTCCGCCTCGACCTCCATGAGCACCTTGCCCGAGCGGGCCGTGCCGCGCGCCGCCTCGTTCAGCCGCTCGCCGATGGCGACGCGCACCTCGCCGAAGAGCGGGTCCTCGAAGCGGATCTCCTCCGGCGACGCGCCGTGGCTGATGAAGACGCCGGCCTCGAGCGCCACCGCACCCTCCTCCTCGCTCGCCCGGTCGATCTCCGCCAGCTCGCGCGCGAGGTCGGTGTCGATGCGACCGAGCTCGCGATCGAGCTCCTCGAGGCGAGCCCGCTCCCGCGCCGTGAGGAGCTCGAACAGGGTCTCGGCCCGCTCCGCCTCGGGCTGCTCCTGAATCCTCGCCAGGGCGAGCTCCGCGCGCGAGACGAGCTGCTCCTGCGCCACGGAGATCCGAGCCATCTCGGCCTGGATCCCCGCGCGCTCCGCCGGCGTGGCCTGCTGGAGCCGAGCGCGCACCTCCTGGAACGCCTGCGCGAGCTGGGCGGCCCGACTGGCCACCTGGCGCTCGAGCTCCTGCCGGCGGCCCTCGAGGGGAACCGACTGCTTTCGCGAGATCTCCCCCTCGAGGAGCGTCCGCTCGAGGAGGAGCGGCTCGCGCGCCGCCGTCGCCCGCGACTCGGCGACGAGCCGCGCGTCCGGACTCGCCTCGGGGATACGCGTCGGCGAGAGCCTTGCGAGCTTGCGCTCGTACTCGGCGCAGATCCGCCGAATCTCGGTGGAGAGCGCGACGAGCGTCGGGATCTCGCCCGCGAAGGCGGCGGCGTCCCCGAGCAGGTTCAAGAGCCGCAGGTCGCCCCGGTCGACCGAGGCGAGGCCGCGCGCCGCGGCGAGGATCGGCTCGTAGAACTCGCGCTGGAGAAAGTCCGCGACCGAGATCTCCTTGACGCGGACCGTTCGCTGCGTGAATCCCTTGAGGTCGACGAAGAGGTAGCCGGTCTCGCCCTGCTCCGCGCCCCGCAGGAGCGGCTTGCCGTCGCCCGAGAGCCGGTAGAGCCGGCCGGCCGTGTAGCGCTGGACCAGCTCCTCCCGCCCCGCCCCAGGGCGCTCGTCGCGAAGCGTCCGTTGGTTCCGATCGAGCTCGTCGGCCGTCTGGCGATCGAGCTCGTAGGCGAGCGCCGCGTCGACGCTCGCACGGAGGTCGTCCAGGTCGGCCCCGGGGCCCGACAGCGGCTGGAGGAGCGGTTGGAGCCGAGCCGCCACCGCGCCGCCCAAAGCCTTTGGATCTCTCAAAAGCTCGTCCGCCTGGCCGTCGTCGAGCCAGGCGGAGCGGAGCCGGGACCACTGGTCGTCGCCACCCCGGTCGTGCCGCAGGAGGAGTTCGAGGAGCCCGCGCCGAAACCGCGCCCGCCGGCCCGCCGCGCTCGCGAGCTCGCGCAGCCGCGGCTCGGCCTGGAGCTGCTCCAGCGCCGCCGCGGCCCGCTCGAGCGGCGGGACCGCCTCGAGTCTGCGCGAGACCTTGGCGTCGAAGGCCGACGCCAGCTCCTCCGGGAGAAGCCACGGGTTCACCGCGTTCTGCAGGGCGCGCTGCCGGATGGAGATGAAGCAGAGCGGGTTCGACCAGAGCCGCAGCCGCTCGAGCGAGGGCACCGGGTCGAGTGGCCAGGCGCGAGCTCGAATCTCCGCCGAGGCGACGCGCGACGCCGCCTCGGAGAGCGAGAAGAGCGCGAAGCCGACGGCCTTCTCGAGCCGCTCATAGGTCATGCCGCGCGGCGCGAGGGCCTTCACCTTCCCCGCGAGCGAGGCCGCCGCGAGGACGGCGAGCGGCCCGAACGGCTCCCGGGTCGGGGAGCCGAGCTCCTCCTCCAGCGCCCGCACGAAGACCCGGCGCAGCGCCTCCGCGAGCGCACCCCCCGGCCCGTCCCAGAACAGCGCGGCGAGCTGCGGCTCGAGGTGCGGGTCGTGCTCCGCCGCGAGCGAGAGAAAGCGGACGCAGAGCGGCGGCAGCCCGCGCCGCAGCGCGAAGGCGCCCGGGGGGGCCCCAGGGCGGCGGGCCGCCAAAAGGTTCCCCAGCCCCTCGACCGCCGCCGTGGCGAGTTCGTCGATCTCGTCATCCCAGGCGAACGGCACCGCGAAGTCGCGGGCGCTCTCGCCCAGCCGGAACGGGAGCCCCGGGGCGAGATCGACGATCCGCGCCGCGAGTCCGTCCCGGGCCACCGACCGCTGGAGGGCGAGTCGCTCGAGGCTCGCGCCCAGCTCCAGGCTCTCCTCGATCTCGCTCACGTCTTCGGATTCTGACCGCCCGGGAGGCGCAGAGTCAAAGAACCAGCTCCAGCCCCGCCCGGCGGAAGGGGTACCCCCCGAGCGGCCCTCAACCCCCGGCGAAGATCTCGGTGACGATGGCGAGCGGATCCCCGGCCGGGTCCCGGCTCCAGGCGACGCCGACGCCGCAGCGGTCGTAGCCGGGATCGAGCAGGTTGCGCCGGTGGGCCGGGCTCTCCTCGGCGAGGGCATGGGCGGAGAGCGCGTCCTTGCCCTCTGCGAGGTTCTCGCCGGCGCTGGCGAAGCGGTAGCGCGCGCGAGAGAGCCTCGCCCGCAGATCCCCCGAGAAGGGAGAGACGTGCGCGAAGAAGCCTCGGTCGCGCATCTCTCGGCTGTAGCCTTCGGCCAGCTGGCAGAGCGCGGGATCGAGCGCAAGGGCCGCCTCCCCCTGCCGGAGCCGCAGCCCGTTGATGGCGTCGAAGACGGCGCGGGCCTGGGACGGCTCGTCCAGGCCGACCCGTTGGCCCGAGGCCGCGACGCCGCCGGGGGCCATGCCCACTCCGACGCGAAGCAGCCAGGCGACCGTCGGCCCCGCGCGGCCGCGCCCCATGAGCTCGAGCACGTAGCGCCCGGCGGCCCTGAGGGTCGCAACGGCCTCGAAGCGGCGCCCGTCCACGCGTGCCGAGAGCGGCACCACCTCCCCCCTCGCATCCTCGACGAAGAGCTGCGGGGCGCCGAGGTCACCGAGCAGCTCGCCCGCGATCCGAATCGTCGCGCCCACCGGCACGCGGTCCGGGACGGCGTCGACTCGAGCCCGGCGGACGGCGCGCAAGAGCACCGCTCGAAAGCCCCGTGGAGTCGCGATCACGGCGCCGCCGACCACGTCGGCGCGGGTGGCCGGCAGCCGCGAGGCGAGCCCCGCGAGCAACGCCTCCCGGGTCGACGCCTCGACCAGAAAGGCCTCGGGGGCCGGGTCACCCGAGCCGCACTCCCCCACGCGAAGCTGGATCGCCTGGGGGTCGTCCAGCCGGGTCGCGCTCTCCGCCGCGACGCCGCGGGCCGCGCAGGCGAGCGCCAGATCCCAGCGCGGCGGCTCCGCGCCCCGGCTCCGGTAGAGCTGCGCGACGATCCCGGCAAGCGCCTCCTCCGCCGGATCCGGCCGCGGCGCCGGCGATCCCTTCGGACCGAGCGCGAGCCCGATCGAGAGGACGAGGGCGAGCCTCAGAACTCCACCCCCCGCGACTCCGAGCGGCCGGGGCGCGCTTTGGCGTCGACGAGGGGGCCGTCGCTCCCCTTGCGGCCGAACAGCGCGCGGTAGGCGGCGTGGTTCGCGAGGACGCGCTTCACGTAGCGGCGCGTCTCGCGAAACGGGATCCGCTCGACGAATTCGTCCAGCGGGCGATCGCCGAACGAGCGGCGCCAACGCTCCACGGCCGGCGGGCCGCCGTCGTAGGCCGCCACGGCCAGCGCTTCGCTGCCGAACCGATCGAGGAGCGCCCGCAGATACCAGGCGGCCGCGGCGATCTCGCCGTCGGGCCCCGAGGCGGCGGCGCCCGCCGCGAGCTCGATGCGACGGCGGGTGGAACCGAGGAGCTGCATGAGCCCAGCGGCCCGGGCGGCCGATCGGGCCCCCTCCCGGAAGCGGCTCTCCTGCCGCATCACGGACCAGAGGAGCAACGGATCGATGCCGGCCGCGGCCGCGGCCCGCTCCACCGACTCCCGGTGCGGCCTCGGGTAGAGCTCGGGGCTCAGCTCCCCGCCCGTCAGCCGCCCACACGCCTCGGGCCCGTCTCGCCCGGGGGGGACGCGGCGCACCCAGGCTCGCCCGGCCGAGACGAGCGCGAATGCCCTGCCCGCCTCGCCGAGGGCCGACTCGACTGCCACCACCGCGGCGCCGCCGCGAGGCGATCCGGCCTCGGCGGCGGCGGCGTCCAGCTCGGCGGCGGCGAGGCCCCCCTCCCCGAGCGCCCAGAGCAGCTCGGCCCGCTCGAGCCGCGCGAGCAGCGGCGGCGGAGCCTCGCCGTCGGCGCAGTCGACCGCCGCCGCGCCCACTGGGGGCGGCCTGCCACCGTCCGCGAGCAGCGCGTAGTACGACGCCGCCTCGGACCGGATCGGCGCGAGCAGCCGCCCCGCCTCGACGGGGCTCCCGGCGTCGGCGAGCGCGCGCGCGATCCAGTAGGTGGCCTGCTGGCCCAGCTCCGTCGCCACCGGCCGCGCGATCGGATTCCAGGCGGCGGCCGCCTCGGCCGGGCGGCCGTGCTCGAAGAGAGCCCAGCCGATCCACCAGCGGGACTCTGCCGCGTGGGCGCGGCCGATTCCGGCGATCCGCCTGAATTCGGCGAGCGCCTCGTCGACGAGCCCGTGCTGCAGCTCCATCCAGGCGGCGAGGTAACCCGCCTCGAGCGCCTCGGCGCTCCGCGGGCGAAGGCGCGCCACCCCGGAGAGCAGCTCGACGGCCCGCTTCCAGTCCCCTTCCGCCTCGAGCGATCGGGCGTAAGCCGTCGTGGCGAGCGCCGCGACGCGCGGATTCGGGTCGAGCATCGCCCGGGACCAGTGCTGCCGCGCCTCGCCCGCGCGGCCGAGCGCCCGATCGGCCTGCCCCGAGTAGAGCTCCTGCCGGCCTCGCGAAGGGCCGCCGGAAAGAAGCTCCGCCTCCGAGTGGGCGGCGTCGGGGTGCCCCCCGGCGAGGAGCTGGCGCACGCGGACGAGCAGCCTCCGCGAGCCGCCGGCGGCGCCCGCCAGCGGGGCGCCGATCGCCTCGAGCTCGCGCTCGGCCATTCCTCCCGCCGGATCGGCCGGATCGCAGAGCCAGGCCTCGCGGAGGGCCCGGGCCGCCGCGCCGGCGTCCCCCACGGCCAAGAGCGCCCGACCGTACTCCTCCCACTCGGGAGCGCTGGCCCGCAGACCGCTCCCCGGCGGCGCGCCGAGCAGCGCCCGCCAGCGCGCCACTGCGCCGGCGGCGTCCCCCGCGGCGAACAGCTCCTCCGGGATCCGCTCGCGGGCGCGCCGGACGATCGGATCGGCGACCGGCCCCCGGGCGAGATCGCCGAGCAGCTCGGCCGCCTCCCCAGGCCGCCCCGCGTACGCGAGCGACTCGGCGCGGAGCCAGCGCGCCTCCGGGCCCAGTCGGTCGTCGGCCGGAGCCTTCGCGAGCAGTGCAGCGGCCTCCTCGAAACGGCCCTGCCGCCAGAGGAAGGGGAGCGCGGCGAGGACGGCGCGCGCCGAATCGCCGGCGCGAGGCGCCTCCCCCGCGAGCGCTCGCTCGATCGCCCGAAGCTCGGGAAGCGGGTCGGTGGCCGGCGTGGAGGCGAGGAGCGCGGCGAGCGCCAGGGCAATCACGACGGAAAGCCTAGGCCAAGCGCCCCGCGTTCCTCAACTGGCCAGAGCCGCCGCGGCGGCCTCACGCCGGCGCACGCGCGGCCTGGATCAGCTGCTCGCCGAGGCCGCGCACGGCGATCTCGCCGACCCCCGGGATGCGCCGCAGCTCCTCGATCGAGGTCGGCAGCCGCCGGGCCACCTCGACCATCGCCTGCTCGCCGATGATCTTGAACGGGGGGCGATCGAGCTGGCGCGCGAGCGCCTCACGGCCGATCCAGAGCAGCCGGAGAAGCTCTCGCTCGCGCTCGCCGAGCTGGCGCGCCTGCCGGAGCTTCAGGTAGCCGCTCTCGTCGAAGCGCTTCTCGCGAGCGACCAGCCGGCGAAGCTTCTCGAACGAGGCCTCGGCGGCGGCGGCACGATTCTTCGCGGCGAGCTCGCGCGAGAGATCCTCCTCGAGCCGAAGGAGGTAGCGCACGTCCGCCGCGGCGTACTGCAGCTGCTCGGGCCGCAGCGGCCTGCGCCCCCAGTCGCTTCGCTGCTCGCCCTTCTCGATCGCGACCCCGAGCCGATTGCGCAGGAGCGCCGCGAGCCCGAGCTCCGGGAGCGCCAGGATCTGAGCCGCGAGCATCGTGTCGAAGACCCGACCGAGCTGGAAGTCGAAGTCCCGCCGCAGGATCCGGACGTCGTAGTCGCCGCCGTGAACGACCATCAGCCGGGCGGGATCGGCGAAGAGCGGCCCGAGCGGCCGTACGTCCACGGCCAGCGGATCGACGAGGATCTGCTCGTCCCCGAAGCCGAGCTGCAGGAGGCAGACCCGCTCGAAGTAGGCGTGGAAGCTGTTGGCCTCGGTGTCGAGCGCGACCCGTGGCTCGCGGGCGAGCCGGACGGCCAGCGCCTCGAGGCCCGCCGCGTCTCGCACGATCTGCGGGACGGGATCGGTCACGGCTGCCCCTGCCCCAGGGCGAGCCGCGCGCCCCGCTTCAGCCCCGCGTAGGGAAAGCGCCGGAGCGCCTCGTCGAGCGATAGCCAGCCGCTCGCTCGGTGCTCGCGCGCCGCGAGGGTCGGCTGAAAGTCGGCGGGCGCCCGCGCGAAGAAGGCCGTCTCCTCGGCCACCGAAGGCCGCTCGCCGGAGAGCCAGACGAACGAATGCCGGTAGCCGAGCGGCTGGACCTCGGCGGAGAGCCCCGTCTCCTCGAGCAGCTCCCGGGCCGCGGCCAGCTCGGTCGACTCGCCGGGCTCGACGTGGCCCGTGACCGGCTGCCAGATTCCGCCCCGCGCCACCGTCCGTTCGAGTCCGAGCAGCTCGGGCCCGCGCCCTCCCTCGCGGACGACCTGCACCTGGACGAACCGCCGGGGCGGCTCTGCCTCGACGGGCTCCCGATCCAGCGCGCGGGCGACCTGCCTTCCGAGCGAGCCCTCGACGGCCTCGAGCTCGACGGGCCGGCCGAGCTCGCGCTCGAGGGAGGTGACGCCGCGGCCGACCAGGCCGCAGGGGACGATGAGCTCGAAGTCTGCGAGGCGCGTGTTCGCGTTGAAGGCGAAGCCGTGCGAGCTGATCCAGCGCGAGAGATGCACCCCGACGGCGCCGAGCTTGCGCGGCAGGCCGGGCGTGCTCGGATCGGCGTCCTCGCCGAGCCAGATGCCGTTCATCTTCGAGACCCGGCCGGCGGTCACGCCGAAGTCCGCGGCGGCGCGGATCATCGCCTCCTCCAGATCTCGCACGTAGCGGCGCACGTCGCAGCGATCCGGCGCGAGGTCGACGATGGGGTAGCCCACGACCTGCCCCGGGCCGTGGTAGGTGACGTCGCCACCGCGCTCGGTCTCGAAGAGCTCGATGCCCCGTGCCTCGAGGAGCTCGGGGGGCGCGAGCAGGTGCTCACGCTTCGCGCCCCGGCCGAAGGTCAGGACGGGCGGGTGCTCGAGCAGGAAGAGCGAGTCCGAGACCTCGCCGCGCGCGCGGGCGTCGCGGAACGCCTGCATCAGCAGGAGCCCGTCGGCGTACTCGACGCGGCCGAGCCGGTGGATCGTCAGGCTGCGGCTGCCCGCCATCCGCGCCTACGCCCCCGGCTTCTTCCGGGGGGCCTCCGCGAGCTCGGCGCGCAGCGCCTCGCGCTGCTCGGAGACGATCCAGGGCGGATCCGCGTAGAGGTCCTCGAAGAGCGTCTCCGGCGAGGGCGGCGGGAACGCCTCGGCCTCCGCCACCGCGCGCGCGATGACCTCGGCCTGCTCGCCGCGCAAGGCCCCTTCGCGCTCCTCGTCCCAGACGCCCGCCTCGACGAGCCGGAGGCGTTCGAGCTGGAGCGGATCGCGCGCGAGCCAGCGGTCGACCTCCTTCTGGTCACGGTAGCGCGTGGGGTCGTCCGAGCTGCTGTGGGCCCCGAGCCGATAGGTGAGCAGCTCGAGGAAGCGCGGCCCCTCGCCCGCCCGCGCGGCCGCCACCGCCTCGCCCGCCGCCTCGAGCACCGCGGCGAGATCGTTGCCGTCCACCCGCTTCGAGGGGACCCCGTAAGCCGCGCCCTTGAGCGCGAGCTCCGGCGCCGCGGTCTGCCGCGAGACGGGCAGCGAGATGGACCACTGGTTGTTCTGGCAGCAGAAGACCACCGGCGCCTTCAGCCGCGCGGCGAACGTGAGGGCGTGGTGGAAGTCGGCGCTCGAGGTGGCGCCGTCGCCCAGGTAGGCCATCACCACGGTCGGCTCGCCCCGCAGCCTCGCCGCGTGGGCCGCGCCGACGGCCTGCGGCAGCTGGGTCCCGATGACCGACGACCAGCTCACCTGGTGCACCGAGGCCGCGGCCTGGTGCGACGGCATCTGGCGCCCCTTCGTCGGGTCGCCCGAGTTCCCGAAGATCTGGCAGAGGTAGGAGACGAGCGGGTAGCCGCGCAAGAGCATCGCGCCACCCTCGCGCAGCGCGGGGAAGATCCAGTCGCCAGCATCGAGGACGGCCGCCGATCCGAGGGTCGCCGCCTCCTGCCCGTAGCAGCTCCCGTAAAAGCCGACGCGCCCCTGCCGCTGGAGCGTGAGCATCCGCTCGTCGAGCAGCCGCAGGAGGACCATGTGGCGGTAGACCCGCAGCTCCCGCTCGAGATCCGCCGCGGGAGCGGAGGGCTCTCTCTTTGCCCTCGCCGCGGGGTGGGCCCGACCGAGGCTTTCCGTGCGAGCCGCCATCGGCTAGGCGAGCTCCAGCATCAAGAGCTCCGGATCCTCGAGGTACTTGATCACCTCGTAGGTGAACTGGGCGCCCACCGAGCCGTCGATGATCCGGTGATCGAACGCGCAGGAGACGTACATCATGTCGCGCACGACGATCTGCCCGTCGCGCACGACCGGCCGAGGCCGCATCTTGTGGATGCCGAGGATCGCCACCTCCGGGTGGTTGATGACGGGGGTCGCGAAGAGGCCGCCGATCTGGCCGAGGCTCGTGATGGTGAAGGTCCCGCCCTGCAGGTCGTCCAGCCGGCTCTTGCCCGCCCGGGCGTCCGCGCCCAGCCGGTCGATCTCCTGCGCGAGCCCCCGCAGGCTCAGCCGGTCGGCGCCGTGGATCACGGGGACGATGAGGCCGTCCGGCGTCGCCGCCGCGATGCCGAGGTCGTACCTCCGCTTGATCACGATCTCGTTCTTCTCGTCGTCGACGGAGGCGTTGAGGGTCGGGTAGCGCTTGAGCCCCTCGACGACGGCCTTCACGACGAAGGGGAGGAAGGAGATCTTGACGCCTCCCTCCGACTTCGCCTGCGCGTCGTTGATCCGCTTGCGCAGCTCGACCAGCCGGGTGGCGTCCACCTCCTCGACGAAGGTGAAGTGGGCGGCGGTCCGCTTGCTCCGCTGCATCTTCTCGGCGATCCGTTTGCGCAGCCCCCGGATCGGGATCCGCTCCTCCAGGGCTCCGCCGACGGCCGCGGGCCGCGGCGCCGGCGCCGAGACCGGCGCGGCGGTCGCGCCGTTCCCCGAGACGAGCGCGAGGACGTCGGTCTTGAGCACCCGGCCGCCCGGTCCGCTCCCCGAGACGCGCGCGAGATCGAGGCCGTGCTCGGCGGCGAGCTTGCGGGTGACGGGCGTGGATCGAACGTGGGCGCCGTCCGCCTCCGCGGCGGAGACGACGGCGACGGGAGCCGCCGGCGACGCCTTCGCGGCGGCGGGCGCCGGCGCCGGGGCGACCTTCGGCGCGAGCGGCGACGACGCGGGCCTCATCGCGGCGGGCTGGGCCTGTGGCGCAACGGCCGCCGCCCCTTCCCCGACCTCGAGCACGACGAGCGTCTCGTGGACCTTGGCCATCCCGCCCTCGGCCCCGCGCCGCTCGACCACCTTGCCCGCCTTGGGCGACGGGATGACGACGGTCGCCTTGTCGGTCATCACCTCGACGAGCGGCTGGTCGGCCTGGACCGCCTCCCCGTCCTGGACGAGCCAGCGGACGATCTCGCCCTCGATCACACCCTCGCCGATGTCCGGCAGCTTGAACTCGTAGCGCATGGCTCTCCTTCAGGGTTGGTAGGCGACGACCGCGCGGACGGCGCGGGCGATGCGCGGCGCGAGCGGCAGGTACTCGAGCTCGAGCGTGTAGGGGAACGGCGTGTCGAGCCCGGTGACCCGCTGCACGGGGGCGGCGAGCCAGCTGAAGGCCCGCTCCTGAACGAGCGCGACGACCTCGGCGCCGAAGCCGCAGCTCCTCGGCGCCTCGTGGACCACCACGGCGCGGCCCGTGCGCTTCACCGAGGCGAGCACGGTGTCGAGATCGAGCGGCCAGAGCGTCCGCAGGTCGATGACCTCGACCGCGACGCCCTCCCCGGCGAGCGCCTGGGCGGCCTCGACCGCCTCGGGCACCATGGCGCCCCACGAGATCACCGTCGCGAGCGCGGGCGCCTCGGCCTCGGGCCAGGCCCGCGCCGCGACGCCGAGCGGGATCTCGACCTCGCCCTCGGGCACCTCGCCGCGGGCGGCCCGGTAGAGCCGCTTCGGCTCGAAGAAGATCACCGGATCCTCGCCCCGCATCGCCGAGAGCAGGAGCCCCTTCGCGTCGAGCGGGTTCGAGGGCATGACCACCTTGAGCCCCGGGGTGTGGACGAAGTAGGCCTCCGGGGACTGCGAGTGGTAGTGGCCGCCCTTGATGCCGCCGCCCGACGGCGTGCGGATGACGAGCGGCGCCGAGTACTGCCCGCCGCTCCGGTAGCGAAGCTTCGCGAGCTCGTTCACGATCTGGTCGAAGGCCGGGTAGATGAAGTCCGAGAACTGGATCTCGGGGACGGGCCGCAGGCCGTTCATCGCCATGCCGATGGCGGCGCCGACGATGCCGCCCTCGGCGAGCGGCGTGTCGATGACCCGCTCCTCGCCGAACTCCTCCACGAGGCCGGCGGTGGCGCGGAAGACGCCGCCGAACTTGCCGACGTCCTCGCCGAGGACGACCACCCGCGGATCCTCCCGCATCCGGAGCCGCAAGGCGTCGTTGACCGCTTGAATCAGGTTCATGGTCGGCATCGCGTCCCTCAGATCTCTTGGTCGAGCCGCTCGGGCCTCTCGGTGAGCTCACGGAGCTCGGCCCCCAGGTGCCTCTCCGGGCCGGCGAAGACGTGGCGCGCGAGATCCTCCAGCGAGGCGGCGCTCCCACGGCCCGCGGCCTCGAAGGCCGCGTCGCAGGCGACGCCCGCCTCGGCGCGGAGGGCCGCGACATCGGCGCCGATCCGCCCGGCGAGCTGCGCCACCGCCGCCTCCGGATCGACCGGGTGGGCGAGCGCGAGGAGCGTCGGGCTGCCGCCGCGGACGCGGCCGACGAGCGCTCGTAGCGCGGCGAGGAAGGGCTCGAGATCGCCGGGATCGAGCCGGACCCCCGCGATTCCGTAAGCGGCCGCCCGCGCCTCCACGTCGAAGTCGGATCCCGCCTCGAGCCTCACCCCGAGCAGCAGCGGCGCGCGGTAGACGCCCGCGAAGTTGCAGGCGGCGTGGAAGTCGGGCTCGGCCACCGCGGCCTCGCCACAGAGGGCCAGCGCGACCTCGTCCTTGCGCCGCAGCCGCGCCGCCAGCGCCGCGCCGACCGCGTGCGGCAGGTGGGACGCGGGGCCGCCGGCCACCGAGGCGACCCGGTGGGCCGCGTCGGCGATCTCGCCCGGCGAGGAGACGACCGAGCCCTGCCCGAGCGAGCGGCCGAGGATCTGGGCGAGGTAGGCCTCGAGCGGCATGCCGCGAGAGAGCGCCCCGCGGGCCTCCCGCAGCCCCGGGAAGAGCCAGTCGCGCTCCTCGAGCGCGAGCCCCGCCGCGGCCAGCGCCGGACCCCACTCCCCCGCCGGCAACGGGTAGGGAACGCTCCCGGCCGCCGCCCAGCGCTCCATCCGCTCGTCGAGCGCGAGCGAGCGGAGCCCCTCGCGCAGGAGCCGTTCGAGCTCCGGCGCCGCGGTGGGACGCGAGCTCGGCCGCGACGAGGCCGGGCGCGCCGCGGCCCGCTCCGACCGCTGCTCCTTCCCGGCCCCAGACTTCATCTTCTCCGCCCGGTTCAATGGAGCTTCCCTTCCAAGAAGAGCTCCGCCGCCCGATAGCTCGATCGAACGAGCGGGCCCGCCGCCACGTAGAGAAAGCCGAGCTCCCGCGCCTCGCCGGCGAGCTCGTCGAACTCCGAGGGCTCGACGAATCGCTCGACCGGGAGGTTCCAGGGGGACGGCCGCAGGTACTGGCCGACGGTGAGCACGTCGACCCCGGCCGCGCGCAGATCCGCGAAGGCCTCCCGCAGCTCGGCCCGCGTCTCGCCGAGCCCCACCATGAGCGAGCTCTTGGTCACGAGCCCCCGGGATTTGAGGTGGCGCAGGACCTCGAGCGTCTGGTCGTAGCCGGCGCGCGGGTCGCGGACGGAGCTCGTGAGCCGCCGAACGGTCTCGAGGTTCTGAGCGACGACGTCGGGCCCGGCCGCGGCCACGACGTCGAGCAGCGCCGTCTCGCCTCGGAAATCCGGGATCAGGACCTCGACCTTCGTCCCCGGGGAGGCGCCCTTGAGCTCGCGGATGGCGCTCGCGAAGTGGCCGGCCCCGCCGTCGGGGAGGTCGTCGCGGTCGACCGAGGTCACGACGAGGTAGCGCAGCCCGAGCCGCGCGACGGCCTCGGCGAGGTGCCTCGGCTCGCGCGGGTCGAGCGGCTCGGGCCGGCCGCTCACGACGTGGCAGAAGCGGCAGGCCCGCGTGCAGACGGCGCCCATCAGCATGACCGTGGCGGTGCCGCCGCCCCAGCACTCGGCCATGTTGGGGCAGCGCGACTCGGCGCAGACCGTGTGCAGGTCGAGCGACTGGAGCAGCGATCGCACGCGCTCGTAGCCCTCGCCCGCGGGCAGCCGGACCTTGAGCCAGTCGGGCTTGCGCGCGCGCGGCGTCTTCAGCGGGATGAGCGTCTCGTCCATTGCCTGAAGGTGGGGCGCCTAGATGTGGATCGCGTGCCCCAGGACCGCGTGGGCCGCCTCCCCGACCGCCTCCGAGAGCGTCGGGTGGGCATGGATGGTCCGCGCGATCTCCTCGACGGTCGACTCGAGCTTCAGCGCGACGCCGCCCTCGGCGAGCAGGTCGGTGACGTCGGGGCCGACCATGTGGATGCCGAGAAACTCGTCGTACTTCTTCTCGGCGACGATCTTCACCATGCCCTCGCCCGCCCGGAGGATCTGCGCCTTTCCGATCGCCGAGAAGGGGAAGACGCCGGTCTTGACGTCGTAACCGCGCTCCCGGGCCTTCGCCTCGGTGAGGCCGATGCTCGCCACCTGGGGGGCCGAGTAGGTGCACGAGGGGATCTGGTCGCTATCGATGGGGCGCGGGTTCTTGCCGGCCCAGTGCTCGACCGCCAGGATCCCCTCGGCGGAGGCGACGTGCGCCAGCGCCGCGGTGGGCACGACGTCGCCGATCGCGTAGACGTTCGGCTCCTTCGTCCGCATCATCGAGTCGACGGCGAGGAAGCCCCTGGCGTCCGGCTTCGCCTGCGTCGCGCCGAGGCCCACGTCGTCGGTGAGCGGCCGCCGCCCCACCGCCGAGAGCAAAAGGTCCGCCTCGACGGTCTGGCTCTTTCCGTCGGCCGAGACGACGAGCAGCCGCACGCCGTCCGCCGTCTTCTCGAGCTTCTCGAGCTTCATGCCGAGCAGGCACTGGATCTTCCGCTTCCGGAAGGCCTTGAGCAGCTCCTTCGAGGAGTCCTCGTCCTCGATGGGGAGCAGCCGCGGCATCAGCTCGATGATCGTGACCTCGCTCCCGTAGCTCCGGAAGATCGAGGCGAACTCGACCCCGACCGCGCCGCCGCCGAGCACGGCGAGCCGCTTCGGGATCTTCTGGATGAGCAGGATGTCGTCCGAGGAGAAGACCTTCTCGTGGTCGAAGTCGAGGCCCGGGAGGGCGCGCGGCACGCTGCCCGTCGCGACGATGGTCGCCTTGGTCTCGAGCAGCTCGGGCGCGCCGCCGCCCTCGGGCGTCACCTCGACGCGGCCGGGGCCGGCGATGCGGCCGTGGCCCTTGTGGACCACGACCTTGTTCTTCTTCATGAGGAAGTCGATGCCGTTCGCCATCTTGCCGACGACCGCGTCCTTGTAGCGGTGGACGCCCTCGACGTCGACCTTCGCCTCCGGGATCACGAGGCCGAACGACGTCGCGTCTCGCGCGTGGTCGAGGAGCTGCGCGGAGAACAGCATGGCCTTCGTGGGGATGCAGCCGCGGTGCAGGCAGGTGCCGCCGAGCCGCTTGTCCTTCTCCACGAGCGCGGTTCGCAGGCCGAGCTGCGCCGCGCGAATGGCGGCGACGTAGCCCCCGGGACCCGAACCGATGATGGTGACGTCGTACGAATTCGCCACGGAAGCCTCCGACCGAGGGACGGCAGGATGTACGCCCGGGGGGGCTCGAAATCAAGCGAGTCTCGCCTGGCCGAGCGGCTCGTCCAGCGCGAGGGCGGGCGGCGCCCCCCGGGGTTCGGACGGCGAGCGGGAGGAGCCCTGGGGCAGGGCCGGCGCGCCGGCTACTCGAAGGCGCCCCCGCAGACGTTCGGGTGGGTCTGGCCACAGCTTCCGGCGTCGCAGCCGCCGCAGTCGAGGAGGCCGCCGCAGCCGTCGCCCGCCTTGCCGCAGTTGAAGCCCAACCCCGCGCAGGTCAGCGGCGTGCAGCTCGGCGAGCCGCAGACGCTCGGGGTCCCGCCCCCCCCGCAGCTCCCACCATCGCAGCCGCCGCAGTCGAGCTGCCCCCCGCAGCCGTCGCCCGCGGGGCCGCAGGAGATGCCCTGCTCGGCGCAGCTCTGGGGGACGCAGCGGGTGCCGGTGCCGCAGACGCCCGAGAGCCCGCCGCCGCCGCAGCTCCCGCCATCGCAGCCGCCGCAGTCGAGGAGGCCGCCGCAGCCGTCGCCCGCGGGGCCGCACTCGACGCCGAGCTGCTGGCAGCTCGACGGCACGCAGGGCGAGCCGCAGGCGCCAGCCACGCCGCCGCCGCCGCAGCTCCCCGCGTCGCAGCCGCCGCACGAGATGGACTGACCGCAGCCGTTGCCCTGCAGGCCGCACTGGAACCCTTGCTGGGCGCAGCTCAGCGGCGTGCAGCTCGGCATGACGCAGACGCCCTGGACGCAGCCGAGCCCGGAGCAGCAGTCCGCCTGGCTCTGGCAGGCCGTCCCCGCCTGGCTGCAGGGCGTCCCGCAGAGGCCGGTCGCGAGGCAGTCGAGCGGCGCGCAGCAGTCGCTGCTCGACTGGCAGGCGTTCCCGGTGAAGCCGCAGGCCTGGGCGGCCGGGAGGCACGCCGAGCCGCCGTCCGCCTCGCGGCAGAGCTCACCCGAGCAGCAGTCGATGTCGCCCTGGCACGGCTGGCCCTGGCCGACGCAGGGCAGCGTGGCCCACTGCGCCTTGTCGTTGTCCGAGGTCGAATCCTGGCCCGGCAGCCAGAAGGGGGGGTGCGAGGGGTCGCTGACCGGGTTCGCCTGGTCGTCCACCGCCGCCACCCAGATCTGGCGATTGCCCGAGGTGACCCAGCCGTAGCGGCGCATCGTGAAGAAGGCCATCCAGTGGTAGCCGCCCTCCTTGAACGGAGAGAAGTTCGGGAAGCGGTTGGTCGTGTCGCCGTCCTCGGCCCGCGCGAGCTCGATCGGCGTCCCCCCGGCCGCCGGCACGAGATCGAGCTTCGCGCTCTGGGGGCAGCCCGAGCCGTAGGAGCAGGGGCTGCGCGTGAAGGCCACGAGCGCGTCGTCGACCGAGATGGTCGGGTAGACGTTCGCGAGCGTCTGGCCGTCGAACTGGTTCGTCGCGAGCACCGAGGGCGCGGCGAAGGTCTGGTTCGACGCGGCCCAGCTCGCGATCTCGAGGTCCGAGGCGCTGAAGCTCCAGTCGCTTCCGAAGTAGCCAGGAGTGCCGCGGATGAAGGCGAGCAGCGTGCCGTCGCGCGAGAAGGTGGGCTGCGTGCAGGTCGCCCCGGGTCCACATCCGAGCGTCCCGAGGTTCCCCTCGCCGCTCCCCTGGGGGACCGGGTTCGCCGTGGACGAGTCGCGCAGCGTCAGGTCGCCGTTGTTCGAGACGACGAGGAGGCTGCCGGTGGCGTCGAAGGTCGAGAAGTCCCAGTTCGGCCCCACGTTCACGAGCGGCGTCGCCGGGGTCTGGGTCAGGTCGACGACGGTTCCCGGCTGACCGCCGCCCCAGAGCTCCGCCGAGAGCTTCGTGCCGTCCGGGCTGACGGCGTGGCAGGCGATGCAGTTGTTGGAGCCGTTCGAGGGGGCGGTGTAAAAGGACTGGGGGGTGGTCGAGCCCGCCGAGACCCGGAGGATCTTCCCGAGGCTCACCGACCAGTAGTAGATGGTCCCCGCGAAGCGCGAGGCGGCGAGGGTCATCGTCTGCTCCGCGGCGCCGTAGACCGGGGCGCCGGAGCCCGTGCTCTCCGCGAGATCCAAGGTCACCGTCCGGCCGACGTTGCTCTGGGCGAAGTTGGACCAGCTCTGCGCGTCGGGCTGCCAGGCGGGCTGGCTCGCGTTCGTCGGGACGACGTAGCCGGTCAGGGTGGCGTAGCTCCCGGCCAGGCTCACCCGGTAGACGCTGCCCGAGGCCGCGGCGGGCTTCCACTGGAAGACCGGCGGCTGGAGGTTCACGGGGAGGACGACCTGGTCGAGCGGGTAGAGGAAACCCGGCGCGCCCGGGGCGGGGGCCGACCCGAACGACTGCGGCGCGCTGGCGGGGGCGCCGGCGAAGCTGGTCTCCTGGACGACCACGGTGATCGTCGCCTCGGCCGTCAGCCCCCGGTAGCCCGCGCTCACGATCAGCTGGCCGCCCCGGGGCCCCTGGGCCGAGACGAGCCCCGTGGCCGTCCCCACCGAGGCGAGGTCGGGGCGGCTCGAGATCCACGAGGCCTGGACGACCTGGGGGCTGCCGCAGCCCGAGAGCAGCGCCTGGAGCTGGAGCGTCGTGGGGCTCCCCTGGGGGACGTCGATCGTCGCGGTGGCCGGGGTGACGGAGAGGACGCCCTGGCAGGGCGGCCCGGCGTCGAGGCCGGCGTAGCCGTCGCCGCAGACGTTCGGAACGCCGCCGCCGCCGCAGATGGCCGGGGAGCTGCAGCTCCCGCACTGGATCAGCCCGCCGCAGCCGTCGCCCACCGCGCCGCAGCCGGCGTCGGCCTCGGCGCAGTTGCGCGGCGTGCAGGCCGGCGTCCCGCAGATGAACGGCGTCCCCGAGCCGCCGCAGATCGCGGGCGCCGTGCAGCCGCCGCAGTCGAGGCTCCCGCCGCAGCCGTCGCCCACCGGACCGCACTGGACGCCCTGGTCGGCGCAGCTCCGGGGGAGGCAGCCGCCGTCCGCCGACAGCCGACCCCCGTCGACCGCCGTCGAGAGGCCGCAGACGCTCGGAACCCCGCCGCCGCCGCAGCTGTCGGGCGCGGCGCAGCTCCCGCACTGCAAGAGGCCGCCGCAGCCGTCGCCGATGGGGCCGCAGTTCACCCCCGCCGACGCGCAGCTCCGGGCCACGCAGCCGCTGTGCCCCCCGCAGACGCTCGGCGTGCCGCCGCCGCCGCAGCTCTCGGGCGCGGTGCAGCCGCCGCACTCCAGCACGCCCCCGCAGCCGTCGCCGATCGGACCGCAGTTCGCCCCCGCCGACGCGCACGTCCGAAGGCCACAGCCGCCGCCCCCGTCGGCCCCGTGAACTCCCCCATCCATCCCGCCGTCCCGCGCGCCGATTCGGCCGCCGTCCGAGCCCGCGCCCCCGTCCCCGAGCTGCCCCACCACCGCGCCACAGCGGCAAGCCGATCCAGCGAAGAGAAGGACGGCCACCGAGAGCCGAACGAGCGATCGCATGATGCCCGGATGGTAGCACGAACCGGCCGGCCGCAAACGACGCCGGACGAGCCCTGCCGCGCGAGCCTCGTGCCCTGGGATCCCGCCCCACGAGGGACGAGTGGAGCGCCGCGCGAGGAGCGTCTCGCCCAGGACGTCTACCGTCGCGTCGTGTTGGGTGCCCTCGCGCCTCACGAGGCGAAGAAGTAGCCCTCCGCTCGCCCGCCGTCACGACGCGAGTCGTTGGACGCGTGCTCTCATGGAGAGGAAGACTCCGAGGACAAGCAAGAGGAACCCGACCAGGCATGGCGCGCCCATCGGAAGGAGGCTCTGCGCTCGCAGCGGATGGTAGATGCCGCCAATCCAGTAGCCAATCTCGAATGACCTCTTCTCGACCTCGGTGCCGACAGGAATGCACTTGCTCGGGTCTGGGATGTCTTGCTGGTCGAACACGAGCGCTGTGCCGTTCGCCAGGGTGACGTTCGCTCTGTCACCGTGCAGCCAGGTCACGCGGCACTCGGTGACCTGAGCCTTTGGAGCGGCTCGGAGGAACCTCCCGCCCAGGGGGATGCCGAGCCCGAGCGCCAGCAGGAGTCCGACCAACACGAGCGCGCGCGGCGCACCCAAGCGACGGGAGGAACTCGACGCCGGTGACGCTCGATGCCGCTGAAGAGTCGAACTGGTCTCGTTGGACATCAGTGATCCACACAGCATCCGAACGGCGAGAGGATGGTCGAGTTCGTGATGAAGATGTCGGCTCCTGCGTGCGGCATGACTGAGAGTGAGACCCCGAAGTCCATCCCGACTGGCTCCGTCGTGCGGCTGTGGCCCATGGGGTCCGTGACCTGGGTCAGGTGGCCGGCGCCGTCGTAGGCGTAGCTCGTCGTGCTGCCGAGCGCATCCGTCTCGCTCAGCTTTTCGATGTTTCCGTCCCACGTCATCGTCTTCAGGTTGCCCAGCGCGTCCTCCACCGATACCGGATCGCCGTTGGTGTTGTACGCCGTGACGGACGAGTGACCATCGCGGTCGGTGAAGGCCGTCCGAAGCCTCTGGTTGTCGTAGCTCGCGCTCATCACGCGTCCCGCCGGAGTCGGGGGGTGGACGGCGCGCCCAAAGCCGACTAGGTTGCCGCCGTTCGGCTCTCGTTCGAGAGTCGTTCCGTGCGTCACTTCGGCGCATGAACTAGAAAGAAGAACAGCTCCAATGGCAACTGGCTCCGTGAAGTGGTTCAACGACGCGAAGGGCTTTGGGTTCATCACGCAGGACGACGGGGGCGAGGACGTCTTCTGCCACCACACGGCGATCCAGGCCGAGGGCTTCCGCAGCCTGCAGGAAGGCCAGAAGGTCAGCTTCGACGTGACCAAGGGGCCGAAGGGGCTCCAGGCCGCGAACGTCCGCCCGATCGGCTGAGCAACGCCCGTCGCGTGGTCTCTCGAGGCCCGGCTCTCCCCAGGAGAGTCGGGCCTCTTCGTATTCGGGGGGCCCGTCCGGTCCTCGGCCTTTGGCCTGCGGTCCTCCGATGCCCCCCGCCCCCCCTCGACCTCGGTCGGGCTCCTCCGCCCTCCCTCCGTCGATCGATTCGGGGGGCCCGTCCGGTCCTCGGCCTCTGGCCTGCGGTCCTCCGATGCCCCCCGCCCCCCCCTCGACTTCCGGTAGCGGGCGAGGGAGTCGAACCAGAAGTCCGGCGGGTCGAACGTCTCTCGCTGCGGCATCCCGCTCCCAGCGCCGCAGGCGTCGGCGTCCCGCGTCAGCAGCCGATCGACGCTCCACTGGTAGATGAACCGGCGTAGTGATGGGCGATTAGCCGCCGGCCGCCTCGGGGGCGGATTGAATGCCAGGCGCACCGCCCCGTCGGTACACGAAATCCGGAGGCGCGCACGCCATGAAGAGCTTCTTCCGCACGATCGCGCTGCTCGCCTGTCTGCCGGCGGCCGCCGCGCTCGCCCAGGCGACGGCGGGCGCGGTGCAGGAGACGATCACCCTCCGCAACGGCGACGTCTACTCCGGCCGGCTCGTCGAGCGCGTGCCGGGCGACCACCTGACGCTCCAGCTCGCGACCGGCGAGGTCAAGGTCATCCCCTGGTCCGAGATCCCGGCCACGCCGGCCGGCCCGCCGCCGCCGAACGGCACGAGCGATCGGGTGCCGCCCGCCGCCACCCGGCCCGGCGTCTTCGTCCACCTCCACACCGAGAACCCGAGCGTCGCCCTCTACCGACTGCGGTCGACCTTCGGCGGCTACGACGGCGACGGCAACGAGTTCGTGGGGGCCTCCTACGCGCGCGTCTGCCTCGCGCCCTGCAACCTGCGGCTGGATCCCGCCCGGCAGTACCAGATCGCCGGCGAGGGCGTCGCGGCCTCGAACGTGTTCGACGTCACGTCGCCGACCGGCCGGGTGGACATCGACGTGAAGGCGGGCTCCGCAGGCCGCCTGGCCCTGGGCCAGGCGCTGACGTACGGCGGCGCGGGCCTGCTGCTCGCAGGGCCGATCTCCATCGCCGCGAATGGAGCGTTCATGCCGCCCGCCCTCGGCTCCGACATGACCGTCCTGTGGATCGGCGTGGGCATGACCATCGTGGGCGCGGTCGCCCTGGCGATCGGCATTCCCCTGTGGGTCACCAGCGCGACCAAGCTGACGTTCGATCGCACCGCCGACTCGGGCGGCGACGACGCGCCGCAGCCGAGCGGCTGGCCGCAGCCCGCGTACGCCTTCTGACGCTACGCCGCGCTCGCCTCGCGCGGGCGCTCGGTGAGCTTCACGCTCACGAGCTTCGAGCAGCCCGGCTCCTGCATCGTCACGCCGTAGAGCGTGTCGGCGATCTCCATGGTGCGCTTGTTGTGCGTGATGAGGATGAACTGCGAGATCTGCTCGTGGAGAGCGCTTCGAGAGATCAACCGGTCGGTACGAGGCTCGTGGAGGTCGCTTCGAGAGATCAACCGGTCGGTACCAGGCTCGTGGAGGTCGCTTCGAGCGATCAATCGGTCGGTACGAGGCTCGTAGAGGCCGCTTCGAGCGATCAATCGGTCGCTACGAGGCTCGTGGAGGCCTCTTCCAGCGATCAATCGGTCGGTACGAAGCTCGTGGAGGCCGCTTCGAGCGATCAATCGGTCGCTACGAGGCTCGTGGAGGCCTCTTCCAGCGATCAATCGGTCGGTACGAAGCTCGTGGAGGCCGCTTCGAGCGATCAACCGGTCGGTACGAGGCTCGTGGAGGCCGCTTCCAACGATCAATCGGTCGGTACGAAGCTCGTGGAGGCCGCT
>JAJXUD010000043.1 GCA_021783235.1 Myxococcales bacterium | reverse complement strand
TCTGCAACGGGTCGGGGGTCTGCGTGGCGAGCTGCCTCGCGGGCGAGACGCTCTGCGGCGGGCTCTGCACGAACACGAAGACGGACCCTCTCAACTGTGGCGGCTGCGGGGCGCCGTGCCCCTCGGGCGAGATCTGCAACGGGTCGGGGGTCTGCGCGGCGAGCTGCCTCGCGGGCGAGACGCTCTGCGGCGGGCTCTGCACGAACACGAAGACGGACCCTCTCAACTGTGGCGGCTGCGGGGCGCCGTGCCCCTCGGGCGAGATCTGCAACGGGTCGGGCGCGTGCGTGGCGAGCTGCCTCGCGGGCGAGACGCTCTGCGGCGGGCTCTGCACGAACACGAAGACCGATCCGCTCAACTGCGGGGCCTGCGGGACGGTCTGCCTCTCGGGCCAGACCTGCAACGGGTCGGGCGCCTGCGCGGAGAGCTGCGCGAGCGGGTACAGCGTCTGCGGGAGCGGGGCGGGCGCCTACTGCGCCGATCTCGCCAGCGATGCGAACAACTGCGGCACCTGCGGCACGGTCTGCCCCCCCTACAGCCAGGCCTGCAAGCGTGGCGGCTGTTACTCTCTACCGCAGGCCTGCCAGGCAGGAACGGATCCGGAGACGAGCGCGCCCTGGGTCGTCTGCTCCGCTAACAGCACGACCGCAACTCTTTCCTGGACCAGCTCCTCCGGTAGCTGCACTTATCACGCCACGCAGATCTGCAACCAGCTCGGCTACGCCAAGGTCGCCGCGTATGGTGGAAACTGCGGCGCCGTCTGCGGCTACTGCAACAGCGGCACCTCGTGCAGCGCTCCGAACATCACGAAGTTCGACAGTGGTGGAAACGTGGGCTCGGATCAGTACGGAATGGAGCTGGCCTGCACGGTCACCTGGGAGTGCTCGAACTAGCGGCGAGGGCGCTCGGGGGAACGGTGGCGAAGCGCCGCTGACCGCGAGCGCGCAGCGGCCAGACGAACAGGAGCGCCCGGGGATCTCGAGGAGCCCCGGGCGCCCGCCCTGGCCGCTACTTCACGGCGCCTGGTTGCCGCCGCCCCGCGATCCGCTCGCCGGCGCGAC
This sequence comes from Myxococcales bacterium, assembly GCA_021783235.1. Taxonomy (GTDB): domain Bacteria; phylum Myxococcota; class Myxococcia; order Myxococcales; family JAKAPL01; genus JAJXUD01. The sequence goes on along the minus strand of JAJXUD010000043.1, from coordinate 37,876 downwards.
GTAGACGACGCCGCCCAGGCCGTCGGGGGTGATGCGATGCCGCTGGCGCCTCCCCTTGTCGGTGCCACGGGCCTTCTTGGTCAGCTTGGCCTTCGCCGCCACCGCCGCCTTAGGGGCGGACGACGGCTGCGGCAGCGCCGTGCTGAACCCGAACTGCCCGAGGACGGGGTTGCCCTTGCCCAGCGTGGTCGTCCGGGCCACCTCCCGGATGAAGATCGATTCCGCCCGGCTCGTGGAATCTGCCGTTCGGCCCCGCCGCGCGGCCGTCCGTGCCGCCTTTGCCTTGCGGCGCCGCGATCCGTGCGGTATCCACCGACGCGCGATGGCGACCAAACCCGCGGAGACCACGGCTGCCTCTGTCAGCTCCGAGCAGGAGATCTACGAGGCGCGGCTGCGCAAGGCCGAGGGCTGGCGCGCCCGCGGCGTCTCGCCCTTTGGCAACGGCTTCCCGAAGGCCCAGGAGATCGGCGCCCTCCTCGCCGCCCACGGGGCGAAGGCCGGCGCGGCGCTCGAGCAGGAGAGGCCGCGCGCGCGCGTCTCGGGCCGCATCGTGGCGGAGCGCTCGTTCGGGAAGGCGGCCTTCTGGCGGCTGCGCGATCGGACGGGCGAGATCCAGGCCTACGTGAAGAAGGACGTGCTCGGCGAGGGCGCCTTCGAGCTCGTAAGGCTCTGCGAGCCGGGCGACTTCGTCCAGGTGGAGGGGCCGCTCTTTCGCACGAAGACGAACGAGCTCTCGGTGCAGGCCGAGAGCCTCTCGCCGCTCACCAAGGCGCTGCGGCCGCTCCCCGAGAAGTGGCACGGCCTCGTCGACGTCGAGACCCGCTACCGCCGCCGCTACCTCGACCTCGTCGCCAACGAGGAGGTGCGCGAGATCTTCCGGCGCCGCACGAAGCTCGTCCAGACGGTCCGCCGCTTCCTCGACGCTCGCGGTTACCTCGAGGTCGAGACGCCGATGATGCACCCGCTCGTGTCGGGAGCCGCGGCGCGGCCGTTCACGACGCACCACAACGCGCTCGATCTCGACCTCTACCTGCGCATCGCCCCCGAGCTCTACCTGAAGCGGCTCGTGGTCGGCGGCTTCGAGCGGGTCTACGAGATCAACCGCAACTTCCGCAACGAGGGGCTCTCGACGCAGCACAACCCCGAGTTCACGATGCTCGAGTTCTACGAGGCCCACGCGACCTACGAAGATCTCATGGCGATGACCGAGGAGCTCCTGCGCACGGTCGCCGTCGAGGTGACCGGCGGCCCGGTCGTCACCTACCAGGGGACCGCCCTCGACTTCGGAAGGCCCTTCCGGCGCGTCGCCATGGCGGACGCCGTGCGCGAGGCGACCGGCGCGGATCCGGCGAAGCTGTCGGGCGAGGAGCTCGCCCACCTCTTCGAGGAGAAGGTCGAGCCGACGCTCGTGCAGCCGACCTTCGTGACGCAGTTTCCCACCGCCATCTCGCCGCTCGCCCGCCGCAGCGACCGGAACCCCGAGCTGACCGACCGCTTCGAGCTCTACGTCGTCGGCCGCGAGATCGCGAACGCCTTCTCCGAGCTGAACGACCCCATCGACCAGGCGCAGCGCTTCCGCTCGCAGCTCGAGGCGAAGCAGAAGGGCGCCGAGGAGACGATGGACTACGACGAGGACTACGTCCGCGCCCTCGAGCACGGCATGCCGCCCACCGCCGGCGAGGGGATCGGAATCGACCGGCTCGCGATGCTCATGACCGACCAGCCGTCGATCCGCGACGTCATCCTCTTCCCGCTGTTGCGGCCGGAGCAGCGCTAGCTCGTGGCGGCGGCTCCCGAGGTCGCGCCCGCGCCGCCCGCGCCCCGGCCGGGCCGGGTCCTCTTTGGCCGCCGCGCCAAGGCGTTCTCGCTGCGCGGCGCCACGCTCACCGTCGGCGGCGCGCTCCTCGCCCTCGCCCTCGCCGGCGTCTTGAAGGCGATCTTCCTCGACCGGCTCGCCTGGTCGGAGGGCGGCGTCGCCGCGCTCGTCGTCGCCTGCTGCGGGGCGCTCCTCGGCCTCACGGGCTTCTTCGCCGGCTGGTTCGCCCGCAAGCTCTGCGTCCTCGAGGTCGCGCTCGCGGCGATCCTCGCCTTCGGCCTCTCGCAGCTCCCCTTTCTGCTCGCGGCGCTGAGCCAGCGGCCGTGGGCGCTCGCGGTCGATCCGCAGACCTACGAGACCTGGGCCGTGGTCGCGACCTTCGGCCTCGGGCTCTCGCTCTTCCTCGGCAGCTCGCTCGGCTTCATGCTGGCGGGCGGCGGCCGGCTCGACCTCGGCTGGCGCTACGAGGCCTTCGTGGCGCTCACCTTCCTGCGGCTGCGCGGCAAGGGGCGCGCCGGCCGCTTCTCGCCCTCGGCGGTCGTGACGCTCATCGCCATCCTGGCGGTCGTCATCGGCGTGATGGCGCTGACCATCGTGCTCTCGGTGATGAGCGGCTTCGAGCTCGACCTCAAGAAGAAGATCCTCGGCACCAACGCCCACGCGGTGGTCCTCAAGTACGGCAACGACTTCACCGGCTGGCCCGAGGTCGCAAAGAAGGTCCGGGCGGTGCGCGGGGTCACCGGGGTCACTCCCTTCACCCTGAACGAGGTGATGGTCTCCTCCGAGAGCAACCTCTCGGGCGTGGTGCTCAAGGGCATCGACCCGAAGAGCGTCGGGACGGTCACGGACCTCGGCAAGGACGTGCAGCGCGGCGACCTCTCCTGGCTCGACGATCCCGCGAAGATCCCGGCGCCGCCGCCGGACGACGAGGGGCAGCGGCTGCTCGACCGGCTCGACAAGGTGATGAAGGAGGAGGCCGAGCTCGAGGGGAAGAGGCCGGGCGAGAAGACGGCGTCGCCGAAGCCCGCGGCCCCGCCGAAGCCGGTCGCGCCCGCTGCGCCCGCCGCGCCCAAGGGGTCGCCCCCGCCGCTCCTGCCGGGCATCGTCGTCGGCACCGAGCTCGCCCACTCGCTCCACGTCGACGTCGGCGACACGGTCCACGTGGTGAGCCCGCTGTCGAACGAGCTCGGCCCCACCGGCCCGATCCCGAAGAGCCGCCCCTTCCGCGTGGCCGCGGTCTTCTACAGCGGCATGTACGAGTACGACAGCAAGTTCGCCTACATCTCGCTCGGCGAGGCGCAGAAGTACTTCGCCATGGACGGCGCGGTCACCGGGCTCGAGGTGAAGACGAACGACGTCGATCGGACCCGGCGCATCACGCGCGACATCCTCTTCGACCTGGACGGCTACCCGTACCACACGAAGGACTGGGGCGAGATGAACCGCAACCTCTTCTCCGCCCTCGCCATGGAGAAGCTCGTCATGGCGATCATCCTCGGCTTCGCCTCGCTGCCGGTCGGCTTTCTCATCCTCGCCATCCTCATGTTCCTCGCCTTCGAGAAGAGCAAGGAGATCGCGGTCCTCAAGTCGATGGGGGCGCGCGACCAGAGCGTCATGAAGGTCTTCGTGGTGGAGGGGCTCGTCATCGGCGGCGTCGGCGCCGTGGTCGGCCTCGCCGTGGGGCTCGCCGTCTGCCTCTTCATCGCCCACGGCGGCATCAAGCTCGATCCGTCGGTCTACTACATCGAGAGTCTGCCGGTCCGGATCGAGGGCTGGCAGTTCGCCACCGTGGCGCTCTCGGCGCTCGTCCTCTCCTACCTCGCGACCATCTACCCCGCGCTCGCCGCGAGCCGGCTCGCGCCCGTGGAGGGGCTGCGCAATGAGTGAGCCGCTCATCCAGATCCGCGGGCTCCACAAGTCGTACTTCATGGGCGACAAGCGGATCGACGTGCTGCGCGGCGTCGACCTCGACGTCGCCCCGGGCGAGATGCTCTCGCTCATCGGCGCCTCGGGGGTCGGCAAGAGCACCTTCCTGCACATCCTCGGCACGCTGGACGCGCCCAGCGCGGGCCAGGTCCGCATCGCGGGCGAGGACGTCTTCTCCCGCGAGCCCGCCGAGATCGCCGACTTCCGCAACCGGACCATCGGCTTCGTCTTCCAGTCGCACTACCTGCTCCCCGAGTTCACGGCGCTGCAGAACGCCGCCATGCCCGCGCTCGTCCAGCGGCTGCCGCGGGCCGAGGCCGAGGCCCGGGCGCGCGCGATGCTGGAGGCGGTGGGGCTCGGCGAGCGGCTCGACCACAAGCCGGGCGAGCTGTCGGGTGGTGAGCAGCAGCGGGTCGCGCTCGCCCGGGCGCTGGTCTTGCATCCGCGGCTCCTCCTCGCCGACGAGCCGACCGGGAACCTCGATCCGGCGACGGGCGAGGGGATCCACCAGCTCCTCTTCGAGATGAACCGGCGGCTCGGCATCACCGCGCTCGTGGTGACGCACAACGAGCAGCTCGCGGCGCGGATGCCCCGCTGCCTGCGGCTGTCGAACGGCCTGCTCCAGTAGCAAGGGCCCGAAAATTGGTGGCCCCGGCGCGGGGTGGTACGATTCGCCGCGCCCTCCATGTCGACCTCCCGAAAGCCCGAGAGGCAGCCAAGCGGCCGGAACGACGGAGATCTTCCGCCGTCGGGCTTCGAGCTCCGCCTCGATCAGGGGCGGGCCTTCGTCGAGGCGACGGGGCGGCCGCTCGCCGAGGGGCTCACGGTCCGCCGCTTCTCGATGGAGGTGCCGGCGCTCCGTTTCCCCTTCGACGTCACCGGGGGCGCCGACCGCTTTCGCGACCGGCGCTGCGTCCTGCGCGAGCTCGAACTCGTCGTCGAGGCGACCGCGCTCGGGCAGCTCGCGACGCGGGCCCTCGAGCTCGGGCCGCTCGGCCTCGACCGGCTCGAGGTCGGCTTCCGGCCGGGCGGCCTCGAGCTGCTCGTGCGCCAGTCGGCCGCCGGGCCCGTCACCTTCAAGGTGGGCATCGAGCCCGACGGCTCCGCCCTCTCGCTGCCGCTTCACGAGCTCCGGCTCTACCGGCCCGCGCCGCTCTGCGCGGCGTTGCTGCTCCACCGCCTCTCGCGGGCGGTCCCGGCTCCGCGCGACGAGGAGGAGACGGCGTCGCCCGTCGCGCTCGAGCCGGGTCCGCCGGGCGTCCCCGCGCTCCGGCTCGACCCGCTGCCGGCCGTGCTGCGGGCCCTCCTCGTGACGCGCGGCTTCAAGCTGCCCGATGCGAAGTCGGTCCGCCTCGCCTCGGTGGAGGTCGCGGCCGGCAGCGCGACGCTCGGCTTTCGGGCGGAGGGTCCGGCCTTGCCCGCGGTGGCCGAGCTGCTCGGCGCGCTCGAGGGCGGGCGGCGCTTCGCCGAGGTCGAGGCGCTCATCGCCGAGGGGGAGCTCGCGCGGGCGCGCAAGGAGCTCCTCGCGTCCTCGGCGTCGGGTCCGCCGCACCCGTTCGCCGCCGAGCGGCTCCTCCAGATCCTCGCCGCCGACCCCGCGGCCCACGACCTCGCGCTGGATCTCTGCGCGCTCTGGCGGCAGTGGCTGCCCGGCTTCCCACCCGCGCTCTGGGTCGAGGCCGGGCTGCGCCGCGCGGCCGAGCCCCTCCGCGCGGCGCGGCTCTACCTCGAGCTCGCGGACCAGGCGCTCGTCCGGCGGGAGCTCTTCGCGGCGGGCGCCGCCGCCGGCGAGGCCATCGCCCTCGCGCGGGCCGCCGGCGACGACGAGCTCGGGGCCCGGGCGCTCGGGATCGCGCAGGCGGCGCGGCCGGAGGATCCCGAGCTCCTCGTCGCCACCGCCGAGGTGGCCGAGCGGCGCGGAGATCTGCCGCTCGCGCTCTCGGCCCTGCGCCGCGTCGCAGCCTTCTCCCTGGACGACGAGCGGAGCGGGCGCGCCCATGCCCGGCTCGGCCGGCTGTTCCTCGAGGGCGCGCGCGACCTGCCCCGCGCCCGGCTGCACCTCGACCGCGCGCTCGAGATCGATCCGGAGGACCGCGAGAGCCTGCTCCTGCTCGCCGGCGCCTGCGAGGAGGGCGGGGAGGAGCTGCGGGCCCTCCGCCTGCTCGATCGCGCCCAGAAGCTCTCGGAGCTGGCCGGGGAGCGGGCCGAGGCGGCGGCGCTGGCGCTGCGATCCGGGCGGATCTGGGAGGAGCGCGTCGGCCACGGCGAGAACGCGCTTTTGCGCTACCGCGAGGCCGCCGAGGCGTTTCGCGAGCTCGGCGACGCGCGGGAGGTCGAGGCCGTCTCCCGCGCCGCGCCGATCTGCGAGCGGCTGGGACGCTGGGCCGAGGCGGTCGAGCTGCGGCTCGCGCAGGCGGAGCGGACGCCGCCGGGTCGGGAGCGCGCCGAGGCGCTGCTCGCCATCTCGCGGGCGCTCTCGGAGCGGCTCGGCGCCCCTCGCGCCGCCGAGCTCAACGCGGCGCGCGCCCTCGAGAGCGATCCCGGCTTCCCAGACGCCGCCCTCGAGCTCTGCCGGCTGCGGCGCGGCGGTCCGCCCGAGCCGCTGCGCGAGGCGCTCGCGACCGCCTCGCGGCTCTCCGAAGGCTCGCTGCGCGCGGGTCTCTTCACCGAGCTCGGAGAGCTCGAGCTGCGCGCCCTCGGCGACGTCACTGGCTCCCTCGCGTCGTTCGAGGAGGCGCTTCGGCTCGAGCCGCGCGCGCTCGCCGCCGCGCGCGGCCTCGCCGAGGCCGCGGAGCGGCAGGGGGAGCCGGGTCGGCTCGCCCGCGCGCTCGAGCGGCTCGCGCCGCTCGAGCCGGATCCCGCCGATCGGGCGCGCTGCCAGCGCCGTCTGATGGATCTGGCGGAGCGGCTGAAGGCGCCGGATCTGATCCGCTCCCTGGAGGACGAACCCGCGGTCGCGCTGGATCTGCTGGAGCGGATGCGGCTGCTCCATCGGGCGGCCGGCGACGGCGCGCGCGCCGCCGAGCTGACCCGCCGGGTGGCGGCCCGTCGGGCCGAGGCCGGCGACCGGCCTGGCGCCGCCGTCCTGCTGGTGGAGGAGGCCGAGGCGGGGCTCGGCCGGGGCGACACCGGCGTTGCCTCGGCGCTCCTCTCTCAGGCGAGCGAGCTCGCCCCGGGCGCGCCCGCGGTGCTCGATCTCGCGGTGGAGGTCGCGGCGCGGCTCGGCGACGACGTTGCGACCCGCTCGGCGCTGCTCGAGCTGCTCGCGGCCATGGACGAGCGGAGGGAGCCGCTCGCGGCCGGCCGGTCTTACCTCCGGCTCGCCGACGTCTGCGGGCGGCTCGGCCGCGAGGGCGAGGCGGTCGAGGCGCTGGAGGCGGCCGCGCGGATCGATCCCGAGCCGGAGCGGGCGCTCGAGCGACTCGCGGCCGTCCACCTCGCCGCCGGCCGGAGGCGAGATCGAGCCCTCGCGATCGAGCGGCTCGCCGAGCTCGCCGAGCGGCGAGGCCAGGACGCCGCGAGCCGCTGGATCGAGGCGGCCGAGCTGCTCCGGATCGAGGATCCCGATCGCGCCGCCGTCGACCTCGAGCGCGCGGCGGCGGGGGATGGGGCCGCTGGGGCCGAGGCCGCGCGGATGCTCGCCGAGCTCTGGAAGGCCCGCGGCGACGGCCGCCGGGAGCTCGAGGCGCTCTGGCGCTTCGCGGAGCGGCTGCGCGACGGGGCGGCGAAGGCGGCGGCGCTCGAGGAGATCGCGCTCCGCGCCGGTGGGGCGGATTCCGAACGAGCGGTCCGGCTCGCCGTGGAGGCGGATCCCGATCGCCTCTGGACGCAGGCGGCCTTCGCCGGCATCGCCCTCGGGGCGGGCGATCCCGCCGCGGCGCTCGCGGCGGCGCGCCGCGCCCTCGGGACGGGCCCGAGGCTTCCGGAGGCGACCGAGCTCTTCTGCGAGGCGGTCGCGGCGGCGGCCGCGGAGCTCGTCGGGGACGAGGGCGCCCTCGCTCACGTCGAGCGGCTCGTCGAGCTCGAGCCCGGCGAGACGCACTGGCTCGAGCGGCGGGTCGCCATCCTTCGAGCGCGCGGCGACGCCGGGCGGCAGGGCTTCGAAGGGGCGCTGCGCGCGCTCGCCTCGGCCTTGCCCGGCGAAGAGGCAGTGCCACTGCTGCGGGAGCTCGCGCGGCTCCGGGGCGACCGGGGCGATGGCGCGGGGGCCGCGGAGGCGCTCCTCGAGGCGCTCGAGCGCTCGCCCGAGGATCTCCAGTCGCTCGAGGGGGCGCTCGAGTGGGTCTCTCGGGAGCCGCTCGCCCGGCGGATCTCGCTCTTGCGCCGGCGGGCTCGTCTCTCGCCCGCCCCCGCGCCGGCCCTCGCGGTCGAGCTCGCGGAGCTGCTCGAGCTCTCGGGCGATCCCGGGGCCACCGAGGCCTGGCTGCGTGCCGCCGAGTGCTCGCCTGACGACGGTCGGGTCCTCGCCCGGAGCGCCGAGGCGCTCGAGCGGGACGAGCGGATCGAGGCCGCCGCCGAGGCGTGGCGGCGGGCCGCCGCGCTCGGACGGGGAGCCGGGAGCGGCGTCGCGGCGGCGATCCGCGCCGCGCGGATCGAGCTCCGGCTCGGACGTCTGGAGCGGGCGGCGGAGGATCTGGCTCCGGCGCTCGACGGCTCCGAGAGCGCCGAGGGCTTCGAGCTGCTCGCCGAGCTGTTTCGCCTGCTCGCTCGGCCCGCCGACGAGGCCGCCGCGCTGCAGCGGGTCGCCGCGCTCCGGCCCCGGGAGCGCACGAGGCTCGCGCCCCGCCTCGCGGAGGCCCGGCGCGCCTGCGGAGACCGCGAGGGCGAGCGCGAGGCGCTCTCCCTCGCGCTCGAAGCGAGGCCCTCCGACGGCGCGCTCCTGGGGGCGCTGCGCGACTGCTGCCTCGCCCTCGAGGACTGGGAAGGAGCGTGCGACGCCCTCGAGGCGCTCTCGCGCGATCGCTCGGATCCCTCCGCCGCGCTCCGCTCGTCGCTCGACCTCGCCGCGCTGGCCAGCGATCGACTCTCGCACGTCGGGCGAGCCACTTCGGCGCTCCGCCGCGCCCTATCGATCGATCCGAAGAGCTCCGCCGCCCACGAGCGGCTGGGCGAGATCCTCGTCGCGCGGGGGGACGTCGAGGCCGGCCTCGACCATCTTTCTCGCGCCTGCGAGCCGCTCCCGCCGGCGGCGGCCGCGCGCGCCCGGGCTCGGGTGGCCGAGCGGGCGAGGGCGCTCGGGGCAGCGGAGGTCGCGCTGGCCGAGGCGCGGGCCGCGCTGGAGCTCGGGGACGATCCGCTCGCGCTCAGCATCGCCGTGGAAGCGCTCTACCTGGGCGGCTCTACCGCCGAGCTGCTCCCATTTCTGGAGCGGCTCGCCGCGGCCAGCCTCGATCCCGAGCCGGACGCCGACCTCGCGCCGGAGGCCGTCGAGCGCTACTCGCTCTGGCTCGCGGACGCGCGCGAGGCCGTCGGCGACGGCGCCGGGGCCCGTGCGGCGCTGCTCGCCCTCCTCGAGCGGCGGCCCGCCTGCGCCACGGCCGCGCTGCGGCTCTGCGAGGCCGTCTCCGACCTCGAGCCGGACGCGGCAGCGAGCCTCCTGCTCGCGCGCGAGGAGGATCTCGCCGCCGCCCCTTTGCGGGCGACGCTCCTCGAGGCCGCGGCGCGCCGGCTCTCGATCTCGGACCCGGCGCTCGCTGCCTCGATCTACCGGCGAGCCGAGGCCGCGCTCCCGTCGGCCTCGACGCGCGCCGAGCTCCGGCGCTGCCTCGACCTGGCGGGGGACGTGGAGGCGCTCTCGGACGCCTGGATCGACGAGATCGAGAAGGCGCGCCACTCGGACGACTGGAGCGGCGAATCGGCCGCGCTCCAGGCGCTCGCCGAGGAGCGGCGCCGCGCGGGCGACGCGGAGGGACGAGCGATCGTCCTCGCGGAGCTCTCCGAGCGCGCCGCCGCGCGCGGGTCGCCGTCGCTGGCGCTCGAGGCGATCGTCGGCGCGGCGAAGGAGTGGCAGCTGGCCGGCCGCCACGAGGAGGCGCTCGAGGCGCAGCGGCGCGCGGTGGTCCTGGGTGGGGGTGGCGAGGCGCTTCGCGCCGCCGTCGAGCTGGCGCGGGCGGGCAGCCCGCCCGCCGAGCTGGCGGAGCTGCTCGAGGCGGCCGCCGCCGGCCTTCGGGGGCGCGAGGAGGCGGCGACGCGGCTCGAGCTCGCGGACCTCGCCGCGGGGCCGCTCGAGGATCTGCCTCGCGCCGAGCGGGAGCTCCGGCGCGTCCTCGAGCTGCTGCCGGAGGGCGCGGAGGAGGCCAGAGAGAGCCGCCGCCAGGCGGGAGAGCGACTCTGCGCCCTCTGGATCCGGACTGGCCGTCGCGCCGAGGCCGGCCGCTGGCTCGCCGAGCGGGCGCGCGCCGAGGGCGACCCGGACCGCGCCGCGGAGCTGTTCGAGCGCGCCGCGGACGAGCTCCTGGCGGGCGGTGAGCCGCGCGCCGCCGCCGAGACGCTGCTCGAACTGCCCCCCGAGCGAGGGGGAGCGGCGCGGCTCGAGCGGGTGGCGGACGCCGTCCACGAGGAGGGGGCGCCCGCGCTCGCTGCGCGGCTCTACGAGCGGCTGATCGATCGACCAGGCCTCGGCCGCAACGACCGCGCGCTCGAGCGCTGCGCCGAGGCGCTCCGCACCGCCGCCGATCCGCGCGCGTTCGCGAGCTTCCTCGAGGCGCGCGCCGCCGCAGGCCCCGCGCCGGCCCGCTGGTTCGCCGAGGCGGCCTCGCTCTGGGGCGAGGTCGAGGCGAGGGAGCCCGCTGGAGACGCCCGCGACGCCAGGCGACGCTGCGAGCGGCGAGCCTTCGCGCTCTCGCCGGAGGATCCCGCGCTGTTCGCGACGGTCGTGGGAGGGCTCGATCGGGCGGAGGCCTCCGACTGGCAAGAGATCCTGGGGCTGCGTGCCCGCGCGGTGCCGGCGGAGGCCCCGGGGCTTCACCGGACGGTCGGCGAGGTCTGGCTCTCCTCACGCCGTCCGGACGAGGCCGCCGTCGCCTTCGAGGCGGCGCTCGCCACGTCGCCGGACGATCTGCTCGCGCTGGCCGGTCGGGCGGAGGCGGCGTTCGCGAGGGGCGAGCCGCTCGAGCCCTGGGCGCGCCGCGTCGCCAGCGCCCTGCAGGCGGGCCAGCGAGGCGCCGAGGGCGCCGAGGCCGCCTTCCGGGTGGGGGCGCTCTCGTTCCAGGAGGGCGCCTACGCGCTCTCCGCGCGCCTCCTCGAGGGCGGGCTCGAGCTCGGCGCGGCGTCGGCGCGTCAATCCGTCGAGCCGCTGCGGCTCTTGGAGGAGATCGCCGTCGCCACCGGGGACCGGGCCGCGCGGCTCTCGGCGCGGCGGCGCCTCTGGCGAGCCGCCGAAGGGGAGGAGCGCGAGCGCGCCCTCGATGGTCTCCTCGAGCTGCTGGAGCCGGACGATCCGGACGCGGTCGCCATTCTGTCCGAGGCCGTCGTGCGGATGCCCGAGCGCGCGGAGCTCGCCGCCCGCCTCGCGGCGGCGCTCGAGCGGGCGGGCGATGCGGCGGCGCTCTGCGAGCTGCTCGAGCGACGGGCCTCCTCGGCGGGGGCCTCCTCGGCCGATGCGTCGGGATGGGCGCTCCGCGCCGCGGATCTCGCGCTGACGCGGCTCGGAGACCCAGACCGCGCGAGGCGAGACCTCGAGGCGGCCGTCGGTCTCGCGCAGGGCGACGCCGAGCTCTCGAGGGCCGTGGCGCGGGCCGCCGCCGCCGCTCCGCCGGCCGTGGAGGACGCCGTCCTCCGACTCCTGCTCGGGGTCGTCGCGGAGTCGGATCGGCCGGAGCTCGTGATCCGTCGCGCGCGGCTCGCCGAAGCGGCCTTCGGCCCGGACGAGGCGGCGCGGGCCTGGGACGAGGTCGTCGCGCTCGGACCGGGAGCGCCCGGCCACACCGAGGCCCTCGAGCGGAGACTGCGACGCGAGCTCGAGGCGGGGAGAGGCGCCGAGGCGCTCGCGACGCAGCTCGCGCTGGCGGCCGCCGCCCCGCGCGGACCGCCTCGGGCCCACTGGCTCCAGGAGGCCGCCAAGGTCGCCGAGGAGGCGCTCGGAGACGTGAATCGCGCCATCGAGCTCTTGCGAACGGCGGCCGAGGACGCGGACGACGCGCGCGGCTACACCCTGCTCGGGGAGGCGCTCGACCGCGCCGGAAGGACCGCCGAGGCCGCGAGGGCGCTGGCGGTCGAGATCTCTCGCCGAGAGCCGGGGGAGAGGCGATCCGAGCGATCGCTTCGCCTCGGCTACCTGCTCGCGATCGATCTCGGGCAGCCCCGTGAAGCGCTTCCGCACCTGCTCGCGGCCTGGGAGGGCGGGCTCGCCGACGCCCGGCTCTACGAGGCCGTCGCGGACTGCGCGGCGGCCGTCGAGGATCCCGCGCTCGAGCTCCGAGCGCTCGAGGCGCTCGGGCAGGGCGGGGACGGCAGGCGCGCGCGCCGCCTCGCCGAGCTGCTCGAGGGCGCCGGCCGGGACGCCGAGGCGATCGAGGCCTGGCAGCGGGCTTTCCGGCGCGACCCGCTGGACGCGACGGTGGCCGACGGCTTCGAGCGGCTCCTCGAGACGCGCAAGCGCTGGGAGGAGCTCGCCGAGGCACTCGAGCTGAGGGCTTCCGCGCTCGCCGCCCACGGAGGGGCCGCGGGGGAGGCGCGGGCGGAGCTGCTCTGCCGCCGGGCCGCGCTGCTCGCCGGGCAGCTCGGCGACCCGCGCGCGGCCGAGGCTGCCTTCAGGGACGCCCTCGCGCTCGTTCCCGGCTACGTGCCGGCCCTCTCCGCCCTCGCGGCGATCTGCGAGGCGCGCGGAGCGACCGCGGATGCCTGCGAGCTGATCGAGCGCGAGATCGAGATCGGAGGGCCGCCCCGCCGGCTGGCCTCGCTCTGGGGACGTGTCGGCGACCTCCGGCGCGATCTCGGCGATCTCGCCGCCGCCGAGCGCGCCTATCGCGCCGCGGCGAGCTCGGCCAGCGAGGGCGGCGACGGAGCGCTCGCGGCGGCCGCCCGGCTCCGCCTCGCGGCCGCCCTGCTCCAGACGGCCCGACCCGACGAGGCGCTCGCCGTCGCCGAGGCCGCGGTCGCGACCGGCCTTCCGGCGGGGGATGCTCCGGAGGGGCATGCGCTCTGCGCCCGGGCGGCCGCCGCGCTCGGACAGCTCGATCGGGCTTGGGGGCACTGGAAGGATCTCCTCGAGGCGCGCCCGGGCGATCCCGCGGCGCTCGCCGGGATCGACGAGCTCTTGCGCGGGCGGGCCGCGGGCGGTGGAGCGGCGGGCGGCGGCCTGGACCCCGCCCGGGTGGCGGAGCTGCTGGCGCATCGAGCCGCTGGCGAGCGCGATCGCGAGCGCAAGGCCGAACTCCTGTTCGAGCTCTCGGAGGTCCGCCGGCGCGAGCTCTCGGACGACGATGGATCGGAGGCCGCGCTTCGCGACGCGGTCGCCGCCTGGCCGGACGGACAGCGCGCCATGGACGAGCTCTCGGCGAGGCTCGAGTCCGCTGGTCGGATCGAGGCGCTCTCCGAGCTCTTGCGCGAGCGCTCGCGTCGCGCGGCGAGCGAGCAGGTGCGCTCGCGGACCCTGAGGGAGCTGGGCGAGCTGCTCCGGACGCGGCTGCGGGACCTGAGGGGAGCCGCCGAGGCGTTCTCCCGGGCGCTCGAGCTCGATCCTCGCGATCCGCTGGCCTCCGAGGGGCTCGCGGAGACCCTCTGGTCCTTGGGAGAGCCGCTGCGGGCCGAGCCTCACTACCGGCGCGCCTTGGGCGGGGGTGGACACCTCGGCGAGTTCTTCCTCCGCTTCCGGCTCGGGCAGATCGCGATGCTCGCCGCCCGCCCCACGGAGGCGCTCGCGGAGCTCGAGCGCTGCGTCGAGGGGAATCCGGCCTTCCTGCCGGCCCGGGAGGAGCTCGCGTCGGTGGCGACGGCGCTCGGCCGCTTCGACGTGGCGCGCGTCGCCTTGCTCGGCATCGTCGAGACGCTCGGCTCCTCGCCGGAGTTCGCCGAGCAGTTGGGAGACGTCTGGTGGCGCCTCGGCGAGCTCGAGAAGCGGCTGCTGCGCTTCGAGGCCGCCATCGAGGCCTTCGAGCGATCGGTCGAGCAGAACGGCGGCGACCCGCGGCCCCTCGGCGAGCTCGCTCGCCTCTACGAGCAGCGCGGCCAGTGGCCGGAGGCGGTGCGGGCCCTCCGCCGGTTCGCCGAGCTGACGCAGGGAAGCGCCGCTGGGGCGGCCCTCGTAGAGGCCGGGATCCTCCTCTTGGACAAGCTCGCCGACATGTCCGGCGCCGCGGAGGCGCTCGAGCGGGCGCTCGAGCTCGTGCCGTCCGATGCCCGAGCGATCGAGCGGCTCGCCGAGGTCTGCGAGGCGGTCGGCCGCCGCGAGAGGCTCGTCGAACTCGCCGAGGCCGCACTGGCGAGCCGACCGCCCGACGGTCCCGAATGGCTCGAGGCGCACCTGTCGACGCTCGCCGATGCGTGTGAGGCGATGGGGCGGTGGGAGCTGGCCCACTGGGCGGCGCGGAAGCTCGTGCAGCGGGCTGGGCCCACGGACATCGAGGCGCTCGAGCGTCTCGCGCGGATCGCGGGGAGGCTCGGGCGGGCGGCCGAGCAGCTCGAGCTCGAGGAGCGCGTCGCCGCGCGACTCGTCGAGGAGCGCCCCCTCGAGGCGGCGACTCGGCTGCGGGCGCTGGCACGCCGCGCCCTCGATCGGCTCTCGGACCCCGTCACCGCCGAGCGACTCCTCGTCACCGCCGAGCGGCTCGCGCCGGCGCGCCTCGAGGATCGACGGCTGCTCGCGGACCTGCAGCGGCAGAGGCCCGACGCGGCGCCGCGGGCGGTCGAGGCCTACCTGGAGGTGCTGCGCTCGGGCTGGCCGCCGGATCCATCGCTCCTGCGGCAGCTCGGAGCGACGGCGGCGCTGCTCGACCGGGCCGAGCTGTCGCGCGCGTCCCTCGGCCTCGCCGGGGCGATGGCCGGCGATCCTCCCCCTCCGCCGCCCGCGCCTCGGCCGCTGCCGCGCGACATCTGGATCGCCTTGCCCTGGCCCGAGGAGCCGCTCGCGGAGCTGCTGCGGAACCTCGCGCCCCAGCTCGAGCGGCTGTTTTCGGTCGACGCCGGTCGGCTCGGCCTCGGGGAGGCCACCCGGATCGGGCCCGCGCGCGCCCCGCACGTCGCGGAGGCGCTCGTCGAGCTGGGCTCCGCGCTCGGCTGCCCGGTGCCGGAGGCTCACCTGGCCCCCGGGAGGCCCTCCGTCTTCATGGAGTGCACGCAGCCGCGCAGCCTGCTCGTCGGCGGCGCGGCGCTCGCGGCGCTGCCGATCGGCCCGCTCCGCTTTTTGATTGCCCAGCGGATGGCCGCCGCCGAGCTGGGCCTGCTGCTGCCGCTCAAGTTTTCGCACCGCGACCTCTCGACGCTTGCGCTGCTCTTGGCCGCCTTTCTCGACGACCCGGGGGTCGTGCCACCGTCGGAGCTGGCCCGGCTGCGACCGTTCCTCGCGGCGCTGGGGTCGAGCTGTCCCGCGCCGCTCCACGCGCGCCTCGCCCCCGTCGGTCGTCGCCTCGCCGCGGGGCTCTCGGCCTTCGATCCCGCGCGCTTCGTGGCCGAGGCGGTCGACGGCGCCAATCGGCTCGCCCTCTGGGCGACGGGGGATCTCGCCGGCGGGCTCGCCGCCATCGGCCACGGGGACGGCGAGCCCCGCCCGTCCTGGGACGGGCGGCAGGGGAGGGCCCTCGTCGGCTGGGCCTTCTCGGACGAGGGGTTGCGGCTGCTCGAGCGCGGCCCATGAGGCGGCTCGCCGTCCTCTTCGCGGCCGGGCTGCTCGGCGCCTGCGCGCCCCCGGCGCCGACGACCGATCTCCCCGGCGGCCTGATCGGGAGCTTCCTCTTCACGGGGACCCTCGTGACGCCGGGCATGGACGCGGGGGCCGGGGTCCCGCAGACGACCTGCGACCTGGACGGCGGCGCCCTCGCGCCCTCGGCGACGCTCTCTTTTTTTGCCGGGATGAGCGAAGGACCCGACGCGGGCCAGATCTGGTGGGAGCTCGAGGGGGCGTCGCCCGTGCTGGGCAGCGCGACCGATGGCGGGTTCGTCGTCGCCGTGCGAAGCACCGCGCCGGTGGCGAGCTGCAACTGCGCCGCGGCGCTGACCGAGACGGTCGCCGGCTTCTGGCCGCCGGGCGACGGCGGGTCGGCGCCGTCGGTGCCGGTGCTGCAGATCACGGGCTGGCTGGACGACCGGATCGATCCCGATCCGGCCGACACGGGCGGCTGCGCCCTCGACGGTGGGGCGGCGTGCCAGTTCGGCTGCGACGTCGTCTACGCCCTGGACGGGCTTCCCGGTCAGCCCGGGAGCTGATCGCGCACGCCGAGGATCCGCCAGGCGGTGCCGAGGCTGTAGGAGCGCGTCTCCGCGCGGCAGCCGAGCTTGCCGAGGCGCGAGACGATCTCCTGGGGCGAGACGTGGGCGAGGACGCTCTCGGCGAGGTAGGCGAAGGAGGCCCGATCGGCGAAGGGCCGCACGAGGGTCGGGATGGCCCGCCGCATCCAGAAGGCGTGGAACGCGCGCCAGATCGGAGGGCCGGGCGGCGGGAAGACGTCGAGCAAGAGGAGTCGCCCGCCCGGTCGCAGGAGCCGCGTCATCTCGGCGAGCGCGCGGTCGAGGTCGGGGAAATTGCGCGAGGTGTAGACCGTCGTGACGAGATCGTAGCTCGCGTCCGGCCGGTCGACGGCGCCGGCGTCGCCCTCGAAGTAGCTGCCCTCGGGGTCTCGACGGCGCGCCTCGGCCACCATGCCCGGGGAGAGGTCCATCCCTTCGATCAGGGTGCCGGGGTAGCGGCGCCGCAGGTGCCGGACGGTCCAGCCGGTCCCGCAGCCGACGTCCAGGGCGCGCTGGCCGGGGGCGAGGTCGAGGCCCGAGAGCGCGGCCCGCCGCCAGAGCGACGTCTGGCCGAGCGAGATGACGAGGTTGATTCCGTCGTAGCGAGGTGCGAGCCGGTCGAACACCGACTGGACGAAGCGCCGCTTGGGTTCGCCCCGGAGGGCGGCGGCCTGGGCGGCGGTGAGAGTGCTCTCGGTGGGCATGGCGGCGGAGACTCGGCCGCTCCCACTTCGCTGTCAAGCGGGTTGACGCCGCGCTGCGTGCGGCGGTACGAACGCCGCCCGTGAAGGCCGTCGTCCTGCTCTCGGGCGGAATGGATTCCGCCACCTGTCTCGCGATCGCGAAGAGCGAAGGGCGGGAGATCGCGGCGCTGACCGTGGACTACGGCCAGCGCCACCAGGTCGAGGTCGAGCGGGCGCGTGCGGTCGCCCGGGCCGCGGGGGTCCGCGATCACCGCGTGGTCCCGCTCGATCTCCGGATCTTCGGCGGCTCGGCGCTCACGGCCGCGATCCCTGTTCCGAAGGGGCAGCCGCCCGGCCGGGGGGAAATTCCACCGACCTACGTCCCCGCCCGCAACACGATCTTCCTCGCGCTCGCGCTCGGGCTCGCCGAGGTCGTCCAGGCCTCGGAGATCTTCATCGGGGTCACGGCGGTCGACTACAGCGGCTATCCGGACTGCCGCCCCGAGTTCGTCGAGGCATTCGCACGGCTCGCCGCCGTGGCCACCCGCGCCGCGGTCGAGGGGAGCCCGCCCGCCATTCGGGCGCCGCTCTTGCGGCTCGGCAAGGCGGACATCGTCCGGAGGGGCGTCGAGCTGGGCGTCGACTACGGCCTCACCCACTCCTGTTACGATCCGGCAGCTGGAGGACTCGCCTGCGGCCGCTGCGACGCCTGCGCGCTGCGCCGCAAGGGGTTCGTGGAGGCTGGGGTGGCGGATCCGACGCGCTACTCGGGGGCTTGAACGGAGGGAATCGATGGCGACGCAGAAGATCGAACGGACTTACCCCGGCAAGACCCCGCAGGAGATCTTCGAGCGTACCCGCGCGTCGATCGACGACATCGCGACTCGGTACTCGCTCGCGCACACGGTCGACTCGCCGAGGCTCTCGGGGAAGGTCGCTCGGGCCGGTGCCGAGGGACGCTACCGGGTCGAGGGCGAGCGGCTGACGCTCGAGCTCGAGTTCAGCTTCCTCGTGCCGGGGGCGATCCGCAAACGGGTCGAGAGCGAGGTCACGGGTCACCTCGACAAGCTCTTCGGCTGACCTGGCCGAGGCAGCAGCCCGGCGAGCCTCGGGCCGGCGATGGCCGCGTAGGCCTCGGGCCCGTTCACGTTGTCCAGGATGCCAGGATCGCCGACGGCGAGCGCCCGGGGGCGGGCGCCGCGCAGCGCCTCCCGCAGCGAGCGGGCGCGCCGCGCCCCGAGGATCCGGGAGGCCGCCGCGGCGTCGAGCCAGAGTGGGTGGCCTGAGACGCCCCGGTGGGTCGGCACGGCCGGTGGCTTCGAGGCGAGGAGCCGGCGCAGCGTGGAGACCCGGATCCGCGGGGCGTCGCAGGGCCAGAGGAGGAGCTCCGTCGCCCCGAGCGAGAGCGCTCGCCTGAGCCCGCGCCGCGCCGACGACAGCTGGCCCTCTTGGGGCCTCGGGTTGCGCGCGACAGAGAGGCCGAGCGCGCGGGCATGCCGCTCGATGGCGGTCGGCCGATGGCCGGTCACGACGACGATGGGGCCGAGCACGCCCGCGCGGCGGAGCGACCCCGCGATGGCCGAGAGGAAGGTCTCCCCGCGGGGCAGCGGCAAGAGCGGCTTCGGGAAGCCCATCCGCGAGCTCGCACCCGCGGCCAGGACGACCGCGCCGGTCACTTTCCGGACGCGTCGTTCGCGACGGCCAGCACGGGCGAGCGCGACCCGGCAGCGGCGCGCCGGGCCGCCACGAGCTCGGCGACGATGGAGATGGCGATCTCTTCGGGGGTCTTCGCGCCGATGGCGACGCCCATCGGGCAGCGGAGCCGCTCGACCTGTGCCGGCGGAAAGCCCCTCGCGAGGAGCCGCTGCCGGAAGAGCTCGGCCTTGCGGCGGCTGCCGATGACTCCCAGGTAGCGGACCGGAAGCGCGAGGCAGCGCTCGACGATCTCCTGGTCGAGCCGGTGGTCGTGGGTGACCACGCAGATGGCCGCCCGCGCGTCGGCCGCGAGCTCGCCCGCCACCGCCACGGGATCGTCGACGCGCAGCGCGTCCGCGCCAGGGAAGCGCTCGGCGTTGGCCCACTCCGGCCGTTCGTCGATCACCTCGACCCGGAAGCCGAGCTCCTTGGCGCGCGCGGCGAGCGGCTTTGCCACGTGCCCCGCGCCGAAGAGGTAGAGCGTCTCGGCGGGCTCGAGCGCCTGTAGGAAGAGCGTGAGGCTTCCGCCACAGCACATGCCGAGGTCGCGCGTCAGATGCAGGGTGACGAGCCGGTGCCCCCCGGTCGACAGGAGCTCGCGGGCCGTCTCGAGGCATCGGGCCTCCACGGCCCCGCCGCCGATCGTGCCGACCAGTCGCCCCGAGGCCGAGAGCGCGAAGCGAGCGCCCGGCCGCTGGGGCACCGAGCCAGAGGCGTCGACCACGGTGCAGAGGACGAGCCGCTCGGGCGGCGGCGTCTCGCCCGCGAGCAACCGGAGCAGCGCGTCGGGGCTCTCCATGGGCTAGCGCTTCTTGCCCTTCTTTCCCTTGTTCGCTGTCGGCTGCCGCGCGGGTCGGGCGGCGGGCCGCTTGGAGGGTCGCGCGGCGGCGCGGGCCGGGCCGGACATCAGGGTCACGAAGTTGCCGTCGGGATCCCGGCAGACGGCCACGCGCGCCCCGTTCTCCTGTGTCGGATCGACGTCGAAGGGGACGCCGAGCGACTTCATGTGGGAGACCTGCGCGTCGAGGTCGTCGACCACGAAGCAGAGGCTCGTGCGCGGCAGCGGGCCTCGCAGCCGGGCGTCGCCCGCGTCGATCCCCAGGCGGACGTCCCCCACCATGAAGAACTGCCGTCCGCCGGCGTGGTCGGGATCCCCGAGGCCGAGCTTCTCCCGATAGAAGCGCACGACCTCGGCCCGCTGGTTGGTTGCTTGAACGATGGCTCCGACTGCCCTCACCATGGCGCTTCCTCCTGTCACTCTCCGCCGCCGAGCTGGATGAAGCGGCGCGTTGGCTCCCCCGCCCGGATCACGATGGTCTCTCGGTGGACGAGGCCGTTGTCCGGGTTCTTGCAGACGAGCAGGTGGCGCCCGGCCGACAGCGGTACCTTCGGCAGCGGCGTGTCGCCGATCTCCCGTCCGTCGACGTAGACGCGCGACCAGGGCTCGGTGTTGATGACGAGCTCGCCGGTGCCCCCACCCTCGCCCATCGCGGCGAGGCGGCTCCCGCCCTCGGTCCGGCGCGCGGCGTGGTGGGAACGCACCGCGGCGCGCTTCGCCGGGCGGGTGGGCCCTTCGGCGCCGCTCGCGACCGGAGGGGGAGCGACCGGAGCCACGGGCGGCTGGCTCGTCCCGCTGGGGGCCGGGGCCGCCGCGGGGACGACGGCCGTGGGGACGGCAGGCGCCGGGCGCGTGGGGGGCGCCACGGCGATCGCCGCCGGCAGCTCGGCGACCGGCGGCGCCACGGGCGGCGGGAAGAGGCGGTCGCGGGCGAGGAAGGCGATCGAGACCACGGCCGCCGCGAGGAGGGCGCCACCCGCGACCCAGCGGCCGCCTCGCGCTCGCGCGGGGGCGGCCGTGACGGTCGACTCGCCCTCGTCCAGCGCGAGCCGCCTCTGCGCGCCAAGGGGCGGTTCGAGCTCGGTCGCGGCCCGTTGCGCCGCCAGCGAGGAGCGCACCGTCGGTGCGGCGATTCTCGTCTGGGCGGCCGGCATGGCGAGGTTCGAGGGCGTCAACTGCGGCCCGCCGGGGGTCGCGCCGGCGGCCGTCTGCGGCAGGAGCGGGGCGAGCCACTCGGCGACCTCGCCGATGGACGTCCGGTCGCCGCTCGCCGTGAGCCAGTCCTCGAGCTGTTTCGCCATCGCGCCGGCGCTCGGCGTCCGGTTCTCCACCTCGCGGGCGAGGGCGCCGTTGACGATGGTCCGCAGGGGGCTCGGCACCTCCTCGGCGAGCTCCTCGAGCGGCGGCAGCGGCTCCATCAGGATGGCGCGGAAGACGGAGGCTTCGCTGTCGCCGACGAAGGGGCGGCGGCCGGCGAGCAGCTCGTAGAGCACGACGCCGAGGGCCCAGACGTCCGCGCGCCGGTCGAGCGTCTTGCCGTTCAGCTGCTCCGGGGGCATGTAGGCGAGCTTGCCCTTGAGGGTGCCCGTGCTCGTGTGGTGCAGGTTCCCCGCCGCCTTGGCGATGCCGAAGTCCATGATCTTGGCGATGCCCTCCCTCGACAGGAGGATGTTCTGCGGGCTCACGTCGCGGTGGACGAGGCCCAGCGGCTGGTCGGTCTCCGGGTCGCGGAAGCCGTGGGCGTAGTCGAGCCCCTCGCAGGCCTGCACGAGGAGCCGCGCCGCGATCCCGGGCGGGATCTTCGGCTGGCCGGCCGCGTGGGCGCGCTTGATGATCTCCGAGAGCGAGAGGCCGCGCACGTACTCCATGACCATGGAGGGGAGCCCTTCGATCTCCCCGAGCTCGTAGATCTGGATGAGGTTCGGGTGGTGGAAGAGCGCCGCGAGCCGGGCCTCGTCGAGGAACATCTCGAGGAATTTCGGATCCTCGGCGAACTGCGGCAGGATGCGCTTGATCGCGACTCGCTTCTTGAAGCCGCCGGCCCCCGTCTGCTCGGCGAGGTAGACCTCGGCCATCCCGCCCGTCGCAATCTTGCGAATAAGGTGATATCGCTGCAGGATCGCTGGAGAACCCGGGTCCGACACGCGGCGGCCATTATCGGCAGGGGAGCCGGAGGAACGCAACCCTTGAGCTGCCTTTTCCGAAGCCCCGCGCTCCTCGGGCTCCTCCTCTGTGCGTCCGGCGTCGCCCGCGCAGACCAGCTCGACGTCGGCAAACGGCTCTACCATGAGCTCGAGTACGACGCGGCCCGCGTGGCGCTGCTCCGCGCCGCGGCCTCGCCCGATTCGCAGCGGCGCGCCCAGGCCTATCTCTTCCTCGGGCTCATCGACACGGTCGCGGGCGACGACCGGGCGGCCCGCGGGTCGTTCCGGGCCGGCCTCGTGCTCGATCCCGGGCTCGAGCTGCCGCTCGGGACCTCCCCGAAGGTCGCCCGGATCTTCGACGCCGTGAAGGCGCAGCTCGCCTCCGACGCGAGCCGGGCTCCGCCGATCGAGTCCCCGCCAACCCTCGAGCCCCCGCCTCCCATCGTCACTTCCCCGCGCCAAGGGGCGCCGGGCCGCTCCGAGCCGCGGGCCTCGCCGTCGGGCGCGGCGTCATCCGATGTGCCCCCGCGCGGCGTCCCCGCGGGGGCGGTCCGGCCGGTGGGCGAGCTCTCCCTCGCGCCGCCCCCGCCGTCCCACGCCGGCCGCTGGGTCTCGGCCGCGATGATCGCCGTCGGCGTGGCCGCGATCGGCGCCGGCGGCTACTTCGGCGCACAGGAGCAGGGCGCGGCCGCGGCGGCGCAGCGGTCGGGCGTGACCCAGATCCAGGCGGGGAGCGAGCTCTCCCGCGCCGGTCAGGAGGCCATCGCCGCGAACGTCCTCTTCGCCGCGGGCGCGCTCGTCGCCGTGGCCGGAGGGGCGCTCTTGGGGGTCTGGTGAGACGGGCCCTCTGGCTCCTCGCCTTCGCGGCGGCGCCCGGCTGCGTCGTTCCGGACGTCACGCTCGACGGGCTTCCTTGCGACCCGAGCGGCGGCTGCCTGTCGGGCTACGTCTGCGTGAACGGCGCCTGCGTCCTGCCCGGCAAGCCTGGCGGCGCCGATGCCGGCGTCGCGGCGGATGGCGGCCAGGACGCGGGCGGCTGCGACGCGCCGCCCAGCTGTTCGCCGGACGGCTGGCTCGCGCTCTGCGACGGCGGCCTCACCGCCTGCGCCGACGGCGGCGTCTGCGACCTCGGGAGCTGCCGCCCGGCCTGCCTCTCGGACGGCGGTTGCGGGAACGGCAGCTGCGACCAGGCGCTCGGCGCCTGCGTCCCCGCCTCCCCCTGCCAGCGGAACGGCGACTGCCTCCCGCCGGACGTCTGCCTCGGCGGCGTCTGCCTCGCGCCGCCGCCCGTCGGCAGCGGGCCGAACTGCGCGGCGCTCGACGCCGGGCCCGCCGACGCGGGCGGGATGGTCACCGTCTCGGGCCCGGTCACGCTCTTTCCGGACAACACGGCCGATCCCTCGCTCGACGGCGGCATCGTGGTCTTCTTCGGGCCGAGCGGGGAGCAGCTCGCGCCACCGGTGACGGCCGTGCCCCAAGGCGGCGCGCCCTGGCCGGTCTACCAGCTGCAGCTCCCCGCCCAGGTCGGTCCCGTGATCGCCGCCGTCACCTCGCCCGGCGTCGGCGCCATCACCTACTTCCCGAACCTCGTCGTCCGCGGGCAGCCCGGCCAGAGCCTGAGCCTCGGCCTCTACGCGGTCGTCAGCCAGAGCAAGTTCCTCGCGAACGTCCCGGCCCTGACGGGC
Source organism: Myxococcales bacterium (assembly GCA_021783235.1). GTDB lineage: Bacteria > Myxococcota > Myxococcia > Myxococcales > JAKAPL01 > JAJXUD01. The sequence continues at coordinate 14,708 of JAJXUD010000043.1, read as the reverse complement.
GTCACCCCGCAGGCCGGCCACCTCACCTGGGTGGGGCAGGCGGCCCGCTGCGACGTGAGCGCCTACCTCCAGGGCTTCACCGTCGGCCTCTCACCCGCGCCGGGCTTCCTCGGCTACTACGGCTCGAGCTACGCGGGCCTCTCCCCGTCGGCCTCGAGCAGCTCGAGCCTCGGCAGCTTCGTCGCGGTCGACGCTCCCTATGGGACGACGAGCTACGCCCTGGCCTACTCGGACGCGGCCGGGCAGCTGACGGGCTTTCTGCAGGGGACCTTCACGCCGCCGCCCTTCACGCCGAACAGGCCGATCGCGGTGGCGCTCCTCTACCCGGGCGAAGCCGAGTAGCCTTCAGCGCCCGCCGAGCGATCGGTCGTTCGGATCGGGTCGCGCGAGGCCGCAGGCGACCTTCGCGGCGAGGGTCCCGGTCTCGAGCATGCGGCAGTCGCACGTGTTGAGCTCCTGGGTGCAGCGCGCGAGGTCGGCCGAGCTCGGGTTCGCGGTGCCGTTGATGAGGGCGATCTGGCTGATGCACGACTGCTGCTCCGCCTGCGAGGCGGCGCACTGGCAGATGTTCTGCGCGAGCGTGTAGCAGTCGCTCTGGCAGCCGGCCGAGAGCGCGGCCAGCGCGAGGAGGAGGGAAGCGGTTCTCACGAGCGCCGTCCGATCCCGTGGTAGGTGAAGCCGCGCTCGCGCATCTTCGCGGGGTCGTAGAGGTTGCGGCCGTCGAAGATCACGGGCTGACGCATCAGCGCCTTCATTCGGTCGAAGTCCGGCTGGCGAAACTCGTTCCACTCGGTCACGAGGAAGAGCGCGTCGGCCCCCTCGAGCGCCTCGTAGGGGCCGTCGCAATGGACGACCCGCGGCCCGAAGTGGCGCCGCGCCGCCGCGCCCGCCACCGGGTCGTGCGCGCGGACCTCGGCCCCCTTGCCGGTGAGCCCCTCGATGATCTCGATGGACGGCGCTTCGCGCATGTCGTCGGTCCGCGGCTTGAACGCGAGCCCCCAGACGGCGAAGCGCTTGCCCTCGAGCGAGCCGAAGTGGCGCACCGCCTTCTGGACGAGCAGCTTCTTCTGCCGCTCGTTCACCCGCTCGACCGCGCGCAGGATCTCCGACTCGAGCCCGTACTCCCGCCCCATCGCGACGAGCGCCTTGACGTCCTTCGGGAAGCAGGAACCGCCGTAGCCGACGCCCGGGAAGAGGAACGGGAAGCCGATTCGCTTGTCCGAGCCCATGCCCTTGCGGACGAGATCCACGTCGGCGCCGACCTTCTCGCAGAGCAGCGCGATGTCGTTCATGAAGCTGATGCGCAGGGCGAGCATCGCGTTGGCGGCGTACTTCGTCAGCTCGGCCGAGTGGCTGTCCATGAAGAAGATGGGGTGCTCGGTCCTCACGAACGGGGCATAGAGCTCGGCCATCACGGCCCGCGCCCGCTCGGAGTCGCAGCCGACGACGATCCGGTCGGGGCGCAAGAAGTCGTCGAGCGCCGCCCCCTCCTTGAGGAACTCGGGGTTCGAGACGACGTCGAACGGCGCCTTCGCGACCTTCGCGATCTCCGCGCGAACGAGGTCGGCGGTTCCGACCGGGACCGTGCTCTTGTCGACGACCACGGTCGGGCCGTCGATGGCGCGGCCGATGTCGCGGGCGGCGGCGAGGACGTGCTGCAGGTCGGCGTCGCCGTTCTCCCCGGGGGGCGTGCCCACCGCGATGAAGACGACCTGGCAGCCGCGGACGGCCCCCGGCAGGTCGGTCGTGAACGAGAGCCGCTTCTCGCGGACGCTGCGGTGGACGAGCTCCTCGAGCCCCGGCTCGAAGATGGGGATCTCGCCGCGCGAGAGGGCCTCGATCTTGGCGCGGTCGAGGTCGACGCAGCAGACGTCGTTGCCGCTGTCGGCGAAGCAGGCGCCGGCGACGAGCCCAACGTAGCCGGTGCCGATGACGGAGAGGCGCATGGCGGGCGTTTTACACTGGAAGGGCCCCGTCGCCAACCGATCGCCAGTGCCCCCCTGGCCGTCGATGAGGGCGCAGCGGCTTCGTTGTCGGGCGGGCCGTTCAGCGCAGCATCGCGCGGCGCAGGGCGCGCTCGCCGCGCACGAGCCGCAGCCGCCGAGGATCCTGCGAGGGGAGGACGACGAGGCGCCGCAGGAGCGCGCGCGAGCGGGCGGGGAGCTCGGGGGCGAGCCGCCGCGCCGCCTCGGCCGCCGTCGGGTGGAGGCGCGCGACGAGTTCGAGCGCCGCGAAGAGCGCCCGCCGGAGCCCCTCGCCCCGGGCCCGCTCGAAGAGGCGCGCCGGGTCGAGCGGCGGGGCGTCCGGATCCCAGAAGCCCTCGGCGCCCTGGCCGCCGCGCAGCGCCATCTCGCGCAGCTCGACGAAGGCGATCCGGGGCGCGACGAGCCCCTCGTCGGCGAGCGCCGCCACCGCGGCGAGCAGGGCGTCCTCGGGCGCGAGCCGGTGGGCCCGGGGGCCGTAGGCGCGTGCCCGGACTCGCCGGGCGAAGAGCGCCTCCAGCTCGGTGGCGGTCTGGGCGAGGCCCGGCAGCGCCGTCCGCAGCCAGAGGACGATCCGGCCATCGGAGAAGGGCGTGGCGCCGGGCTCCGGGCGCCCCGGGGCGAGCTCCGCCCGGGCGAGCGCCTGCGCGGCGGCCTCGCGCTCGGCGGGCCGGACGAGGATCTCGAGCTCGGGGATCGGCCGGAAGGCGACGTGCGGGAAGAAGACGTCGGCCGTGGCCGCGCCGCCGAGGAGGAGCGCGTCGGGCATCCCCTCCGCGGAGAGGAGCTCCTTGAGCCGCACGAGCTTGAAGACGAGATCGCCGACCGTCCCCTGGTAGACCGCGAGGAGCTGCTCGCGCACGGCCTCGGGCGCCCCGAGGCCCGGCCAGCGATACTCGAGCTGGTAGGAGAGGATCGGCGCGATCCCCTGCTCGAGGGCGAGGGTCGCGACCTCGCCCCAGTCGGCGTCGCCCGCGCGGGGGCGCGGCGCCGCCGGCTCGAACGAGGTCAGCTCGGCGAAGAGCCGGTTCAGGCCGTCGTAGGTCACGGGGCGTCCGTACCACGGGCCGGGGAGCCAATCGACCCCCAGGGCGCCGGCCGACTCGACTTGCCCGGCTGAAGACCCATTCCGGCGCCCTGGACTGCCACGGCCTTCTGTTGCGGCCTTCATGGATACAGGGGCCAGGAAGATCGAAAAGCGCGGCAACTTTCTGCGAAGGAGCGTTTCTGCCTGTGATCGCGATGGGTTGCGCGGTCGCCGACGAGCGCGGTCGCGGACCACGGGCGCATGGTCGCCGACCACTGGCGCATGGTCGTGGACCACGGGCGCATGGTCGCCGACCACTGGCGCATGGTCGTGGACCACTGGCGCATGGTCGCCGACCACTGGCGCATGGTCGTGGACCACTGGCGCATGGTCGTGGACCACTGGCGCATGGTCGCCGACCACTGGCGCGTAGTCGCCGACCACTGGCGCATGGTCGCCGACCACTGGTGCATGGTCGTGGACCACTGGCGCAGGGAGGGGTGGGACTTTGTCCGTCGCCCTGCAATCGACCCCGCGCTTCTTTCCGCGGGCCGGGCGCCCGGGTATCATCCGCGAATGGCCCCGCCGAGCGACGATCCCTTCCGAATCCTCCTCGTCGAGGACGAGCCGATCATCCGCGAGCTCGTCCGCACGATGCTCGAGGAGCAGGGCGTCGAGGTCAGCTGCGTCGGCGACGGCTCGCAGGCGGTGAAGCGGGCCCGCGAGGTCCGCCCGAGCCTCGTCCTGCTCGACATCGTGCTGCCCGGGATGGACGGCATCACGGCGTGCCGGTTCTTGCGCGCCGAGCCGTTCATGGAAGGCGTCCCGATCTACATGCTGACCGCGCGCGTGAAGGCACAGGACCACGAGGCCTCGCGCCGCGCCGGCGCCGACGGCCACATCGAGAAGCCGTTCAAGGGGACCGAGCTGATGGAGCTCGTGCAGCGGCTGCGGGACGCCCGCGCGGGCTGACCCCCAGGGCGGCCGGGGCGTCGCCCGCGACGGCCGCCGGCCCGCGATGGGCGGAGCGTCAGAGTGCGCGGCTAAGACGGGCCCATGCTGCGCGCCCTTCGAATCGAGCACTTCGCCATCATCGACGCCCTCGAGGTCGAGCTCTCTCAGGGCTTCACGGTCCTGACCGGGGAGACCGGGGCCGGCAAGAGCATCCTCGTCGACGCGCTCCACCTCGCGCTCGGCGGGCGGGCCCAGGCGGAGGTGGTGCGCACGGGCTGCGAGGAGGCCTCGGTCGAGGCGGTCTTCGAGGTCGGGCCCGACTGCCGCGCGCGGCTCGCGGCGCTGGGGCTGCCGGACGGCGACGAGCTGCTCGTGCGGCGCGTCGTCCAGAAGTCGGGCCGCGGCAAGGTCTGGGTGAACGGCGCGCTCTGCACCGTGGGGGTGCTCGAGAAGCTCGCGCGGCGGCTCTGCGACATCTCGAGCCAGCACGAGCACGTGAGCCTGCTCGAGGCGGCGGGCCACCAGGATCTCCTCGACGCCTTCGGCGGGCTCGAGGACGAGCGGGCGGCCTACGAGGAGGCCTTCCGCGAGCTCTCGCGCCGCACCGAGGAGCGGCAGGAGCTGCTCGGCGACGGGGCCGAGCGCGAGCGGCGCGCCGACTACCTCGCCTTCCAGCTCCAGGAGATCGACGAGGTCTCGCCCGAGGCCGGCGAGGAGGAGCGGCTCGCCCAGGAGCGCTCGCTGCTCGCCTCCGCCGCGAAGATCCAGGCGCTCGCCTCGACCGCGGAGGAGGAGCTCTACAGCGGCGAGGACTCCGCGCTCGAGCGGCTCTCCTCCGCGCTCGGCCGCGTGGGCGAGCTGTCTGCCCTCGACCCGTCGCTCGCCCCGCTCCACGGGCGGCTCGCCTCGGCCCGCGCCGAGGTCGAGGAGGCGGCCCGCGAGCTCGGTCAGCTCGGCCGGCGGCTGCGCGAGGATCCCGAGCGGCTCGAGGCGGTGGAGGACCGGCTCGCGGCGCTGCGGCGACTCTGCCGCAAGCACGGCGGAGATCTGGCCTCGCTGCTCGCGCGGCGCGGCGAGATGGCGGCGGAGCTCGAGCGGCTGCGCGGCAGCGCGGACCGGCTCGACCTCGTGACGGCGCGGCTCGAGGAGGCGCGGCGGGCGGCGGCGGCGCTCGCGGGGGCGCTCTCGGCGCGGCGGCGCGAGGCGGCGGCGCGGCTGTCGGCCTCGCTGCGCAAGGAGCTCGGGCGGCTCGCCCTCGCGAAGGCCCGCTTCGAGGTCCGCTTCTCCACCCAGGCGGGTACGGCCGAGGGGGCGCTCGGGCCGCGCGGCTTCGACGAGGTCGAGTTCTTCTTCTCGGCGAACCCCGGCGAGGAGCCGCGCCCCCTGCACAAGATCGCCTCGGGCGGCGAGCTGTCGCGCGTCATGCTCGCGTTCAAGCGGGCCGGCGCCGGCACCGACCCGGTGGACGTCTACGTCTTCGACGAGGTCGACAGCGGGATCGGCGGTCCCACCGCGCAGGCGGTGGGGCGGATGCTCAAGGAGGTCTCCCGCGACCGGCAGATCCTCTGCATCACCCACCTGCCGCAGATCGCCGCCTTCGCCGACCAGCACCTCGCCGTCCGCAAGGTCGTCGAGCGGGGCCGGACGACCTCCGAGGTGAGCGCCCTCGACGAGGGGGACGAGCGCTGCCTCGAGATCGCCCGGATGCTCGGCGGCGAGGAGCCGACGAAGACCGCCATGGACCACGCCCGCGAGCTCATCGCGAGGTCGCAGGGTGCCTTCGCGTAGGGCGGGATCGGCTGCTCCCCCGCGCGAAGCGCGAACCCGCCGGGTTGGCTAGCCGGCGTCGGGGCAGCCGCCGTCGGGGAGGCGCCGCGGCGTCGGTGCGCAGAGGCCCATGGCCGGGCTACAGCCGTAGGGGGCCGGGCAGTCGCAGGCGCTGTGGCAGGCTGCCTCCTCGCAGGCGCCGTCCTGGCAGAGGAAGGGCACCGGGCAGTCGGCGTTGGTCTGGCAGCCCCCGTCGGGGGGAGTGACCCCGGCCTGGACGGGGCCCACGCAGGCGGCGAGCGCGGCCGCCGCGGCGGCGAGGAGCGGGCGGAGGCTCCGTCTCATGGCGACCCGACGAAGAGCCGCCCGGGCGCGTTGAAGACCGCGGGCTCGCTGTGGCAGCGGTTGCAGGAGCCGACCGCCGAGGGGACGAGCGCGGGGTCGAGGTTCATGGCCATCCGGACGCCGTCCCGGTCGACCTCGAGGTGCGAGAGCGGAAACTGGAGCGGCTCCTCGGTGTAGAAGTTGCCGGCCGCGTTCGAGACGAGCGTCAGCGACTTGCCGGCGGCGTCGGTGAGGAGCACGAGCGCCCCGGCGATCCCGGCGTCGGCGGGGTCGGTCGGCGACTGGTAGACCGTCCCCGCGACGGTCCAGGGCCGGTAGGCGGCCCGCAGCCCCGGCGCGTGGCAGATGAGGCAGTCCTGCCCCGGGCTCATCGTGGGGACGCCCGACCAGCCCGAGACGACGTCGAGCGGCGAGGCGGGGCCGAGGCCGGTGGGGTTGCCGCAGGCCGCGGCCGAGAGGAGGAGGAGGGCGAGCGGGCGCACGATCCCAGGGCCTCAGAAGAAGAGGGCGCCGACGCCCGTCGCCATCGCCCCGGCCGTGGCGTAGCCGATGACGAGGTGGGTCGTCGCGAGCGACGCCTGGTTCGCGAAGCCCTCGCGCGAGACCGTCAGGATGCCGAGCAGCACCTCGCTCGCCATCCCGATGGTCGCGGCCAGCATCGACCACTTGTGGACCGTGACGCTATCGATGCCCTCGGACTTCTTCGGGATGGGCACCGGGGCGAGCAGGGCGAGCAGCCCGGCGGTCGCGAACGAGACCACGGTCCCCGCCTCGAGCTCCGCGTGCGGCAGCTCCCAGCGGCCCGTGGCCGGGCCGCCCGAGAAGCGGTCGGAGTAGCTGAGCTGGCCCACCAGCACCGTGGCCGCCATCAGGGCGACGGTGGCGATCCCGAAGCCCTGGTGGAGCTCCAGCATCGTCCGGCGGCGGCGCAGCGCCCGGGCGAGCCCCTCGTCCGCCGCGGGGGCGGGCTCCGTGGGCAGGAGGTCGAAGCCGAAGGAGGGGGGCGGCGGAGGCGGGGCCGCCGGAGCGGCGCCGAGGGCGAGGCAGAGGGCGAGGGCGGGGGCCACGGAGCCCGGGAGCCTAAGGAGCGATCGGCTGGCGCGCAAGCCCGTCGTGCCGACAACGGAGCAGATGCGCCCTCATCGACGGATCAGGGCAGGTGATCGAGCTTGGGGGGCCGGCTCGCTGCGTGGTAGCATCGCCGGCGAATCCCGGCCCACGGCTCCGAGCGGGGTCGATCGGGCTGGCGCGGAGGTGACGGTTGGCGCGGCGGAAGGCCGGCGGTTCGAAGAGCGGAGGCCGAAAGAGCGTGAGCGACGTCTCGAGCCCTCAGAGCCGAACCGCGCCGAGCGCCGCCCCACCGGTGGCCCCCGAGGCGCCCCCGGCACGCCGGCCCCGCATCCGGGCGGTCGGCGCGAGCGACGTCGGCCGCAAGCGGGACAACAACCAGGACAGCTTCCTCGTCGACGAGGATCTGCGCCTCTTCGTCGTCGCCGACGGCATGGGCGGCCATGCGGGCGGCGGCACCGCCTCGCGAGTCGCGGTCGAGACCATCCAGGCCGAGCTGCGCCGCTCCCGCGAGCGGCTGCCCGAGAGCTTCGCGCGCGAGAGCCCGCTCGAGACCTCGCCCTTGCCGGACGTGCTGCGCGAGTCGGTCGAGGCGGCCTGCCTCGCGATCTTCGAGCAGGCGAAGGGCAACCCGGAGCTCTCCGGGATGGGGACGACCGCGACCGTGCTCCTCCTCCACGGGATGAACGCCTTCGTGGCCCACGTGGGGGACAGCCGCATCTACCTCGTGCGCGACCGGGCCATCCACCAGATCTCCGAGGACCACTCGCTCGTCAACGAGCAGATCAAGGCGGGCGTGCTCACCCCCGACGAGGCGCGCCACAGCCAGTTCAAGAACGTCATCACCCGGTCGGTCGGCTTCGAAGAGGACGTGCTCGTGGACCTCCTCGGCCTCACCGTCGCGACGGGCGACACCTTCCTCATCTGCTGCGACGGGCTGTCGAACCTGGTCCTCGACTCCGAGATCGGCGCGGTCGTGCAGGAGGGGCCGATCGACGACGTGCCGCTCAAGCTCATCGCGCTCGCGAACGACCGGGGTGGCGACGACAACATCACCGTGGTGTCGGTTCGGATCGAGGGGCCTTGACGCCCGCCTGAGGATCCCGCCGGCCCAGGTCGAGTGTAGTGCACTTGGGGTTTGACTTCGCGGGAACCCCGATGATAGCCAAGGAGACGAGGGCTCGGCCTTCCCGGCGGTAGACTGGCGTTTCTTCGACCGGGCCCTAAGCTTTCTCTTGAGTTCTCCTCCCGACCCGAAAGGGGGCGGGCGGACGCGAGGCAAAACGGCGCGTGGCGAACAAGAGCTATACCATCCTCGTCGTCCCCGACCGCTCGGCGCGGACCCGAAAGTTCCGCGTCCAGAAGCGGCTGCTCATCCGGTCGGGCGTCGCCTTCGGGCTCCTCGCCCTCTGCGGCGCGGCCATGGTGGTCCACTACTTCCTCGTCGTGGGCCAGGTGGTCGAGAACCGCGTCCTGCGCGAGGAGAACGCCCAGCTTCGGACGCAGATCAAGCTCATCCACGAGAAGGTCGCCCACGTCACCCAGACCCTCGATCGGGTCGAGCGCTTCGACCAGAAGCTACGGGCGCTCACCCAGCTGAACGATCCCGAGCGCAACCTCGCCATCGGCCCGCTCCCCGAGAGCGACAGCCGGGGCGGCACCGAGGCGGAGGGCGAGGAGGCGACAGGCCACCGGGGCGCCCCCGAGAACGTCGCCTTCCTGCCGAGCAAGCTCGACAGCCTCTCGTCCGAGGCGCAGCGGCAGGAGCAGAGCATCCAGGAGCTCACCCGCTACTTCGAGGATCAGAAGGATCTGCTCGCGTCGACCCCCTCCATCTGGCCGGTCCGCGGCTGGGTGACGAGCGACTTCGGCGAGCGGCTCGACCCCTACACCGCCGACCGGGCGATGCACCGGGGGCTCGACATCGCGAACGCCCAGGGGACGCCGGTCTTCGCCCCCTCCGACGGGGTCGTCATCTTCGCCGGCACCGAGGGCGGCTACGGCAACGTGCTCGTCCTCGACCACGGCTACGGCGTCCGCACCCGCTACGGCCACCTCTCCAAGATCCTGGTCCGCCTCGGGGATCGGGTGAAGCGCGGCGAGCCGGTGGCGGCCATCGGCAACACCGGCCGCTCGACCGGCCCGCATCTGCACTACGAGGTCCGGGTGAACGGCATCCCCGAAAACCCGAGGAAGTTCATCCTCGAGTAGCAGCTCCCCCGCCTCGAGAGCGACCCCCTCGCGGCCCTCGGCCCGCCCGAGACGGTTTCGATCGGCCTCGAGACGGTACCGACCCCGGCCCGAGACGGTCCGAGCCCGCGCCGAGGCCGTCCGAGCGGCCGGCTGCAGAACCGCCTCTCAGTTGCAGCTGTTCTGTGGGGCGGCGCAGACGCAGCCCGCGCTGCCCGAGCACTGCTGGGTGACGACGCCGCCCGGCCGGAGGAAGGCCCCCACCTGCCGCGCCGCCGCGGCCGTGGCCGAGACGCCGTCGTGGACGCCGTTGTCCTCGCTGTTGAGCGCGTTCGAGACGTTCGGTTCGCGCGACGGCTCGAGGTCGTAGATCGTGAGCCCCGAGGGCTGCGGCGCGGTCGCGGTCGGAATCCCGAACGGGCTGTCGTCGGTCGGCGTGATGAGCGAGATGCCGAGCGTGCGCGCCGTCATCTCGGTCGCGAGGTTCGAGACCTGCATGTCGTAGCGCCCCTCCTGCATGAGGAGCTGCTTCCGCGGCACGCCGGGGAGCGGCCGCTGGAGCACGTAGGGGGCGGTGGTGATGGGATCCGACCAGTCGAAGAGCGCCTGGAGGTAGGCCGAGAGCAGCGCCTCGTCCACGCCGTCCGGGTAGGACGACAGGAAGATCGGCGCGAGCGGCGCCCAGTTGGTGCTCCGCTGGAGGAGGAGGCTCCAGCAGCCGCCGGGGACGTTCAGGACGCCCTGGATCACGTCCGGGTCGTAGGCCATGAAGCTGTCGCCCATGATGCCGCCGAGCGAGATGCCGTAGTAGTAGGGCGCGTCGGAGGAGAGCACGTCCACGCCGTTCGGCGTCAGATGCGCGTCGTGGCCGAGCTCGGTGCGGGCGAAGCGGGCGAGCACGATCTGGTTCACGATCGCCTGCTGGAGCTTGTCCGTGACGAGCGGCAGGCCGTTGAGGTCGGCCACCGCGCCGCCCGCGATGCCCTGGTCCTGCGACGACAGGCCGGTCCAGTTGGTGAAGACCATCACCGTGCCGAACTCCTCGGCCGCGGCCTGGAGCTGCGGGTAGTACGAGTAGTCGACGGCGTCGCCGAGGAGGCCGTGGCCGAAGACGATGACCGGCAGGGGCGCCTGGGCGGTGGCGGTCAGGATCTGGGAGGGGACGATGGCCGCGAAGCGGACCGGATCCTGCCCCTGCAGCGCCGGCACCCCTCCGTCGAGTACGAGGCTCCCGCTCTCGTCGCTCGCCGAGAGGAAGAGCGGCACCGAGAAGTGGCCGGTGAGCCGCTCGTAGATGCCGCCGTCGGTGCCCCCGTCCGCCTGCGGCGGGCCGCCGCCGAGGGTCCCGTCGTCGACGAGGTCGATCGTGTAGGGGATCTTCGAGCCGTCGCCGACGACCGCGAGGGCCTGGTCGCGCATCGAGAGCACGTGCGAGGTGAGCAGCTCGTCCGAGCCCGTCGTGAAGTCCCAGGCGAGCAGGACGTCCTTCGTCGCGATCCCCGCCTTCGCGAGGACCGGCAGCACGTTCGCGGCGAAGTCGGGCCGCCAGGCCTCGAGCCGGGCGTTGTCCGTGGGGCTGCCGGAGAGCAGGGCGCTGAAGGCCGCGGGCGCCGGGAGCGGCTTGCCCGTGGGATCGGTCAGGCTCTTCAAGAGCAGCACGACGTAGCGGCTCTTCGGCTGCAGCCGCACCATCGGCCGGATGAAGATCGCCTGCCGGGCCGGGTCGGTGACGGTGGCGTCGAGCTCGGTGAACTGGAGGACGCGGTTGCCCTGGGCGTCGAGGATCTGGGTCGGCGAGGCGGGGTCGAGGCTCGCCGCGAGGTTCTGCCAGCCGGGCAGATTCGCGCCGCCGATCCCCTCCGGGAAGTGGACGACGATCGGCCCGGCGGGCGAGAAGCCGTCCTCGGCGTCGATGATGGAAGGATCGAGCGGGCTGCCGCCCGCGTTCGTCGGCAGCGCGTTCGGCGGGACGGCCATCTGAAAGCCGCTCGCCGTCGTCTTCGAGGGGGCCTCGTAGGTGAAGGCCGGCCAGGGAGTCGCGCAGTCCTTCGGATCCTCGCCGCGCAGCGGGTTGCACTCGGGCGCGACGCCGAGGGCGAGCAGGGCGCCCGCGTCCTGGGCGCCGCCGTCCGAGCTGCCCGCCCCGCCGTCCGCCGCCGCGCCGAAGCCGCCGTCGGAGCTGGCGGAGCTGCCGCGGCAACCCGACGCGAGGAGGAGGAGCGGGGCGACGAGGGGGACGAGGCGGGAGGCGATCGCGCGCATGAACGGCAGAGTAGACCGCAGAGCGAGCGGCTGGTAAAGCCCTCCCCGGAATCGATGGCGGAAGGCGGCGCCCTCGCCTATAGTTCTCCCCCTGTCCATGTTCGACTACGTCACGAAGAGGCTCATCGGAACGAGCAACCAGCGCTACCTGCGGCGCATGCAGCCGGCCGTGGCGCGCATCAGCGCGCTCGAGCCGAAGATGAAGGAGCTCGAGAGCGAGGCCTTCCCGCGCCGCACGGCGGAGCTGAAGGCCGAGGTCGAGAAGGGTCGGCCGCTCGACGAGCTCCTCCCCGAGGCCTTTGCCCTCTGCCGGGAGGCCGGGCGGCGCGTCCTCGGGATGCGCCACTTCGACGTGCAGCTCGTCGGCGGCATGGTGCTCCACGAGGGGCGCATCGCCGAGATGAAGACCGGCGAGGGCAAGACGCTCGTCGCCACGCTCCCTTCCTACCTGAACGCGCTCGCGGGGCGCGGCGTCCACGTCGTCACCGTGAACGACTACCTCGCGAAGCGCGACGCCGAGTGGATGGGCCGGATCCACCGCTTCCTCGGGCTCGAGGTGGGCGTCGTGGTCCACGGCCTGAACGATCGCGAGCGGCAGGCGGCCTACCGGGCGGACATCACCTACGGGCAGAACAACGAGTTCGGCTTCGACTACCTGCGCGACAACATGAAGTTCCGGCTGCAGGACTACGTCCAGCGGGAGCTGAACTTCGCCATCGTCGACGAGGTCGACTCGATCCTCATCGACGAGGCCCGCACGCCGCTCATCATCAGCGGGCCCGCCGAGGAGTCGACCGACAAGTACTACAAGATCAACCAGGTCATCCCCGGGCTCGTCCTCGACCAGGACCACACGATCGACGAGGAGCACCGCTCGGTGATGCTCACCGACGAGGGCGTCGAGAAGGTCGAGCGCAAGCTCGGCGTGCAGAACCTCTACGACCCGCAGGAGATCGAGACTCTCCACCACGTCGAGCAGGCGCTGCGCGCGCACACGCTCTACAAGCGCGACCGCGACTACGTGGTGAAGGAGGGCGAGGTCATCATCGTCGACGAGTTCACCGGCCGGCTCATGCCGGGCCGGCGCTGGTCCGACGGCCTCCACCAGGCGATCGAGGCGAAGGAGGGGGTCAAGATCGAGAACGAGAACCAGACCCTCGCGACGATCTCCTTCCAGAACTACTTTCGGATGTACTCGAAGCTCGCCGGAATGACCGGCACGGCCGACACCGAGGCCGGCGAGTTCCACGACATCTACAAGCTCCACGTCACGGTGGTGCCGACGAACAAGCCGATGGTCCGCAAGGATCTCGAGGACGTCGTCTACAAGACCGAGCGCGAGAAGTTCAAGGCAGCGGCCGAGGAGATCGCAGCGCTCCACGAGAAGGGGCAGCCCGTGCTCGTCGGCACGGTCTCCATCGCGAAGAGCGAGGTGGTCGCGAGCATCCTCAAGAAGCGCGGGGTGCCGCACAACGTCCTGAACGCGAAGCAGCACGAGAAAGAGGCGCAGATCGTCGCCCAGGCGGGGCGCAAGGGCGCGGTCACCATCTCGACGAACATGGCCGGCCGCGGCACGGACATCGTGCTCGGCGGCAACCCCGAGGTGCTCGCGCGCGCCGAGGTCGGACCCGCGCCCGAGCCGCCCGAGCCCGTGGACGGGGCCGCGCCGGATCCGGCCGCCCACGCGAAGGCGCTCGAGGAGCACGAGAAGCGCTACGCGGAGGCGCTCGAGCGGCATCGGGCCGAGTGCCTCGCGGAGCGCGAGGAGGTCGTCGCGCTCGGCGGCCTCTTCATCCTCGGCACCGAGCGGCACGAGAGCCGGCGCATCGACAACCAGCTGCGCGGCCGCGCCGGCCGGCAGGGCGACCCCGGCATGAGCCGGTTCTACCTGTCGCTCGAAGACGACCTGATGCGGATCTTCGGCTCCGACCGGATCTCCGGCCTCATGGAGACGCTCGGGATGCAGGAGGACGAGCCGATCGAGCACCGCTGGCTCACCCGGGCCATCGAGGGGGCGCAGAAGAAGGTCGAGGGGCACAACTTCGACATCCGCAAGAACCTGCTCGAGTACGACGACGTGATGAACCAGCAGCGCAAGACGATCTACGCCTTGCGCCGCGAGGTGCTCGCCGCCGGCGCTGCGGAGCCGCTCATCGAGTACGTCGAGCGGGACGAGCGGACGCGCGTCAAGGAGCGGATCGTCCGGCAGATCAGCTGGGACGAGCAGCGCGAGAAGGTCCTCTCCATGCTCGAGGACGTGATCCTCGACGACGTGCTGCCGGCCTGCTGCCCCGCGGGGAAGGGGCCCGATCGCTGGGACGTCCAGCGGCTGCAGGACATGGTGAAGGAGCAGTTCGGCTTCGAGTTCAACCTCGGGGAGAAGCTGCCCGGAGACGAGCAGGAGCTCGCCGAGCAGATCTTCAACGTCGCGGAGAAGATCTACGGCTCGAAGGAGGAGCAGTTCGGCGGCGACGCGTTCCGAAAGCTCGAGCAGTACGTCTACCTGAACATCATCGACACCCTCTGGAAGGACCACCTGCTCGCGATGGACCACCTGCGGCAGGGCATCGGGCTGCGGGGTTACGGCCAGAAGGATCCGAAGGTCGAGTACAAGAAGGAAGGCTACGAGATGTTCCAGCTCATGACGGCCCGCATCCGCGGCGCCGTCGTGGGCAACCTGCTGCGCGTGCAGCCGCGCCCGACCGAGAACGCCGACGTGCTCGAGCGGCAGATGGCCGCGCGGCGGCAGCAGCAGCGGATCCAGGAGACGCACGGCACGCAGGAAGAGGCCGCCCAGGCGAAGCCGCAGACGGTCCAGCGCCAGACCCCCAAGGTGGGGCGCAACGACCCGTGCCCCTGCGGGAGCGGCAAGAAGTACAAGAAGTGCCACGGCCTGACCTCCGACGCCCAGGCGGGCTAAGCCGAGAGGCTCCGGCGCGGCAGGGCGCGCGAAAGGCGTAGGCCCCCCCGCCGGGGAGGGGGCCCCCAGGGCCCCGGCAAAGTCGTAGACGTCGCGTGGATCCGCGGGGATAGCGCAGGGGCTGGCGCCGTTCGGCGTTTTGTGGCAAAGCGTGGGGCGTGGAGCGTGTGCGCCAAAGCGACGAGCGGTTGCG
>JAJXUD010000042.1 GCA_021783235.1 Myxococcales bacterium | reverse complement strand
CGCACCACCATCGTCGCTTCAAGATCTGCGGCCAATCCCATCGTCGTACTCTCCTCTGCTTGAGAGCACGATCGCGCAACCATCTGTCATTCTCGGACCTTGCGCCCCTAACTCACCGGCATTGGGGTAAGCCCGCGGTCGCGCCCTACGCGCGGTCGGCGATCACCTTCGCGACCCCGCTCGCAGATCCTCGAGCCGCTTCGCGTTCTCTCGCGACGCCTCGCGCAGGCAGTGGCGCTTCACGCAGAGAGATCCGTGCGGGCAGTCGTCCGTCTGGCGGCAGGACGTCGAGGTCTCGGCGACGGCCCCCTGCCCTGGGGGCGAGGGGCGCGCGCAGGCGCCGCCGAGAACGAGGCTCGCGGCCGACGCGGCGAGGAGCAGGGGCAGCTTCGGCATCGAGACGCAGAATACCGCGCTCGGCGACCCCCCACCCTTCCCTCCCCCGCTTTGCGGGGGGAGGGATGATTGATCCCGCGAGGTCGTCCTCTGCCTCGCGGCCGCTCCGCGGCTGGCGCCGCCGCCGAATCCGTTGCATCCTCGCCCGCGTGACGGCCGCCGCCTCCGAGCCCTACGTCGCGCTGCTGCGCGGGATCAACGTGGGCGGCAAGAGGCCGCTGCCGATGAAGGAGCTGGCCGCGCTCTTCGCGGCGTGCGGGGGGCGCGAGGTCTCGACGTACCTCCAGAGCGGCAACGTGATCTTCCGGGCGGGGCCGCGGGAGGCCGCGCGGATTCCCGAGGCGGTGGCGGCGGCGATCCGCGAGCGGTTCGGCCTCGCCGTGCCGCTGCTGCTGCGGAGTGCGGGGGAGCTGGGGCAGGTCGCGCGCGGCAACCCGTTCCTCCGGGAGGGCGCGGCGCCCGAGACGCTCCACGTGGCCTTCCTGGCGGAGCGGCCCGCCGCGAAGCTCGTCGCCGCCCTCGATCCCGACCGATCGCCGGGCGACCGGTTCGCGGTGCTGGGGCGCGAGGTCTTTCTTCACTGTCCGAACGGCTTCGCCCGGACGAAGCTCACGAACGCCTGGATCGACTCGAGGCTCGCCACGGTGAGCACGGTGCGCAACTGGCGCACGGTGCAAAAGCTGCTGGAGCTCGCCTCGGGGTAGGCCAGGGCTTGGGTCGGGGAGGGCGCGCGCCCATCGCCGCGCGGCGCGAGCCGCGGCGGGGTCAAACGCAGCTTCCGCCGTCGCAGCTCTGGCTCGCGGAGTTCGGGCAGAGGTTGCCGGCGCAGCACGACTCCCCGTCGCCGCCGCAGGCCAGGCAGACGCCGCCCGCGTCCGGGAGGGCGGAGCAGCCGTAGAGGCCGTCCTCGCAGCCGCCGCCGGGGCAGCAGGGCTGACCGGGCGCGCCGCAGCTCGCCTCGCAGCCGCCGCCGACGCAGACGGCGCCGACGCAGCTGCCGTCGACGCAGGGGAGGCCCGCGGTCGGCTCCTCGCAGCGTGAGCCGCCGTCGCCGGCGACGCAGTCGAGGCCGTGGCAGGTCGGGATTCCGAAGCCGCCCTGGAGCGGGGCGACGACGCAGTAGCCGCCGGGCGTGGTCCCGGCGTCGGGGGCCACCGCGCAGATCCACGGACTTGCGGCGAGGCACGAGAGGCCGGCCTCGCAGAGACCGGTCCCGGGCGCCAGGCAGCACGGCGAGCCCTCGATTCCGCAGCTGGCGCAGCTACCGGCGTCGGGGCCGGACGAGAGGCAGTGGCCGATCGAGATCTGGCAGCGGTCGCCGGCGCAGCAGGGCTGCCCGGGCGAGCCGCACTCCGCCTCGCAGACGGTCGACCCGCCCGCCGCCGCGACGCAGACCCCGCTCTGGCAGCTGGCGGCGACGCCGTCGACCGGGCAGCAGCTCTCGCCCGGCTCGCCGCACGGCTCGCACGTGCCGCCGTCGTCCGCGAGGTTACAGCCGAAGAGGCCGTCCTCGCAGGCCGGCAGGCCGCCGGCGGAGGACGGCGCGCAGCAGGCCTGGCCCACGGCGCCGCAGTCGGTCCGGCAGCCGTTCTGGACGCAGACCCCGCCGCCGCAGCCGCAGGGGCCCCCGCCATCGCCCGCGCTGGCCGCGCCGCTCGAGCCACCCCCGCCCGACGTGCCGCCGCTGCCGCCGCCGACCGCGGTCGAGCCGCCGCTCGGCGTGCCGCCGCTCGAGGAGGCGCCCCCGGCCGACGATCCGGCAGCTCCCGTCGAGCCCGCGCCGCCGACGTTGGTCCCGCGCGGCGCCGCCGGGATGCAGGAGGCAGCGAGAGAGGCGATGCACGCCAGATCGACGAGTCTCATGAAGGTCCCTCCAGCGGCTGCGCGGAGGCCACTCTACCGCACGGCCAGCGCCGCGCGAGCTGCGGCGGCTGGGAGGCTGGCGCAAGAATGGGAGGCCGGTGCAAAAATGACCCGGGGGTTCGCGCATCGATTTCGTCGCGTCGCTCCTGATTCCGGCCACTTGGCCCTTGGTCCCGAGCTTGCAGATTCACCAGTGACGGGCCTGACGCCCGCCAGCAAGCGAGGGTCTCATGGGCAAGCGGATCGTCGTCGTCGGATCGAGCTTCGCGGGCCTGACCGCCGCGGTGGAGATCAAAGGGAAGCTCGGCGCCGAGCACGAGGTCGTGGTCGTCTCGCGCACGGACGAGTTCCTCTTCAACCCGTCGCTCATCTGGGTCCCGTTTGGGCTGCGGGAGAAGGAGGAGATCACCTTCCCGGTGCGGCCGATCTTCGAGAAGAAGGGGATCGCGTTCCGCCACGCGCCCGCCACCGCGCTCGACCTCGAGGGCCGGAAGGTCGTCACGCCCGAGGGGGCCGAGCCGTACGACTACCTGGTCATCGCCACCGGCCCGAAGCTCGACTACGCCGCGATTTCGGGCCTGGGGCCGCGCGGCGGCCACAGCCAGTCGATCATGAACTGGGAGGACGCGGAGCTCTGCCGGACGGCCTTCGAGCAGCTCGTCGCGAAGCCGGGGCCCGTGATCGTCGGCGCGGTGCAGGGCGCCTCGTGCTTCGGGGCGGGCTACGAGTTCCTCTTCAACCTCGCCTACCAGCTCGACAAGCGGGGGCTGAAGCAGAAGGCGCCGATCACCTTCGTGACGGCCGAGCCGTTCCTCGCCCACTTCGGCATCGGGGGGTTCGGCTCCGGGACCCCGATGACCGAGTACTTCTTCAAGAAGCTCGGCATCGAGGCGGTGACGAACGCGAGCGTCGAGGAGCTGGTGCCGGGCGAGCTGCGGCTCGCGGACGGGCGGGCGCTGCCGTTCGCCTTCGCGATGCTGGTCCCGGCCTTCCTGGGCGTCGACGCGGTCCGAGCGCGGCAGGACATCTGCACCCCGGCGGGCTTCGTGAAGGTGGACGGCCACTACCGGACGGCCGCGCACCCCGAGGTCTTCGCGGCCGGCGTCGCGGTGGCGATGAGCGCACCCGACAAGACGACGGTCCCCTGCGGCGTGCCCAAGACCGGCTACCTGTCGGAGGAGATGGCGAAGGTGGTGGCCCACAACGTCGTGGCCTCCATCCGCGGCGAGAGGCTCGTCGAGCTGCCGCCCGCGAGCATCGACGCGAAGTGCGTGCTCGACGCTGGGAACACCGGCATCATCATGACCGCCGACCACTTCCTCGAGCCGCGCAAGCACGCCTGGCTCATCCCCGGCCCCGAGGCCCACTGGGCGAAGCTGGCCTTCGAGAAGTACTTCCTCGCGACGCGCAAGCGCGGGCGGGTGTGACCGAGCGGCTTCGCGCGCGTGAACCCATCCCCGGACCGAGCCCAGCGTGATCGGCTGGCCTGCCGCGCGACCCGCCGAGTGAATACTGCTTTCGAGGGCAAAGGGGGAGGCGCATGCTCAGGGGACTCTGCGGCGTCGTCGTCGGGCTGACGCTCGCCGCCTGCGGCCCGGCGACGGAGGGGTACACGTGCCACGGCGCGACCCTGCCGTGCGCGACGGCGGCCGCCTGCTGCCCGGGGCTCGTCTGCCTCAGCTCGGCCTGCAGCCTGCCCGCGACCGACGGCGGCCGCCCGGACGGAGGGACGAGCGACGCCGGAAGCGGCGGCCCCCCCTGTCGCGCGGGCGGGATCCCCTGCCTCCTCCCGAGCCAGTGCTGCAGCGGGAACTGCCTGTTCGGCTACTGCAACGTGGCGCTGCCGTAAGGCGCGAACGAGATTCGAGGGCGCTCGCCCGCCTACCGGTTCACCGACTGCATCGCGCCCTCGGGGTAGCGGGTGCCGGCGGCGGCGCCGGGCGGGAGGGCGCGGTCGATCTCGGCGAGCTCGTCCTTCGAGAGCCGGATCTCGGCGGCGGCGGCGTTCTCCTCGAGGTAGCGGAGCTGCTTCGTCCCGGGGATGGGCACGAGGTCGTCCCCGCGCGTGAGGAGCCAGGCGAGCGCGAGCTGCCCGGGGGTGACGCGCTTCTTCTCGGCGACGGCGCGCAGCCGATCGGCGAGGGCCAGGTTCTGGCGGAAGTTGTCGCCCTGGAAGCGCGGGTTCTGGCGGCGCCAGTCGCCCTCGGGGATCTCCTCGGGCGTCCGGAAGCGGCCGGTGAGAAAGCCGCGGCCGAGCGGGCTGTAGGCGACGAAGCCGATGCCGAGTTCGCGCGTGGTGGGCAGGATCTCGGCCTCGGGATCGCGCGTCCAGAGCGAGTACTCGGTCTGCAGGGCCGAAATGGGGTGGACCTGGTGAGCGCGGCGGATGGTCCCGGGCGCGGCCTCCGAGAGGCCGAGGAAGCGCACCTTGCCGGCCTTCACGAGCTCGGCCATGGCGCCGACGGTCTCCTCGATGGGGACCTTGGGATCGACCCGGTGCTGGTAGTAGAGGTCGATCCAGTCGACGCCGAGCCGCCGGAGCGACGCGTCGCAGGCCTTGCGCACGTACTCCGGCCTCCCGTTGACGCCGAGGTAGCGGCCGTCGGGGGCCCGCTCGTTGCCGAACTTGGTCGCGAGCACGACCTCGTCGCGCCGGCCTCGAATGGCGCGGCCGACGAGCTCCTCGTTCTTGAAGGGGCCGTACATGTCGGCCGTGTCGAAGAAGTCGATGCCGAGCTCGAGCGCCCGGTGCAGGGTGCGGATGGACTCGGCCTCGTCGCCGGAGCCGTAGAAATCGCTCATCCCCATGCAGCCGAGGCCGAGCTCGGAGACGGCGAGGCCTTGGCGGCCGAGCGTTCGCTTCTTCATGGTGGCTTTCCTCCTGACCCGCTGGGGCCAGGGAGGATTAACCATGGAGGGGCCGAGCTGCAACCGCTTCTAGAACTGCTTCGCCTCGGTCGACTCGCCGAGGGCGAGCGTCGAGGCGCGGCCGCTCGAGATCGCCTCGGCCACCTGGTCGAAGTAGCCGGTGCCGACCTCGCGCTGGTGCTTCGTCGCCGAGTAGCCCTGCGCCTCGGCGGCGAGCTCCGCCTGCTGCAGCTCGGAGTAGGCGCTCATGCCCCGCTCGCGGTAGCTCCGGGCGAGCTGGAACATCGAGTGGTTCAGCGCGTGGAAGCCGGCGAGCGTCACGAACTGGAAGCGATAGCCCATGGCGCCGAGCTCGCGCTGGAACTTCGCGATGGTCTGGTCGTCGAGGTGCCGCCTCCAGTTGAAGCTCGGCGAGCAGTTGTAGGCGAGGAGCTTGCCGGGGAACCGGGCGTGGATCCCCTCCGCGAAGCGCTTCGCCTGCGCGAGGTCGGGGGTCGAGGTCTCGCACCAGACGAGGTCGGCGTAGGGCGCGTAGGCGAGGCCGCGGGCGATGGCGGTCTCGACGCCGCTCCTCAGCTTGAAGAAGCCCTCGGCGGTCCGAGCGCCCTTCTCGATGAACGGCCGGTCGCGCTCGTCGATGTCGGAGGTGAGGAGCTTCGCGCTGTCGGCGTCGGTGCGGGCCACGACGAGCGTCGGCACGCCGCTGACGTCCGCGGCGAGCCGCGCGGCCACGAGCGTCCGGATGAACTGGGAGGTGGGCACCAGCACCTTGCCGCCCATGTGGCCGCACTTCTTCTCGGAGGCGAGCTGGTCCTCGAAGTGGACGGCGGCGGCGCCGGCGTCGATCATCGACTTCATCAGCTCGAAGGCGTTGAGCGGGCCGCCGAAGCCGGCCTCGGCGTCGGCGACGATGGGCGCGAGCCAGTAGCGGTCGCGCTTCCCCTCGGCGTGCTCGATCTGGTCGGCGCGCAGGAGCGCCTGGTTGATGCGGCGGACCACCGCCGGCACGCTGTCCACGGGGTAGAGGCTCTGGTCGGGGTACATCTGGCCCGCGCTGTTGGCGTCGGCGGCCACCTGCCAGCCGGACAGGTAGATGGCCTCGAGGCCGGCCCGGACCTGCTGGACGGCCTGGTTGCCGGTGAGCGCCCCGAGCGCCGGGACGAACTCGCGGCTGTGCAGGAGCTCCCAGAGCCGTCGGGCGCCGAGCAGCGCGAGCGTGTGGTCGACCTGGAAGGAGCCGCGCAGCCGCTCGACGTCCTTCGACGCGTAGGGACGCTCGACGCCCTCGAAGCGGCGGGCGTGCAGATCGGGCTCGGCTTCGCGGCGGACGGCGGCGACGGGCGGGGTCATGCGCTCCTCCTGGTTGCGGGGTCAGCCCGCTCGAGCTCGAGCAGGGTCTCGTAGGCCGGCAGGGTGAGGAACTCCTCGAAGCGCTCGGCGGTGGCGAGCCGCTCGAAGAGGGCGCGCGCGTCGGAGAAGCGGCCGCGGGCGAAGCGCTCCTCGCCCACCTCGCCGCGGATCTTCTCGAGCTCCTCGTCGACGATGGGCGGGAGGTCGCGGGCGCCGAGGACGCGCAGGCCGTCCAGCGGGGCGCGGTGCTGGATCCACTGCCAGACCTGGGCGCGCGAGATCTCGGCGGTCGCGGCGTCCTCCATGAGCTGGTAGAGCGGCACGCAGCCCTGCCCGCGCAGCCAGGCCTCGAGGTACTGGATGCCGACCCGGACGTTGTGCCGCAGCCCGGCCTCGCTGCGCGGCCCCTCGGGGACCCGAAGGAGGTCGGCCTGGCGGATCGCGGCCTCGGGGGGCGGCCGGTCGAGCTGGTTCGGCCCCGGCATCTCGCGGTCGAAGACCTCGCGCGCCACCGCGACGAGGCCCGGGTGGGCGACCCAGGTGCCGTCGTGGCCGGCGCGCGCCTCGCGCAGCTTGTCGGCGCGCACCTTGGCGAGCGCCGCCTCGTTCGCGGCGGAGTCGTGCTTGATGGGGATCTGGGCCGCCATGCCGCCCATGGCGTGGGCGCCGCGCCGGTGGCAGCTTCGGATGAGGAGCTGCACGTAGGCCGCGAGGAAGCCCTGGTCCATCGTCACCGTCGCCCGGTCGGGGAGGACGGCCTTGGGATCCTGGGCGAGCTTCTTGATGAAGCTGAAGATGTAGTCCCAGCGGCCGCAGTTCAGCCCCGCCGACCGCTCGCGCAGCTCCCAGAGGATCTCGTCCATCTCGAAGGCGGCGGGCAGCGTCTCGATGAGGCAGGTGGCGCGCACCGTGCCGGCGGGCAATTCGAGGAGCCGCTCGGCGTGCGCGAAGACGTCGTTCCAGAGCCGCGCCTCGAGGTGGCTCTCCATCTTGGGCAGGTAGAAGTAGGGGCCGCTCTGGCGCCGCACGAGCTCGCGGGCGTTGTGGAAGAAGAAGAGGCCGAAGTCGAAGAGCGAGCCCGGGATGGGCTCGCCCGCGACCTCGAGGTGCTTCTCCGGAAGGTGCCAGCCGCGCGGCCTCACCATGAGCGTCGCGATCTTCTCGGCGAGCTCGTAGCGCCTCCCCGTCTCGGGGGCCTCGTAGGCGATCTCGCGCCGCACGGCGTCCCAGAGGTTCTTCTGGCCGAGGAGCAGGTTCTCCCAGGTCGGCGCGTTCGAGTCCTCGAAGTCCGCCATGAAGACGCTGGCCCCCGAGTTGAGCGCGTTGATCACCATCTTGCGGTCGGTGGGGCCCGTGATCTCGACCCGCCGGTCGGAGAGGTCGGGGCGCGGCGGCGCGACCTTCCAGTCGGCGCGCCGGATCTCGGCGGTCTCGGGGAGGAAGTCGGGCCGCTCGCCCCGGTCGAAGCGGGCCTGCCGCTCGTGGCGGCGGACGAGCAGCTCGCGGACGCGGGGGGCGAAGCGCTGGGCGAGATCCTCGAGGAAGCGGAGCGCCGGCTCCGCGAGGATCGACTCGGCGCCCTTCGGCGCGGGGAGGAGGGTCTTGACGGTGGTCGCTTTCACGAGCTTTACAATGGCTCGTCGGGCGGACGATTCAAGGGCAAATGGCTGTAGCCACGGAAGCGTCCGTCGAGGCCTGTCAACGACAGGCTGTCACGCTGTAAAGTCTGTCAATCGACCCGGAGCTGCGCATGCCGAAGACCGAGAAGAGCGAGGCCGATCCGAGGCTCGGGGCGAAGGTCCGCTCCCTGCGGCGGCGCGAGAACTTGAGCCAGGCGCAGCTCGCGCAGCGGCTCGGCGTCTCGGCGAGCTACCTGAACCTCATCGAGGCGAACCGGCGCCCCCTGCCGGCGGGGCTGCTCATCAAGCTCGCGCAGCAGTTCTCGCTCGACGTGACGAGCTTCGCCGCCGACGGGGAGGCGCGGCTCTCCGCCGAGCTGCTCGAGGCCTTCGCCGATCCGCTCTTCGAGTCGCACGGGCTCACGACGACCGACCTGCGAGAGCTCGCGACCGGCAGCCCCGCCGCCGCCCGCGCGGTGCTCGCGCTCTACCGGGCCTACCGGAGCGCCCGCCAGAGCGCCGAGACGCTGGCCTCGCAGGTGGTGGGCGACGAGCCGGCGGGCGCCGCCCACTCGCTGCTCCCCTCCGAGGAGGTGAGCGACCTCATCCAGGACCGGCAGAACCACTTTCCCGAGCTCGAGGCCGGGGCCGAGCGGCTCTGGCGGGAGGCGAAGCTCGACCCGGAGGAGCTCGCGCCGAGGCTCGTGCGCCACCTCGAGGCGGCCCACGGGGTGCAGGTGCGAATCGGGCGCGGCCTCGCCGAGCGCGGGGTGCTGCGCCGCTTCGACGCCGCCCGCAAGACGCTGACGCTCTCCGAGCTCTTGCCGACGCGCAGCCGCACCTTCCAGCTCGCCCACCAGCTCGCGCTCCTCGGGGCGCGCGAGGGGCTCGACCGGCTGGTCCAGGACGGGCGGCTGACGAGCGAGGAGTCGCGCACGCTCGCGCGGGTGGCGCTCGCGAACTACTTCGCGGGCGCGGTGCTCATGCCCTACGGGCCGTTCCTCGCGGCGGCGCGGGAGGAGCGGTACGACATCGACGTGCTCGGCCGCCGCTTCCGCGTGGGCTTCGAGCAGGTCTGCCACCGGCTGACGACGCTGCGCCGCCCCGGCGCGGAGGGCGTCCCGTTCCACATGCTGCGCATCGACGTGGCCGGCAACCTCTCGAAGCGCTTCTCGTCCTCGGGGATCCACTTCGCGCGCTTCTCGGGCGCCTGCCCGCGCTGGAACGTCTTCCAGGCGTTCCTCACGCCCGGCCTCATCCGGACGCAGATCTCGCGGATGACCGACGGAAGCGCCTACTTCTGCGTGGCGCGGACGCTACAGCACGACAGCGGCGGCTACCACGCGCAGCCGCCCGTGCAGGCCCTCGCGCTCGGCTGCCGGCTCCAGGACGCGAAGGAGCTCGTCTACTCGGACGGCATCGACCTGACGGACCTCGCGGCGGCGGTGCCGGTGGGGACGAGCTGCCGCCTCTGCGAGCGGATGGACTGCGCGCAGCGCGCCTTCCCGTCGCTGCGCCAGCCGCTGCAGCTCGACGAGAACCTGCGCGGCGTCTCGCTCTACGCGCGGGTCGACGCGACCTGATCCCGGGCGCCGGACCTCAGGGCACGTAGACCATCGCGACGCTCGCCGTGTAGTCGTTCTGGCTCCCGCCAGAGAGCACGATGACCATCGCGTACGACTGCGAGGCGGCGTTCGACGGCACGTGGACCGTGAGGGTCGCGCTCTCGCCGTCGTTCATCCCGTAGCTGCTCAGCGTGGGCGTGCCGTCGAAGGAGGGGCCGCCCTGCGAGCCGCCGTTGAACGCCTGCAGCGTCCAGTCGGCGACGGGGGCGGTCGACCAGCCGGTGAGCTGAAAATCGACGCTGCCGCCCGGCTGCCCCTGGACGATGGTGGCGGGCGAGATGGCGGTGCCGAAGTAGGTGCCGACCGCGGGCAGGCAGGGGTCGCCGCCGTCGGTCGCGGAGCGGTTCGACCAGACGCGCTGCAGGTCGTCGAAGCTCCCCTCCTTCCACTGCGGCGCGAGGTAGGAGCAGACGTCGCCGACCTCGCCGCCGATGTAGCTCCAGGGGCTCTGGGGATCGAGGATCACCCAGGCGGGATTCGTGTAGGGGTAGGGATCGGTGAGCGCCTCGATGAGCTCGTGGGAGCCGGCGAGGTCGAGGATCTGCACGTCGGAGAGGCCCTGGCCCGGGCACGGCTGGATCACCGCGTAGGGCACGTCGAGGTTCGTCAGCTGGGTCTCGGAGTGGTAGCCGCCGCCGGAGATGCTGCAGAGCCCCTGGCCCTGCGTCGTGAAGCTCGTGCTGACCGGCAGGAAGAAGAGGTAGACGTACTGCGGCGCTCCGAGCGAGCCCGCGTCGGCGGAGCCGCCGTCCGAGATCCCGCCGTCCGAGATCCCCGCGTCCATTGTGCCACCGTCGGCGATCCCGGCGTCCGAGCCTCCCCCGTCCGCGCCTCCGCCGTCCGCTCCGCCGGAGGCCGCGCCGCCGTCGGGCGTCCCGCCGGGGACGGTGCCGCTCGCGAGGAGGCTCTGGAGCAGGTTCTGCAGGTCGGTGTCGGTCATCGCGGACGGGGCGTCCTGCGGCAGCTCGACCTCGACGTGGCCGAGGCTCCCGATGCCGTACTCGGGGCTCACGGTCTTCAGCCAGGTCGAACCCGGCAGGAAGGCCGAGAGCGCGTCGATGTGGGCCCGGTTCGGATCGTTCGCGAAGGTGATCGCCACGGCGATGGGCCGGGCGAGCGCCGAGCCGCCCTCGTTCGGCACGGCCGAGACCGAATGGGGGCTCTCGACCCAGCCCCCGTCGGAGGGGCCGGCGTCCGGGCTCCCCGCGTCGGCCTCGCCGGCGTCCGCGACCCCGCTCCCGGCGTCGGTCCCGAGCGGGAGGGGGTTCTTCTGGCCGGTCGGCCCGACCGAGGTCTTCGGGTTGCAGCCGGCCGCGAGGAGCGCCGTCAGAGTGAGCCATTCGATCCGCACGCGCCGCTCCTTCGCCCCCGAAAGTCGAGCGACGCTAACAGCAGCGCTGCCCGGTCCGCAACCGGCCGCTTCGGCGCGGCTGACGCGAGCGCGGAGGCGACCCGCGTGTTAGAACCGCACCATGGCCCGAAAGCTCTGGCGGCTCGCGGAGACCTACCTGCCCTGGATCGGCATCGTCGCCGCGGCGATCGTCATGGGCTCCTCCCTCGGCGGCGGCTGCGCCTCGGTGCGCACGGAGGACCGGCCGCTGCCCGCGTTCTCCGCGCAGCCCGTGGGCGAGGGGCCTCGCGTCACCTCCCAGGCCCTCGCCGGCAGGCCGGCCATCATCAACGTCTGGTCGCCCGGCTGAATGGCCTGCATCCGGGAGTTGCCCGGAATCGACGAGCTGGCGCAGCGGTACGCTGGAAAGGTCTCGGTGCTCGCGGTCATGGGCTGGGGAGGCGCCGCCCAGGCCCGCTCGGTCGCGCGCGCGAAGTCCATCGACCACCTGCCGCTGCTGGACGACGGCGGCCGCTTCGCGAGCGAGATGGGCGTCGACCAGGTGCCGACGACCTTCCTCGTGCGGCGCGACGGCCGAGTGGTCGGCCGGATCGTCGGCATCGCGAGCGAGGGCTTCCTCCGCAAGGAGGCCGACAAGCTGCTCGGCGGCCAGGCGCCGTAGGCCCTACGGCACGATCACGAGCGCGAGCGCCGTGGTGACCGCCGGCTGGGGCGCCCCGGTCGCCTGGGTCGAATCCACGCCGATGAGCGCCATCGATCCCGAGGGCGTTCCGCGGGGGACCGTCACGGTGAGGTCGGCGCTGTCACCGTCGGCGAGGGTGTCGCGGCTGAGCGTCGGCGCGCCGTCGAAGGAGCCGGCGAGCGGAAAGGAGTAGGCGGAGAGCCTCCAGTTGGGCACGGGCGCCGTCGACCAGCCGGTCAACTGGAAGTGGATGGTGCTCCCCGCGGGGGCCTGGACGGCGGTCGCGGGCGAGACGCCGGCGCCGAAGTAGCTGCCCACCGCCGGCCGGCAGGGATCGCCGCCCGCCTTCGCGGCGGCGTTGGACCAGACGCGCTGCAGCTTCTGGAAGGCGCCCTCCTGCCACTGGGGCGAGAGGTTCTCGCAGAGGTCCCCCACCTCGCCCCCGAAGTAGGCGTATGGATTCTGCAGGTCGAAGATCCGCCAGGCGGGGTTCGAGAAGGGGTAGGGGTCGGTCGCGGCCCCGATGAGCTCGTGCGAGGCGGCCCGCGCCAGGAGCTCCCCGTCCGTGGCGCCGGGCGAGGCGCAGGCCTTTAGGACCGCGTAGGGGACGTCCAGCCCGGCGCCGATCAGCTCGAAGTGGTAGCCGCCGCTCGAGACGTCGCAGAGCGGCTGGCCGCTCACGTCGAAGGCCGTGCGCTTCGGCACGTAGAGCAGGTAGACGTACTCCGGCGCGACGCCGCCGTCGGGCGCCCCGCCGGGGAGCTCCCCCGACGCGAGGAGGCTCTGGAGCAGCCGCTGGGCGGAGAGATCCGAGAGCCGCGAGGGCGCGTCCTGCGGCAGCTCGACCTCCAGGTGGTCGAGCCCCAGGACCCCGTACTCGGGGCCGACGGTCGCGAGCCAGGTCGAGGTCGACAGGAACCCGGCGAGCGCCTCGTCGAGGGCCCGGTCGGGATCGTTCGCGAAGGTGATCGTGACGGCGACCGGCCGGTCGAGCACCGGCCCGCCGAGATCGGTCATGAGCGGAAGCGAGTGGGCGGCCTCGACGAAGCCGGCGTCGGGCGGCCAGGCGACGATGCCCGCGGGAGGGGCGACGGAGGGGCGGAGCCGGCGGGGCGCCATGGAAGGCCCCGTGCCCAGTCCGGGATCGCCGGTGACGCGGCGGTCGCCGCAGGCGGCGAAGAACGCCGCGAGACACACCCATCCCGTCCGCCGCATGGCCCGCCCCGCCTTCCCTGCACCACGGGAAAGCTAGCGAGCGCTCCGGCGAACCGTAACCGGCGCTAGCCGAGCCGCGACATCAGGAGCTCGCGCTGCAGGGCGAGCGGGCGCGGCAGCGTCCGGCCGAGCTGGTCGAAGAACTCCTGCTGGCTCTCGAACTCCGCCTTCCAGGCGGCGACGTCGATGGAGGTGGCCTCGTCGACGGCCTCGGCCGGGATCGAGAGGCCCGACAGATCGAGAT
This sequence comes from Myxococcales bacterium, assembly GCA_021783235.1. Lineage (GTDB taxonomy): Bacteria > Myxococcota > Myxococcia > Myxococcales > JAKAPL01 > JAJXUD01. The sequence goes on along the minus strand of JAJXUD010000042.1, from coordinate 25,744 downwards.
CGCCGGCCTTCGGCACCCAGCCGAGCAGGGTCTCCTGCCCGCCGACGCGGCCGTGGGCCCGGTCGATGATCCACTTGAGGACGCGCATGTTCTCGCCGTAGCCCGGCCAGAGGAACTTGCCGTCCTTGCCCTGCCGGAACCAGTTCACCTGGAAGATCTTCGGCGGGTACGGGATCTTGCTCTGCATCCCGAGCCAGTGGCCGAGGTACTCGCCCATGTCGTAGCCGCAGAACGGGAGCATCGCCATCGGGTCGCGCCGGACGACGCCCACCTTGCCCGTGGCCGCGGCGGTGGTCTCCGAGCCGAGGGTCGCCCCGAGGAAGACGCCGTGGGTCCAGTTGAAGGACTGGAGCACGAGCGGAACGGTGCTGCTCCGCCGGCCGCCGAAGATGATCGCCGAGATCGGAACGCCCTGCGGATCGTCGGCCTGCTTCGAGAGCACCGGGTTGTTCGTCATCGGCGAGGTGAAGCGCGAGTTCGGGTGCGCGGCCTTCTCGGCCGAGCCCTTCTTCCAGGGGCGCCCCTGCCAGTCCGTCAGCCCGTCCGGCGGCTCCTTGGACTTGCCCTCCCACCAGACGTCGCCGTCCGGCGTCACCGCGACGTTCGTGTAGATGGTGTCGCGCGAGATCGTCCGCATCGCGTTCGGGTTCGACTTCTCGTTCGTGCCCGGCGCGACGCCGAAGTAGCCCGCCTCGGGGTTGACGGCCCAGAGCCGCCCGTCGGGGCCGACCCGCATCCAGGCGATGTCGTCGCCGACGGTCCAGATCTTCCAGCCGTCGAACCGCTTCGGCGGGATCATCATGGCGAAGTTCGTCTTGCCGCAGGCCGACGGGAACGCCGCCGCGACGTAGGACATCTGCCCCTCGGGGCTCTCGACGCCGAGGATCAGCATGTGCTCGGCGAGCCAGCCCTCGGTCTTGCCGAGGTAGCTGCCGATCCGGAGCGCGAGGCACTTCTTGCCGAGCAGCACGTTGCCGCCGTAGCCCGAGCCCACCGACCAGATCGTGTTGTCCTCGGGGAAGTGGCAGATGAAGCGGCGATCGGGGTTGCAGTCGAGCATCGCGTGCAGGCCGCGGTTGAAGTCGCCCCTGCCGCCGAGCTGCTCGAGCGCGACGCGGCCCATGCGCGTCATGATCCGCATGTTGAGGGCCACGTAGACGCTGTCGGTCAGCTCGATGCCGACCTTCGAGTAGGGCGAGCCGACCGGCCCCATGAGGTAGGGGACCACGTACATCGTGCGGCCCTTCATCGAGCCGTCGTAGAGCTTGCCGAGCTTCTGGTAGGCCTCCTGCGGCTCCATCCAGTGGTTCGTGGGGCCCGCCGCCTCGCGCGTCTTCGTGCAGATGAAGGTGAGGTGCTCGACCCGGGCGACGTCGTTCGGGTTCGAGCGGTGGAGGTAGCAGCCCGGGAGCTTCTGCTGGTTCAGCGGCGTCAGGATCCCCTTCGCCACCGCCTCCTCGGTGAGGCTCCGCTTCTCCTGCTCCGAGCCGTCGCACCAGACGACGCGATCGGGCTTGCAGAGCTTCGCCATCTCGTCCACCCAGGCGATGAGCGCCTCGTTCTTGGTGAGCGGGTTCTGGTCGAGGTTGGACTTGGCGATCATGTGCATCCTTTCGGGGGTCGGAGAGCGGCCGTCCTGCTACCGCAGCCGCTGGCTCAAGAACTCGATGTAGTCGATCTTGGTGATGATGCCGATGGGCCGCTCGCCGTCGCGGACGACGGCGACGTTGTCCTCGGCGAAGACCTTCTGCAGCTCGGCGATCGGGGTGTCGGCGGTGACGACGCCCTGCAGCGGGGCGACGAGGGCGTCGATGGGCTCGTGGCTGCGGACGCGCCCCTCGAGCAGGCCGTGGAGCAGGTCGACCTCGTGGATCATGCCGACGGCGTGGCCGCTCGCATCGCAGACGGGCATCTGGCTGATGCCGACCTCCTTCATCCGCGCGACGACGCCCTCGATGGCCTCGCCCTTCTTCGCCGAGATGAGCTTGCGCTTGCCGATGAGCAGCTCGCGCACGGCGCCCCGGTCGGTGACCTCGAGGAAGCCATTGTCCTTCATCCACTCGTCCGAACAGAACTTCGAGATGTAGCGGGTGGCGCTGTCGGGCAGCACCGCGACGATGACCTTGCCCTTGCCGAGCTCCTTCGCGAGCTGGGCGGCGACGTGGACGGCGCCACCCGACGAGCCGCCCGCGAAGAGCCCCTCTTCCCGCGCGAGGCGGCGGGCCATCTGGAAGCACTGCTTGTCGTTCACCTGCCGGACGTCGTCGACGACCGAGAAGTCCATCGCCTTGCAGAGCATGTCCTCGCCGATCCCCTCGACCTTGTAGACGTGGGGCGTCGGCAGCTTCTTCGTGCGGAAGTAGTCGTAGTAGACGGAGCCCTCGGGATCGACGCCCACGTTCTGGATGCCCGGCTTCTTCTCCTTCAGGTACTTGCCGGCGCCGCTCATGGTGCCGCCCGTGCCGAGGCCGGCGACGAAGCAGTCGATCTTCCCCTCCACCTGCTCCCAGATCTCGGCGCCGGTGGAGCGGTAGTGGGCCGCGATGTTCTCGGGGTTGTGGTACTGGTTCAGGTAGAAGCTGTTCGGCGTCTCGCGCGCGATCCGCTTCGCCGTCTCGTAGTAGCTCTCGGGCGAATCGGCGGGGACGTTCGTCGGGGTGACGACCACCTCGGCCCCGAAGGCCTTGAGGCTGTCGACCTTCTCCTTCGACATCTTGTCCGGCATCGTGAAGATGCAGCGGTAGCCCTTGACGGCCGCGGCGAGCGCGACGCCCATCCCGGTGTTTCCGCTGGTGTTCTCGACGATGGTGCCGCCCGGCTTGAGCAGCCCCTCCCGCTCGGCCTTCTCGATGATGTGCAGCGCCATCCGGTCCTTGATCGATCCCCCGGGGTTCATGAACTCGGGTTTGACGAGGACCAGGGCGTCGTTCGGGCCGACGACCTTGTTGAGCTTGACGAGCGGGGTGTGGCCGATGGCCTCGAGGATGCTCTCGCGGTAGCGCATGGCGCGCGGTATAGGCCCGGCGGGCATGGGGCGTCAACCCGCCCGTTCGACTACTGGACGGGCGAAAACCGCCCGTCGCCCTCCGCGGCCACGCAGACGGCCGGGTCGTCGCCGTCGATGACGACGGTGTGCTCGACTCCCGGCGGCAGATCGAGCCGGTCGCCAGGCGCGAGGACGATCTCGCCGTCCCCTCCGGACAGCCGCACCCGCATCCGGCCGCAGAGGAGCCAGCGGACCTCGCGGGAGCGGTGGCGGTGAGGTGGGTAGGTCGTCCCGGGCGGGTCGGAGTAGCGGTAGGGCTGGAGTCCCTCGGCCTTGAGCCGCCGCTCGAGCTCGAGCGCGGTCGGCGGCTCGGGCTCGGCCCAGCGATCGACCGTGATTCCTGGCGCGTGTGGGGACATGACCAGAGAGGATAGGCAGCCCCCCTGTCATGACAAGGGGCGAACGGCCCCCCCCACCGGGACTCAGCCGACCTGGACGGCCTGGGGCTCGGGCGCTGCTTCCGAGGGCTTCTCGACCGGCGGGACCACCGGCGCGGCCACCGGCGCGGCCGCGTCGGCCTCCTCGCGCGCCGCCTGCACCTGCGCTTCGGGGAGCCGCTTCTCGAGGGCGAGGACGCCGCGGCGAAGGGCTGTGGCCTCGAGCATCAGCTTGTTGAAGCGCACTTCGAGCGCGCGGTGGCGGTCCTTCCAGAGCTCGCTCTCGCTCTTCTGGACCAGGTAGACCTTCTCCTGGGTCGAGAGCTTCGAGCGGAGCCGCTCGAGCTCGCGCTGCCCCTCGACGAGCTTCTTGTGGTCGGTCTCGGCCCGCCCCTCGGTCTCTCCGAGCCGCTGCCGCAGCGCCTCGAGCTTCCGCTCGAGGTCGATCGTCTGGGGCGGCTGGGAAGACTGTGGCTGCGGCGTGGAAGGGGCCTCGGCCGGCGCCTGGGCGATTGGGGCCGGGGCGGCGGGCGCGGCCCGCCTCGTGCGCGCGACCGCGGCCTCCTCGCGGAGCGTCCGGGCCTCCTGGGCCGCCGCCTGCGCCTCGCGCCTCGCCTGCTCGACCAGGGAGCGCAGCTCGGCCTCGACCTCGCGGCGGGACCGCTCGGCCTCGCGGGCGGCCTTGGCCTGCTCCTGCGCCTCGGCGACCTTTCCCTTCAGCTCCCGGCTCTTCTCTCGCAGCTCCTCGAGCTCGCTCTTGCGGGCCTTCTCCTTCTCCTGCTTCTGCGCCTTGCCGGACCTCAGCTCCTCCACCTCGGCGTGGAGGGCCGAGAGTTCGGCCGTCGCCTTCGACAGCTCCGCGGCGGCGGACTGGGCCTTGAGGCCGAAGATGGCGCCGGCGATGAGCGCGCCGAGCGCGACGAAGAGGAGGACGGTCAGCATGGGAAAGCCTCCAGCGAGAGGAGGGGCAGCCTAGACGACGGTGGGGCCAGTAGACAACAACCCCGTCCCGTCACCTCTTCCCCGGGGCAGGCCCCGGCTGGCAGACGGGACAGAGGTAGGTCGAGCGCTGCCGCTGGACCTCTTGCCGGATCGGCCCCCCGCAGCGGGGGCACGGCTCGCCCGCCCGGCCGTAGACGAGGAAGGGGTTCGGCGCGCCGGGCTCCTCGACGTAGCGGATGTCCCGATCCCGGGCCCCCTTCCCCTCGGCGCCGAGGGCGTAGGAGAGGGCGTCGTGGATCCCCTTCGCGAGCCGCCGCCAGTCGGCGGGGGAGAGCTCATCCGCCCGCGCGAACGGCGAGAGGCGGGCGCGAAAGAGGCTCTCCGACGCCTGGATGTTGCCGAGCCCGGCGATCCGGCGCTGGTCCAGGAGCGACACCTTGATCTCGCGCCGGCTGCCCGCGAGCCGCTCGCGCAGGAGCTCCGCCGTGGGCGCCTCGTCCCAGGCGTCGGGGCCGAGCTCGCGAAGCGTTGGGGAGGCGCGGAGCGCGTCCAGGGGGCCGAGCTCGAAGCGGCCGAAGCGTCGCGGGTCGACGAGGTGGACGCGGCTGCCGTCCGAGAGGTCGAGACTGACGCGCGCGTAGGGCGGCGCGGGCTCCTTTCCCTCGCGCCGCACGAGCTTGCCGGTCATGCCGAGGTGCAGGTGGGCGCCCTGCCCCGCCCCGAGGTCCCAGAGGAGGTGCTTGCCGCGCCGCTCGACGCGGCGGACGGTCCTGCCCGAGAGCGCCCGCGAGACCTCGGCCGGCGTCAGCCCACGCAACGGCTTGCCCGGCGTGGCCGAGGCGCGCGCGATCGGGCGGCCGACGAGCCAGCGCTCGAGGCTCCGCCGGGCGATCTCGACCTCCGGCAGCTCGGGCAAGCGTTCAGGCCCAAAGTCCGCGGCGCCGCAGACTCTGCACCATCTGCTCGACGACCTCGTCGAGCCCGAGGTGCGTCGATTCGACGAGCTCGGCGTCGGGAGCCTGCGCGAGGGGGGCGACTGCCCGGCTGCTGTCGTCCCGGTCGCGCCGCTCCTGATCCTCGAGCACCTGAGCGAGGCTCGTCGGAACGCCCTTCGCCGAGAGCTCCAGGAAGCGGCGCTCGGCGCGCACGCGCGGCTCGGCGGTCAGGAAGAACTTGGCCTCGGCATCGGGAAAGACGACCGTGCCGATGTCGCGCCCCTCGAGCACCGCCCCCCCGACCGCCGCGCGCCCGAGCCGCCGCTGCAGCCCGAGCAGCCCGTCGCGCACGACGGGGCGGGCCGAGACCGCCGAGGCCCCCTGGCTGATCTGGGGCGAGCGGATGGCCGCCGAGACGTCGCGGCCGTCGAGGTAGACCTTCGGCTCGCCGCCCTCCCAGCCGAAGCCGATCGCGAGGCGGGGGAGCAGCTCCGCGAGCGCGGCATCGTCGTCCCAGCCGACGCCCGACTCGAGCGCCGCCAGGGCGACGCAGCGGTAGAGCGCGCCGGTGTCGACGAGCGCGAGGCCGAGCCGCGCGGCGAGGCGGCGCGAGACCGTGCTCTTTCCGGCGCCGGCGGGGCCGTCGATCGCCACGATCATCGGCGCTCAGGCCTTCCGGGAGACCGCGTGGAGGGGGCCGCTGCCGTCCGCGAGCTTCTCGAGCGCGCGCAGGAGCCGCTCGTTCTCCTGCGGGCTGCCGATCGAGACGCGGGCGGCGTTGGGCATGCCGTAGGCCCGCATCGGCCGGACGATGACGCCGTGGGGGAGCAGGCTGCGGAAGAGCTCGTCGCCGTCCTTGCCCTCCGCGAGGACGAAGTTCGCGACCGAGGGGACCACCGTGAAGCCGAAGCGCGGCAGCTCGCGCATCAGCACGGCGCGCCCCTCGATGGTGACCTCGCGGGTGGCGCTGACGTGGGCCGCGTCGTCGAGCGCGGCGATGGCCGCGACCTGTCCGAGCGAGCTCACGTTGAACGGATCGCGCACCCGCTCGAGGTAGCCCGCGACGTCCGGGTCGCAGAGCGCGTAGCCCACCCGCGCGCCGGCGAGGCCGTAGATCTTCGAGAAGGTCCGCAGGACCACGAGCCCCGGCCGGCGGCGGCGCAGCTCGGCGCCGTCCGGGTAGTCGCTCTTGTCGACGAACTCGAAGTAGGCCTCGTCGAGGACGACGAGGACCCGCTCGGGCAGCTTCGCGAGGAAGCGGTCGAGCTCGGCCTTCGTGACGTAGCTGCCGTTCGGGTTGTCGGGGTTCGCGACGAAGACGAGCTTCGTCTTCGGCCCCACCGCGGCCGCCATCGCCTCGAGGTCGTAGCGGTGGTCCTTCATCGGCACCGCGACGGCGCGCCGGCCGCAGGCCTGGATCGCGATCCGGTAGACGAGGAAGGTGTTCTCCGAGATCACCGCCTCCTCGCCCTCCGCGAGGAAGGTGCGGGCGAGGAGCGTCAGGATCTCGTTCGTGCCGGCCCCGATGACGATCTCCCGCGGGTCGACGCCGTGGCGCGCGGCGAGCTTCTCCTTGAGCGCGAAGGAGGCGCCGTCGGGGTAGAGGTGGATGCGCGAGAGCGCGTCGCGGATGGCCGCGAGCGCCCGAGGGCTCGCGCCGAGCGGGTTCTCGTTGGAGGCGAGCTTCGCGCAGTCGGGGACGCCGTACTCGCGGGCGACCTCCTCGATGGGCTTGCCGGGGACGTAGGGCGAGAGCGTCTCGATGTACGGGGCGACGAGGGACATGGGCTCTCCGTTCGGCTGCTTCGGCCCTCGGGCGGCGGCGCCGCGCTCCTCCGATGGGCGGGCCACTCTACCGACCAGCCCGCCGCGGGGGCAAGCGGGCGGCGGGCCACGAGCCCGGGGGCTAGGCGACCTCTTCGAAGATCCCCATGCCGCGGAAGCGCCGGTAGCGGTCGGCGACGATCTCGTCGGGGGAGAGGGCGCGCAGCTCGGCCAGGTGGCTGCGGAGGGCCCGCGCGAGGTTCTCGGCGGTGCGCGCCGGGTCGCGGTGGGCTCCGCCCGGGGCCTCGGGGACGATCTCGTCGATCACGCCGAAGCCCTCGAGATCCTTCGCGGTGAGCTTGAGCGCCTCGGCGGCCTTCGACGCTTTGGTGGGGTCGCGGTAGAGGATCGACGAGCAGCCCTCGGGCGAGATGACGCAGTAGGTGGAGTGCTCGAGCATGAGGATGCGGTTGCCGACGCCGATGGCGAGCGCGCCGCCCGAGCCGCCCTCGCCGATGACGGTCGCGATCACGGGGACGGGGATCGCCGCCATGGTCTCGAGGCACGAGGCGATCGCCTCGGCCTGCCCCCGCTCCTCGGCGCCGATGCCGGGGTAGGCCCCCGGCGTGTCGATGAAGGTCAGGATGGGCCGATGGAAGCGGGAGGCGAGCTCGGCGAGCCGGATGACCTTGCGGTAACCCTCGGGGCGCGGCATCCCGAAGTTCCGCAGCATGTTCTCCTTGGTGTTGCGCCCCTTCTGGTGGCCCATGACGAGGACGGGCTCGCCGTCGAAGCGGGCGAAGCCGCAGACGAGCGAGGGGTCCTCGCCGAACCGGCGGTCGCCGTGCAGCTCGAGGAAGTCGGTGAGGAACAGGCTCGCGTAGTCGAGGAAGTAGGGCCGCTCGGGGTGGCGCGAGAGCTGGACCACCTGCCAGGGCGAGAGGTCGCTGAAGATCTCGACCTGCAGCCGCTTGGCCTTGCGCTCGAGCTTCGCGATCTCGTCGCCGAAGTCCACCATGCCGCCGCTCGCGAGCTGCTTGAGCTCCTCGATCTTGAGCTCGAGCTCGCGGATGGGCTTTTCGAAGTCGAGCGCGGTCATTTCGCGGCCTCCGCCTGGATTTTCGAGAGGTCGGCGACCCGCCCGAAGATCTCGCGCACCGCCGCGAGCAGCCGCAGCCGGTTCGCGCGCACCTCTCGGTCGTCCGCCATGACGAGCACCTTGTCGAAGAAGAGGTCGATGGCCGGCTTCATCGCGGTGGCGGCCCGCAGCGCCTCCGCGAAGTCGTCCTTCCCGAGCGCCTGCTCCGAGCGCTGGCGGGCGACGAGCGCCGCCTTGTAGAGCGCCCGCTCGGGCTCCTCGGCGAGCCGGTCGTGGTCGACCTGGTCGAGGAAGCCGCGTCCCTCGGGCCCCAAGGGCTCCTTGCCGCTGCTCTTCTCGAGGATGTTCACGGCCCGCTTGAAGGCCGAGGCGAGCGGCAGGAAGTCGGGGGATGAGCGGATGGCCGCGACCGCCTCGAGCCGGCGCCGCGCCGCCCAGAGGTCGTCGAAGCCGGCCGAGAGCACCGCCTCGACGAGGTCGGGGGCGAACACGTCTGGCCGGTTGCCGCGGCCTTCGGCCTCCGCCGTCCAGAGCGCCTCGAGGCGGCGGCGGAAGAAGTCCAGGAGCTGCGGCTTCGCCTGCGCGGCCGGGACGGTCAGCTTCGACGCGACCAGCTCGAGCGCGCGGTCGAGCGCGCCCGAGAGCGAGTAGCGGTAGCCGCGGGCGAGCGTCACGTGGATGACGCCCAGACAGGCGCGCCGCAGCGCGAACGGGTCGGCCGCGCCGGTGGGAGGCTTGCCGATGCCGAAGAGCCCCGCGAGCGTGTCGATCCGGTCGGCGATTCCCACCAGCGCGCCCGCGTCGGCGGAGGGGAGCCGGTCGCCCGAGAAGCGCGGCAGGTAGTGCTCCTCGATGGCCCGGGCGACCTCCTCGGTCTCGCCGGAGGCGCGGGCGTACTCGCGCCCCATCACGCCCTGCAGCTCGGGGAACTCGCCCACCATGCCCGTCGTGAGGTCGGCCTTGCAGAGCCGGGCGGCGCGGGCGATCGTCGTCGCCTCGGCGGCGGGCAGCTTCAGCGCCGAGCAGAGCCACTGCGCGAGGGCGGAGAAGCGCTCGACCTTCTCGAGGCTCGTGCCGAGCTTCTGCTGGAAGACGATCCGCCCGAGCGCCTCGACGCGAGAATCGAGCGACGCCTTGCGGTCCTCGTCGAAGAAGAAGCGGGCGTCGGCGAGCCGGGCGCGCAGCACGCGCTCGTAGCCGTGGCGCGAGACCTTCGGGTCCTTCACGGGGGTCGCGGAGACGGCGACGAAGGCGGGGAGCAGCTCGCCGCCCTCCTTCTCCACCGAGAAGTAGCGTTGGTGCCCCTTCATCTCCGAGACCAGCACCTCGCGCGGCAAGGCGAGGTGGGCGGGGTCGAAGCTGCCGAGCACGGCGGTGGGCCACTCGACGAGGTTCGCGACCTCGTCGAGCAGCGCGGGATCCAGGACCAGCCGGCCGCCGGCCGAGCGCGCCGCCTCGCGGGCGAGCTCCTCGACCTGCCGCCGCCGCTCGGAGAAGCTCGCGATCACCTTGGCCCCGAGGAGCCGCGCCGCGTAGGCGTCGGGCGCGCCGAGCTCGAAGGGGGCCGGGGCGAGGAAGCGGTGGCCCCGGGTCGTGCCGCCGCTCTCGACGTCGCCGTAGCGCAGCTTCAGGGCGGTGGCCCCGTAAAGCGCGCAGATCCACTGGAGCGGCCGCGCCCAGGTGACCTCCTCGGAGCCCCAGCGCATCGCCTTCGGGAAGGCGACCTTCGCCATCGCCTGCTCGCAGAGCCCAGCGAGCAGCTCGCCCGCGGGCCTGCCCAGCTCGCGCACGCGGGCCGCGAGGTACTCGCCCTTCGGCGTCTGCAGCCGCGTCAGCTGCGAGAGCGCGAGGCCGTGGGTCCGCGCGAAGCCCTCGGCGGCGGGGCGCGGCTTGCCGTCCGCGTCGAAGGCCGCCTTCACCGGCGGGCCCGTCACCTCCTTCTCGAGGTCCGGCTGCCGCTCGGCGACGTCCTTCACGAGCAGCGCGAGCCGCCGCGGCGTGCCGTAGCTCTGGACCTCGCCGTGGGAGAGGCGGGCCTCGGCGAGCAAGGCGACGACCGCCTCGCGCAGGGCATCGGCGGCCGGATTCACGAACCGAGCCGGCAGCTCCTCGCTCCCGAGTTCGAGGAGGAGATCGGCTCCGCCGACCGACGGGCGGAGGCCGGAGGCCGAAGCATCCGAACGGAGGAGGTCGGCTCCGCCGACCGACGGGCGGAGGCCGGAGGCCGAAGCATCCGAACGGGGGAGATCGGCTCCGCCGACCGACGGGCGGAGGCCGGAGGCCGAAGCACCCGAACGAAGCTCGCTCATGTCGCCTTCCCCCCGAGCAGCGGGAAGCCGAGCCGCTCGCGCTCCTCGAGGTAGCCCTTCGCGCAGGCCCGCGCGAGCGCGCGCACGCGGCCGATGTAGCCCTGCCGCTCGGTCACGCTGATGGCCCGACGCGCGTCGAGCAGGTTGAAGGCGTGCGAGCACTTGAGGCAGTAGTCGTAGGCCGGGAGCGGCAGCCCCAGCTCGACGAGCCGCTTGCACTCGGCCTCGTAGGTGGAGAAGAGCGAGAAGAGCATCTTCGGGTCGCTCGCCTCGAAGCTGTACTTGCTGAACTCGACCTCCGAGGGGTGGAAGAGCTCGCGGTAACGGACGCCCTTCGCCCACTCCATCTCGTAGACGTCGTCGACGCTCTGCAGGTACATCGCGATCCGCTCGAGCCCGTAGGTGAGCTCGGCCGCGACCGGCCGGCACTCGAAGCCGCCCGCCTGCTGGAAGTAGGTGAACTGGGTGATCTCCATCCCGTCGCACCAGACCTCCCAGCCGAGGCCCCAGGCGCCGAGCGTGGGCGATTCCCAGTCGTCCTCGACGAAGCGGATGTCGTGCTCGAGCGGGTCGATGCCGAAGGCGCGCAGGCTCCCCAGGTAGAGCTCCTGGACGTTCTTCGGGGACGGCTTCAAGACGACCTGGAACTGGTGGTGCTGATGGAGCCGGTTCGGGTTCTCGCCGTAGCGCGCGTCGGCCGGTCGGCGCGACGGCTCGACGTAGGCGACGCGCCACGGCTCGGGCCCGAGCACGCGCAGGTAGGTCTGCGGGTTCATCGTCCCCGCGCCGACCTCGAGGTCGTAGCCCTGCGCGAGGATGCAGCCCTGCTCCGCCCAGTATCGCTGGAGCGTCAGAACGAGGTCCTGGAGCACCATAGAGGGGGCGGGAGGATAGGGCCCGAGGCGCGCGAGGTCAACGAGCGGCTGCGAGGACGGCTCGGGCGCGCTCCGGCCGGCGACCCTCTCGGGGTCGATCAGACCGAGCTCTCCGCCTCGAGGTCCCCGAGCCGCTCGCGCATCCGCTCGCGGACGAAGCGCTCGATCTCCTCCTGGGTGCCGAGCCTCATCGCGTCCCGCGCGATCGTGCGGCACTCCTCGGCGCTCAGGGCGCGGATGATCCGCTTCACCTGGGGGATCGAGGTCGCGTTCATCGACAGCTCGTCGAAGCCGAGGCCGACCAGCACCGCCGCGTGGGCCGCGTCGCCCGCCATCTCGCCGCACATCGCGACGGGGATCCCGGCCTCGTGGGCCGAGCGGACCACGAACTCGAGCGTCCGCAGGATGCCGAGGTGGAGCGGCCGGTAGAGGTGGGAGACGAGCGGGTTTCCCCGGTCGGCCGCCATGGCGTACTGGATGAGGTCGTTCGTGCCGACGCTGAAGAAGTCGCACTCGCGCGCCAGCCGGTCGGCGATCGCCGCCGCCGCCGGCAGCTCGATCATGATGCCCACCGGTAGGTGCGCCGCCATCGGCTGCCCCTCGCGGGCGAGCTCGGCGCGGGCCTGCTCGAGCTGGGCGCGCGCCTCGCGCATCTCGGTGAGGCCGCTCACCATGGGGAACATCAGCCGCAGCCGGCCGGCCACCGAGGCGCGCAGCAGCGCCCGCAGCTGGGCGCGGAAGAGCGCGGGCGAGCGGAGCGCGAGCCGCAGCGCCCGCAGCCCCATGGCCGGGTTCGCCTCGCGACGCCGCATCGCCCCGGGCAGCTTGTCGCTGCCGAGGTCGAGCGTGCGGATGGTGACGGGGCGCTCTCCCGCCGCGAGGAGCAGCGCGCGGTAGGCCAGGTAGTGGTCCTCCTCGCTCGGCAGGTCCGGCCGGTCGAGGTAGAGGAACTCGGTCCGGTAGAGGCCGATCCCCTCGGCGCCGTGGGCCCAGAGCGAGGGCGCCTCGGCGCCGAACTCGAGGTTGCCGACGAGCCGGACGTGGACGCCGTCGCGCGTGACGGCGGGCAGCTCGCTCGTCGCCCGCAGCGCCACCTCCTCCTCGAGGTAGCGGCTGCGGCCCGCCTCGAGCCGCCGCAAGACCGAGCCCGTCGGGCGCAGGGTCACGGTGCCGTGGCCGCCGTCCACGGCGACGAGGGCCCCGTTCTGGATGCGGCTCGAGGCGTCGCCCGTACCCACGACCGTCGGGATCTCGCGGGCGCGCGCCACCAGCGCGGCGTGGCTCGTGCGGCCGCCGAGGTCGATGACGAGCCCCGCCACCTTGCCCGGCACGAGCAGGAGCGCCGCGTCGGTGGGGGAGAGGTCGCGCGTCACGAGCACGCAGCCCGCCGGAGGCTCGATGGCGACGTCGACCGTCAGGCCGAGCAGGTTGCGCACGACGCGGTCGGCGAGGAAGTCGAGGTCGGCCCGCCGCTCGCGGAAGTACTCGTCGCCGCCCTGGCCGAGCGCGCCCTTGATGCGCCGGATCTCCCGCCGAAACGCCCACTCGGCGTTGAGCCGCTCCTCGCGCAGGAGCCGCAGGACCTCGGCGACGAACGTCCGGTCGCGCAGCATCGCCTGGTGCGCCTCGAGGATGAGCCGGTACTCGCGGGCGCCGCTCAGGTGGAGCCGGTCGGGCGCCTCGCCGCCCGCGGCCGCCTGGATGCGGCCGAGCTGCTCGTCCGAGAGCGCGAGCGCCGCCAAGAGCCGCGTCACCTCGGCCTCGATCTTCTCCGGCGGGAGGTGGTAGCGGGGCGTGCGCACCTTGCCGCGCTCGAAGACGAAGGCCTGAGCGATGGCGACGCCCGGCGCGGCGCCGATGCCGCGCAGGACGAGGCCGCCGTCGTGGGCGGGCGCCAGACCGTCGGGCTCAGGTTTCATCGAAGCCCCTCTCGAAGAGGGCCGACAGCGCGGCCACCGCCGCCTCGGCGTCCGGCCCCTCGGCCGAGAGCCGGAGCACCGTGCCCTGGGCGGCCGCGAGCATGAGCACACCCATGATGCTCTTCGCGTTGACCGGGTTGCCGTCGCGCTCGAGCGAGATCTCGCTCTCGAAGCGGTTCGCGGCCTTGACGAGCAGCGCCGCGGTGCGGGCGTGGAGCCCGTGGCTGTTCTTGACGGTGACGTCGCGGGCGAGTCGCTGAAGGGAGTCCACCTCGGGTCACTCCTTGTCGATGTCCCGGTCCCAGGCGCGCACCCGCTCGCCCCGCGCCTCGAGCCGCCGCGCGAGCTCGTGGGCCACGGAGACGCTGCGGTGCTTGCCGCCGGTGCAGCCGATCGCGAGGGTCAGGTAGCTCTTCCCCTCGCGCCGGTAGTGCGGGAGGAGGAAGCCGCAGAGCCCCTCGGCGTGGGCGAGGAACTCGGTGGTCTCGGGCTGCGCGAGGACGTAGTGGGAGACGGGCGATTCGAGGCCGGTGTGGCCCTTCAGCTCGTCGACGAAGTAGGGGTTCGCGAGGAAGCGGACGTCCAGCACGACGTCGCTCTGCGGCGGGATGCCGTAGCGGAAGCCGAAGCTGAGGAGCGTCACGACGAGCCCCTCGCCGAGCTTGCCGAAGCGGGTGTGGACGACGGCACGCAGCTCGTGGACCGTGAGCCGCGAGGTGTCGACCACGTGGTCCGCGAGCCGGCGCAGGACCAAGAGGCGCGTCCGCTCCTCGGCGATGCCGTCGAGGACTGGGCGGTCCGGCGCGAGTGGGTGGCGGCGGCGCGTCTCGCTGAAGCGGCGCAGGATCACGTCGTCCTGCGAGTCGAGGAAGAGCACCTCGATCTCGGTGCCCATCCGCCGCGCCTCGGCGATGACCTCGGGCGCCTCCTCGAGGAAGCGCCCCTCGCGGGCGTCGACCACGAGCGCCACCCGGTCGATGTCGCCGCCCGACCGGGCGAGCAGCTCGACGAGCCGGTGCAGGAAAGGGACGGGGAGGTTGTCGATGCAGAAGAAGCCCTCGTCCTCGAGCGCGCGGACGGCGGTCGACTTGCCGGCGCCCGACAGCCCGGTGACCACGAGGATCTTCGGGGGGGGGCCCAGGCGCGGCGGCGGCGGCGTGTCGTTCGTGCTCACTCGACCTCGCCCCCGACGACCCGGCGCGTCTGCCCCTCGGCGATGGCGCGGTTCAGCCGCTCCTGGAACTCGAGCGCCGAGTGGTGGCCCTGGAGCTTGAGCAGGTGGTTGCGGGCGGCGACCTCGATGATGGTCGTCATGTTGCGGCCCGGGCGGACCGGGACGACGAGCAGCGGGATGTCGACGTCGAGCACGCTGAAGCGCCGCTCGTCCACGCCGAGCCGGTCGTACTCGACGTCCGGGTCCCACTCCATCAGCTCGACGACGATCTCGATCTTCTTGTGGTCGCGGACCGCGGCGATGCCGAAGAGATCCTTGATGTTGATGATGCCGAGGCCGCGGATCTCCATGTGGTGCTTGATGATCGCCGAGCCCGCCCCCAACACCGAATCGCCCTTGCGCTTGACGTCGACGATGTCGTCCGCGACCAGCCGGTGGCCGCGGAGGACGAGGTCGAGCGCGCACTCGCTCTTGCCGATGCCGCTCTTGCCCAGGATGAGCACGCCGACGCCGAGGACGTCGATGAGCACGCCGTGCAGGCTCGTCGAGGCGGTGAGCGCGTCCTCGAGAAAGCGCTCGACGTTCGCGATGAAGGTGGAGGAGAGGTTCTTCGTCTTGAAGAGCGGGATCTGCGTCCGCTCCGACTCGGCGAAGAGCTCGGCCGGGATCTCGAGGTTCTTCGTGACGCAGAGCCCCGCGACGTCGGCGGCGAAGAGGTCGCCGCAGGCCTGGGCCCGCCGCTCGGCGGAGAGCGTCGCGAGGTAGGAGATCTCGGTGTTGCCGAGGATCTGCAGCCGCTCGCGGTGGAGGTGGCCCAAGAAGCCCGCGAGCGCGAGGCCGGGCTTCTGGATCCGCGAGGAGGTGAGCTTGCGCGAAAGCCCGGACTTGCCGGCGACCAGCTCGACGCGCAGATCGAACTGATCGTCCTCGAGGAGGGCGCCGATCTTCACCGATTGCACGGTCCCCAATGTCGAGCGCGGCGGTCCCCCATGTCAACGGTCGAAACTCAGCCTCTCCCGGTCGGAGGGGGCGCTTGCCCGACCCTGAACGCGCGTATAGCATCGACCGCGTCCCATGCCGCCCGCCGAAGCCAAGCTCGTCGCCTCACTCCCCCCCGGGGCGCTGATCGAACCCGGGGCGCTGCGCGAGCGACGGCCCGCGCCGCTCGCGACCGGCCTGCCGGAGCTCGACGCGCTGCTCGGGGGCGGCATCCCCGCCGGCCGCATCACCGAGGTCGCCTCCTCCCGCGGCGGAGGGACGGCGCTCGCGCTCCAGATCGCCGCACGGCTCACCCGGCAGGGGCGGCTCGTCGCGCTGGTCGACGGCCAGGATGCCCTCGACCCGCGCGGCGCCGCGGGGGCCGGGGTGGACCTCGAGCGGCTCCTCTGGGCCCGGCCCGAGGACGCCAGGGCCGCCGCCAAGGCCGCGGACGCCCTGCTGCGCAGCGGCGCCTTCGCCCTCGTGATCCTCGAGCTGCCGCGGAGAAGGGCCCCGGTGAACGGCCGGGGGCCGAAGGCCTCCGCGCCCGACGGGCCGCCCTTGCCGCAGGCGAGCTGGGTCCGGCTCGCCCACGTCGCGGAGCAGAGTCGCGCCGCGCTGCTCGCGCTCTCGGCGGGCGGCCCCGGTGGCGCGAGCTTCTGCGCCGCCCTCGGGCTCACCCTGCGGCGGCTGCGGGCGGTCTGGCAGGGCCGCGGCCCCGGCCGGACGCTCGAGGGGTTTCGCGCCCGGGTCGAGCTGTCGCGCAGCAAGCTCGGCCACGCACCCGGCGCGGTCGAGCTGTCGTGGCGCGTCCCGGAGCTCTTTCCGCCGGCGAGCTGAGCGCCCGTGAGCCAACTCCTTCCCGTCGCCCGGCGACCGATCCAGGGATTGGTTCACGGGCTCTGACCGTGCGCCTCGCCTGCCTCCGGACGCCCGGCTTTCCGCTCCAGGCCTTCGCCCGCTCGTTCGAAGTCGCCGAGGGCGCCGCGCTCGCGACCCACCCGGCGGAGGTCGATCCCGGCCGGGCGGCGATCTCGGCGGTGAGCCGGGCGGCCCTCCGGGCCGGCGTGCGCGCGGGCATGGGCCTCGCGCAGGCGCGCGCCGTCTGCCCCGAGCTGCGGCTCGAGCCGGTGGGGAGAGAGCTCTTGCGGGCCGCGCAGGAGGCGCTCCTGCGGGCCGCGGGCGCCGTCTCGCCATCGATCGAGCCGGGCCCCTTCGGCCTCTGCTTCGCCGAGCTGTCGGGGCTCGGGCGCCTCTTTCCGGACGAGCGGGCCGCCGCGCTCGAGCTGCGGCGCGCCGCCCTCCGGGCGCGCCTCGACGCCCGCGTGGGGGTCGCGGGCACGCGCGCCGCCGCCCGCGCCGCCGCGCGGCGGGGCCCGATCGAGGTCGTGCCGCCGGGAGGCGAGGCCGCCTTCCTCGCGCCGCGGGCGCTCGACGCCGTCTGCGAGGAGGGCGACCTCTTGCTCACGCTGCGCCGCTTCGGGCTGCGGACGGTGGGAGATCTCGCCCGGCTGCCGCGCGACGGCGTCGGCGCCCGGCTCGGCCCCGCGGGGGCGACCCTCCACCGGATCGCCTGCGGCGAGGAGCCGGGAGGGCCGCTCCAGCCGATCGCGCCCGAGGAGGAGCTCGCCGAATCGGTCGAGCTCGAGTGGGGCGTCGCGCTCGTCGAGCCGATCCTCTTCGCGCTGCGCCAGCCGCTCGATCGAATCCTCGCGCGCCTCGGCGAGCGCGGGCTGCGCTGCGGCGGGCTCGGGCTCCGGCTCGCCCTGGAGCCCCACGGCTTCTGCGCGCGCGCGGTCGAGATCGCCGCGCCGACGTCGGATCCGTCGGTCCTCCTCTCGCTCGTCCGCTCGCGGCTCGAGCGCGACCCGCCCGACGCGCCGGTCGTGGGGCTCCGGCTCGAGGCCCACGCCGCCCGCCCCCGGCCGGGCCAGGGGAGGCTCTTCGGGCCGTCCGAGGCGGCGCCCGAGAAGATCTTCGCGGCCGTCGCGCGGGTCGAGGCGATGGTGGGCGCGGGCCGCGTCGGCGCCCCGGCGCCGCGGGATTCTCACCTGCCCGGCGAAGGCGGCGCCCGGATGATCCGCTTCGACCCGCCCCCGCGGGAGGCGTGGGAGAAAGAGACCCCTCGCGCCCGGGACGACTCCCCGCAGGCCGCGCTGCGGCTCTTCCGGCCGCCACGGCCGGCCGAGGTCATCGTCGAGCGGGGGCGGCCCGCGGCGCTGCAGGCCGAGGGGATCCGCGGCCGGGTGGTCGACTGCGCCGGCCCCTTCCGGGTGGAGGCCGACTGGTGGACCGAGCGGCCGGTGCGGCTCGAGCACTGGGACGTCTCGCTCGGAGACGGCGGCGCCTACCGGATCGCCTTCGATCGGCAGGCCGGCGGCTGGCTGCTCCAAGGAGAATACGATTAGGCGGGGCCACTGCGAGCTGCGGGCCGCCTCGGCCTTCTCGTTCCTGCGGGCGAGCGCGCTCCCCGAGCGGCTGGCCGAGCGGGCGGCGGCGCTCGGCTACGAGGCGCTCGCGCTCGCGGACCGCGACGGCGTCTACGGCGCCCCCCGCTTCTTCGAGGCCGCCCGACCGCTCGGGCTCGGGCCCATCGTCGGCGCGGACCTCGCGCTCGCCGACGCCCCTTCCCCGCGCGGCGGGGAGGGCCCAGGGCGGGGAGACCACGGCCGCCTTCTTCTCCTCGCCAAGGACTCGCAGGGCTACCGCCACCTCTGCCGGCTCGCGACGCTCGCCCACGCGCGAGCGTCGCCGGCGGTCTCCTGGGAGGAGCTCGAGGCGCACGCCGGCGGCCTCTTCGCGCTCACGGGCGACGACGCCGGCGTCGTGACGCGCGCGCTGGAGACCGACCCGATCCCGCCCCTCGAGCGGCTCGTCCGCTGCTTCGGGCGCGAGAGCGTCCTCTGCGAGATCCAGCGCCACGGCGACCCCCGCGAGGAGCGGCGCAACCGGCGGGTCCGGGATCTCGCCGAGCGCTTCGGGCTCGGCGTCGTCGCGACGCAGGGCGCGCGCATGGCCGAGGCCGACGAGCGGCCGCTCCTCGACGTCCTCGCCTGCATCCGCGAGAAGACGACGCTCGACCTCGCGGGGACGCGGCTCGCCCGCAACGCCGAGCGGCACCTCTGGCCCGAGTCCGAGCTGCGCGAGCGCTTCGCCGACGTGCCCGAGGCGCTCGACCGGGCCCGCGCCGTCGCCCACGAGTGCGGCTTCACGCTCGCGAAGCTGCCCTACCGCTTCCCGGACTTCCGCACGCCCTCGGGCGAGACGGAGCCCGCGCTGCTCCGCCGCCTCGTCGCCGATGGGGCCCGCCGCCGTTACCCGAAGCCGACCGAGCGCGTGCGCGCCCAGCTCGAGCGGGAGCTCTCGCTCATCGAGAAGCTCGGCCTGTCGGGCTACTTCCTCATCGTCGCCGACATCGTCCGCTTCTGCGGCGAGCGCGGCATCCTCGGCAAGGGCCGCGGCTCGGCGGCCAACTCGGCGGTCTGCTACGCGCTCGACATCACCACGGTCGACCCCATCGCGAACGACCTCCTCTTCGAGCGCTTCCTCTCGGAGGAGCGCGGCGAGTGGCCGGACGTCGACATCGATCTCCCCTCCGGCGACGCGCGCGAGAGCGTCATCCAGCACGTCTTCGAGAAGTACGGCCGCCGCGGCGCCGCCATGTGCGCCGAGGTCGTCACGTACCGCGACCGGAGCGCCGCCCGCGAGGTGGGCAAGGCGCTCGGCTTCTCGGGCGAGCAGGTCGACCGGCTGGCGCGCCAGTTCGCGCGCTTCGAGTGGCGCGAGGAGGTGCCGCTCGCCGAGCGGCTGCGCGCCGCGGGAGTCGCCCCGGACGCGCGCGTGCTCCTCTGGGCGGAGCTGTGCGGCGAGATCCAGGACCTGCCGCGCCACCTCTCGCAGCACTCGGGCGGCATGATCCTCGCGGCGGGAATGCTCGACGAGGTCGTCCCCATCGAACCCGCCGCCATGGCCGGACGGACGATCATCCAGTGGGACAAGAGCGACGCCGAGTCGCTCGGCCTCATCAAGATCGACCTGCTCGGCCTCGGCATGCTGGCCGCGCTCGAGGAGGCGCAGCGGCTGCTCGGCCCCTCCTTCGACGTCGCCCACCTGCCGCCGAACGACCCCGCGGTCTACGACCTCTGCTGCGCCACGGACACGATCGGCGTCTTCCAGATCGAGTCGCGCGCCCAGATCGCGACCCTGCCGCGCCAGCAGCCGAGGAGGTTCTACGACCTCGTCGTCGAGGTCGGCCTCATCCGCCCGGGGCCGCTCGTGGGCCGGATGGTGAACCCCTACCTGCGGCGCCGCGCCGGCCGCGAGGCGGTGACCTACCCGCACCCGTCGCTCGCGCCGATCCTCGAGCGGACGCTCGGCTTCCCGCTCTTCCAGGAGCAGCTCCTGCGCGTCGCGATGACGCTCGCGGGCTTCACCGGGGGCGAGGCCGAGGAGCTGCGGCGCGCCATGACCCACAAGCGCTCGCGCGAGCGGATGGCCGTCTTCGAACGCCGCTTCGTCGAGGGGACCACGCGGCGCGGCGTCTCGCCCGAAGCGGCGCGCGAGGCCTGGTCGTGGTTCTCGGGCTTCGCCGAGTACGGCTTCCCCGAGTCGCACGCCTTCGCCTTCGCCTACTGGGTCTACGCGAGCGCCTACCTCAAGGCCCACCACCCGGCGGTCTTCCTCGTCTCCTTGCTGAACGCGCAGCCGATGGGCTTCTACGGCCCGGCCACCCTGGTGAAGGACGCGCAGCGCCACGGCGTCCGGGTCCTGCCGCCCTGCGTGCGCGAGAGCGGCTGGGGCAGCGCGCTCGAAGGAGACGCGGTGCGGCTCGGCCTGGGGACCGTGCGCGGCCTCGGCGCGAAGGCGGGGACTCGCTTCCTCGCGGAGCGGGCGGAGCGGCCGTTCTCCTCGATCGGCGACCTCGCGGCGCGCGCGGGCCTCTCGCTCGCGCAGCTCGAATCGCTCGCCGAGGCCGGCGCCTTCGCCTGCTTTGGCCAGGAGCGGCGCGCCGCGCTCTGGGAGCTGCGCCGGAGCTGGGCGAGTGGGGGCGAGCTGCTCGCCGCGGCCCCCCGCCCCTCCCCCGCGGCTCCGCCGTGGAAGGGGGGAGGAAACGGCGAGGCCTCGCCGTTGCCCGAGATGGCCCCCTTCGAAGAGACCCTCGCCGACTACCGAACCCACGGGCTCACCGTCGGCCCACAGCTCGTCGCCCACCTCCGCCCCGAGCTGGAGCGGCTCGGCGTGGTGCGCGCGAGCGACGTGCGCGGCCGGCCGAACCGCGCCTGGACCCGCATCGGCGGCCTCGTCATCACGCGCCAGCGACCCGCCACCGCGAAGGGGCTCGTCTTCGTGACCGTCGAGGACGAGACCGGCCAGGCGAACGCCGTCGTCCGTCCCGAGATCTTCGCGAAGGAGCGAGCCCTGGTCCTCGGCGCGCCGCTCCTCGTCCTCGAGGGGCCGCTCCAGAACGTGGACGGCGTCGCCACGGTCGACGCTCGAAAGCTGACGCCGTTCGGGCAGGTCGAGAAGGGCCCGCGCTCGCACGACTTCAGGTAGCCCGCTAGGCTCGACGGCATGCGTCGGCGAAGGCCTCCAGCGCTGCTCCTCGCGCTGCTTCTCTCGGCGCTCCTCCACGCGTCGCTCTGGCTGCTCTTGCCTCGAGGCCTCCCCGCGCCCCCGCGACCGCGCGAGGTCGTCGAGATCGAGGTCGAGCTGCCGACACCCAAGAGCCCTCCTGCCGCGCGCGCGCAGAGGGCGAGGCCCGGAGCGGGGGCCACGCGCCCGCCGCCCCCCTCGCGGACCTCGCCCCAGCTCCAGCGCGGGGGGCAGCACGGGGCTCGCGCGACCGGGGCGAGGGCAGCGGAGCCGGGCTCCCGATCGTCGACGAGTTGGGGGAGCGCCGGCGACTCGCCCCGCGTCCCCGATCTCTCCCTCCCCTTCTCCCCCTCGACCGCGCCGACGCTCCACGACCCCCGCGGCCGGCTCGACGTCGGCGAGCCGATCGCCGAGTCGGCCGAGGCCAAGGCCGTTCGGGCGAAGGCGACCGTCGACGGCTGGCTCGCGGACGCCCGCGCCGAGGCGCGCGTCGAGCGCGGCCTCGTCGATCCCTACTTCTCCCGCGAGAAGCTCGCCCTCGAGGGCGCCTTCGCGAGCGAGCTGCGGCGCGGCTCGCCCCACCTCCTCGCCGACTTCGTGAAGAGCTGGTCTTCGGCCGCCCGCCGCTACGGCGCGAACGGCTCGCCGCGCGGGCCGGGCGCGGTGGACGATCTGGCGCATCGCGAGGAGCTCCCGAACCTCGGCGGCCCGCCGGGCGACCCGCGCGCCCCGTGGGCGCCGAACCAGGGCGCGATCGACGCGATGCAGACCATGAGCGGCCTCTCCGGCGAGAACGGCGCCGCCCTGGTCGCGCTCGTCGAGATCCGGGAGGGCCCTCGGGGCGAGCTCTTGGGCGCGACGCTCCAGCGCTCGTCCGGCGACCGCGGGTTCGACGCGTGGGTCCTCGCCCGGATACCCCTCGGACTCGCGAAGCTCGCGCCGCCGCCGGCGAGCGGCGAGGGGCTCTCGCCCGTCGGGAGCCGCGCGCTCTGGGCCTTCGAGGGGCGGCTGAGCTTCTTGCGAGACGCGAAGGACGTGAAGCTCTCGGACGACTGGTGGTACCTGCCGCTCGCCGTCGCCACCGGCACGATGGCGGGCAGCTTCGACGTCGGCTCCGCCGATCCGACCTTCGTCGACCTGCGCGCGGCCCACTTCGTGGTCGACGCGAAGCTGCTGCGCGTCTACTGACGAGGATCAGCCCCCCGGGTTCCGTCAGCGCCAAGCATCTGGATTACTACCTCGACGAGTTCGCCTTCCGCTTCAACCGCCCCAGGTCGAAGCACCGCGGCAAGATCCTTCCGGCTGAGGCAACAAGCCGTGGCAGTCGAACCCATGACCTATCGATAGGTACACAAGCGGCGCGCCAAACGGCTCAGAGAACTCGGCATGCGCGGCAGCCTTCAGGAACCATTCCATCGCCGAGCGCTTGTCGCCTGCCTGCAGATATGCCTCGGCGATGGCGAGGCGCTTCGTGGCGCGTGCGTCGTCTGAGCCCAGGTTCTTCTTGAGGCTCGCGATTAAACGTTCAGTCGTCATCCTGGTCGAGCAACTTTCGGAGGTAGCGGTCGCTTGGGACGTACCGGGTCACCCCCTTGGCGGTGGCGCCGGTGTCGGGGAGGGTCGCGGTGAGGAGATTCCCGAAGTCGTCGTACTGGTAGTAGGCGGTCACCGGATCGTCGGCCGAGCCGGTATTCGTGCAGCTCGCCACCCAGGAGGGGGACGCCCCGACGGTGACGGCGCAGACGTTGCCGTTGGAGTCGTAGGCCATCCGCGTCTGGACGGGAGCGCTCGCCCCCGGCAGCGTCTCGGTCACGCTCGTCACGTGGTGGTCGACGAGTTCGCCTTCCGCTTCAACCGCCCCAGCGATCCCCCACGCTGCGGAGCCGAAGCCGCTCGCGCCGCTCGGCCTCTTCGTCCTTGTGCTGCTCCTTGCCGTAGTCCTGCGCCCGGTAGTTGCGCCGCGCTCTCTTCTCCCGCTCCTTCCGCGCCGCGAGCGAGCACTCCGCGCAGTACAGCCGGCCCGGCTCGCGGCTGCGGCAAGTCACCTACGCCCTACGCTGGGTGGTCCCCTGGTCCCGGTGATCCCGGTGGAATCGGTCCCCTTCAACCGCCGGTGGCAACAGTCACGTCCATCAGCGGGTTGCCGCGCCCGTCGTAGCCCGGCCCGCCCTCACCGTGCCCGTCGAGCACGCGCCACCTGCCTCTTCGATCCGCTGAAGCCTCGCCGCTGCCTCGAACCGTCCCTCTCCTCCTCTTGGTCCATCTTTTCGAGGAGGGCACGCGCATCCTCGATTGTCTCTGGGAAGTCCAGGTAGATCGGTCGCCGCAGCAAACCTTCCAGCGTCTTCCTCGCTGCCAATCGATCCTCGAGAGGCCCAAGGTATAGTTTCGCGATCTCGAAGCGACTGTCTTCGCCGCCCAGCTCAATTGACTTCTGAAACCATCGAAGGGCAAGCCTCGGGCGCCCAAGATCTCGGTAGATGGTCCCAATATTGTGTGCAGGAATCCAATCTGGGTGCTTTGCGAACGCCCGACGGTACCAAAGCAGCGCTCGGTCTGGCGACCGCTTGACGCCTTCGCCGACATCATAACAGTACCCAACCGAGAAGAGCCCGAACGCATTGTCCTGCATGGCAAGGCGCCGAAAGAGCTTGAACGCCTCGCCATGACGGCCTGCTCCGGCCAACTGACTCGCCCTGCGCTCCATCTCTTCACATTTCCGCTCGTCTGCGCCCTTGGGAGGCACGCGGATCGGCCCTGCCCGGCTCTTCATTGCCCTTGTGGTCCGCGTGGGCCACAATGCTTAAGGTCCCACTTCTCGGTTTGATCGTTCCGCTTCTTCCACCACCCAGACCCTCCGTCGGGGGCTGCCTGCCAACCCTTCGCGGCCCTATCTGGATCTTGGTTCCTTCCCGCTTGGCCGCACTGCCCTTGGCCGTGCGCCTTCGACATGCACGCCCCGGCCGCAGCACCAGCTGCAGCTCCTACCGCAGCCGCGCCAACTGGACCAGACTCGCTGCCGAGTTCCCCACCCAGCTCTGCGCCCGCTGCCGCCTGCACTCCGCTTGGATCCTCGAAGCCAAGTAGGTTGTCGAGGGCATGGGCGCAGACCGGATCGGCGAATTGCGCCCGCTCATCGTGGAGGAGGAGATCGGGGGTGAGCCAGTTTGGCTCCGGCTCGAGATACCTCCCCAGGCTCGGGTCGTAGAACCTGTGCCAGTTCTCGTGGAGGTCGGTCTCGGGGTCGTAGTACTGGCCGGGGAAGCGCAGGGGGAGCGCGAGCGGGGTGGCGCCGGCCTGGTACTCGCGGTAGTCGATCGACTCGAGCGAGGCCCCGTCGTCGGTCGTGTTCGACGTGGCGTCTGAGTAGAACGTCGCCTGCAAGTGGCCGGCCTGCGGCGTCAGCCAGCTCCCGACGAACGCCCCGAGGTGGGCGCCGCCGATCTGGTCCTCGAGGCAGTTGGAGCTGTCCCCGTCTCGCAGGCTCGCCCAGGCGTCCGCGGCGCTCGTGTCGACGTAGTGGAAGCGGGCGCGCGCGTCCACCACGAGACCGCTCGCCACCGCCTTCTGCGTCACTTCCGCGATGACGTTCGGGTTCGTCGCGCACGTGCCTGTTCCCTCGCCGGACCCGTGCGGGTGCGGGCTGTCGCCCTGGATCGGCTGCCGGTTCATCCCGCCGAAGACATCGTAGTCGTAGAGCCCCGCCACCTGCATGCTCGGGTTCAGCGCCATCACCGGCTTGCCGATGTGATCGGTCACCACGAAGTAGATGCCGCAGGACAGGTTGTCGCCCATCCGCGAGCAGGTCGGCGCGGGTGAGCTCAGCTCGTTCGTCCGCGTCCAAGTGCTCGAGATCTGCCCACGCACGTAGGCCACCGGCCGGCCGCCCAGCCAGACGTAGTCGTCCTCCGGGTACGGCGCCGAGCTGCTCGACGAGTACGACCCTCGGTCTTCGAGGAGCTGGTGCCCCAGGTCGTAGAAGTACTCGTCCGTCACGCCGTTCGTAGGATACGCCTTCAGCCGCCGCCGCTGGAAGGCGTCGTAGTAGTAGTTGAACACCGGGCTGCTGCTCCCGTCCTGCACCGTCACCGTGCTCAGTGATTCCAGCCCCGAGTTGCCGCTGTCGAGGCCGTAGGTGAGGGCGATGGAGTGCGCCGGGCTGCCGGTGGAGTCCAGCGCCCACTTCTTGGACGTCGCCCTCCCGTCGGCGTCGTAGCCGAGCTGGTAGTTGATGGCCGAGGTCGAGCTCGCCGCCGCCCATCGGGTCAGCTCGTCGGGGAAGATCGCGCCCGCGTAGGTTGGGACCATACCCGCCGTCCCGCCGTCGTTGCCGTTGATGTCCAGCGTCACGTCCATCAGCGGGTTGCCGCGCCCGTCGTAGCCCGGCCCGCCCCCGCACGTCCCCGTCGCCAGGCAGCCGATGTCCCGCGCCGCGTACGGGCCGCCGCTCACCGCGCGGTTCGGCATCTCGGCGTGCTCGAAGCGCAGCAGCCGGTCGTAGCCCGGCTTGCCCGTGTCGTACTGGAAGTCCGCTGGGTCGAACGTCTCCCGCTGCGGCGTCCCGCTCCCCAGCGCGCAGACGTCCCTCGTCAGGACCTGATCGGCGCTGGGTGCAAGTCTGAAACTGATTGCATCGAAGCCCTCCCTGGCAGAGCGCGACGTCCGCATTACGCGGCCTCTGCAAAGCCTGGCTGCTCGTAACACTTGAGGCCACGATGCGTGGTCACCACGAGC
>JAJXUD010000109.1 GCA_021783235.1 Myxococcales bacterium | reverse complement strand
CGTCGTCCAGGGCGGCGCCGACACCACGGTCAACGCCGATCTGGCGACGCCCACGGCCGCGATCGCGAACAGCGACATCACGCTGCTCTGGACCTTCGCCGGGCAGGGCTGCACCGCCT
This sequence comes from Myxococcales bacterium, assembly GCA_021783235.1. GTDB lineage: Bacteria > Myxococcota > Myxococcia > Myxococcales > JAKAPL01 > JAJXUD01. Next base: position 9,955 of record JAJXUD010000109.1, on the reverse strand, counting down.
CGGGCGTGGCCAACGTGAGCATCACCATCGCGGTCGCGCCGGGCTCCAGCCAGACGCAGACGACCGTGGTCCCGTGCGACTACAGCGGGACCGACGGCGCCACCATCCAGAACTTCTCGGCCGGCAGCTACCCGTTCACGGTGGAGGGGCTCGACGCCACGAACAACCCGATGTTCCAGGGCCAGGGGACCGCCTACGTCGACGGCCAGACGAGCGTCAGCATCGCGATGGACCTCACCCCCTTGCAGACGACCGCCACGACCGGCGCCCTCTCGATCGGCTGGACCTTCGGCCAGCAGAGCTGCGCCGCGGCGGGGGTCGACCACATCCACGTGGCGCTCTTCGACAGCACGGGCAACGCCGTCGCGAACAGCGATCAGACCGTCCTCTGCAGCCAGGATCCGTCCGGCATCTCGTACGACGCGCTCGCGCCGGACAGCTACTGGGTGGACGTGCAGGGGATCTCGGGCGGCGTCGTGGCCTACCAGACCGTCAACTACCAGGTCGCCGTCTTCGCGGGCTCGAACGTCACCGCGACCATCGACGTGCAGCCGAAGCCGTAGGCCGTGGCCGCGTCGCGGTCCCCCATCGGCGTCTTCGACTCGGGCGTCGGGGGGCTCACGGTGCTCGGCGCCCTGCGGCGCCGCCTGCCGGACGAGGAGCTCGTCTACCTCGGCGACACGGCGCGCGTCCCCTACGGCACCCGCTCGGCCGAGGTCGTCTCGCGCTACGCCGAGCGGGCCGCCCGCTTCCTCGCCCGCTTCGATCCGAAGCTCGTCGTGGTCGCCTGCAACACCGTCTCGGCGGTGGCGCTGCCGGCGGTGGAGCGGAGCGTGGCCGCGCCGGTGCTCGGGGTCGTCGAGCCCGGGGCGACCGCGGCCGCCGGGCGGGCGGGGGGGCACGTCGGCGTCATCGGCACCCCCGGCACCATCCGCAGCGGCGCCTACCAGGCGGCCCTCGCGCGCCGCCGGCCCGGGCTGCGGGTGACCGCGCGCGCCTGCCCCCTCTTCGTGCCGCTCGCCGAGGAGGGCTGGACCGACGGCGAGCTGCCGCTGCTCGTCGCCCGCCGCTACCTCGCGGAGCTCTCGGGGATCGACACGCTCGTGCTCGGCTGCACGCACTACCCGCTGCTCGCGGGGGTGATCGCCGAGGCCGTGGGGCCGAGCGTCGCCCTCGTCGATTCCGCGGAGGCCACCGCCGAGGCGGCCGCCGCGCTGCTCTTGCGCCAGGGGATCGCGGCCCCGGCCGGGGGCGCCGGCACCGAGCGGCTCTACGTCACCGACCTCGCCGAGAGCTTCGAGCCCCTCGCCGCCCGCTTCCTCGGCCGCCGGGTGGGCGCGGCCGAGCTGGTCGACCTGTAGCGGCGGCAGGGCCGCCGGTCGTTCGCCTTGCCGTCGGGCGAGCGGTTGCCATACGCTGGAGCGATGAACCGAACCCTCCTCGCCCTCTCCCTCCTCGCCCTCGGCGGCTGCGTCATCGAATCCAGCGGAAGCACCGGCGGCGGCGGTGGTGGCCAGACGAGCGGCAGCGGCACGAGCGGCCGGACGAGCGGCGGCACGGGCGGGGGGAGCACGAGCGGCGGCACGAGCGGCGGCCCCTCCACGGGCAGCGTCAGCTTCCTCTGGACCTTCGGCGGACAGAGCTGCGCCCAGGCGGGCGTCGCGCAGGTCATCGTGCAGCTCGGGAAGAGCTCGGTCACCGTCGCCTGCGACAGCAGCGGCACCGACGGGAGCTCGATCGCGGGCCTCGCGCCGGGGAGCATCGACTACTCGCTGACGGGCGAGGACGCCGCCGGCAACGCGCTCTACGGGGCCTCGTCCACGGTGGCGGTCGTGGCGGGCGCTGACGCGCAGGTCCAGGTCGACCTGCAGCCGCTCTCGCCCCCGCCGCCCCCGACGGGCAGCATCGTCTTCGTCTGGAGCTTCGCCCAGCAGTCGTGCGAGGTCGCGGGCGTCCCCTACGTGGCCGTCCAGATTGGCTCTTCGGCGCCGGAGCTCGTGACGTGCCGCGACGCCAACGGCGTCGCGGGCGTCACCGTGGCGAACCTCCCGGCGGGGGCGACGACCTTCACCTTGACGGGAGAGGACGGGAGCGGCAACGCGCTCTACACGGTCACGAGCCCGGTGACGGTGGTGGCCGGCGCGCCCACAGACGTCAACGCCAACCTCGCCCCGACGGCGGCCATCTCGCAGAGCAACATCACGCTGCTCTGGAGCTTCGCGGGGCAGGGCTGCACCGCCTCGGGCGTGGCCAACGTGAGCATCACCATCGCGGTCGCGCCGGGCTCCAGCCAGACGCAGACGACCGTGGTCCCGTGCGACTACAGCGGGACCGACGGCGCCACCATCCAGAACTTCTCGGCCGGCAGCTACCCGTTCACGGTGGAGGGGCTCGACGCCAGGAACAACCCGATGTTCCAGGGCCAGGGGACCGCCTACGTCGACGGCCAGACGAGCGTCACGATCTCGATGGACCTGGCCCCGGTCCAGACCGCCGCCACGACGGGCGCCCTGACGATCGACTGGACCTTCGGCCAGGCGACCTGCGCCGCCGCGGGCGTCGACCACGTCCACGTCGCCCTCTTCGACAACTCGGGCGCGGTGGTCCCCGGGACCGACCAGACCGTCCTCTGCAGCGACTTCCCGAACGGCGTCGGCTACGACCAGCTCGCCCCCGGGACGTACTGGGTCGACCTGCAGGGGATCGTGAGCGGCGCGGTGGCCTACCAGACCGTCAACTACGAGGTGGTGGTCTTCGCCGGCTCCACCGCCACCGACGCCATCGACGTTCAGCCGAAGCCGTAGCCCCGGGCCGCCGATGGGGGCGCGGCTGCGCCGTCGTCGGGCGGGCTCGCGCTGCTCGGGCTAGATCTTCTTCTCGAGGTCGTCGATCAGCCGGTCGACCTCGGCCGCGTCGAAGCCCATCATCAGATGGCCGCCGACGTCGAGGACGGGGACGCCGCCGAGCCGCAAGCCGGCGCGCCGGGCCTTGCGCTCGAGCTCCTTCGCGGCCGCCGGGTCCTTCTCGATGTCCTTGTCCGCGAACGAGACGCGGCGCGCCTTCAGGTGCTCGCGCGCGGCGCGGCAGGCGCCGCACCAGGAGGTGCCGTAGATGGTGACGAGCGGCGCGCCCCCGTCGTCGTCCGCCGCCTCGCCGCCGGCCGTGGGGAGCTGCGCGTCGTCCTGCGCCTCGAAGGCGTAGCGCGACACCACGGTCGTCGGCCAGCCGTCGTCCGAGGCCGGCGTGGAGAGGTCGGCGAGGAAGAGGAAGCGGTCGGACTTCAGCTCCTCGGGCCGCCGAGCGAGGTCCCGGACGAGGATCTGCTTTCGGGCCGCCGTTGGGATCTCGTCGAGCTTCTGCGCGTCGTGGATCTTCCCGTCCGCGCCGTACCAGCTGAAGAGGTAGTGGTCGGCCTTGGCGTCGACCCGCACCGTGGGGAGCGCCGGCGCGGCGCCCGCGTCGGCCCCGCCGGCCGCCGCGGGGGCCGGCGTCCGGTGGCACGCCGTGGCGCCGAGGGCGAGGACGAGTGGGAAGAGGGCCGGTCTCACGGCCGGAATGGATAACGCGCCCCGCCCGGAGTGGCAAACGGCTCGACGGCGCAAGGCCCACGGCTACGCGCCGGCGGAGTCCAGCAGCTCCACCGAGATCCGGCTCTCGAGCGGCAGGCGAGCCCAGCCGACGCCGCTCGCGTTCGCCCGGGCGTGGAACTTTCCGAGGGCGATCCCCTTCGCCGCCTCCGCGCCGTCCGCGTCGACGATCTCCTCGCCCATGTAGACGTGGTCGGCGGGCCGTCCGAGGCGGGGCGAGAAGGTCGGCTCGGTGTAGGGGATGAGGACGCGGTAGCGGGCCATGCCGCATTCTAGCGCGCTCGTCGCGGCGGAGCCGAGTTGGGGGGCGGCTGTCGGACGGCGCTGCTACTCTCCGCGCCGATGCTGACGCTCGGTCTCGACCCCGGTTCCCGCGTGACGGGATACGGCCTCGTTCGAAGAGAGGGCCCGCGTTGGCGGGCGGTCGAGGCGGGCGTGTTCTCGCTCGGCGGCGGCCCGCTGCCCGAGCGGCTCTCGCGGCTCCACGTCGGCCTCGCCGAGCTGATCGCGCGCCACCGGCCCGAGGCGGCGGCGGTCGAGGGGATCTTCAGCCAGCGGGCGGCCCGCAGCGCGCTGATCTTGGGCCACGCGCGCGGCGTCGTCCTGCTCGCGCTCGCGCAGGCCGGGCTCGAGGTCCACGAGTACCCGCCGGCCACGGTCAAACGCTCGCTCACCCAGGGCGGCGCGCGGAGCAAGGCGTCGGTGGCCCGCTCGGTCCAGCAGCTCCTCGGCCTCTCGGGCGAGCTGCGGGCCGACGCCAGCGACGCGCTCGCCATCGCGATCTGCCACCTCTCGCGGAGCTGGGTCCCGGAGCGCGCCGGGGCGCCGTCGCCCTGGCTCCGGGCCATCGCCGGCGCGCCCGCGGCGCCGCCCAGCGCGGCGAACCTCCTCCTGCGGGCGGCGCTGAAGGGGAGGGGCCGCTGATCGCCTACCTCAAAGGCTCGCTGCTGCACCGGGACGCGGGCGGCGTCGTGCTGCTCGTGGGCGGGGTCGGCTACGAGCTGCGGCTGCCGGCGCGGACGGCGGAGCGGCTCGGGCCCCTCGGCGGACCGGTCGAGCTCTTCGTCCACACGGCGGTCAAGGAGGACGCGATCGACCTCTACGGCTTCGCGACCCTCGGCGAGCGGGCGCTCTTCCGGCTCCTCCTCGAGGTCCCGAAGGTCGGCCCCTCCATGGCGCTCCTGCTCCTCTCGGCGCTCGCGCCCGCCGAGCTCGCGCAGGCGGTCCAGCGCGGCGACGTGGCGCGGCTCACGCAGGTGAAGGGCATCGGCAAGAAGACCGCCGAGGCGCTCCTCTTTCACCTCAAGGACCGGGGGCTCGAGATCGGCGCGGTGGCGCAGGCGCCGATCTCGGCCGCCTCCGGGCCCAGCCCCGCGCCGGCGACCGACGAGCTCGTCGCAGCGCTCCTCGCGCTCGGCTACCGGCCCGCCCAGGCCGAGGGCGCCGCCCGGCGGGCCCGGGAGGCGCTGCCCGAAGGCGACCTCTCCCTCCTGGTCCGCGAGGCGCTCAAGGCGCTGCGGGTGACCTGAGAGGCCGCGAACCAACCCCTTCCGGTCGCCCAGGGATTGGTCGACACCCTCTCAGCCGTTCGCGAGCGGTTCGCCGTCGTAGTAGCCGAGCGCGGGCTGATCTTGCTGGACCAGGCTCATGACCCAGCCGCCGCCGCGGAGGCCCTTCAGCGGATCGATCCCGGAGGCGAAGGCCACCTTCTTCGAGTCCGGGTAGACCACGATGTCGAGCGTGGCGGGCGTCGCCGGGCTCGAGAGGCTCAGGTAGCGGAGCGGGGCGGAGCCCGTGTTCGTGAGCGCATGGGCGCAGGCGGGACCCGCCGGGAGCCCGACGTAGTCGCCGGCGCGGAGCTCGATCTTCTCGGCCCCCACCCGGAGCGTCCCCGTCCCCTCGAGGACGTAGATCGCCTCCTCGAAGGCGCTGTGGAAGTGGAACGGGAAGCCGGTCTTGCCCGGCGGCAGCTCCATGTGGGTGCAGCCGAGGGCGAGCCCACCGGCCTCGGGCCCGAGGCGCCGCCGGCGGGAGCCGAAGCCGCCGCGCCCCTCCTCCACCGGCGCGATCTCCTCGACGTTGACGACGTGCGGGTGGCGGCGGGACATGGCTGACCCCCTTTGGGGCGACGCGCCGGCTCAGCTCCCGGCGATCTGGTCGATGATCTTGTCATCGACCTCGAAGTTCGCAAAGACGCTCTGGACGTCCTCGTTGTCCTCGAGCAGGTCGACCATCTTGAGGACCTTCTGGGCGTCCTCGAGCTTCTCGAGCCGCAGCGTCTCCTTCGGCAGGTAGGCGATCTTCAGCTCGCCGAGGGTGAGCTTCCTCGCCTCGAGCGCCTGGACGACCTTGTGCAGGTCGTTCGGCTCGGTGCGGACCTCGAAGCCCTCGTCCTGCGCGACGACGTCGAGCGCGCCGGCCTCGAGCGCGACCTCCATGACCTGGTCCTCGGTGGGGCCCGGCTTCACCTCGATGGTGCCGCGCCGCTCGAACATCCAGCCGACCGCGCCCGATTCGGCCATGTTGCCGCCGCCCTTCGTGAAGAGGTGGCGGACCTCGCCCGCGGTCCGGTTGCGGTTGTCGGTGAGGCACTGGACGATGAGCGCCACGCCGCTCGGGCCGTAGCCCTCGTAGGTGGCCTCCTCGTAGTTGATGCCCTCGAGCTCGCCCGTCCCCTTCTTGATGGCGCGCGTGATGTTGTCGGCCGGCATGTTGGCCTCGCGGGCCGCCGAGATGGCGGAGCGGAGCCGCGCGTTGCCGTCGGGATCGCCGCCGCCCATCCGCGTCGAGACGGTGATCTCCTTGATGAGCTTCGTGAAGAGCTTCCCCTTCGCGGCCCCCTGGGCCTCCTTCTTGTGCTTGATCTTGGTCCATCGGTTGTGGCCGGACATGGGCTGCTCCTCCTCGCTCAGGCGCAGTCGCATAGCACGCGAAAAGCGCCCGGTTCAAGGGCCGGAGACGCAGTCGGCCGCCGGCGTCACCGAGTTGCAGGCGCCGGGCGTGCCGCCCGGAAGGGCCGCGAGCGAAAAGCCCTGCGGCAGCGGATCGGGGGCCGACGGGTCCACCCGCTCGAGCGAGAGGCCCGGCCGCGGGAGCAGCGAGCCGTCGAAGGTCGAGAGCGGCGTGGCCGTTCCGTCCGCGGGGAAGAGCCCCACGGCCTGCGGCTTCGTCGCGGAGAGCGAGAGCAGCGCGCCGCCGGCGCGCGGGGCGAGGAGGAGCGCGTCCTGGGGCAGGTCGGGGTAGAGGGTTGGGTCGAAGCCCTCGCCGACGAGGAGGGCGTAGCCGCCGGGCGGCAGCGCCGTCGAGCCGCCGGGCGAGAGGGGACCGAACGGCTGCGCCTTTCCGGGCGCGGTGCAGCCGGGGCTGCCGGCGCAGCTCGCGAGCGAGACGCCGAGCAGGTCGACGGGAAGCGCGCCCGCGTTCGCGACCTCGACGTACTCGGCCTGGCTCCGGCTCCCGGTGGGGGCGAGCATCAGCTCCGAGAGGACGAGCGGCGGCAGCGGCGGCGAGAGCGTGAACGGCGCCGGCAGGTCGGCGCTGCCGGTCTCGCCGTTCCAGCCGGTGGCGAGCGGGATGGCCTCGGCGGAGCCGCCGGGGCAGAGGCCGACGAGCGGGACCTGGCAGTCGCAGAGCAGCCCGCCGGTGCACGGGTCGTAGGCCGAGGGGCAGACGGCGGGCACGGTGACGGCGCCCGCGTCGGGGCAGCCCTCCTCGTCGACCGTCGCCGCGCAGAGGGAGGGGCGGTCGACGAGAAAGAAGAGCAGCGCGTCCCGGTCGCGGGGCGCGACCTCGCCCTCGCCGACGGAGGGCGGGCTCCCCTCGGCGCACTGGCCGATGGTGAAGCCGAGCGCGTCCGGGGTCCGTGGCCGGTCGCCGTCGGCGTCGACGAGCGCGGGGTCGAGCGCCACGCCCACGAATCCGCCGGGCTCGAGCGCGGGCGGCTCCACCGACGCGAGGAGCCCCGAGGGGTCGAGGCTGCTCGGGCCGCCCACGGGCGAGAGCGCGAGGGGCGAGCGGCTGCCCGCCACGGGCCGGCTGAAGGCGACCTCGATCTCCGCGAGGTCGAGCGGGACCGAGAGCGCGCCGTCGCTCGGCACGAGCAGCGCCGCCCGGGTGGGCGGGCCGGCGGTGGTGAACGAGGCCGTGAAGACGATCCGCTGTCCCGTGGCGTGGGCGACGGCGAGGCCCGACTGGGCGTGGGCGGCGTCGGTGACCTCGACCTCGTAGCCGCTCGTGGGCGCGAGCGGCCCCGCCGGGGTGAGCAGCGCGCAGTCGCCGCTCGCGTCGACCGTGACGCTCAGGGGGACGTGCGGGTGCGTCTTCCCTTGCGCGCGCAGGAGGACGAAGGTCGCCGAGCTGACCGTCGAGGGGTCGAGCGGCTGGTCGAAGCAGACCTCGGGCGCGACCGTGGCCGGGACCCCCTTCGCGCCGTCTGCGGGGACGGTGGAGGCGATCGCCGGCGGCGCGGGAATCGACTGGGAGAGGGGCGGCAGGCAGCCGGCGGCGAGCGCGAGGAGCGGGAGGGCGGGCCTCATTCGTCCCTCCGGCGCCGCTCCCGGCGACTGGAGTAGAGGCCGCCCGTCAGCGCGTCGAGCTTCGCCGTCACCTCGGCGAGCGAGAGCTCCAGCGCGGGCCGCTCCCCGCCCTCCGCCTCCTGGAGCTTTCGCCAGGCCCGCACGCGCTGGAAGTAGAGCTGGATCACCCGGTCGCGCAGATCGGCCCGCGCCGCCTCGAGCCGCTCGACCGCCTTCTCCACCGCGAGCTCCTCCGGCGCGAAGACCAGCTCGGGGAGCTTCCAGGTCGCGTGGACGGCGTAGACGTCCACCGCCTCGGCCGCGTTGGTGTCGACCGAGTCGCCGCTGCGGATGCCGAGCAGCACGATGTCGCCGATGTGCCGCTCCGCCGAGAGCGAGAGCTCGGGGAGAAAGGCCTTGGCCCTCGCCCGCCCGCGCCAGTGGTCGAGCTCTCGCGGCCGAAGCAGCGAGGCCTTCTCGGCGGCGCGCACGGCCTCCTCGACCGTGGGCTCGCCGGGCGGGAGCGCGAGCTGGGAGAGGGTGAGCGCGAGGAGCGCAGTCGAGAGGGTCGTCACGCCCGCGAAGGAAGGCAAGCCTCGTGCCCGCGCCCCGCGCCCGAGGTTCCGCGGGGTTGCGCGCGCGGGAGCGGGTCGGAGATCGAACCCCCGGGGAGCGGGTCGCGACCGTGCGGGCCGGGCTCGCGGGTCGCGACGTCAGTGTGAGGCGGCGCTCTTCGCGGGGGCGGGCGCGGCCGCCGGCGGCTCCAGCGAGAGCCGGAGCTTGTTCAGGATGACCGGCTTCAGCGGCCGGTTGAACACCCCCACCGGCACGTGGGCGATGGCGTGGACCGTCTCCATTCCCGCGACGACCTCGCCGAAGACCGTGTGGCGGCCGTTCAGCCACGGCATCGGGATCTCGGTGACGAAGAACTCGCTCCCCGTGGGGTGCGGCCCCGTGGCGACCGTGGCGAGCCGGCCCGCCTGGTCGAAGGTGCCGCCCTCGGCGGCCGGGTCGTCGAACGGGTAGCCCGGCCCGATGAGGCCCGTGTCGAAGGGGTCGCCCCCCTGGATCGCGAAGTCGGGCACCGCCCGGTAGAACCAGGTCCCGTCGTAGAGCGGCTCGCCTTCGATCTTGGTCGGCGAGCGGCTGTCGACCCAGGGCTTCTCCCCGGTGGCGTAGCCCACGAAGTCGGCCACGGCCTGGGGCGCCAGCTTCGAGTCGAGCCGGCAGACGAAGCTCCCGAGCGTCGTCTCGAAGGTCGCGTAGACCGGCTTTCCCGCGCGCGCGGCGGCGAGGAAGGGCGAGGGCGCGGCCGCGGCCGCGGCGAGCGCGAGGCGAGCGATCGAAAGGACGGAGAGCATGCGGCGAGACTACGACGGCTGGTCTCCGGCCGGCAAGCGGCAAGAATCGGAAGCAGCCGTTCATCGGCGGGGATGGCGAGCCGCCGGCTTCAGGTCGGTATGGCGCGTCTCATCGATCGCGTCCGTTCCGATGCTAGCTGCTGGCTCAGATGGCAATTACAGCTTTCGTGCTTGACACTCGAGCGGCGGCCTGGCAGCTTGCATTTCGTCTTCGATGGAGGGGTTCATGAAACGGCTGATCGTCGTGTTTGGGGTCGTGCTTGGCGCTTGCCGCGACGCACACCCGGAGATCGTCCATCCGTCGCCCGCCGTGGCGGCGCACTACCTCGGCACCGCCGCCATGGCGGCCCAGGCGGCGAAGGCCGTGAGGCCCATAGGCGTTAGCATTTGCAGCGGGGTTCAGGGTTGCGATCCGCGGGGAAGTGCTCGCGGAAGAGCGTGAGTTGACGCTGCTCGAGATGGGAGTCGCAGGCATCGAGGGCTGCGACGATCT
>JAJXUD010000041.1 GCA_021783235.1 Myxococcales bacterium | reverse complement strand
CGTGGTGACCACGCATCGTGGCCTCAAGTGTTACGAGCAGCCAGGCTTTGCAGAGGCCGCGTAATGCGGACGTCGCGCTCTGCCAGGGAGGGCTTCGATGCAATCAGTTTCAGACTTGCACCCATCGAAGATCGCGGGCGACTCATCGAAGATCGGCGGCGAATCATCCAATTTCACGCGCGAGCCATCGAAGACGGACGCTCTGGCGTCCCCAGGGGGATTCGAACCCCCGTTACAGCCTTGAAAGGGCCGTGTCCTGGGCCTCTAGACGATGGGGACAGCGCCGCGAGGTCGGGAAGCTACGCCGGCGGCGGGGCGGCTGGCAAGCCGCGGAGCCATTGCGAGAACCCCACCCCCATGACGAGCGAACGGCTTGCGTCCCAACGCCCTCGGTGCGCCGGATCAGCGGCGCCGTCGCTTCGGGAGGGTCGCGATGAGCTCTCCCGCCGCCCGCACGCCGCTCTCGTAGGCGCCGTGGACGGTGCCCGCGTGGCCCGGCTCGGTGGCCTCCCCCGCGAAGAAGAGCGTCTCCGCCACGGGGGCGGCGAGCGCCTCCATGGCGCCGTCGGCCCCGAGCGGCACCCAGGCGTAGCCGCCGAACGAGAGCGGGTCGCGGCCCCAGCGGGTCGCGAGGAAGGCCTCGAGCCGCCGGGCCAGCGACCGGCGCGGCTCCCCCCAGGCGACCGCGAGCGACGCCAGGGCGACGTCCCGCAGAAGGTCATCGTCGAGCGGATCGAGCGCGTCCGCGGCGGGCCCGCCGGCCCAGCCGACCACCCACGGCGAGCCCGGGGGCGAGGCGTGCCACCAGGTCGGCACCGGCTGGCCCGGGGCGAGCGAGAAGCTGCCGCCGCCGAGCCGGCCCCGCAGCCGCAGCTGGAGCTTGACGACGTTGCCCATCTCCAGCGAGCGAGCCGCCTCGAGCTTCTCGCGGACGGGTGGGCGGATACCGAGCCGGCCACCGAGCGAGCGTTCGCCCGCGATCGAGGAGAGCGGGAGGGCGATGATCGCGCGGTCGGCCTCGAGCTCCGGCAGCCGGCCGCCGAGGCCGTCGACCAAGACCCGGACGTGGCCGGAGCGCCAGTCGAGCCTCCTCGCCGCGGCGCCGCGGAGGATCCGCTCGGCCCCGATCCGCGCTCCGAGCCACTCGATCAGCCGTCCGTAGCCGCCGGCGGGGCGCGAGGAGCCGTCGCCGCCGATCGCGTCCTGGGCGGCCTCCATCCGGGCGATCGCCCGCGCGCTCGCCCGCTCGGGCTTCGCGAGGTAGTAGCCCTCGGCGAACGAGCGGGCGATGGCGCGCAGCTCGGGCGGCAGCTCGGAGAGCGGCGGCTCGTCGGCCAGCGCGGCGATGCTCCGGTCCCGGGCCTTCGGGTCGAGCAGCCCGGCGAGCGCCTTCCCCAGGGCGCCGAAGGCCCGTCCGGTCTCCGCGCCGCCCGGCCCGGCGCGGCGGCCGGAGCCGATCCAGAAGTCGCTCCGATCTTCGGCCACGTCGATGCCGGCGCGGCGAAGCTCGGCGAGCAGCGCCTTCGGCCGGCCGTGGACGAACTCGGCGCCGCGCTCGATCGGCAGGCCGTCGTCCGGATCGCGCTCGGTCCAGACTCGCCCGCCCAGCCGGCCCCGCGCCTCGATCAGGGTCAGCTCGAGCTCCGGCCGGCGGCGCCGCAGCTCCAGCGCCGCCGCGAGGCCGGCGACCCCACCGCCGAGGACGAGCGCGCGCACGCTCGAAATGATCGAGCCGCTGCCGCCCGAACGCCAGCCCACCGCTGGTCGAAGATCCGGGCGATGGCGCCCGCGGCGCCTTGCCGCTACTCTCCCGCCGCATGACCGACGCGCTCCGGCACCGGCAGGCGGGCCCGCCCGACCTCGAGATCCTCTTGTCCCTCCTTCAGGCCTACTACCGGCACGACGGCCTTCGCTACGTCGAAGACGAGCTGCGGCCGAGCCTCGCGCGGCTGCTCTCGCACCCCTCGCTCGGCCGGGCCTACCTGCTCGAGCTGGCGGGGCAGGTCGCCGGCTACGCGCTGCTCACGTTCGGCTACGACCTCGAGCTCGGCGGCGACCTCGGGCTCTTGACCGATCTCTACGTCGAGCCCGGCTGGCGGCGGAAGGGGCACGGCCTCGCGACGCTCCGCTTCCTCGAGCAGCTCTGCCGGACCCTGGGCATCCGAGCGCTCGTCCTCGAGGTGGAGCGGCACAACGTCGAGGCGCAGGCGATCTACCGTGCGTTCGGCTTCCGGGCGCTCGACCGAATCCCGCTCGTCAAGTCGATCGATCGCTGAGTCCCAGCGGGGCCGGTCGCGAAGCGGATCGCCGGTCGGGCCCTCCCGCTCGGGTGACCGGGCCAGCCGGGGAGTGGGCAGAGGCGGGCTTCGGCCTCACCCTCGGGTCTTCCCGAACGAGGGGGTGGCCGCTTGAAGCGAGGATCGAACCACGAGGGGAGCGCTCCCGGTCGAGCGGGCGGCGCGCCGCCTCCGGCCGCCTCGACCCCGTTCGGCTGGCTCTCGCCGGCGGCGGCGGAGCCGCTGATCGAGGAGCACCGTCGCGTGCTGCTGGCGCGCACGAACATCTGTGCGTGGGTCGTCGCCGGCGCGATCCCGATCGCGATCGGGGTCGCGGGCCTCGCCTTCCATCCAGGCCTCGGCGCCTTGGCCCCCTCCCTCGCCGCCGAGCTCGGCGTGGTCGGCCTCCTCGTGGGACTCCGCCGGGGGGCCTTTCGGCGACGCCACCAGCTCGCCTTCTTTCTGCTCGCCGCCGCCTGCGTCTCGACCGAGGCGTCGCTGCTCGGCCCGGCCGGCCTCGACGCGGGTCCCCTGCGCTTTGCCGGCTACCTGATCCTCTTCGGCATCGCGGTCCTCTTCCCGGCCAGCTCGTCGTGGGCCGTCGCCGCCGCGGCGCTGGTGCCGCTCGGCCACCTCGCGAGCCGACTCCAGGGGCCGTGGCGGGGCGCCGCGCCGCCGGGCGAGCTGCTCGAGCTCGTCGGGAGCGCCTTCGTCGCCGCGGTGGCCAACCGGGTGGCCACCCGCATCTTCTTCCGCGAGGCCGAGAGCCGCCTCGCCCTCGAGGCGGCGAACCGCCGGCTGCAGGAGCTCGACGTCGCGAAGACGAGCTTCTTCGCGAACGTGAGCCACGACCTGCGCAGCCCGCTCACGCTCATCCTGGGCTCGCTGCGGCTGCTCCACGGGCCCGAGCGGCTCGACGAGGCGAGGCGGACCAAGTACCTCGACGTCGCCCTGCGCGGGGCGACGAGACTCGAAGGAATGTTGAACGACATCCTCGACCTCGCGCGCATCGACTCCGGCATGGGCAGGCTCCAGCCGGTCCGGGTCGCCGCCGACGCGATCGTCGCCGAGCTGGTCGAGTCGATGGTGCCGCACGCGACGAGCCTCGGCCTCGCCCTCGCCTTCGACCCGCCCGGCGCGCCGCTCATGGCGGATCTCGACGTGGACAAGTTCGAGCGGATCGTCTCGAACCTGCTCTCGAACGGCTGCAAGTACTCCCGGGAGGGCGGCGCCGTGGTCGCGCGGCTCTGGACCGAGGGCGACACGCTCGCGCTCGCGGTGCGGGACCTCGGCGAGGGGATCGCCCCCGAGGATCTCCCGACGATCTTCGGCCGCTTCTCCCGCGGGAGGGAGGACGATCGCGGTCGGACGCGAGGGACCGGCCTCGGGCTCGCGGTGGTCCGGGAGTTCGCCGAGCTGCACGGGGGCCGCGTGGAGGTCGAGAGCGTGCTCGGGGAGGGCTCCGTCTTCACCGTGCGGCTGCCGCGCTGGCAGCCGGGCAGCGACCCGTGCGCGATCCGGGGCCGGCTGACGCCGGTCCCGGGGACGCTCGCGGCGCCTGGGATCCCGAAGCCGCGGCTGCTGCTCGTCGAGGACAGCTCGGAGGCCCAGCTCCTCCTCGGCGACTACCTCGGGCGCAGCTACGAGGTCGCCTCGGTCGCGAGCGGCGAGGAGGCGGTCGCGCGCGTCGAGCGCGAGAGCTTCGACGTCGGCGTCTTCGACGTCATGCTCCCGGGGATGGACGGCCTCGAGGCCTGCCGGAAGATCCGCGGCGATCCGGGCGGCCGGCGCTTCCCCATCCTCGTCTACACCGCGCGGGCGGATCCGCAGCTCCGACAGGAGGCGCTCGGCGCCGGCGCTGACGACTTCTTGCCCAAGCCCTTCCAGCCGAGCGAGCTCTCCCAGCGGCTCGCGCGGCTGCTTCGGCGCGCGGCTCGGGCGGCGGCCCGCCCCGAGGCTCGCGCCCAGACCGGCGGGTGACGCGGCGCGGGACGGGGGGGGATTCAGCGGGTCGTCGGCCGAGGCTCCCCGTTCGGCGAGGGGTCGGGGGCCCTCGGGCCGCGCGAGCGATCGGCGAGGAGCTGGCCGTTGTCGTAGTCGCTCGCGAGGACCCGGCCCGGGTTTCCCCCCACGAGCGCCCGCGGCGGCACGCTCTTCGAGAGGACCGTCCCGCTCGCGATCGTGGCGCCGTCCCCCACCTGGATGTCGCCGTAGACGATGGAGCCGGTGCCGATCCAGACGTCGTCGCCGATGGCGGGGAGCCCCTCCTTGCCGCGGGATTGGCCGAGCCCGATCGTGACGTTGTGGGTGACGCTGAAGTTCCGGCCGATGCGGGTCTCGCCGATGTAGATGGTCGAGGGGTGGCCGATGTAGAAGCCGGGGCCGACGCGGGCCGCGATGTCGACGTGGTGGACGAGGTTGACCGCCAGATCGAGGGCGTGGAACAGCCCGCCGCAGAGGAGCCAGGCGACGGGCCGCTCGCCCTTGAGCCGCCAGGAGAGCTCCCCGAGCCGGTGGACCGCGACGCAGTGGAAGCCGGAGCTCGTGAGCCAGAGCCGAAGCCGCTCTCGGAGCGCCGGCGCCTCGGTCCCGTAGGCGATCCGGTAGTACTTCGCGAGGTCGGCCCGAAGCGCCTCCCACTCCGGAAGAGAGGGAGCGGCCTGCTCGCCTGCGACTGCGACGTTCCGCGCCATGGCTCCCGGAAGCTTAGGGCTCGGCCGTCGGGGGCACAGCCCCACCCCAAGCGAGCCGCCGCCCTCCGGCGCCGCGCGGCCTTACCTTGCCGTTCGTGGAGAGGAGATGGCCATGTTCGGGCGCAACGTCTTGGGGCTGGACGCCGCGGCGGAGGTTCGGCGGATCGAGGAGGTCGTCCGCCGGCAGGTCTTCGAGACCCTGCGGCGTCGCGGCGCGGTGGTGGGGCTCTCGGGGGGGGTCGACAGCTCGGTCGTCGCCGCGCTCTGCGCGCGCGCGCTCGGCCCCGAGCGGGTCCTCGGGCTCTTGATGCCGGACCGCGACTCCTCCGACGACTCGCTCCGGCTGGGGCGGCTCGTGGCCGACCGGCTCGGCATCTCGGCGCTCGTCGATCCCATCGGTCCGGCGGCGGCCGCCGCGGGCTGCTACGAGCGGCAGGCGGCCGCGATCCGGACCGTCTTCCCGGACTACGGCGACGGCTGGAGGTGCAAGGTGACCCTGCCCGGGACGCTCGAAGGGGAGCGGCTGAACATCTCGCTGCTGACCGTCGAGGCGCCGACGGGCGAGCAGCGGACCGCGCGGCTCTCGAGCCAGGCCTACCTCGCGCTCGTCGCCGCGACGAACTACAAGCAGCGGCTCCGGAAGGTGACGGAGTACTACCACGCCGACCGGCTGAACCGGGCGGTGGCGGGCACTCCCAATCGGCTCGAGTTCGACCAGGGCTTCTTCGTGAAGCAGGGGGACGGGGCCGCCGACTTCAAGCCGATCGCCCACCTCTACAAGTCGCAGGTCTATGCGCTCGCCGAGGAGCTCGGCCTGCCGCTCGAGGTCCGGAGCCGCCCGCCCACCACCGACACCTTCTCCCTGCCGCAGACCCAGGAGGAGTTCTACTTCGCGCTGCCCTACGACCGGATGGATCTCTGCCTCCACGCGCTCGATCACGGCGTCGGCGCCGCCGAGGTGGCGCCCGCGGTGGGGCTCACCGTGGCGCAGGTGGAGCGGGTCTTCCGGGACATCGAGGCCAAGCGCCGCGCGGCCCGCTACCTCCACCTCGCGCCTCTGCTGGTGGAGCGATCGGGAGAAGCCTGACGTGTGCGGCCTCGCCGGCATCCTCTCCACCCGGGGCTTTGCGGAGCCCGCTTCGCTCGAGGCGCTCGGGCGGATGGCGGCCGCCCTCCGGCACCGCGGCCCCGACGAACTCGGCCTCTACCGCAACCCGCGGCTCGGCCTCGTCCACACGAGGCTCTCGATCGTCGACGTCACCGCCGGCCAGCAGCCGCTCTGCACCGAGGACGGACGGCTCTGGATCGCCTTCAACGGCGAGATCTTCAACTTCGTCGAGCTGCGCGAGGAGCTCCTCGCGCTCGGCCACCGCTTCCGGACGCGCAGCGACACCGAGGTGGCGGTCCACGCCTACGAGGCCTGGGGTGAGGAGGCCTTCGGCCGCTTCAACGGTCAGTTCGCGATGGCGATCTGGGACGAGCGGGCCTCGCGCCTCGTGCTGGCGCGCGACCGGCTGGGGGTGAGGCCGCTCCACCTCGCGGAGGTCTCCGGGCGGCTCTTCTTCGCGAGCGAGGTCAAGGCGATCTTCGCGGGCGATCCCGGGATCCGGCGCGCCCTCGATCCCATGGGGCTCGAGGAGACCTTCACCTTCTGGACCGTCGTGGCGCCCCAGTCGATGTTCCAGGGCGTCCACGAGCTTCCGCCAGGCCACTGGCGGCGCTACGAGCCGGACGGCCGCGTCGTCGAGCGGCAGTTCTGGCGTCCGTCCTTTCCGGGAGAGGGCGAGGGGCGCTTCGAGGGCTCGCTGGACGCCGCCGCCGAGCGGGTGGTCTCGGCCCTCGAGCGGGCGGTCCGGCTGCGGGTGACCCGCTCCGACGTCCCCGTCGGCAGCTATCTGTCGGGCGGGCTCGACAGCTCGCTCGTCGCCGCGCTGGGCCGCAAGGTCGCGGGCGGGCGATTCGCGACCTTCTCGATCCGCTTCGCCGACCGCGACTACGACGAGACCGAATACCAGCGGGAGATGGCGTCGCGGCTCGAGAGCGAGCACCACGAGCTCTTGGTGTCGGGGCGGGACATCGCGCGGGTCTTCCCCGACGTGGTCCGCCACGCCGAGCGGCCGCTCCTTCGGACCGCGCCCGCGCCGCTGTTCCTCCTCTCGGGACTCGCCGCCTCGCACGGGACCAAGGTCGTTTTGACCGGGGAGGGCGCCGACGAGATCTTCGCCGGCTACGACCTCTTCCGCGAGGCCAAGGTGCGACGCTTCTGGGCGCGCGATCCCCGCTCGCGCCTCCGGCCGCTGCTGCTCGATCGGCTCTACCCGTACCTCGCCCGCTCGCCGGTGGCGCAGCGCGCGCTGGCGCGGGAGTTCTTCGGCGCGGACCTCGCCGGGGCGGGCCGCCCCGGATTCTCGCACGGGCCGCGCTGGCGATCGGCGGCGGCGTTGCAGCGGCTCTTCTCCCCGGAGCTGCGCCGGCGGACGGGGCGCGGCGAGGCCGTCGAGCGGCTGCTCGCGAGCCTGCCCCCGGAGCTCTCCGGCTGGCCCTCGCTCGCGCAGGACCAGTACCTCGAGATCCGGACGCTGCTGTCCGGCTACCTGCTGTCGTCGCAGGGCGACCGGATGCTGATGGCCCACTCGGTCGAGGGGCGCTTCCCCTTCCTGGACAGGGAGCTGGTGGATCTCGCCTGCTCGTTGCCGAGCCGCCACAAGCTCCTCGGGCTCGACGAGAAGCACGTCCTCAAGCGAGCGGCGCGGGGGCTCGTCCCCGACCGGATCCGCGCCCGGCCGAAGCAGCCGTACAGGGCCCCGAACGCGCTGGCCTTCACCGGCCCGAACGCAGCCGACTGGGTCGCCGAGCTGCTCCGGCCGGCGGCGGTCGCCGAGGCCAGCGTCTTCGACCCGGGGGCGGTCGAGCGGCTCTGGGCCAAGTGCCGCGCCGCCGCGCCCGAGAGCCGTCTCTCGAACGCCGACGACATGGCGCTGGTGGGAGTCCTGTCGACTCAGCTCCTGCACCATGAGCTCGTTCGGCGCCCGCCCGAGCGGGAGCCGGCCGGGCCGTTTCAGACCGTCGTCGACCGTCTCGCGAGGTGACCCATGCACGGCGCCGTTCCCCTGCTGCACGACTACCTGAGCCACTCCGCGGCGCGGCTCGGCGGCAAGGTGGCCCTGGTCTGCGCCGACGGGCGGCCGGAGGAGCGCCGGCTCACCTACGGCGACGTCGAGGCCCGCGCCAACTCGCTCGGCCACGCCCTCGAGCGGCGAGGCGTCGCGCGGGGCGACCGGGTCGTCGTCTTCGCGGAGAACGGGGTCGTCCCGGCGGTGGCGTTCTGGGCGATCCTGAAGGCCAACGCCGTGGCGGTGCTGGTGAACCCGCTGACGAGGCCGGACAAGCTCGCCTACCTGCTCGAGGACAGCCGGGCCGTGGCGATGATCAGCGAGGCGCCGCTGCGCGCGACCTTCGCCGAGGCGGCGGCCCGCGCCCCGGCGTTGAAGTCCGTCCTGCTGGACGGCGCCTCCGACGAGGATCTGCTCGGCCTGCCGGGTGGGGAGCGGCTCGCGACGGCGGTGGCCGGAGAGCCGAGCGATCGCCCGCCGAGGCGCCGCTGCCTGGAGCTGGACCTCGCGGCCATCGTCTACACCTCGGGGAGCACCGGCGAACCGAAGGGGGTCATGCTGACCCACCGCAACATGCTGTCGGCGGCGACCTCCATCTCGACCTACCTCGAGGCGGTGGAGGACGACGTCGTCCTGAGCGCGCTGCCGATGGCGTTCGACTACGGGCTCTACCAGCTGATCATGGCGTTCCGGGCGGGCGCCCGGCTCGTGCTCGAACGGAGCTTCGCCTTCCCGATGCGCGTGGTCGAGCGGATGGTCGAGGAGGAGGCGACCGGCTTTCCGGGCGTGCCGACGCTCTTCGCGATGCTCTCGGAGCTCCGCTCGCTGCGCGAGGCGAGGCTGCCGAGGCTGCGCTACGTGACGAACACGGCGGCGGCGCTGGCCCCGAAGCACATCCTGCTCCTGAAGGATCTCTTCCCGGGCGCGCGCATCTACTCGATGTACGGCCTCACCGAGTGCAAGCGGGTGAGCTACCTCCCGCCCGAGGATCTCGACCGGAAGCCGGACAGCGTCGGCCTCGCGATCCCGAACACCGAGGTCTGGATCGTCGACGAGGAGGGGCGCCGCGTGGGGCCCAACGTCGTCGGCCAGCTCGTCGTGCGCGGGCCCACGGTGATGAAGGGCTACTGGGAGAAGCCAGAGGCCACCGCGAAGAAGCTCCGCCCCGGCCCGCTGCCCGGCGAGCAGGTCCTCTTCACCGGGGATCTCTGCCGGATGGACGAGGAGGGCTACCTCTATTTCGTGGCTCGCCTCGACGACGTCATCAAGTCGCGCGGCGAGAAGATCGCCCCGAAGGAGGTGGAGGCGGCGCTCCTCGCGATCCCCGGCGTGCGCGAGGCCGCCGTGGTCGGCGTCCCGGACGAGCTGCTCGGGCAGGCGGTCAAGGCCTTCGTCGTCCTCGAGCGGGGGGCGAGGCTGGGCCCGAAGGAGATCCGGTTCGAGTGCCAGAGGCGGCTCGAGCCGTTCATGGTTCCCAAGGCGGTGGTCGTGGTGCCCGAGCTGCCGAAGACCAGCACGGGAAAGATCAAGAAGACGGAGCTCGCATGAGCGTGACTGAAAGCAGCCTCCTGCCGGAGCCCGGGCGACCCATCGCCTCGCGGGTCCGGTCCTTCGTCCTCGAGAACTTCTACGTCTCGGAGCCCGAGCGGCTCTCCGACGAGGACTCTCTGTCGCGGCGGGGCGTGGTCGATTCGACCGGGTTCCTCGAGATCGTCGGCTTCCTCGAGGTCGAGTTCGGCCTGCGGATCGAGGACGCCGAGCTCGTCCCGCAGAACTTCGAGTCGATCGCGCGCATCGCCGCCTTCGTCGAGCGGCGGCTCGGCGAGCGGCCGCGCTGACGGCTCCGCCGGCGCTCGCCGAAAGACCCAGCGGGTCCGGCCGGACCCAGCGCCCCGGCCCCTCTTTCGGCCGAATCGCGAGGGGTTGCGGTCCGCGGCGCGCTGGCATGTCGACTGCATCGGACCTCCTGTGAGGAGGTTCACATGATCGTCCCCGATCGCCGCCGGGAGGCCCGGGTCGAGTTCTCGGGCTTCGCCGTCTTCTTGCTGCCCGGCCGCACCCTCGGGCCGTTCAAGCTCCGAAACCTCTCGTCGTCCGGGGCGCTGCTCCACGGGCTGTCGCCCTACGCGGTCGGCGAGCGGGGCCGCATGGCCATCGAGCTGCGCGGGGGCCTCCCGATCGAGCTTTCCGCCCGCGTCGTCCGCGAGGAGCCGCGGCCTGGCGAGGGGCCGGTCTTCGGCGTCGCCTTCGAGGACGTCTCCGAGGAGCTCGCGCGCGGGCTGCGGAGGGCGCTGCTCGAGCGGCTGCAGCGCGCCGTGGGCCACCGGGCGGCCCGCACGGCGCCGCCGGGCTGAGCTCCGAGAGGGGCGCCCTGCCCGGGGGAGCGGCGTGGCCCGGCGCCATGGACGTCCGCCCCCGTCTCGACGATGATTGTCCGGGGCCATGGCCGACTTCTCCCGCATCGACGGGCGCACCGTCCGGCTGCCGCGCAGCTACAACGCGGCGCTGGATCTGCTGGACCGGCACCTGCTGGAGGGGCGCGGCGACCGGATCGCGGTCGTCGACGATCGAGCGAGCTATAGCTACGCGGATCTCGCGCGGCGGGCGGACGCGGTGGGCCGGGCGCTGCGCGCCGCCGGCGTCGAGCCGGAGCAGCGCGTGATGCTCTGCCTGCTCGACACGGTCGACTTCCACGCGACGTTCCTCGGCGCCATCAAAGCGGGCGCCGTCCCGGTGCCGGTCAACACCCTGCTGACCCCGGAGGACTACGCGTACCTGCTCGAGGACAGCCGGGCGCGGCTGCTCGTGGTGAGCGACGCGCTCTTCCCCAAGCTCGAGCCGGTCCTCGCCCAGAGTCGCTTCCTGAAGGCCGTCTTCGTCGCCAGCTCGCCGCTCGGCGGTCCCGACGGCGGGAGGCCCCGACTCGACGCCGCGATCGAGGCCCACCGGGGCCCGCTCGAGCCCGCGCCCACCTGCGCCGACGACGTCGCGTTCTGGCTCTACTCCTCGGGTTCGACCGGCCGCCCCAAGGGGGCGCTGCACCTGCACTCGCACCTCGTCTGGACGGCGGCCCTCTACGCCCAGCCCATCCTGGGCATCCGCGAGAGCGACGTCGTCTTCTCCGCGGCCAAGCTCTTCTTCGCTTACGGGCTCGGCAACTCGCTCACGTTCCCGCTCTCGGTCGGCGCCACCGCCGTGCTCGCCGCGGCGCGCCCCACGCCCGCCTCGGTGCTGCGGATCCTGAAGGAGCGCCGGCCGACGATCTTCTGCGGCGTGCCCACCCTCTTCGCGTCGATCCTCGCGACCCCCGCGGGGGAGGCGCCCGAGGCGCCCGCGCTGCGGGCGAGCAGCTCGGCGGGGGAGGCGCTCCCGCGCCACATCGGCGAGGGCTGGCGGGCCCGCTTCGGCAGCGACATCCTGGACGGCATCGGCTCCACCGAGCTGTTGCACATCTTCATCTCGAACCGGCCCGGCGACGTCCGCTACGGCACCAGCGGCAAGCCCGTGCCCGGCTACGACGTGAAGCTCGTGGACGAAAGCGGCGAGCCCGTGCCCGATGGGGTCGAGGGCTCGCTCTGGGTGCGAGGCCCGTCCGCCTGCGCCGCGTACTGGAACAACCGCGAGCGGAGCCTCGCCACCTTTCACGGCCCCTGGACCCGCACCGGCGACACCTACGTGCGCGACGCCGACGGCTATTTCACCTATGCCGGCCGCACGGACGACATGCTCAAGGTGGGCGGCATCTGGGTCTCGCCGTTCGAGGTCGAGTCGGCGGTGGCCTCGCACCCCTCGGTGCTCGAGGCGGCGGTGGTCGGCCAGCCGGACGGCGAGGGGCTCGTGAAGCCCAAGGCCTTCGTGGTGCTGAAGGAGCCGGACCGGGCCTCCGAGGCGCTGGCCGCCGAGCTCAAGGCGTTCGTGAAGGAGCGGCTCGCCCCGTTCAAGTACCCGCGCTGGATCGAGTTCGTCCGCGAGCTGCCGAAGACGGCGACCGGCAAGGTGCAACGCTACAGGCTCCGAGGCGGGTAGCCCAGGTGCCCTCCGTCGTCGTCGCCGGACACCGCCTGGAGTGGGCCTGGCACGGACCGCCGCCCGGAGCCGCGCCGACGCTCGTCTTCCTCCACGAGGGGCTGGGCTCGGTGAGCCTCTGGCGCGACTTCCCCGAGCGTGCCGCCGCCGCGACCGGCTTCGGCGCGCTGGTCTACAGCCGCTGGGGCTACGGTCGCTCCGACCCCGTCACGCCGCCGCGGCCGCTTCGCTACATGCACGACGAGGGGCTCGTCGCGCTGCCCGAGCTACTCGGGGCGCTCGGCGTCCGCGACGCCGTCCTCTTCGGCCACAGCGATGGCGCCTCCATCGCCATCGTCCACGCGGGCAGCGGCGCCGCCCCCCTCGTGCGCGCGGTCGTGCTCTTGGCCCCCCACGTCTTCGCCGAGGATCTCTCGATCGAGAGCATCCGAAGAGCCGCGCGGAGCTACGAGGAGAGCGGCGACCTGCGGGCCCGCCTCGCGCGCCACCACGACGATCCCGACGGCGCCTTCTGGGGCTGGAACCGCGCCTGGCTCGATCCCGACTTTCGCCGCTGGAACCTGGAGGAGTTTCTCCCCCGGATCCGCGTGCCCGTCCTCGTCGTCCAGGGCGCCGACGACGAGTACGGAACGGTGCGGCAGCTTCAGGCGATCGAGGCGGGCTGCGCCGGCCCCGTACGCGCCCTGATCCTCGAGCGCTGCGGCCACTCGCCCCACCGCGACCAGCCCGAGAAGACCCTCGAAGCGCTCGTCGCCTTCACGCGAGGCCTCTGACGCGTGGTGAGCCGCGTGGGGCGCCCTTGCCAAGTCCCGGGGGACAGTGGGGGGAAGGACCCTCGCAGTCGATGCAGGCGTTGCGCTGTACGGCAATCCAACGTACATTTAGAACCATGGCCCGCCTTGCGAAGACCAAGCAGAAGCGGGAGCTGAAGAGCCAGAGGCTCGAGCTGCGCGTGGCCCCGTCGGCGAAGACCGTCATCCTGCGGGCCATGGCGGTCTCCGGCCTGCCCGCCGCCGACCTCGCCCTCCAGGGGGCCAAGCAGGTGCTCGAGGACCACGAGCGCATGACGCTCCGCGGTGCCGACCGGGAGGCCTTCCTCGAGGCCGTGCGGAACCCGGCGGCGCCCGCCCCGAGGCTCGTCGAGGCCTTCAAGCTCCACGCGGCCAAGGTCGCGCGCTAGGGCCGCTTGGCCATCCGCATCGAGCCCCTGGCGAAGCGCCACGACCGCGGCGCCTTCAGCTGCGGTGAGCCGAGCCTCGACGACTGGTTCAAGCACCGGGCGAGCCAGGACGCCAAGCGTGACCTCGCCCAGGTCTTCGTGGCCATCGACGACGATCCCGGGCTCGTGGGCTTCTACAGCTTGAGCGCGTTCACGCTCCAGCTCGAGGACCTCCCTGTGGACTTGGCCAAGAAGCTCCCGCGCTACGACGCCATCCCCGCGGCCCTCGTCGGCCGGCTGGCCCGCGACGTCCGGGTCCGAGGCCAGCGCGTCGGCGAGGTCCTGATGGCTGACGCCATCGGGCGCGTCCTCGACGCCCGCGAGCGCCTCGGCATCTTCGCCATCGTCGTCGACGCCCTCTCGGGGAAGGCCCAGGCCTTCTACAAAAGCTTTGGCTTCGTCCCGCTGCCAACGCGCCCCGACCGGCTATTCTTGCTGACGGCCGTTGCAGAGCAAGGCCGTGCAGGCGCCCTGCGACCGCGCCGATAGGACCACGGCGGGGGTCACGGCTCGCCCCCCGCCAGATCGGCGGCGGCCCGCCGCGTCGAAGGTCGTGGGCCAGGCCTCGCCGACGACCCAGCCCGCCGACTTCAGCCGTCCGATCCCCGAGAAGACCCTCGAAGCGCTCGTCGCCTTCACGCGAGGCCTCTGACGCGTGGTGAGCCGCGTGGGGCTCGAAGCCGATTCCCTGAGCAGCGTCTCGCGGAGCCTGGCAGCGGTTCGCCAGACATTCCAACGGGATCCGAGCGATCGGTCGACTCCTCGAACGGCGTCTCCGAGGGCCTTGCGGAGCCTCACTGTCACAGGGGTGTGACAGTCGCCCTCGAGGAGGCGCTCGGCTTCCTGGACTCCGGGCGCGTGGATCTCGCCCGTGAGGCCATCCGGCGGGCCGCCGCCGAGCTGGCGGGGGGCGAGCCGTGACCCCCGCGAGCGAAGCCGCCGGAGATCAAACCGCTGCCTTGCCGCACGCTTCAAGGCAGCTCGCTCGCCCGGGAAGCTGCGCCCGCTGCCAAGGGCCCCTTCGGCCGCGACGGCGCGATCAGGTCTACTGCGGGAGTCCCTGCCGCGCTGCTGCCGTTCGGGAACGTCGGGCCCTCGCGCGCGCCGATCTCGCCGCCACGCTCGCCGACCTTCAGGCGCTGATAAAGAGGGTCGAGGCCAACCTCCGCACCCTGGGACTGCCCCGGTGACTCGGCCGCGACTTCCCGGGTGCGCCGAGCGGGCCCTCGCGAACCTAGCAGACGCGATCCGAAAGGAACGCGAGGCCGAACTCGCCCGGCTCGAAGCCCGGGAGGCGCAGGATGACCTCCTGTTCGACGCGAAGGCGTGCGGCGTGACCATCGCGGAGGCGGTCGACTACCTCGCGAAGGCCGAGGGCCTGCTTCTCTCCCCCGAGGAGCGGAACCGCGCGGCCGATCGCATGCGGAAGAGGCGGTCTCGCAGGACACGCGGTCACGGGGCCGACTGGACGCACATCCGGGGCCGGTTACTCCAGGAGGACGAAAGGAGTGACGACATGGCCGAGACGAAGAAGCAGCTCATCCGCGAGACGATCACCGTTCGCGAGTTCGAGAGCGAGGAGATCGAGCCCGAGGAGCCCGAGGGCGAGGATCTCGACGGCGCCGACGAGGATGAGCAGGACGAGCGACCGGCGGCCCGCCGGCCGCGCGCGAAGTAGCAGCTTGGGGGGCGGCGGCTCCCTCACCGCCAAGCCGCCGCCCCTCTTTTCCCTCTCCACCCCGAGGAGGCCACCGTGGCCAAGAGCAAGAAGATCAGGAAGCAGGAGAGCGAGTCCGAGGCGATCGATGCGGTCGCGCAGCGGCTCGAGACGTCCAAGCCCGAGAGGCTGATGTGCCGTGTCCAGATGCACGGTCGCAAGCTCACCGTCGAGTGCGACCGGCGGCCGACGAAGGAGCAAGCGAAGCGGATCTCCCTCGCCCTGACGGCGATCCAGTCGAGGGGCGAGGAGGAGCCGACGGACGCCCCCGCCCGGGCGGAACTCTCGGGCGCGAAGGCCCGGGGGGAATCCGGCGGGACGGCGGGCGAGGTGGTACGGCCGACCTTCGGCTGCGCCGTCACCCGCAGCGGCCGGTTGGCTGGCGTCAGCTCCCACTCCCACGGAGCCGTCAGGGAGAAGAGCCGCAAGGCGATGCGCGTGGCCCTCGACCAGGGGTACGGCTCGGCCCACGGCGCGCGGAAAACCCGGGCGCGGTAGGTGGCAGCGCAGAAAATCGACCGCCCCATTTTCCCAATGGGGAAACGGGCGGAATTTCCAGCGTGTGGCAGGAGAGTTCCCGCTCTCGCCTGCGTAGGTGGACACCTAGCAGTCGATGGAGGTGGTCGTGAGCCCGTCGCGATTTCTCATGTTGCAGGAGCTGCGGGGAGCCTCCCAGGGGCTTTCCCTCGTCGTGCTCGCGGAGCGCCTGGGCTGGTCCTTGGGGCAGACCCGCAAGCAGATCGAGCGATGCCGGCGGGCCGGACTCGTCCAGCCGGTCGGCTCAGGGTACGACCTCACGCCCCGGGGCTACGACCGGCTGGACTATTTTGACCGGCTGGGCGAGGCCAAGTGAACAGGATGCCGACCACGACCGGGGCTGCTTTGGCGAGTTCCTCGACTCGGTGGAGTGCGGGCGCACGGGGTGGCAGGTGACGGCCGACCGTCCGCTCGGGGGCGCGCGCGTGAGGGCGCTCTACGTCCGCACCTCGACCTCGGATCAGGACGGCCAGGCACAACTCCACGCGCTCCACCGAGCTGCCGAGGCGCGCGGGTGGGCGGACGTCCGCGAGTTCACCGACCTCGGCCACTCCGGTGCAAAGGCGAACCGCCCCGCGCTGGACGACCTGCGGAAGGCCGTCCGCGCCGGTGAGGTCCGAGAGGTGATGGCCTACGCGCTCGACCGTCTCGGACGCTCGCTTCGCGATCTCCTGCTGCTCCTGGACGAGCTCTCGGCCGCCGGCTGCGCCGTCGTGACCCTCCGCGAGGGGATCGATCTCTCGACCCCCGCCGGCCGGCTTCAAGTCTCGATCCTGGGGGCGCTCGCCGAGTTCGAGCGCGAAATCATTCGCGAGCGGGTTCGCTCGGGCCTGGCGCGTGCGAAGGAAAAGGGGACGAGGAGCGGGAAGGCGATCGGCCGCCCGCGCCGAGACTTCGACCTTGGAGCGGCCCGCCGCATGAGGGAAGCGGGCCGCTCCTGGAGGTCGATCGCTCAGGCGCTAAAGGTGCCTCGCCGGACAGTAGAGCGGGCTTGCGGACGGTAGCCGGGCGGCGTGACCTACTGGCGGCTCCCCGTGGTCGTGTAGTCGCCAGTGCAAGGCGTTCCAGTCTGTTGGGGGTTCGTGGAGATGTTTGCGGTCGCCGGTCCCGTCAGCGAGTTACCCGAGAACGTGACGTTTCGGTCAAGAGTGACGGTCGTCGTGAAGGAATTTCCGTTGGCATCCGTTCCCTGCGCCGTAACGGTCGTCGTCACCAATGCGGTGCAGGTCGAGGTGTTGATCGTGCCGTTGAACGCCTGGCCTCCTTCCGTCCAGCTCAGGTTGCCGGAAGAGTCGACCTGGATCTGAATCGTGTCGGGCCCTCCCGCGAACGACGACGTATCGCAGAGACCACCCGAATCGTTCGTCCGGGTATCGGTAATCGCCCACGTTCCGCTAACGGTGCAGGGCTGGCTTGCGCCGGTCGTTCCCCCGGACGTCGAGCCGCCGGAGGTCGAACCTCCAGAGGTAGAGCCGCCAGACGTCGAGCCGCTGGAGGTCTTTCCTCCAGACGTGGAGCCCCCCGAGCCTCCGCAGGCGACGAGAGCGAGCGAAGCGAGAATTGCCGGCCAGAGCGTTCTTCCCATTGTGAGCCTCCCAGTTCGCACCACCGAGCGGAAGCCGCCCTGAGTGTGCAGTAGGCGTCTGCATACCCGGTCCGTTCCTGGGAAGTCAATCTGATTGGGCATAGGTGAAGTGCCTGCCCGGAATGGGCGGCCATGGACACCAAGCTCGCGAAGACCATCGGAGAGGGTGTACGTGCCGCCCGAAAGTCGAGAGGCATGAGCCAACTCGACGCGGCGGAGGCGGCCGGGATCTCCCTCGAATTCCTCGGGCGGATCGAGCGCGGGGGTACGCTTCCGAGCACCCCAACGTTGCGGAGCCTCGCGGCGTCGCTGGGTGCGAGCGCCGACGTCCTTCTCGGGCTTGCTGTTCCTGGCGCCCGGGCGCTCGGCGGCGTGAGGCAAGAGAGGAAGACCGAGAGCTCGCCCGAGCTGCGACGCCTCGAACGGCGGCTCCGCCGGGCGAGGCCCAAGACCTTGCGGCTCTTGAACCTAGTTGCGGCGGCGCTCGAGGGACGGTCGAACGGCGAGGAGTAAAGAAGCGCGCTTCTCTGCGCGGGAACTGCGCGAGCACGCCGAGGCAATCCTCGGCCTCGTGCGCAGCCGGATCGGTTCGATCATTCAAAATGGGAGGCCGGCGGGGCAAAACCCCGGCCTGCCGGATGCCGCTCGATCACCGCGCCGGTGAGGACCGAGGAGCCCCGGCGCGGAACTTCATCGTTTCGCGCGCCGCGCCCCCGTGCGCCAGGGGCGCCGAACCCCGTCGCGCTTCCGTGACTGTTCAACGGCGCGAGATCGCGAAGTGATGGCAATCTCAGAGGGGTGCTCGACACCCTCTCGGTGAAGCTCGGCCTGGGCAACGGCGCGAAGGGCGTCCTGGTACCCGAGGTCGCCCGTGCGTAAATTGTCGAAGATCGCGGAACGCTGAGCGTCGAGATCCGAGCCCCTCTTGCCGGCGCGCCGCTGAAGGTCGCGAAGCGCGACGTAGTTCCGGGTACTGAACAGCCTGGCAAGCAGCGCCGCTGCCCACGGCTGGAACATCTCGCAATCCGGCTCCAGGAACCCTGGGACGAGATCCAGGATGACTAAAGCCTCGCCAGGTCGCCCAGCACGAAACGCCTCTTCCCCACGCCCCGCGAGCCGATCGAGGAACGCCCGCCAGGGGCTCTCGCGCCGGAACACCGTGAACTCGTAGCGAGCGCGGGTGAAGAACTCGTGAAGCGGCGGGTCTGACGGATGCGCGATGTCGTCGACCCAGGCTGGAATGTCCCGCCGCCCGATCATGGCGAGGCGAGGGAGAGGGGTCTTGCGGGGTCGAGGGGAACGGGGCACCGGGGGCCAATCTGTACGGAGATCCGTCTGGCCACATCATGCACCATGAGTGGCATGAGAGGCAGCGAGATCTACCGGCTGGCAGCAGAGGCGGCGACCGCCCCGAGGACGATCCGGGCGGCGTATGCCGGCCGGCCGATCCGCGGTCTCTCTCGAGAGCGCATCCTGCGGGCAGCTCGTCGGCTGCGGCTCCCGCCACCCCCAGACAGCGACGCCGCCCGGCCAGGGGCGGCGTCCATGGAGATCGACGATGAGCACGATCGACGACCCCGAGACGGAGAGTAGCACACCCCCGACATTCCGCGATTGGCTTGCGAAGCAGGTTGGACGCGACGATCCCATCGGCGACCTCGCGCATGACGCCCTCGGCGACCGGCAGTGGACCGGCGACTCGGTGGAGAGCCTCCGAGTGCGGATGGCGGCCATCGCGTGTCACGGGGTGCTGGAGGCTCTGGACGATGCGGCGCGCCGCTACCGGAGGCACCTTGCCTGGAGGGCCCGCCGATGCTCGTGACTGTGGGCAGCGGGCTCCGCGAGCCGCAGGGCAGGCGCTCGGAGGTCGGGACGATCGCCGATCTCCTGCGCGCTGCGGATCTGCGCGACGCGGCCGGCCCCGAGGTGTGGTGGTCTCCCCATCTTTGGGCCGGCGACTACCGCCGCACGGAGCGCTGGGAGCAATCGGTCGGCGTAGCGATCGACCTCGACTACTACTCGATCGAGGGAGGCCGCTCCGCCCCGCCCATCGACACCCGAGATAGGCTCGCGGCCCTGGTCGGGGGGCTAGGGGTCAGATCGATCGGACACGCGACCCCACGCGGGCACCGGCTCATCATCCCGTTCGACGTGGCGGCGAGCGACGGGGTCCTCTACCAGCGAGCGGCGAGGAGCGTGGGCGCCATGGTCGAGCAGGCGCTCTCCGACGCAGCGATTCTCGGGGGGGCTCGGCGCAGGACACTCGGTCATCCGCTCCGGCCTCGTGATCGACCAGCAGGTGCTGACCGACCTCGGGCGGATGCTCTGGCTTCCCTATAGCCACCCGCGAGGCGAGGAGCAGCCCCGCAGCGCGGAGGTGATCACCTATGACGGAGTGTTGCGCTCGGCGGAGGAGTGGGCCGCCCTCGCGCCCGCTGACGCGACCGCGGCGAAAAGGGTCCAGCCCCACGGGCCTCCCGCGGCTGATCCCGGCCCGTCGGCCGAGGCGGCCGAATCCTCGAAGTCGACGGGGCCCATGGCGCAGCTCTTCGAGGCTCTCGCCGCGTCGCCCAGCGCGCGGGACTATAGGGAGCGCGGAGTCGCGATCCTCTGCCCGATCCATCAGGACTCGGCACCGTCTGCCATCGTCTACTTCGTGACCGGCAAACTCCACTGTTCGGCCTGCGGCAGGTCATGGGAGTTGCGGGAGTGGATCGGCTCGCCAGGGGGGCGCGCCCTCGTCGGGGGCGCGCTCGCCGATCGAATCCTCGCGGGCGCGCGGGACAGCATGGCGAGGCGGGCCGGACCCCGGCCCCTGCCAGTACCGGAGACCGTTGCGACCGCGAAGACGGTCGCGACCTCCCCGCGCCCGGAGATCATTCTCGGGGCGGACGAGGCCGAGATAGCCGACCAGGCCGAGCAGGCGCTGGGGACCGACCCCGCTGTCTACCAGCGTGCGGGCCTCCTCGTGACCGTGCGGCGCGACCTCGCATCGGAGAGGTTCCTGCGACGAGCGCCCGGAGCCCCCCACATCGCCGAGCTCTCCCATCCGGAATGCAGGGAGGCCTGCTCGCGCAGCGCGGTCTACCTCAGACAGCCCCTCGACGCCGCGAAGCCACCCGAGCGGGTCCGCCCGCCGGACTGGGTGGTGTCCGACCTGCGCGCACGGGGGCAGTGGGCGAGTATCCGGCCGCTGGCCGGCGTGATCGAGTCGCCGATCCTGCGCGGCGACGGGACCGTGCTCGCGACGCCGGGCTACGACGGAACGACGGGGCTGATCCTCGAGCCGACGGGAACCATCCACCCGATCCCGGAGGTGCCCTCGCGCCAGGATGCCCTCGCGGCGCGCGACGCTCTGCTGGACGTCGTGGTCGACTTCCCGTTCGGCTCCGAGGCCCACCGCTCGGCCTGGCTCGCCTCGGTGCTCGTGTTCTTCGCTCGGCAGGCCATCTCGGGACGGGTCCCGATGACTCTCTTCGAGGCACCGGCCGCCGGCACCGGGAAGACTCTCCTCGCTGACACGATCGGCATGATCTGCCTCGGCCGCGAGCTCGCGAAGATGGCGAACACTACGGACGACGCGGAGATGCGCAAGCGCCTGCTCGCGATCGCGCTGGCCGGTGACTCGCTCGTCCTCCTCGACAACGTGCGAGGAGGATTCGGCACGCCCTCGCTGGACATGGCGCTGACGGCCGGCGTGATCCGCGATCGTATCCTCGGGCTCTCGGAGGAGAGAACGGTGCCCCTCGACTCGATCTTCATGGCGTCGGGCAACAACGTCGAGCTGCTCGGCGACACACGGCGGCGGGTCCTCCACTGCCGGATCGACTCCGGCGAGGAGCGCCCGGAGGAGCGGCAGGGCTTCAGGCACTCGCCGCTACTCCCCTGGATCCAGGCGGAGCGCCCTCGCCTGGTCGCCGCCGCCCTGACGATCTTGCGCGCCTTCCACGTCGCCGGGCGCCCGCAGATTGGCAAGGTGCGACCCTGGGGCTCATTCGAGGAGTGGCAGGCCCTCGTCTGCGGCGCGATCCGCTGGCTCGACCTTGCCGCCCCGGAGGACACGCGCGAGGGGTTGGTGGAGGGGGAGTCGGAGTCCGAGCGGCTCGGTGCGCTGCTTCGCGCCTGGCGCGAGGCTCAGCCTGCGATCGGGATGACTGCCACAGAGGCGCTGGCCCTCTCGCTGGCACACCCGGCTCTGCGCCCAGCCCTTGACGCCGCGTGTCCTCCCCGCGGCGGTGGGGCCGCGACCGCCGAGAGCGTCGGCTATGGTCTCCGGCGGTTCCGTGAGCGAGTGCTCGGGGGCCTACGGTTCGTCCGCGCGGGGGAGCGTGGGGGGGCCAAGCTCTGGCTAGTCAGGGGCGATGGGGGCGATAGGGGCGATCCTGCGGCCCATCCACGCGCACAGGATGGGGTCGACCCTCAGGCAGCTGAGGCTGGGACATCGCCTCCATCGCCCTCATCGCCCCTCGGGGAGGGGGTGGTCGACGTCCGGGCGATAGCTGAGCGGGTCGCTCCGCGAAACCGCGGAGTCCAGTCGTGAGGCTGCCCGAGGTGGCCTTCCAGGAGTCCATCCGGTGAGTCTCGGCTCGGCCATCGACCTCTCGCTCCGCGAGCTCCTGCGCGAGGTCCTCCGGGAGGAGATCCGCGCGGCCCTCCGCGAGCTCTTGCCGGCCGCTACCGCGCAGGTGACCACGCCGCCGTCGGCGTACCTCTCTACCGCCGAGGCGGCAGATCTCGCGAGGGTGCGCCCAGAGACGGTTCGCGCGTGGATCACCGCCGGCCGCCTGCGAGGCCATCGCGCCGGACGCGAGTGGCGGATCCGGCGCGACGAGCTCGAGGCGCTGATGGCCGTGGGCGTCGAGAGGGCGGCCGAGCAGGTGGACTTGGACGGGAGGGCGCGGGACATTCTCGCAGGGCGGATTGGCCGCTCGGAGGGCCGATAGATGGGCACGATTTACCGTCGGGGAGGGAAGCTCTGGATCGCGTTCCGGGATGCAGACGGAAAGCGGCGCTGGGCCCCCTCGGGCTTCGACCGCGGCCAAGAGCCGAAGGCCCGGGCGCTCCTCGAGAAGGTCGAGAGCCAGGTCGCGGCGGCGAGGCGCTGGGGGGCCTCCGTCGAGCCGTTGACGGTGGGCCAGTTCGCCAAAAAGTTCATGCAGACTCGGACGCACCTGGCTGGGTACCGCTCGGAGGACTCGCGCGTCCGGCTCCACGTCCTCTCGAGCTCCCTCGCTCAGCTCCACCTGGCCGAGGTCCGGCCACGCCACCTGGTCGAGTTCGCGCGCGGGCTCCGCGAGGGCGGCCGGCTGGCGCCCCGGACTGTCCGCCACGTCTACGAGATCGTGCGTTCGATGTTCGCGGCGGCGGTCTTGGAGGATCTCCTCCCAGCGAACCCCTGTGTCTTGACCCAGGCGCATCTCGGCCGCAAAGAAGACAAGGACCCCGAGTGGCGCGCCCGGGCGATCTACACCCGGGACGAGCTTGAGTCGTTGATCTCGGACGAGCGGCTCCCCCAGGCGCGGCGTGTCCTCTACGCCCTCGGCGGCATCGGCGGTTTACGCCAAGGCGAGATCGCGGCGTTGCGGTGGCGCCACTACGACCCCGACGCCCAGCCCCTCGGCCAGCTCGTCATCGCAAACTCGAACGAGCGGAGGGGAACCAAGACCGGGGGCGCCCGGGACCTTCCCGTCCACCCGACTCTCGCGGCGATGCTCGCCGAGTGGAGGCTGTCCGGCTGGGGCGCGGCGTTCGGGAGGAGGCCCCATTCGGACGACTTCGTCGTGCCCGCACCGAACTGCACCATGCTTCGCCACGGGATTGCCTACGACGGCCTCCAGGCCGACCTGGAACTCCTCGGCCTCCGGCACCGGCGCTTCCACGACCTGCGGCGGACGATGATCTCGCTCTCGCGGGCCGACGGGGCGCGGCCGGATCTGCTCAAGATGGTGACCCACGGCAAGAGCAAGAGCATCCTCGACATCTACACGGAGATGCCCCGGGAGGCGCTCTGCGCCGAGGTGACAAAGCTGCGGATCGAGCGCCGGACGGGCCGGGTCCTGAGCCTGCCCCGGGTCGCGCAAGTGGGCGAAAAGACGCGACCGGGTGTGACAGTCGGTGTGACAGTTCCGATGAAAACATTGCAGCACAAGGCAGATCGTGGTGAGCCGCGTGGGGCTCGAACCCACGACCCACGGCTTAAAAGGCCGTTGCTCTACCGGCTGAGCTAGCGGCTCCCGAGAAGTTCCGTAGCATCCGCCCACGGCGCGGGTCAACGCGCCCGTCGCCGAATCCCCCGCAATTTCGTTGACTCGTCGCCCACTCGGCCCCTAATTTGCCTTGGCCGCGAGGGAGGGAGAGTGCCCTTGCTGTCGGAGCTTTTAGCCTTCGACGGGGCGCCTGTGCGTCCCCCACAGCCAGCGAGCGCGCCGTTCCGATGACCACCGTCGAGATCTGCTTCCTCCTCGTCTACTTCGCGGTGCTCGCGATCCTTTCGCTGTACGGGGCGCACCGCTACCACATGGCGTACCTGTACTACCGGCACAAGTACAACGCCCCTCGCCCCGGGCCGTTCGTGGGGCCCTTGCCCCGCGTCACCATTCAGCTCCCCATCTACAACGAGATGTACGTCTGCGAGCGGCTCATCGATTCGGTCTGCGCCATCGAGTACCCGCCGGAGCTGCTCGAGATCCAGCTGCTCGACGATTCGACCGACGAGACGTGCCACATCGCGGCCGCCGCGGTGGAGCGCTGGCGCGAGCGCGGGCGAGACATCCACTACCTGCACCGGGCGCATCGAAAGGGCTTCAAGGCGGGGGCCCTCGAGGAGGGGCTCCGGAGCGCCAAGGGCGAGCTCATCGCGGTCTTCGACGCGGACTTCGTTCCGGCCCCGGACTTCCTGCGCCGCACGGTGCCGCAGTTCGCGGACGCGGGCGTCGGCATGGTGCAGGTCCGCTGGGGCCACTTGAACCGAGGCTTCTCGGTCCTCACCCAGGCGCAGTCGATCATGCTCGATGGCCACTTCGTCATCGAGCACACGGCGCGCAACCGCTCGGGCCGCTTCTTCAACTTCAACGGCACGGCCGGCGTCTGGCGGCGCGCGGCCATCGTCGACGCGGGCGGCTGGGCCCACGACACGCTCACGGAGGATCTGGACCTCTCGTACCGGGCCCAGCTCCGGGGTTGGCGCTTCGTCTTCTTGCCCGAGGTCGTCTCGCCGGCCGAGGTGCCGATCGAGATGAACGCCTTCAAGAGCCAGCAGCACCGCTGGGCCAAGGGCTCGATCCAGACGGCGAAGAAGCTGCTCCCGGAGATCTTCCGCAGCGACCTGCCGCGCACGGTCAAGATCGAGGCGTTCTTCCACCTGACGAACAACCTCGCCTACCTCCTCATGGTGGTGCTCTCGCTGCTCATGCCGCTCGCCGTGGAGATCCGCTTCCGGCACGGCTGGTACAGCGTGCTGTTGCTCGACTTCCCCTTCTTCATCGCGGCGACGCTCTCGGTCTGCACCTTCTACGTGGCCTCGCAGCGCGAGGTCGGCATGGGCTGGGGGCAGCGGCTCAAGTACCTGCCGTTCCTCATGAGCCTCGGCATCGGCCTCTCCATCAACAACGCGCGGGCGGTGCTGGAGGCGCTGCTCGGGCTCCGCAGCGGCTTCACGCGGACGCCGAAGCTCGGCGTCGTCGAGCGGAAGCGGCGCTGGTCGCATCTTCGCTACCGCGGGGGCTGGGTGGGCATCCAGCCGTTCATCGAGGTGGGGCTCGGACTGTATCTCTCCTACGCCGTCTGGTTCGTCATCGACCGCGGCGTCTGGGCGTCGCTGCCGTTTCTCGTGCTCTTCCAGGTGGGTTTCCTCTACGTCGGCCTGATGTCGATCTTCCAGGGGCGGCGCTGGTTCCGGCGAGACGTCCCCGAGCAGATCGCCGCCGATCCGGCCTGAAGCAGCGGGATCCCGAACGCTCGGCGCCCCCTGCTGGTCTTCGACCGCGGGCAAAGGCCCTGGCGGCGCGTGCGGCCGTCCCCCTCCCGATCGACGGCTGGGGCGCTACGGAAGCTGCATCGGCCCGTTCAAGAGGAGCTGGTTCTCCACGCCCGAGGTCGTCGCCTGAATCTGCGCGCTCGAGGCGTAGCCCTGCGCGCCGTCGATCGCCACCTGCGAGTAGAAGCCCTCGGGCTCCGCGCTCCATTCGTTCAGCACGGTCGTCTGGCAGCTCTGCGGCGCCTGCGTGCCGCAGCTCGCGGGGAGCGAGGAGAGCCGCAGGTCGATCGCCGTCTGGTTCTGGTAGGCGAGGTACGCCGTTCCCGAGGCCCCGAAGGCGAGCGAGGCGCCGGCGCCGATCCACATCGGCGTGTCGAGGGAGTTGTTCGGCGCGGGCGCCTGGATGGTGCCGTTGTCCACGACGATTCGCTCGTCCGGCGAGAGGGTCGAGGGGGCCGTGCCGGTCCAGTAGAGGAGCTGCTCGTCGGTGGCGTCCTGGTAGGCGATGGCCAAGGTCGAGCCCTTCAGCTTCAGGCTCGGGAACTGGCCGACGTCGCCCGTGTCGGCGCAGGTCGCGGGGTCGCTGCCGTCGATCGTGGTCACCGAGAAGCCGCCCGCGCCGCCCACCGCGAGGTGCAGATCGCCGTGGAGCCGGTCGTAGTAGGCGACCAGCGGCGCGCCGGAAGGCGAGAAGGCGAGCGAGGTGAAGAGGCCGACGCCCTCGGGGAGGTCCTGGAAGCCCGGCGTCGTGAAGGTTGGCAGGCAGGTGGGGCTGCCGTTCGCGCTGACGCACTGGTCGCCGCTGGGGCAGCCGCCGTCACCCGCGCAGCTCGTGGCGCGCGCGTAGCAGCTCCCGCCGGCGTTGGGCGGCGAGTAGGGCGCGCAGCCGCCGTCGGGCAGCTCGTAGATCCCGGCGTCGTTCGGCTGGAGCCCCTTGTTCGAGCCGTCGTCGATGCAGAGCTGTCCCTTGGCGCAGGGGGTCGCGGCGCATGGGGGCGCCGGCGCGTCCTCGGACTCGACCAGCGTGACGGTCCAGTCCGAAGGCGACTGCGGGTTCGCCGTCTTCGCGTGCGCGAGCTTCACCGCCGTCGCGAGCGGGTCCCCCGAACTCGGGCCGGCGGCCTGGAAGTAGCTGATGGTGGGCAGCCCCGCGGGGTCGAAGGCGATCGAGGTGTACTCGCCCAGGCTCGAGCCGTCCGAGCTCCCCTGGCCGTTCCAGCCGTCGACCCACTCGACCGTCCAGCTTCCGCTCGGCGAGCGCTGCGCGAACTTGAGCGACTTGTGGTCGAGGTCGTAGTAAGCGATCCGCGGCTGGCCGTCTCCGCCGAGCGCCAGCGAGGTGAACTCGCCCACGTTCGGGCCGGGGTCGGCGATGCCGTGGCGCGGGCCGTTCGGGTCGGCGACCACCTTGCCGGACGCGGGGACGCCGTCGACGTACTCGAGCGCGACGAGCCCGCCGTCGGGGGCATAGTGGAAGGCGACGAGGTCGCCGTACTGGCCGTCGTAGGCGGACACCCAGACCTGGCCGCCGGCCGCCCCGAGCGAGGAGTAGCGGCCGAGGTCGTCCGATCGGAGCGGCGGCAGCGTCGCGCAGGCGCAGGCCACGGCCGGCAGATCGCAGGAGTCGTAGACGCCCGTCGGAACCGACTGATCCTGGAAGACGAGCATGGTGCCCGGGGCGCAGCTCTGGCTGCAGCCCTTGCGGGTCGGGTCGACGGTGGAGCAGAGATCGTCCGTCACGGCGCAGGCCGCCCCGGCGGGGCAGCCCCCGCCGCACGGCGGCGTGATGACGCAGTAGCCGTAGGGCGCGGCCCCGGTGGGGAAGCAGCTCGAGCCGAGGGGGCAGTCCGAATTCGACTTGCAGGTGGGGTAGCTGCAGCGGCGCGACGGCTGCTCGCCCTGGATCTGCGGGCCACCGTCGGGCTGGCTGAAGCCCGAGCAGACGTGCCCCGGTCCGAGGAGCTGGACGCACTGATCGTCGCTCGTGCAGTCGGAGCTGCCGCAGGCGCCGGTCGCGTCGACGTTGTAGCAGTCGAAGCAGATTCCGATCGACTGGCCGCAGTGCTGGCCCGGGCAGCAGTCCTTGTCGGCCGTGCAGGAGCGCGGCTCGAAGTAGCACTTGGAGCAGTTCTGCCCGGCCGCGGCCGCGTAGTCCGGGTCGTTCTTGCGGATGGCGTTGCAGACCGTGTGGTCGGCGCAGGTCCCGGCCTCGCCGGCGTCCGCGCCGGGGTTGCACCAGTCGTTGAGGGTGGGGCAGATGTCCTGGTTCGTGAGCGGCTTCTGGCTCTTGCAACAGGCCGACAGCGTCCCGCCCAGCAGGAGCGCGGCGGCGAGAAGAGGAATCAGCTGTCGCGACGGGGCGTGGGCGATCATGCGGACCTCTGGGCCTTGCCACGGCCCTCCGGCGAACGCCCGGAATGTAGCATGCCGGGCGAGCCTTCGGGCAACGGTCCCCTGGGCCGCTTGGCCGGTTTCACCGAGCCTTCGCCGGCGCGGCGGCGGGCTCGGCGGGGCTCTGGGGGGGCGCCCGCACGAGCACGTGCTCGGCGACGTCGGTTCCTCCCGTGTCGACGCGCTTGCAGTTCGCGTCGACGGCGTACGACTGCTCGATCCGAAGCGTCAGGCGGTCCTTCCCGCAGGCCGCCACATGGGCGTCGAAGGCGACGGGGCACTCCTTCCCGCCGCCCACGTCCTCGGTCATCCGGAGCTGCCCCGAGAAGCCGTCGGGCCCGCGGCGCAGGACGATCGAGGCGCCCGGAGGCGTCTGGCTGGGCGGCGCATCGTCGAGCTGTCGATAGGGGACGAGCGTCGCCGTCGAGCCGTCGTCGGTCGCCCGGTAGAGGTAGCTCGGGCTGTCCTCGTGGCGCCACTCCCCCGCGAGGGACGCGCCGCAGCCCGGCGGCAGCAGCGTCTGATCGGAGGCGACGCCGCCGTCGCCGGAGGGCGCGGCGGCGGTCGGCGCGGCCTGGCCGGCGTCGGGACGCTCGGTGGTCGAAGGCGCGGCGGCGCGCTCGTGGGCGCAGCCGGCGGCGAGGGCGAGGGCGAGGATCGCTGGGAGGCGTCTCATGGCCGCGCAGTCTAGCCCATCTCTTGCTGCTTCGCGGCGCCGGCTTGCTGGACGACCGCCTCGGCGAGGTGGGCGACGATGCCGTTGATGCGGCGGAGGTAGCCCAAGAGGTCGAGGTGCATCCCGGAGGTCTCGAGCGACTCGCGGAGGCCGCGGTGGAGCCGCTCGATGTGCCGCTGCTTCAGCTCGGTCTCGATCTCGACGAGCTTCGCGCGGTGGCGCAGGACCTTCTGCGCGAGCTCCTCGTCGCCCGTCGAGAAGGCCGAGAGGGCGAGGTCGAAGTTCTCCGAGACCTTCTCGTAGAAGCCTTCGAGCTCCTTCCAGCCCTCCTCGCTGAAGGTCAGGCTGTGATCGACCTTCTTCTGCGCGAGGGAGAGGATGTTCTTGTTCACGATGTCGCCCGCGTTCTCGAGATCGGCGGTCAACGTGATGAGCGTCATCTGCCGCTGGGCCTGCTCGGCGGTCATGTTCTCGAGGGCGAGGCGGGCGAGGTAGAAGCGGATCTCGCGATTCAAGATGTCGACCTTGTCGTCGCGCGCCTCGACGTCCGCGAGCAGGTCGAGGTCGTTCTCCGCGAAGACCCGCAGCGAGTCCTTGAACATGTCGTCGACGATGTCCGCCATTCGGAGGAACTCGCGGGTCGCGTTCGCGAAGGCGAGCGGCGGCGCCTCGATGGCCCGCGGGTCCAGGTACTTCGGGCGGAACTTCGGCTCGCGCTCGGGCGGCTTGTAGTAGCGCTCGAGCATCCGCGCGCCAATCTCGACCGTGGGGAGGAAGAGGATCGCGAGGGCCACGTTGAAGAGGGTGTGGCTGTTGGCGATCTGGCGCGGGGCGCCCGCCGAGGTGTGGAGGACGATCCGCTCGAAGGGGCCGAGCAAGGGGAAGATGGCCGCCGCGCCGACGATCTTGAAGAGGAAGTGGGAGACCGCCACGCGCTTGCCGGCGGCCCCAGAGGAGAGGGCGAGCAGCACCGGCGTGAAGGTCGTGCCGACGTTGGCCCCGACCACCATGGGGAGCGCCGCGTGGAGGGTCAGCGCGCCCGTCTGCGCGGCCGAGATCAGGAGGCCGATGACCGGGGCCGAGCCCTGGAGGATCACGGTGATGACCGCCGAGACGCCCGCCGCCACCGCCGGGTTGTCGCCGAGGTAGCGGACCACCTCGCCGAAGTGGGGCGAGGCGGAGAGCGGGTTCGCCGCGTCGCCCATCAGCTTCATCCCGTAGAAGAGCAGCCCGAGGCCGAGGAGCATCTGCCCCGCGTAGCGCGGCCGGCGCCGCTTCGTCACGAAGCGGACCGAGAAGCCGGCGGCGACGAGGACGAGGGCGTAGACCGAGAGGCGCAGCGCGATGATCTGCACCACCACCGTGGTGCCGATGTCGGCGCCCAGGAGGACCGCGTTCGCCTGCGCGAGCGAGACGAGCCCGGAGTCCGCGAAGCCGACGAGCATCACCGTCGCCGCGGTGGACGACTGGAGGAGGATGCTGGCGAGGCCGCCCGAGAAGAGGCCGAGGAGCCGGCTCCCCGTCAAGGAGAAGAGGATGCTCCGAAGCTTCTCGCCCGCGAGGAGCTGGAGGCTCTCGCGGGCGAGGTCGAGCCCGAGCAAGAACAGCGCGAGACCTCCGAGGAGGCCGATGAGATCCATTCCGACCAAGTGGCCCCATTCTCGCTCGTGAGCCCGACGTGCGCCAAGAAAAGGAGCTTCGAGCCGGGCCGGGCCCCGGGCTCGAGAGGAGGCTCTCGGCGCGAGGCCCGCTTCGGGGACCCCTCGTCACTCGAAGAGAGCTTGAACGTACTCCTTCGGGTCGAAGGGTCGTAGGTCGGCGGCGGTCTCGCCGAGTCCGACGTAGCGCACCGGCACGCGCAGCTCGTCGCAGATGCCGATGACGACGCCGCCCTTGGCGGTGCCGTCGAGCTTCGTCAGGGCGATGCCGGTGAGGCCGAGCGCCTCGTGGAACTGGCGGGCCTGCGCAATGGCGTTCTGGCCGACCGTGGCGTCGAGGACGAGCAGCACCTCGTCCGGGGCCCCCTCCCGAGCCTTTCCGAGGACCCGCTTCACCTTCTTCAGCTCCTCCATCAGAGGGGCCTTCGTGTGGAGCCGGCCGGCGGTGTCGACGATGGCGACGTCCGCGCCGACCTCGAGCGCCCGCTTCACCGCCTCGAAGGCGACGGAGCCGGGGTCGCCGCCCTCGGCCCCGCGCACCAGCTCCGCCTTGGCGCGATCCGCCCAGACGGCGAGCTGCTCCGTCGCGGCCGCGCGGAAGGTGTCGGCGGCGCCCACGACCACCTTCTTGCCGCTCGCTCCGAGCCGCGCCGCGAGCTTGCCGATGGTGGTGGTCTTGCCGACCCCGTTCACCCCGACGACCATCCAGACGGCGAGCCCGCCGGCGCCGTTCGCGCCCGCGATCGGCTTCACGGGCAGATCGACGATGCGCTCGATCTCCGACCGCATCGCGCCCTTGATCTTCTCGGGGTCCGCGAGCTCGCGCTTCGCGAGGCCGTCGCGGGCGACGTCCAGCAGGTGAGAGGCCGTCTTGACGCCGATGTCGGCCGAGAAGAGGACCTCCTCGAGCTGCCCGAGCAGCTCCGGCCCGAGCGTCTTCTCCCCTCCGAGGAGCGAGGCGAGCCGGCCGCCAAAGCCGCTGCGGGTCTTCTCGAGCCCCTGGGCGAGCGTCTTGCCCGCCTCGGCCTGGACGCGGCGCTGCCTCTCCGCCTCCGCCTCGGCCTCCGCGCGGGCGGCCTCCTCGGCGCGCCGCGCCACCTCCTCGGCCTCGCGGGCCCGCAGCTCCTCCTCGGCGCGTCGCCTCTCGTCGCGTTCGCGCGCCTCCTCCGCCTTGCGGGCTCGGTAGGCGGCCTTCTTTCGCTCCTCCTCCTCCTCGCGCAGCCGGCGCCGCTCCTCGGCAGAGAGCTCGGGGGCGGGCGCCGCGGGCGGCGGCGCGGCCTGGGCGGGCTTCGGCGGCTTCGGGGCCTCGGGGGGAGGCGGCCGCGCCTCGGGAGGGAGCTCCGGCGGGGGCTTCGGGCGCGCCGCTTCGCGCCCCGAGAGGAGCGCCCAGACGACGAGCGCGAGGGCGACGAGGACGAGCAGCGCGACGGCGATGAGGACGGCCTCGTTCTGTCCGCGGAGAAGGTGGGTCATGCGGCCCGCGATATAGGCATGGCCCGCTCGAAATTCAATTCGGTTCGTGTTACCTACTGCGCCGCCGTGAACGACTGGCGAATCGCGATGGTGGGCGGACTCCTCGCGGCCGTGGGCTGCACGCAGAGCTGCTCGTGCCTCGTTCAGCGTCCCCCAAAGGCCCAGGCGCGGCGCGCCGTCTTTCACGAGGCGGCCGCGAAGGCCCACCTCGCGACGGGTCTTCCCCCCCACCCGGCGAAGCCGGGGAAGGGGATCTTCGGCGACGAGATCGAGTACCTCGGCTACGACGTCGATCCGCCCACCCCGCGGGCCGGAGGGCCGGTCGCGGTGACGTTCTATTTTCACGCGCTCCGCGACGTGACGCGCGACTGGGAGATCTTCGTCCACGTCGATGACCGGGGAGGGCGGGCGGAGCGGATCAACGGCGATCACTGGCCGGTCGATGGGGAGTTCCACACGGACCAGTGGAAGAAGGGCGACTACGTGGCCGACCGGTTCGCGTTCGTCGTCCCCTCTTACCAGGCGAACAGCGCCCTCGACCTCTGGACGGGCTTCTACGAGGGGGACGAGCGGCTGCCCATCTCGAACCCGAAGGACTGCCAGAACGACGGCGCCAACCGGCTCCTCGCCGGGACGCTGGCTCTTCCCTGACGTCTGTTCTATGAAGGCGCTGCGGCTCTCACGGGAGCCGGGCGGGCGAACGCGTGCGGCGTGCAGGCTGGCGCCGCCCGAGGAAAGTCCGGGCACCGAAGGGCAGGGTGCTGGCCAACGGCCAGTCGGGGCGACCCGAAGGAAAGTGCCACAGAAAACAGACCGCCGGCCGTTCGTGAGGACGGCCGGTAAGGGTGAAAAGGTGCGGTAAGAGCGCACCGCGTCGGGGGTGACTCCGGCGGCACGGCAAACCCCACCCGGTGCAAGAGCAAATAGGGAGGCGTTCGAGGGCGGCCCGCCCGATGCCTCCGGGTAAGCTCGCTCGAGCCGCCGGGCAACCGGCGGCCCAGATGAATGTTCGTCGCCCCTTGTCAGGGGAACAGAACCCGGCTTACAGCCCGACTCCCGTGAGGCCGCACTTGCCGGTTCGGCCAGGCCGGCCGGACGGTCCGGTCGTGCACATGCTCAGCGCATGAGCGCGCTCGCGACGGTCTGGGCAATCCTGATTCCTCTGCTGGCGCAGGCGGCGGGCGGCGGGCGGGGTGGCGCCCAGCCGAGCCAGTGGTGGTGGGCCTGGATCGCGCTCGCGGTGATCGTGCTGCTGTTCTTCTGGGGACTCGGGGGAGGGTGGCGGAGGCGCCCCGGGCCGCCGACGAGGAGCTGAGAGCCTGTGAACCAATCCCTTCCCGTCGCCCAGCGACCGATCCGGGCCCATCTGCTTCGTTGCGCCGACGGCTTGATACCTCAGCGGGTATCAAGCCGTCGGCGCGCCTCGCAGCTGGACTCGCCTCGGCCGCTGGGCTCGGTCCAGGGATTGGTTCACAGGCTCTGAGTCGGCGGAGGCGGCCGTTCAGTCCGCCATCCGCTCGTCGATGGCCCGGTTCGACATCTCGTCTGCGTCGGCGTTGTACTCCCGCCGCACGTGCTTCACCTCGTAGTGGCGGAAGCCGTGGAGCAGGCGGAGCGCCTCGTCGAAGAGCGGCTTGAGGCCGGGGTGGCGGACCCGGTAGACGCCGAGGATCTGCCGGACGAGCAGCTCGCTGTCGGCGAAGACCGAGATCTCCTGTGCGCCGAGCCGGCGAGCCTCCCGCAGGCCGAGCAAGAGTCCCTCGTACTCCGCGACGTTGTTGGTCCGCTCGCCGAGGTAGCGGCCGAGCCGCGCGACGATCGCTCCGTCGGGGGTCGACAGCACGGCTCCGGCGCCGGCCGGCCCGGGGTTGCCGCGCGCTGCGCCGTCCGAGTGGATGCGCAGCCGGGCGAGCCCCGGCGACGGCTCCGCGCGGGCGGGCGCTGAGGCGGGGGGCGGCACCGGAAGCTTCTCGGCGACGCGGCGGAGCGACTCGACCACCGCGTCGCGGGTCAGTCCCGGAAAGCGCTCGAGAGTCGCTCGAAACGGCTCGCCGTCGGCGGCGGCGAGGAGGATCTCGCGATCGGACGGTCGCCGCTCACCCCTGGACGGCGGCGGGGGGGGCGGGGTCGGGGGCATAGATGAGGCGGTGGCAGCTCGGGCACTGATCGATCGGCGATTTCCCGGACCGGAGCTGGTTGTAGAGCTGGGGCGGCAGGTTGATGTGGCAGCCGCGGCAGTTCCCGGCGATCACGGGAACGAGCGCCAGGCCACGCTTCTTGCGGATGGTCTCGTAGCGGGCGAGCAGCGGCTTGTCGACCGCCTGCGCCGCCTCGTTGCGCTGGCTCTGGAGCGCGGCGAGCCGCTGGTCGAGCGCCGCCATCTTGCGGCGGATCTCCTCGGCCTCCCCGCCCACGGCCTGCTGGCGACCGCGCAGGGCCTCGAGCTTCTGATCCGCCGACCGCGCGATCTCCTCGGCGACCTGCTTGAGCTCCTGGATCTGGTGCTCGATGGTCTCGACCGACTTGCGCCCGATGTCGATCTCGCGCGAGAGGGCCGAATACTCGCGCGGCGTGCGCAGCTCGCCGAGCCGGCCCTCCCACTTCTTGATGTTGTCCCGGTCGGACTGGATCTGGGACTCGAGCTCGCGTCGCTGCCGCTCGTTCTCGAGGAGCCGATCGTGCTCCTGTTGCCAGGCTGCCTGCGCCTGGCCCACGTCTCGGTCGAGCTCGGCGAGGCGGTGGGGGTGACTCTCGCCTGTCTTGGAAAGCTCGAGGATCTCCGCGTCGACCTGCTGAAGTGCTTCGAGCGCCTTCAATTGCGGTGTCAACTCCTTCGTTCCTCCGTTCCCCCGATTCGGGTGGGCCCGCCTGGATTCGAACCAGGGACCAATCGGTTATGAGCCGACAGCTCTCACCGCTAAGCTACGGGCCCGCTCGTCCTTGCCAGAAGTCACCGTTCGACCTCCTACCACACTCCCACCGAAAGGCACACCGGCGCGAAGACGATTTCTCAGCTTTCGACGAAGCTCTTGAGCCGCTTGCTGCGCGAGGGGTGGCGGAGCTTGCGCAGCGCCTTGGCCTCGATCTGGCGGATTCGCTCGCGCGTGACCTCGAAGTCCTGCCCGACCTCTTCGAGGGTGTGGTCGCTCTTCTCGCCGATGCCGAAGCGCATCCGCAGCACCTTCTCCTCGCGCGGCGTCAGCGTGGCGAGCACCTTCCGCGTCTGCTCGGCGAGGTTCATGTTGATGACCGCCTCGGCCGGCGAGACGATCGCCTTGTCCTCGATGAAATCGCCGAGGTGGCTGTCCTCCTCCTCGCCGATGGGCGTCTCGAGCGAGATGGGCTCCTTCGCGATCTTGAGGACCTTGCGGACCTTGTCGAGCGGCAGCTCCATCTTCTCGGCGATCTCCTCCGGAGTCGGCTCGCGGCCGATCTCCTGGACGAGGTAGCGGCTCGTGCGGATGAGCTTGTTGATGGTCTCGATCATGTGGACCGGGATCCGGATGGTGCGCGCCTGGTCGGCGATGGCGCGGGTGATGGCCTGCCGAATCCAC
Organism: Myxococcales bacterium; assembly: GCA_021783235.1. Taxonomy (GTDB): domain Bacteria; phylum Myxococcota; class Myxococcia; order Myxococcales; family JAKAPL01; genus JAJXUD01. The sequence goes on along the minus strand of JAJXUD010000041.1, from coordinate 4,480 downwards.
CAGGTCGCGTACGTCGAGAACTTGTAGCCGCGCTTGTACTCGAACTTGTCGACGGCCTTCATCAGGCCAATGTTCCCCTCCTGGATGAGGTCGAGGAACTGCAGGCCGCGGTTCGTGTACTTCTTCGCGATGCTGACGACGAGCCGCAGGTTCGCCTCGACGAGCTCGGCCTTGGCCCGCTCGGCCGTCCGCTCGCCCTCGACGATCGCCTGGTAGGTCGCGCGGAGCTGCTCCACGGGGAGCATCGCCTCCTCCTCGACTCGCTCGATCTTCCGCCGCGCGTTCTTGATGGTCCGGTCGACCTCCATCAGGTCCTCGGGACTCATCGAGAGCCGCTTCGCGAGCTTCTTGAAGGAGGCCTCTCCCTCGCGGGCGTCGCGCAGCGCGCGGCGCAGCTCCTTGATCGGCATCCGGGTGCGCCGCTCGCAGTCCGCCGTCTCCTCCTCGCTCTTCTCGACGCGGTGGATGAGGGCCTTGAGCTTCTCGACGATCTTCTCGATCTGCTTCGTGTTGAGCCGCATCTCCTCGAGGTGGACCACCATGTTGTCCTGCAGCTTCTGGATCTCACGGTCCAGCTCGCCTCGCTTCGCGTCCGAGAGCTTTCGCTTCCCGTTCAGCCCCTCCTGCAGCCGCTCGACCTCTCGGTCGAGCTTTCGGATCTTGTCGATGAGCCGGATGATCCGCTCGGCCTGTCCACCGTCGGCCGGAGCGCCGCCCTCGACCTCTTCCTCCGTGCTCGTCGAGGCCGACTCCTCCGCGTCCTTGACGACCTCGCGGACGCGCATCACGCCCTTCTTGAGCCGGTCTCCGAGCGAGAGGATCTCCTTGATGGCGACCGACGAGGAGAGCACCGCCCGCATGACGGCCTTCTCGCCGTCCTCGATCCGCTTCGCGATCTCGACCTCTCCCTCGCGGGTGAGCAGCGAGACCGAGCCCATCTTCCGCAGGTACATCCGGACGGGGTCGTTGCCCTTCGAGTAGCCGGCCTCGTAGTCGGTGTCGCGCTCCTCCTCGGCCTCGGCCTTCTCGACCTGACCGGGCTCGGGCGGCTTCGTCTCGGGGAGCTTCACCTTGGTGGCGTCGTCGACGACCTCGATGTCGTTCTCCCCGAACATCGACATGACGTCGTCGATCTGGTCCGAGGAGACGATGTCGGTCGGGAGCGCGTCGTTGACCTCGTCGTAGGTGAGGAAGCCCTTCTCGCGCCCCCGGTCGAGCAGCGCCTTCACCTCGGCGCGCCCCTGCGCCGGACCGTGCTCGCCGGGCTCGGCCTCGGCGCCCGGCTCCTCGCCCTCGACCTCGAGCGACAGATCGGCGTCGCCCTCGGGCTCCTCGATCTCGGCGTCGATCTCGGGGGCGATCTCGCCCCCCTCCTCTTCGCCGCCCTGGAGCTCGATCTCCTCGGACTCGTCGCCGCCGGCCGATCGCATGGCCTCGGGCTTTCCGGCCGCCTTGCCGGCGGAACGGGTCTTTTTGCCGACGAGCTTCTGGGGCTTCGCGGTGGGCTTCTGCTTCGCCTTCTGGGCCATGGACCTCTTCTCCTTACACGAGACGACGCTGCAACAAACCAGACCGGCCGGATCCTCCGGACGGAGACGCTACGGGCCGCCCTTTGCCTCGGGGCTCCGGGCGGCGCTCTCACCCGTGCCGCCGCGGCGGCTGCGGGCGAGCTCCTTCTTTTGACCCGCGAGAGCGAGGTGCTCCTCCTCGAGGGCGGCGAGCTCGGTGGAATCCCCGCCGAGCCGTCGCAGTTCGCCGATGCGGCGCGAGATCTCGCCGAGCTGCCGCTCGATCTGCTCCTCCTCGCGCCGGGTGAGCCGCTGGGCGTGGGTCCGGCACTTCTGCCGAAACTCCTCGCGCCGCTTCGGCTCCTCCTCGGAGAGGACCACCCGCATCAGATCCTGGAGGCGGCGGGCGAGGAGGGGGTCGAGCCCTTCTAGAATCTCGTCGGCGTCCCGGGCCTGGCCGTCGACGGCGGCCTCGAGCTGCTCGGCGGCGAGCGAGCGCAGCCCCGGGTGGGAGAGATCCTCGAGCGCCCGGGCCTCGGGGAGCCGGGCCAGCTCTGGGGCGACCAAGAGGTGCGCGACGAGGAGGAGCTCTTCGAGGGAGACCTGGGCCGGCACCCTCGGTGGCGTGGCCGGTCGCGGCGCCGTCCGCGCCGGCGGCGGGGGGGCCGCGGGGCGGCGCGCCGGCTCGCCGAGGCGGGCCCGCAGATCCGTTTCGGCGACGCCGAGGTGGCGGGAGAGGCTCTGGAGGAAGAGCGAGCGCTCGAGCCCTTCGGAGATCTCCTGGACGATCGGGCGCAGCTCGGCCAGGGCGCGGATCTTGGCCTCGAAGGAGGCGGCGGGGCCCTCGGGCAGCGCCGAGCGGAGGAGCTGATCGGTGAGCGGAGTCGCCCGCGCGATCTCGTCGCGCAGCTTCTCGGCCCCGATCCGCAGCACCTGCTCGTCGGGATCGACGCCTGAGGGAAGCGTCAGGACTCGCGCCGGCATGCCGGCGGAGAGGAGGGTGCCCGCGGCGCGGGCGACGCCGCGGCGGCCCGCTTCGTCGCCGTCGAGCAGGAGGACCACCTCGCGCGCCTCGCAGCGGCGCAGGAGCTTGAGCTGGTCCGTGGTGAGCGAGGCGGAGCAGAGCGCGACGGCATTCCGGATGCCCTGCTGGTGGAGCACGATGGCGTCGAAGTAACCCTCGACCAGGATGGCCTGGCCGGTTCGCCGGATGGCGTCGCGCGCCTCGTGGATGGCGAAGAGCAGCTCGCCCTTCTTGAAGATGGGCGACTCCCTCGAGTTGACGAACTTGCGATCGTCTCCCCCCTCGACCGCGCGTCCGCCGAAGCCGACCGTGGCGCCGTCCGGGAGGTGGATCGGGATCATGAGCCGGCCGCGAAAGAAGTCGTAGCCGCTCGGCTGGGCGCCGGCCGGCGCTGCTTTCGGGTCGCGGGCGCAGACGAGGCCCGACCGCAGCGCAATCTCGAGCATTCCTTCGCGAACAAAGCGCGCGGTCAGTTCGTTCCAGGAGGCGGGCGCGTAGCCGAGCCCGAAGGCGCGTGACGCCTCCGGTCGGACGCCGCGTCGCTCGAGGTGCTCGCGCCCGAGCTGGCCCGCCCTCGGGTCTTCGAGCCGCTCGGCGAAGAAGCGGGCCGCGACGTCGTGGGCCCGTCGCAGCTCGCGCTTCTCGCGGGCGAGCTTCTCGTCGGCGGCCGAGGCCTCGATGCGGACCCCGGTCAGATCCGCGAGCGAGCGGACGGCCTCGACGAAGCCCTTTCCCTCTTGCCGCATCACGAACGCGATGGCGTCGCCTCCGGCGCCACAGCCGAAGCACTTGAAGCGTCGCCGCTCCGGCGACACCATGAACGACGGCGTCCGCTCCCCGTGGAAGGGGCAGAGGCCCTTGTGGGCGCGGCCAGCCCGCTTGAGCACGACCGATCTCGAGACGAGCGCGACGATGTCCGTTCTCTCGAGGATCTCCTGCACCGTCTCTTCCGGAATCAACATGGCGGCGTTCGGCGGAGCCTCAGGCGCCGACGTCCGCGAGCCGTGCCTTGACGAGGTCGCTCAGCGTCTTCCCGTCGGCCCGCCCTTGCACCCTCGCCTTGACGAGCTTCATGACGGCGCCCATGTCCCGAGGCCCCTTCGCCCCTGCCTCCGCGATGGCCTCGCCGACCAGTCGCGCGAGCTCCTCCGAGGAGAGCTGGGCCGGCAAGAAGCCTTGGAGGATCGCGATCTCCGCCTCTTCCTTCGCCGCCGCCTCGCCGCGCCCACCCGTCCGGAACTGCTCGGCGGAGTCGCGACGCTGCTTGATGAGCGAGGAGACGACCTGAGCGACGCCGGCGTCGTCCAACTCGGCGCCGACATCGATCTCCTTGTACCTGACGGCCGACTTGAGAAGCCGGATGGTCTCGAGGCGAAGGGGATCGCCACCCGAGCCCATCGCCTTCATGGCGGCCTTCAGCTCTTCCTCGACGCGCTGCCTGAGGCCCATGGACAACCCTTCGGCGCTTCGGAAAGGAGGAGGGACGCGCGAGCGCGTCCCCCCCGCGGGTTTACATGACCACCTTCCGCATCTTCTTGAGAGCCCGCTTCTTGGCCGCCAGCGCCTTCTTCTTGCGCTTGACCGAGGGCTTCTCGTAGTGCTCGCGCTTGCGGACCTCGGAGAGGATGCCCGCCTTCTCGCACGACTTCTTGAAGCGCTTCATCGCGTTCTCGAAAGACTCGCCGTCCTTGACGCGCACGCCTGACATTCGCCCACCTCCTTCCGGAACGGTTCGGGCGGCCGCGGCCGCCCGTCTGAAAAAATGGAAGCGGCCAAGTCTACTGGCGTTTCCGCGGCTGTCAACCCCCGGCCGGCCTCGTGCCAGGGCGCCGGACAAAGTCGGACTGGAGCGCGAGGCAGCCGGCGGCTCGCCGGCCCGAGAGACATCAGGGGGACAGCTGCGGGCCGCGCGGAGCAAGCGGACCAACTCGATACGTCACGTGCGGGC
>JAJXUD010000040.1 GCA_021783235.1 Myxococcales bacterium | reverse complement strand
GCCACGCGCCAGTGCTCCACGAGCCTCCCCGCGTCGCCGTGGTACTCGCCGTGGAGGCGGTCGAGGGCGATCTCGGCGGGGCACTTCCCGCGCTCGAGCAGCTCGCGCAGGGGGGCGAGGAAGCGGGTCTCGTCCGCGCCGCAGCGGCCCTGGCGGCGCAGGCCGGCGTCGGCGATCTCGACGAGCTCGCGGCAGAGCTCCAGGGCGAGGTGGCGGCCGGCCTTGGCGCGCAGCGCGTGGCGGGCGACCTCGCCCTGAAGGGCGAGCCGCTCGGAGAAGGGGAGCGGGACGAGCTGCTCGGCGGCGGCGAGGGCGTCGCGGTCGTAGACGATCCCCTTCCAGAGGGTCGGCAGCGCCACGCACATGTCGCGGCTCCCCATGTCGGCGCTGCGCATCTCGATGACCCGCTTGAGCCGCACCTCGGGGAAGAGCGTGGTGAGGTGGTCCTCCCAGTCGGAGATCGTCGCGCGCTCGCCGTCGAGCCCCTCGGCGAGGAAGCGGCGGAAGGTGAGGCCGCGGGGGTCGCGGTACTCGGCGCTCGAGGCGGGGGGGCCGTCCGGGCGCTCGCTGGCGCTCGCGTCCTCCGATGGCCCCCGAGCCGCCACGCCGGACGTCGGAACCCCCGAGGCCCGCCGCCCGGCGGGGCGGCGCAGGAAGATCATCGGCACGTCGAGGGCCCAGTCGGCGTAGGCGCGGTAGCCGAAGCCGGGCTCGAAGGCGGCGGCGAGCGGGCCGCAGCGGGCGGGGTCGACCGCCCGCCAGACCTCGGTGCGCATCGAGAGGAGGCCGCTCTCCTTGCCGTCGCGCAGCGGGCTGTTCGCGAAGAGGGCGGCGACGAGCGGCGAGACGGCGGTGGCGCCGCGCAGCAGCCGCGCCATGTCGGCCTCGTCGGCGTAGTCGAAGCTCGCCTGGACGGTGGCCGTCATGGTCATCATGTCGAGGCCGTAGGCGCCCGTGCGCGAGAGCTTCTCGCGCATCCGGGCGTAGCGCCCCTTCGGCATCCACTCCGCGCTCGCGGGGCTCCCCCAGGGCCGGTAGCCGACGCCGAGCCAGACGTGGCCGAGCTCGGAGGCGAGCGCGCGGCCGAGGGCGAGGTGGCGCCGCAGCTCGCGGTCGAGGTCGTGGAGGCACTCGAACGGCCGGCCGGAGAGCTCGAGCTGCCCGCCCGGCTCGAGGGTCACGGCGAGCGGGCCGTGCGTGGCCGCGATGGGCGTTTCGCCCTCGAGGAAGAGCTCGTAGCCGAAGCGGGGAAGCCGCCGCAAGAGCTCGCCGATGCCGCGGGGGCCGGCGTAGGGGATGGGGTCGAACGTCCCCGCCCGCAGGCCGATCTTCTCGTGCTCCATGCCGACGCGAAAGGCCTCGCGCGGCTTCTCGCCCGCGCGGAAGTAGGCGACGAGCTCTTCGACGTCCCGGACGGGCTCCTGGGGCGGGGCGCTTTTGTCGAGCGACAAGCGGCTGCTCCTCCGTTGTAAAAGACCGGCGAGTCTATCCCGGCGCCGCCGCCATTGAAACCGGCTCGCCGACTGTTCCATGATGGCGAAGGAGGAGAGACCCATTCGAGAGATCCACGGCGACACCCTCGGCCTCAAGCCGAGCCAGCTCCACCGACTCCAGGCGACCTACCGGCGCCGGGTCCCCCCGGGCGAGCTCGTCGGGCCCGATCTCGCGCGCCACCTGACCGAGCTCTCCCACGAGCTGAACCGGCAGATCGGCCTGCTCATCTCGCGCAAGGGCGAGGTGGAGGCGCTGGTCGTCGGCGACGCGGGCCGGCTCGTCCTCCCGGACATCGGCCGCGCCCGCGCCGGCCAGAGCCGGCTCCGCGGCCTGCGGCTCGTCCACACCCACCTGCGCGGCGAGCCGCTGACGCGGGACGACCTCACCGACCTCGCGCTGCTCCGGCTCGATCTCGTCGCCGCGATCGCGGTCACGGGAGACGACGGCCTCCCGGGCGCGGTCCAGCTCGCGACGCTGCTGCCCGAGAACCCCGCGGGCGACCTCTGGCAGCTCGAGGACCACCGCTCGGTCCACGAGCTGCCGGCGACGTTCCTCTCCCGCATCCAGGCGCTCGAGGACGAGCTCGCCGCCTCGGCGCGCGCGCGGCCGGTGACGGGCGCGGGGCGCGCCATCCTGCTCTCGGTCTCCACCGGCGGCCGCGCCGCGGCGGAGAGCTCGCTCGCCGAGCTGCGCGAGCTCGCCCGCACCGCCGGCGTCGAGCCGCTCGAGGAGGTGGTGCAGCTTCGCAAAGAGCTCGACCCGCGCTACGTGATGGGCAAGGGCAAGCTCCAGGAGGTCGTGCTGCGCAGCATGCAGCGCTTCGCCGACCTCCTCGTCTTCGACCGGAATCTCTCGCCGGCGCAGGCCGCCGCCATCGCCGCCGAGACCGACCTCAAGATCCTCGACCGCACGCAGCTCATCCTGGACATCTTCGCGCAGCGCGCCACCTCGCGGGACGGCAAGCTCCAGGTGGAGCTCGCGCAGCTCCGCTACCGGCTGCCGCGGCTCACCGGCCGCGGCGACAGCCTCTCGCGGCTGATGGGCGGCATCGGCGGCCGGGGCCCCGGCGAGACGAAGCTCGAGATCGACCGGCGGCGGGTCCGCGACCGGATCGCCCGGCTCGAGCGCGAGATCGACGGCCTCTCGCGCGTCCGCGCGCTGCGCCGCTCGCGCCGCGGCCGGCTCGAGCTGCCCGCGGTGGCGCTCGTCGGCTACACGAACGCGGGCAAGAGCACGCTCCTGAACGCGCTCACCTACGCCTCGGCGCTCGCCGAGGACAAGCTCTTCGCGACGCTCGATCCGCTGAGCCGGAGGCTGCGCTTCCCCGAGCCCGAGGACGGCTCCGCCGGCCGGCGGGCGGAGGCCGCGGGCCGGGGCGGCCGCTCGTCGCGGGACGTCGTGCTCACGGACACCGTCGGCTTCTTGCGCGACCTCCCGAAGGACCTCGTCGCCGCCTTCCGAGCGACCCTCGAGGAGCTGCACGACGCCGACGCGCTCGTGCTCGTCCTGGACGGCGCCGACCCCGAGCACGAGGCGAAGCTCGCGGCCGTCGAGGCGCTCCTCGGCGACCTCGAGCTCGGCGACAAGCCGCGCCTCCTCGCCTTGAACAAGGCGGACCTCCTGCCGCCCGGCGAGGCGGAGGCGCTCGCCCGCGGGCTCGGCGCGGTGCCCGTCTCGGCCGAGCGCCGCGAGGGGCTCGAGCCGCTGCTCGGCGCCCTCGAGGCGATCCTCTGGGGCGCGAGCCGCGCCGCCACCGGGGCGCCGCGCGTCGACTCCCTCCCCGCCGCGCCCGAGGTCGACCGTGTTGCCGTTTGAAGATCAGCTCGCCCGGCTCGCCGAGGGCCACGGCACCGTCCTCTACCTCGTCGCCCTCGCCGTCGTCGGGCTCGCGATCCTCTGGGCGGTGACGCGGGTCCTCAGCGACGCCCGCGAGCTCGGCCCCGCCGAGCGGCGCAAGGTGAAGGACGAGATCGTCCGGCTGATGCGGGGCGAGTACCGCGGGCTCACCCGCGAGAAGCTCGCCGCCCGGATCGGGCTCTCGCCGAAGGATCTGCGGCCGCTCCTCGACGATCTCGTCGAGGACCGCTTCCTCGTCACCGAGGGAGACGACGATCCGGTCTACCGGATGCGCGGCATCGACAACTATTGAGCGGCCGCGCGCCCGTTTCTCCTTTCGAACTCTTCCCCCGCCGGTCCGCGCGTTGTATGCACGCGATCTGCGAAAGGCAGGAGCTGCCATGAGCCAAACCGAACGGGTGGCCGCCCCCGAGGCGAGGACCGAGCGCGGCGCTTCCGACTGGTCCATCGAGCGCGCGCTCGGGCACTACAACATCCCGGCCTGGGGCGCGGGCTTCTTCTCGATCAACGAGAAGGGGCACCTCTGCGTCCACCCGCACGGCCCCGCCCCCGCGAACGCGCCGGGGCCCACCATCGACATGATGGACGTGCTCGAGGACATCCGCGAGCGCAAGCTCGGCTTCCCCTGCGTCGTCCGCTTCCAGGACATCCTGCGCGCCCGGGTCCGCGCGCTGAACGAGACCTTCCGCGGCGCGATTCGGGAGCTCGGCTACCAGGGGCAGTACTTCGGCGTCTACCCGATCAAGGTGAACCAGATGCGGGAGGTCGTCGAGGAGGTCCTCGACGCCGGCGCTCCCTACCACTTCGGCCTCGAGGCGGGCAGCAAGGGCGAGCTGCTCGTCGTCTTGGCGCTGAACACCGACCCCGAGGCGGTGACCGTCTGCAACGGCTACAAGGACGAGGAGTTCCTCCGGCTCGCGCTCCTCGGCCGCAAGCTCGGCCGCAAGGTCATCGTGGTCATCGAGAAGCTCTCCGAGCTGCCGATGCTCCTCTCGCTCGCCGAGGAGATGAACGTCCAGCCGCTCATCGGGCTGCGCTCGAAGCTCACCACCAAGGGGACCGGCAAGTGGGAGTCGTCGGGCGGCGACTTCGCGAAGTTCGGCCTCACCGCCCCCGAGCTGATCCGCGCGGTCGCGATGCTGAAGGCCGCGGGCAAGGAGCAGTCGGCGGTCCTCTTCCACTTCCACGTGGGCAGCCAGCTCACCGACATCCGCACGGTCAAGGACGCGGTCAACGAGGGGGCCCGCATCTACGCGAAGCTGCGCAAGATGGGGCTCGGCATCGAGTACTTCGACGTGGGCGGCGGCCTGGGCGTCGACTACGTCGGCTCGCGCTCCGAGGAGTACGTCTCGTCGATGAACTACACGCTCGACGAGTACGCCGCCGACGTCGTCGAGAACGTCATGCAGATCTGCCGCGACGAGGGGGTGCCCCATCCGAACATCGTCTCCGAGTCGGGCCGGGCGGTCACGGCCCACCACTCCTGCATCATCATGAACGTCTTCGGCCACATCGAGATCGGCGGGCCGGCCCCCGACCTGCCGCTCTTCGCCCACGAGGCCGCGCCCGAGTCGGAGGTGGTGCGGCAGATGCGCGAGATCGTCGAGAGCCTCACGCCGAAGAGCATGCGCGAGACCTACCACGACGCGGTGGCGAAGAAGGAGGAGGTGCTCTCGCGCTTCAAGCTCGGCCTCGTGGGGCTCGAGGACCGCGCCCAGGTGGAGGGGCTCTTCTGGCAGCTCTGCCGCCGGCTCGTCGAGCTGAACCGGCGCCGCAAGCGGGTGCCCGAGGACGCCCGCGAGCTCGGCGACCGGCTCGCCGACCAGTACCTCGCGAACTTCAGCCTCTTCCAGTCGGCCCCCGACCACTGGGCCTTCGACCAGCTCTTCCCGATCGTGCCGCTCCACCGGCTGGAGGAGGCGCCGACGCGCGACTGCACCATCGTCGACATCACCTGCGACAGCGACGGCAAGATCGACCGCTTCATCGAGAACGACCGGGTGGACGAGACGCTCTCGCTCCACCCGCTGCGCCCGGGCGAGCCGTACTTCCTCGGGATGTTCCTCACCGGCGCCTACCAGGACATCATGGGCGACATGCACAACCTCTTCGGCCGCGTGAACGAGGTCCACGTCTACGCGGACGACGACGATCCCGAGGACTACTACCTCGAGACGGTGATCCCCGGCGACACGGTGGACAAGGTGCTGGCGCGCGTGCAGTACGAGCCGACGGATCTCGCGAAGCGCGTCAAGGCGGCGCTGGAGGCGCGCATCCGCGAGGGGACCCTCAAGCCGAAGGAGGGCGTGGGGCTCTCCGACTACTTCGACGCCGTGATGCGCGGCTACACCTACCTCGCGAAGCTCTAGTCCGCCGCGCGCGCGGCGAGGCGGCGGACGCCCTCGGCGAAGAGCTCGGGCGGCGTGAGCAGGCTGAGGACGAGGTAGGCCTCCCCCTCGAAGTCGTAGAAGTAGCCGGGCTGCACGAGGAGGTCGTCCCGCTCGAGGAGCGCGAGCGCCCAGGCCTCGCCGCTCTCGCGGCCGGCGAGCCGGGGGACGCGCACGACGAGCGACCAGCCGCCCTGCGGGCGGAGCAGCGAGACCGGGCTCGGCGGCGCGAAGGCGCGCCCCGCCGCGGCGAGGTTCAGCGAGAGCCGCTCGCGCAGCCGCGCTTGGAACGCCGGGGCGAGCGCGAGGATCTCGGGCAGCGCCTCCTGCACCGGAGAGGCGACGGAGAGGTAGCTGTCGGCGACGAGCTCGAGCCGACCGAGCGCCTCGTCCACCAGCCCGTCGGGTCCCGCGACCGCGATCCAGGCGAGCTTGAGCTGGGGCAGCCCGGCGAGCTTCGAGAGGCCGCCGAGCGTGAACGAGAGGCAGTCCGCGACTGACGCGGCGCTCTTCCAGCGGGCCGTCGACTCGAGCGGGTACTCCCAGAAGACCTCGTCGGAGACGAGGGCGACGCCGCGCTCGCGGCAGCGGCCGGCGATGAAGTCGAGCTCGTCCTCGCCGAGGACCGAGCCGGTCGGGTTGTTCGGCTGGATGGCGATCGCCGCGCGGACCCCGGGCTGGGAGAGCGCCTCGTCGAAGGAGTCGCGATCGAGCCGCCAGTCGCCCTCGTGGACGAGCCGGTAGCGGGCGAGCGAGAGCCCCTCGAGCTCGGCGAGGTAGTCGAAGAGGGGGTAGCTCGGGGCGGGGATGGCGGCGGCGTCGCCGGGATCGCCCATGAGCTTGAAGAGAAAGCCATAGGCCTCGCTCGTCGAGGCGGTGAGCGCGATCCGCTCGGGCGGCACCGCCCGCCCCTGCGCGGCGAGAGACGCCGAGACCGCGGCCCGCGCCGCGGGGAGGCCGAACGGCTCGGGCCGGTAGCGCAGCGCCGCCCCCGACGAGAGCGCGGCCCGGATCCGGTCGCCGTCGTAGGCGAGCCCGGCCTCCGTGGGGTTCGTCGCCGTCAGGTCGAGCGGCGGCGCGCCGCCCCGGCGGGCGAGGGCGCGCGACAGCTCGTTCGGGCGGTTCGACCAGCCCGTGCGCCGAGAGAACGAATTTGGACGAAGGGAAGGGGGCGTGTAGGATTCCTCCGAGGTGGTCATGAGCGAACCGAGCGACAAGCGCAAGGGGCCACGCGCCGACGCGCCCCGCGTGGTGGTGCGAATCCCCAGCGTCGACCGCTTCCGCGCCAACTACCTGAAGGACCTCTCGGACGGCGGCCTCTTCATCAAGGCCCCGAAGACCTTGCCGGTCGGCGCCTTCATCATGCTGGAGCTCTGGCCCCCGGGCTGGAGCGAGCCGGCGCAGATCTCGGCGAAGGTGGTGCGGGCGGTCGAGGCGGCGAAGGCCACGGCCGACTCTCCGGCCGGCATGGCCGTCCGCTTCGTCAGCGTGCCGCCGGAGATCGAGCGGCGGCTCGAGGAGCTCGTGCGAGAGCTCGGGGGCGACCCGGACGACGCGGGCGAGGCCTCCGAGGAGGGCGCCGGAGCCGCGGGCGAGCCCCCGTCGGCCTCGGTCGCCCAGATCGAGGCGCTCGTCGCCGAGCTCGACCAGCTGCGCGAGAGATCCTCGTCGCTCGAGAACGAGCTCATCGAGTCGCGAGGCCAGATCCAGGCGCTCAGCGACCACGCGGCGGCGCTCGGCGAGGCGCGGGACGAGCTCGACGCGGCCCGCGAGAAGCTGTCGGCGCTCGAGGGGCAGCTCGAGGCGCTTCGGTCCGAGCTCGCGGCCGAGAAGCGGGCGGCCGCGGCGGCCCGCGAGGAGGCGAAGGCCGCGCGGGCGGAGGTGAAGGCCGCGCGGGCGGAGGTGAAGGCCGCGCGGGCGGAGGCGGAGCGGCTCTCGGCCGAGCTCCAGAAGAACCAGGCGCGCGACGGGGAGCTGCAGCGGCTCCTCTCGAAGGCCGGCATCAAGGGCGCGGGCAAGGGCCCGCCGCCCCCGCGCCCGCCGAGGCCTGAGCCGGCGAGGGATCGGGACGACGAGGAGGAGGAGGTCATCGTCGAGGATCTCGACGCCGCGCCCGCGAAGGCCGACGAGGAGCCGGACGGGGGCGAGGAGCTGTCGATCGACGCCGACGCCGACGAAGCGCTCGACGAGGAGGTGAAGATCGAGGGGAACGACTCGGGGCTCGAGCTCGGCCTCGACGACCTCGACCTCGGCAGCGAGGACGACGAGGCCGGGGCGAAGCCGCTCGACGCCGGGGAGGCCGACGAGGCCGCGGGGCCCGCCTTCGACGAGTTCGTCCGGCGGCTCGGGCCGAAGACCCGGCTCATCGGCACCGACGGCCTCTGGCAGCACCGGCCGGTGGAGGAGGACGAGGCGACCATCGCGGATCTCGTCGGGGCCTCGCCGACCTTCGCGACGCTCCTCGCCCAGATCGGCGACCGGATCGCCGAGGATCGGATCCGCAAGCTGCTCTTCGGCCTGAAGTCGAAGGAGCTGATCGAGCTGCGCTAGGCGGGCTCCTCGCTCGCCGCGGAGGCGTCAGGAGACGACGCGCAGCTTGCGCGGCAGCGTGGGCGCGGGCGGGGGCAAGAGCGGCGCGCCCTCCACGACGCCGCCCACGAGGTCGTAGTCCGCCGCCTGCTCCACCCGGACCCGCACGATCGCGCCCGGCTTCGCCTCGCCGGCGTTGATGTAGACCTGCCCGTCGATCTCGGGCGCCTGGCCGGCGTGCCGGCCGACGAGCAGGTGCTCGGTCTCGGGCGACGCCCCCTCGACCAGCACCTCGAGCGTGCGGCCGACGAGCGCGCGGTTCTGCTCGCGGTTCACCTTGCGCTGGATCGCCATCAGCTCCCGCCGCCGCCGCCGGATGAGCTTCTGCGGCAGCTTGCCGTCCATCTCGAAGGCGCCGGTCCCCTCCTCGTCGGAGTACTCGAAGACGCCGAGCCGCTCGAAGCGCTGCTCCTTCACGAACTCGCAGAGCTCGCGGAAGTCGTCCTCGGTCTCGCCGGGGAGCCCCGCGATGAGCGAGGTCCGCAGGACGAGGCCCGGGACGCGCGCGCGCAGCTCGGCGAGCAGATCGCGCAAGAACCGGCTGTCGCGGCCGCGCCGCATGCTCCGCAGGAGCCGGTCGGAGCAGTGCTGGATCGGCATGTCGAGGTAGCGGACGACGTTCGGCTGCTTGGCGAGCACGTCGATCAGCCGGTCGGGGAAGTCGCGCGGGTAGGCGTAGTGGAGCCGCAGCCAGCGCGCGCCGCAGTCCGCGAGCGCCTCGAGCAGGTCGTGGAGCCGCGGCCGGCCGGCCAGGTCGTAGCCGTAGGCGGTGAGATCCTGGGCGACGAGGTTCAGCTCCACCGCGCCCCGCGCGACGAGCCCCTTGGCCTCGCGGACGACGTCGGCGATGGGGCGGCTGCGCTGGGCGCCGCGCAGCTTCGGGATGATGCAGAACTGGCACTGGTTGTCGCAGCCCTCGCTGATCTTGACGTAGGCCGTGTACGAGGGGAGCGAGTTGACCCGGGGCGTCTCGGCGTCGTGGAGGTACTCGGGGTCGGGGATGACGGCCTTCGGCAGCCGCCGCGCCGCGAGCAGGTCGGGCAGCTCGGCGTAGCCGCTCGTGCCGACGAAGTGGTCGACCTCGGGCATCTCGCGCTGCAGCTCCTCGCCGTAGCGCTGGGTGAGGCAGCCCGTCACGACGAAGGTCTCGCAGCGGCCCGCCTCGGGATCCTTGTAGCGGCCGAGCTCCAGGATGGCGTCGACCGACTCCTCCTTGGCCGGGCCGATGAAGGCGCAGGTGTTGACGACGATGACCTCGGCCTTCGCCGGGTCCTGGACGAGCTCGTAGCCCTTCTCGAGAAAGCCGCCGAGCATCACCTCGGAGTCGACCCGGTTCTTCGGGCAGCCGAGGGTGAGGAGGTAGAGCGCGCTCATCTAGTCGCGGAAGTTGCCGAACTGCAGGTCGGCGCCGAAGTCGTGGCCGCGCACGAGCTGCATGGCGCTCTGGAGGTCGTCCCTCGACTTGCCGGTGACGCGCAGCTCCTCGCCCTGGATCGACGCCTGGACCTTGATCTTGCTCTCCTTGATGAGCTTCACGATCTCCTTCGCCTTCTCGGTCGGGATCCCCTCCTGGAGCTTCGCGACCTGCTTCACCTTCATGCCGCCCATGGGCTCCGGCTTCTCGAACTCGACCGCCGCGAGCGGCACGCCGCGCTTGACGAGCTTGACGCGCAGGATCTCGGCCGCCGCCTCGATCCGCCCCTCGCCGTTCGCGACGAGGACGATGGACTTCTTGTCCTCGCCCACGCTGACCCGGGTGTCGGTGCCGCGGAAGTCGTAGCGCTGGGCGATCTCCTTGCCCGTCTGGTTCACGGCGTTGTCGACCTCTTGCAGGTCGACCTTGCTGAAGATGTCGAAGGAAGGCATGGGGACCTCGGCGGCTCGTGAAACGCGCCTCGATCAAGCAGAAATCCAGCGCCCGGGCAAGCGAGGCCCGCCCAAGCGCGAGGGCCCGGGGCGGGCCGCGGTCACAACCCGACGAGCACCGGCATCACCACGGGCTTTCGCTCGAGCGTCTTCTTGCAGTGGCGCCGCACGGCGCGGGCGGCGACCTCCTCCACCGCGGGGCCGTCCATCCGCAGCATCGGGGGCATCTTCTCGAGCTCCTCGAGGACGAGCCGCTGCGCCTCGCGCCAGAAGGCCTTGGGGTCGGGCGGGCGGATGCCCTTCGCGAGGATCTCGGGGGGGCGCAGGAGCGTGCCGTTCGAGCGGTCCATGGTGATGACCACGGTGACGATGCCCGTCTCGGCGATGAGCCGGCGGTCGCGCACGACGTCCTCGGGCACGTCGCCGCCGCCCCAGCGGTCGACGAAGAAGTGGCCGAGCGGGACCCGCTCGACGACGCGGGGCCCCGCCTCGTCGACCTCGAGGAGGTCGCCGTCGTAGGCGACGATCGCCCGCTCGGGGGCGACGCCCGAGGCGAGGGCGAGCTCGCGGTGGCGGCGCAGGTGGCGCGCCTCGCCGTGGATCGGCACGAAGCCGCGCGGCCGGGTGAGCCGCAGCACGAGCCGCAGGTCCTCGGCGTAGGCGTGGCCCGAGGCGTGGACCGGGTGGAGCGGCTCGGCGAGGACGTCGATGCCGCGGCGGGCGAGCGCGTTCTGGAGCGCGCCGATGGCGAGCTCGTTGCCCGGGATGAAGGAGGACGAGAGGATGACCCGGTCGCCCTCGTCGAGCGAGAGCGTCGGGTGGGTGCCGAAGGCGATGCGGACGAGGCCGCTGCGCGGCTCGCCCTGGCCGCCCGTGGCGATGATGAGGAGATCCTTCCGCGGCAGCCCCCGCGCGGCCTCCGGCGAGACGAGGATCCCCGGCGGCACGCGCAGGGCGCCGAGCTCCTGCGCCAGGGCGACGTTCTGGGTGAGGCTGCGGCCGACCAGCGCGACCTTGCGCCGCTCGGCGTCGGCGAGGACGAGGAGCTGCTGGACGCGGTGGAGGTGCGAGGCGAAGAGCGCCACCGCGACGCGCCCCTTCGCCCCGGTGACGGCGGCCCAGAGCCCCGGGGCGACGGACGCTTCGCCCGGGCAGGCGCCGGGGACGTCGGCGTTCGTGCTGTCGGAGAGCAGGCAGAGGACGCCCTCGTCGCCCAGCGCGGCGAACCGCGCGAGGTCGGTGACCCGGCCGTCGATGGGGGCGTGGTCCACCTTGAAGTCGCCCGTGTGGACGATCGTCCCCTCGGGCGTGCGGATGGCGAGCGCGCAGGCGTCGGGGACGCTGTGGGCGACGGCGATGGGCTCGATCTCGAAGTCGCCGAGCCGGATGGGCTGCCGCGGCGTCAGCTCGTGCAGCTCGGCGGTCACCCCGAGCTCGAGCAGCCGCGGCCGGAGCAGCGCGAGGGTGAGCCGCGAGCCGTACACGGGCAGCGGCAGCTCCCGCAGCAGGTAGGGGACGGCGCCGATGTGGTCGTCGTGGCCGTGGGTGAGGACGAGGCCGCGCAGCGCGCCGGCGCGGGCGCGCAGGGGGCCGAAGTCGGGGAGGATCAGGTCGACGCCGTGCGCCTCGGGGCCGGGGAAGCGGACGCCGCAGTCGACGAGGAGGGCGTCGCCGCCCCGTTCGACGACGAGGCAGTTCATGCCGATCTCGCCGAGGCCGCCGAGGGGGAGCAGTTTGATGGTCATCGACTACTTGGGTATCACGCGCAGCCGCCGCGCGGGGGCGCGTCCTGCCGAGAGCTGGCCCAGCATGAGGAGGCCGAGGAAGAAGAGGCCGGCGAGGGCGAGGAGGGCGCCCGCCTGGAGGCGGATCGAGAGGGCGCCCTGCCAGGGGAGGGTGAAGCCCAGGGCGAAGGCGAGCGTCGCCGGGCCGGAGCGGCAGAGGCGCGCCCCGGCGGCGAGCCGCGCGAGCGCCACGGGGAAGAGGGCGATCGCGAGCAGCCGCGCGTCGGAGGCGTTGGGCCAGAGCGAGGCGCAGACGAAGACGGACGAGGCGGCGAGCGCCTGGCTGAAGAGCTCCGAGGCGAGCGCGACGGCCCAGCCGACCGCCCCGGTCCGCCCGCCGCGCCGCCGGGCCGCCGCCGAGAGGGCCGCCGCGTCGCTCGCGATCGCGAGGAGGAGGCCGAAGGCGAAGACCGCCAGGATCTCCGCGCCCTCGGAGGGGCCGACTCCGACCAGGCGCGAACCCATGCCCGCCAATCTAGCCCCTGCCCGCCGCCCGCGCCTAGAAGCCGGCGTCCGCGCAGGCCACCCCGCCGTCGTCGAAGTCGCCGCCCGGGCACTGCGGCAGGATGAGCGGCGGGAGCGGCTGCTGCTCGAAGTCGAAGTCGGCCATCAGGTCGCCGAGGCCCGGGGCGTCCTCTCGCACGTCCGGCCGGGAGTCCGGCCGGCCGTCGGTCGCGGGGTCGAGCCGCTGTCCGCCGAGGAAGAGGTCCTCGATGAGCTTCGAGTAGGCGTCGAACGAGAGGGTCTGGTGGTCGACGAAGCCCGGCTTCGCCCAGGGGCTGATGACGAGGGCGGGAACGCGGAAGCCGTAGCCGTTCGCGTCGACCCGCGGCGGCACGACGTGGTCGTAGAAGCCGCCCCAGTCGTCCCAGACGACGAAGATGGCGCTCGTGGGCCAGGCCGAGCTCTGCATGATGGCGTTGACGATGCCGGTGACGTACGCCTGCCCCATCGACACCGCCGCGGGCGGGTGCTCGCTGAGCTCGCCCGAGGGGAAGAACCAGGCGACCTGGGGGAGCGTGCCGGCCGCCGCGTCCCGGTAGAACTGGTCGAAGTCGACGACGTTGCCGAGCTCGCCGTCGCTCTTCACGTCGGTGAACTGCGGGAGGACGTTCCAGATGGAGGGGACGTTCGCCGCCTGGGGGGTCGGCGAGCAGTCCATCTCGCCCTCGTCACAGTCGGGCTCGCTCCCCTGCACGAGGTAGTTCTTCCAGCTGACGCCGCGGGCGTGGAGCAGGTAGGTGAGGTCGGTCCAGGCGTAGACGTAGCTCTGCGTCTTGAGCGAGAGGTCGAGGTCGCTCACGCAGCTCGTGGGGTCGGCGCTCGCGCAGTGGGCCGACCAGTCGGAGACCATGAAGAGGTGGGCGGGCAGGCTCCACGAGGAGTCCGACTCGAAGAGGTGGTCCTGCAGGACGTAGCGGCGGGCGTAGGCCCAGTAGTTCGGGAGCTCGCGCTCGTCGTGGTAGCCGGCGGCGTCGAGCACCCCGCCGTTCGTGCAGGCGGGGTTCGTCGCGTTGAGGCAGTCGCGGCTCCCCTTCTGCTGCTCGCGGACGAAGCCGTCCATGCCGCCGTCCGCGAGGTCCGCGAGGAAGTTCGCGTGGCCGTGCGGTCCGCCGCCGTTGACGTCCGAGGTGTCGTGGTAGAGGGGCACGCAGCCCCCGTCGACCTTCGGCAGGCAGACGCCGAAGCCGCCGTCCGGGAGGGCCTCGAGGCCGTCGGCGCCGGGGAAGGTGCCGAAGTAGTGATCGAACGAGCGGTTCTCCTGGAAGATGACGAAGACGTGCTCGATCTTGCCTCGGGCCGTGCCCCCGCCGTCGATGGGGCTCCCGCCGTCCGCGCCGCCACCGACCGCCACCGGGTGGAGGCAGCAACCGCCGGCGAAAAGCAGCAGCAGTCCGGTCGGGGTTCGCCGCATCCTTCGCCTCCTCTGGCGGGTCGGCCCCAGGTTAGCCACTGGGCGGGCTCCTGGCCACCCGCGCGGGTGCCCGGCGTGTGTCGATCGCGTGTCGGGCGGTTGAGGTTTTGGGAGCCGATGGGCTAACCTGGCGGGCCCATGGCAGAGGTCGAACTCAAGGGAATCCGCAAGGAGCTCGGCGGCAACGCGATCCTGCGGGGGATCGACCTCGCGGTGGCGGACGGCGAGCTCTTGGTCCTCGTCGGGCCCTCGGGCTGCGGCAAGACCACGCTCCTGCGGCTCGTCGCCGGGCTCGAGGAGCTCTCGGGCGGCGAGATCTGGATCGGCGGCCGGCGCGTCGACGCGCTCCCGCCGGCCGAGCGCGACGTCGCCATGGTCTTCCAGAGCTACGCCCTCTACCCGCACATGACGGTGCGCGAGAACATGGCCTTCGGGCTGACGCTGAAGAAGCTGCCGCGGGTCGAGATCGACCGGCGGGTGGAGGAGACCGCGGCCCTGCTCGAGCTCGGCGCGCTGCTCGATCGCAGGCCGCGGCAGCTCTCGGGCGGGCAGCGGCAGCGGGTCGCGATGGGGCGGGCCATCGTGCGGCGGCCCCAGGTCTTCCTCTTCGACGAGCCGCTCTCGAACCTCGACGCGGCCCTGCGGCACCAGGTGAGGCTCGAGCTCGGCAAGCTCCACCGGCAGCTCGGCAGCACGATGATCTACGTGACCCACGACCAGGTCGAGGCGATGACCCTGGCCGACCGGATGGCGCTTCTGCGCGCGGGCGAGCTGATGCAGGCGGGCCCCCCGCTGGAGCTGTACGAGCAGCCGCGCAACCGCTTCGTCGGAGGCTTTCTCGGGGCGCCGCCGATGAGCTTCCTCGCCGCCACGGCGCGCGTCGACGGCGCGGGCGGGGGCCGCTGCCGCGCCGAGGGGCGCGGCTTCTCGCTCGAGCTGCCCGGGTCGTTCGAGCTCCACGACGGCCGCGAGATCTGGCTCGGCGTTCGGCCCGAGGATCTCGCCCTCGCGCCGGTGGCGCCCGAGGGCCGGCTCCTGCGGGGCTCGGTGGACGCGGTCGAGATCCTGGGCTGGGAGGCCCACGTCGAGCTGCGCGTCGGCGACGGCACCGTGACGGCTCGCGCCGAGGCCGCCCGCCTCGGCGCGCTGCGCCCCGGCGCGCCCCTCTCGCTCGAGGTGCGGACCGAGGGGCTTCGGATCTTCGAGCGGTCGGCGGAAGGGGGCGGGGCCGAGCCGGCGCTCGCCGCCGCCGGGAAGGGCGCGCGGGCCCATGTCGGCTAGCGCGGCGCTCCTCGCGCTCGCGCTCGTCGCGCCGCGGCCGGTGGCGCTCTGGCACAGCTACCGGTCCGAGGAGGCCCAGGCGCTCCAGTCGCTGGCCGACCGCTTCAACGCCTCCCAGGATCGCTACCGGCTCGAGCTCCTCTCGATCCCCTTCGACGCGATGTCCGCCAAGATCTCGGCGGCGATCCCGCGCGGCCACGGGCCGGACCTCTTCGTCTTCGCCCACGAGCGGGTGGGGAGCTGGGCGCCGAGCGGTCTGCTCGCGCCGGTCGCGGTCGACGCCGCCCGGTTCTTGCCCGGCACCGCCGAGGCGTTCCGCTGGGAGGGGAGGCAGCTCGGCGCGCCGCTCGCGTTCAAGACGCTCGCGCTCTTCTTCAACCGGAGGCTCGTCGCCTCGGCGCCGAAGACCACCGACGAGCTGCTCGCGCTCGGCGGCCGCTTCGCCGATCCCGCCCAGGGTCGGTTCCTGCTCGCCTACCAGAGCGGCGACTTCTACTACCACGCGGCCTGGCTCTTCGGCTTCGGCGGGAGCCTCTTCGCGCCGGAGGAGGGCGGCTCGGGCCCGAGGCGAGACGAGGCCGAAGGCCGCGCCGGCTCGGAGGGGCGGCTCGAGCTCGACACGCCCGGGGCCGAGGCCTCGCTCGCCTTCGTGGCGAAGCTCCAGGCGGAGGGGTTCGTGCCGCAGGAGGCGACCTCGGCGCTCGTGACGGAGCTCTTCTCGCAGGGGAAGGCGCCGTTCGCGATCAATGGCCCCTGGTTCGTCGGCGAGCTGCCGAAGGATCTCGACTACGGCGTCGCCCCGCTCCCCGTCGTCTCGGCGACGGGCCGGCCGGCGCGGCCCTTTTTGACGGTCGAGGGGCTCTACCTCTCGGCCCACGCGCTGGAGCCCGAAGGCGCTCGCGAGGCGCTCGCCTTCCTCGTCTCGGACGACTCGGCCCTCCTGCGCGCCAAGGTCGCCCGCCAGCTCGTCGCGAACCGGGCGGCCTACGACGACCCGTCGGTGGCGAAGGATCCGGTGCTCCAGGCGTTCCGCGCCGCTGCCGCCCTGGCGATCCCGATGGACGCCTCGCCGCGCATGCAGCTCGTCTGGGAGCCGGGGCAGTCGGCGCTGCGAGCGGCGCTGCGCGGCGAGTCGCCGAAGGTCGCGCTCGCCGGGGCCGACCGGCAGCTCCGGGCGCTGCAGCGGCCGCCGCCGCCGCGCGCGGCGCCGTGGGCCACGCTGGCCCTCGTGCTCTGCCTCGCCGGCGCGGGGCTCTTCTTCGCCCGCCGCCGCCCCGGGACGGCCGAGGGCGGCAGCCGGACGGCCTATGCCTTCGTCTTGCCCGCGGCCCTCGCCACCGTGGCGCTCGTCCTCCTTCCGATCCTCTTCTCGCTCGGCCTCGCCTTCTTCCACCACCGGGCGGACGGCGGCTACGACTTCGTTGGGCTCGGCAACTTCGCGGACATCCTGGCCTCGCGCGGCTACGCCATCATCGAGCCGCCCTCGTTCTACTTCACCCTCGCGGTGACCCTGCTCTGGACCGGGGCGAACCTCGTCTTGCACGTCGGCCTCGGCGTCGCGCTCGCGCTGCTCCTCCACGCGCCGTGGCTTCGGCTGCGCGGCCTGTTCCGCGTGCTGCTCGTCGTCCCCTGGGCCGTGCCGAACTACCTGACGGCGCTCATCTGGAAGGGGATGTTCCACCGGCAGTACGGCGCCATCAACGGGATCCTGCGGAGGCTCGGCTTCCCGGCGGTCTCGTGGTTCTCGCACTTCGCGACGAGCTTTGGCGCCGACGTCGCGACGAACGTCTGGCTCGGCTTTCCGTTCATGATGGTCGTGACCCTGGGGGCGCTCTCGACGATCCCGCAGGAGCTCCACGACGCCGCGACGCTCGACGGCGCGACCGCCTGGCAGCGCTTCCGGCACGTCACCTGGCCGCTGCTTCGGCCCGCGCTCTTGCCGGCGGTGATCCTCGGGAGCGTCTGGACCTTCAACATGTTCAACATCGTCTGGCTGGTCTCCGGCGGGGAGCCCGGCGGCACCACCGACATCCTCATCAGCGAGGCCTACCGCTGGGCCTTCGCGCGCCAGGCCCAGTACGGCTACGCGGCGGCCTACGCGGCGATCATCTTCGTCCTCCTCGCCGCCTACTCGGTGGGGGCGCAGAAGCTGCTCGCGCGGCGGGAGAGCGCGTGAGCCGCCCCTCCGCGGTCCGCCACGCGCTGGGACACGCCGCCGTGGTGGCGGCGACCGGCGCGGCGCTCTACCCGGTGCTCTGGGTCATCAAGATGGCGCTCTCGCCGGGTCAGGCCTTCGACCCGAGCCCGAGCCCCTGGCCGCGCGTCGTCTCGCTGCAGAACTTCCGCGACCTCTGGGGCCTCGGGGGCACGGGGCACCTCTGGCGCGAGCTCGGCAACAGCCTGATCGTCGCGGTGGCGACGGCGCTCGTCGGCCTGCTCTCCTCGGCCACCGCCGCCTTCGCCTTCAGCCGGCTCCGCTTCCGCGGACGGCAGGCCTCGCTCGCCTTCTTCCTCGCGACGCAGATGTTCCCCGGGATCATGATGGCGATCCCGCTCTACATCCTGCTCGACGACCTGCGGCTGCTCGACAGCCTGACGGGACTCGTCCTCGTCTACAGCACCACCTCGGTGCCCTTCTGCGTCTGGTCGCTCAAGGGCTACCTCGACACCCTGCCGCGCGAGCTCGACGAGGCGGCCCGCATCGACGGCGCGACGAGCTGGCAGATCTTCTGGAAGGTGATCCTGCCGCTCGCTCGCCCGGCGCTCGCCGTGACCGCGCTCTTCGCCTTCCTCTCCGCCTGGAACGAGTACATCCTCGCGGCGACCTTCCTCGGCGACGCGCGCAAGTACACCTTGCCCGTGGCGCTGCAGAGCTACGTGGGCGAGTACCACACCGAGTGGGGCCACTTCGCGGCCGGCGCGATCGTGGTCTCGATCCCGGTGATGCTGGTCTTCTTCGCGCTGCAGAAGCACCTCGTCGCGGGGCTCACCGCGGGCGGCGTGAAGGGCTGAGCGGCTGGCGCGTTCGGCCCCCGTGAGAGGCGGTTCGGCCCCGCCGAGACGGTTGACACGATCTCTGTCGCGCAGGATACAGTCCTCTCGCTGGGTCGCTCCCAGAGGAAAGCGTTCAGGTGGCCGCCGCGATCTCCAAGGACTCGCTCGAAGAGCTGCTCCAACGGGGACTGGACTTCTACGCCATGAACCGGTGGGAGGACGCGGCCCGCTGTTGGACCGACGCGTTGGCGCTCGATGGCTCCGATCCTCGGGCCAAGGAGTACCTCGCCGCGCTGGCCTTGGAGGGGCATGGGCCGCCGGTCCCGCCTCCCCCCGAAGAGGCGCCGGTTCGGATCGAACGGCGCGAGAGCTCGCCCTCCGGCCTCCGCGAGATCATCGACCAGTTCGCTGGAGGGGCCGCTGCCCCGGGCGGGGCCTCGTTCGACAAGGCCCGCTTCCTCGCGCTGCTCCGCGACCGGAAGCTCGAGGAGGCGCTGGACGTCCTCTACCGGGTTCGCGACGTGGCGCCGGCGAACGCCTCGGTCTCCAGGGCCATCCAGCTGCTCAAGGACAAGCTCCACGGGGAGCACCTCGCGGCCATCGGCCACCTGGGCCAGGTGCCGACGAAGGCCGCCGCCGCGGCGCAGCTACTGGCCGCCGATCTGCCGACCCCGTCCGACAACGCGGTGCTGCGGCTCGTCGACGGCATCGCCACCGCCGAGGACATCCTCGCCTCGTCGAGCGCCGGGCCTTTCTCGACCGCCCGCTCCCTGGCGCGCCTCGTCGAGAAGGGCGTCCTGGTGATGGGCGGCCCAACGCCGCCCGGGAAGCTGCTCAACCTGGTCTCGGAGGCGCCGCCCGCCGAGGCGCCGGCGCCCGAGGCGGGAGGAGACGCTTACGAGGATCTCTTTCGGGAGGCCACCCACGCCTACCTCCGGCGCGATCTCGGGCGCGCGCTCGAGCTGTTTCTCCGCTGTCAGAAGGAGCGCCCCGAGGATCGGCGCGTCGCGCACAACATCGAGCGTCTCCAACAACGGATGAGGAGCACATGAAGGTCATTGGCGTCGTGAGCCAGAAAGGGGGCGTCGGAAAGACGACCGTCGCCCTCAACCTGGCGTATGCCTTGGCCCGTCGCGGACAGCGGGTGCTGCTCGCGGACACCGACCCCCAGGGCGGCGTCGGGCTCTCCCTCCAGCGGCTCCAGCCGGGGCCCGGCTTCGCGGGATACGTCGCGCGAAAGCTTCCACTCGAGAGCGTGGTGGTGAAGACGCGGCTGCCGGAGTTCGACGTCCTGCCGATGGGCAACATCGCCATTCAGGACACGCACGCGCTGGCTGCCCGCCTGGTCGACGGCGCCGAGCTGCGGCGCCTGGTCTCCGACGCCGGCCCGCGTTACGGCATCCTGGTCTTGGACACGCCCTCGGGCTTCACCGGCGTGACGCTGGGCGCGATGCGGGTCTCCACCGCGGTCGTCAGCCCGCTGCAGGCCGAGCCGCTGGCGATGCGATCGGCCTCGCAGCTCCTGGAGGTGCTGGCGGCGCTGCGCGCCGAGGGCGCCACCCTCACGCTCGGCGGCTTCTTGCTCACGATGCTGGATCTTCACAACGCCGACTCGCTCGGCGTGGCGATGGAGGCCTGGTCGGACCTCCCGAACGCGGTGGTGTTTCAGACGACGATCCCGCGCGACCCCCTCTTCTTGCGGGCGAGCGGGGCGGGCGTTCCGGTCGGTCTGCTGAGCCACCAGCCGCCGCCGGTCGCGGCGCTCTTCGAGCAGGCGGCGATGGAACTCGAGGCGCGCATCGGCCTCGCGAAGGACGAAAAGGACGATGGCCCCATACCGCTCTTTGCCTGACGCCGAGACGTTGAGCCGGCTGCTGTACCGGGCCGGCGTCACGTCGAACGGCCCCGCGGGGCCGTTCGCGGCGCCGTCGGATCGCATCAGCATCCTCGCCGCCGAGCCCTCGGACGGCCCAAGGGCGCGAGCCGCCTCGCCGGTCTCCGCGGGCGCGCCGATCGCTCCGAGAGCCTTCGGTGAGACCGAGCACGGCGACTTCTCGGACGTGATCGCGTCCGCTCCGCCGGAGGAGCCGGCGGACTCGGGCAGCCTGCCGACGATCGCGGAGATGAGCGAGGCCGATCTGCAGGCCTCCATCTTCGGCCCCCACCTCGAGTCGATGCCGACCGAGGAGAGGCTCGGCGCCTTCGTGCAGTGGCTCATGGGCGGGACGGGAGCCTTCGCGGCCTTCGTCGCGGATACCGAGGGGTTGCCCCTCACGAACCGCAACGCCCCGGAGTCCTACCTCGCGGCCATCGGTCCGCTCGGCCGGGCCCAGGAGACCATCGCGCGCTTCGTCCCCTCGCCGGAGGCGGGCAGCAGCACCGTGGAGCTCGATCACCAGAACGTGCTTCAGGTGATCTGGTCCGACACGGCCGCCGGCCGACTGGCCGTCGGTCTGGTCCTCGGCGGAGCGCTCGATCAGACCATGGTGCGTCGAATCCGAAAAATCACCCAGTTGTCCATGAGCATCCGAGGAGAAGCCTGATGGAACGGTCCCAGTTGAAGGACGTCGTCGCCGATGTGCCGTCGCTGCGCGGGGTCTTCGTGACCGCGATGCCCGATTGCCTGCTCTTCGACGCCTGGATCTTGCCCAACGAGACGTGGATCCCCGAGGACACCGCGTCGTTCTTCGGCGATCTGGTCCGCGCGAACCGGGAGGGGCTCAAGGCGCTCAAGTCCTGGTCGTCGGAGATGCAGGTCACCATCGAGTCGGCGGACCTGCTCCTCGTCCTCAAGGAGCTGCGCAGCGACTTCGTCGTGACGCTCGCCTTCCAGCGCGAGGCGCCGCTCGGGATGGTCCGCATGTACACGAAGCGGCTGCTGGATCGCCTCGACGGCGTGCTGCCCCGCCTCGAGGCCAAGGAGCGGCCCCGCAGCATCCGGGTCCGCGAATTCCTCGAGAAGTACGCGCCCGATCCGCACGCCGCGCTCGCCCGCGTCTCGCTGCGCACGGGCATCTCGCTCGACGCCCTGAGGAAGCCCGAGGCGCTCTCCGCGCCGCAGCTCGACGCGTTCGAAGAGTCGGTGAAGGACATCCTGGGTCTCGAGACGCTTTCCATCTGATGGGGACGACCATGTCGACGGTTCCTGCTTCCGCGTCCGAATCTCTCCGCGTCTACCTGCCGGACCACGATCTGATGGCGATGGCGGGAGCCCCCGCGGTCTATCACTGCCACCACTTCAATCTCTTCCTCGACCAGACCGTCGACGATGCCCTCGGACGGGAAGGGGGAGCTCAGCTTCGTTTCAACGCGGCTCGCGAGTCGGCCCACACGTTTCTGCAGCAGCTCTGCGTCCGGAAGGGCGCGGTGACCCCGGTCGAGAAGATGCAGTGCGCCATGGAGACCTTCGCGGCGATGGGGCACGGCAAGCTCCAGGTCGGGGCCGCGGCCGCGGGCGGCGCGGCCATCGGGGAGTTCCTCCACTACGGCTACTCCTGGATGCAGAAGTACGGGCAGAAGGTTCGCCGGCGAAGCCCGGCGGACGCCTTCGCCGCCGGCTACGCCGCCGCGGCCGTCGAGGTGGCCTTCGGCGTCCCGCGGGAGACCATGGACACGGCGGAGATCGCCTGCGTCGCCACCCGTGCCGAGCAGTGTCGCTTCGAGCTGAAGCAGTCGGCTTCGCCGCCCGCCCAGGTCGCCCCCGTTCGCGACACCGAGGTCCGGGCGCAGCTGAGGCCCACCTTCAACGGCGGAGACGAGGAGACCATCGCCGGGATCGCCAAGGGACTGCGCGACTTCACCGCGGGAGTCAGCGGCGACGAGCGCGGCCTCGTGCAGGCGTTCGGCGTGTTCGTGACCATGCACCTCGCCGGCTACTACAACCGGATCTCGTTCGACGCCTTGGCCGCGACGGAGAAGCGCGCCCCCGATTCGGTGGGAGTCCTGGAG
The DNA here is from genome assembly GCA_021783235.1 of Myxococcales bacterium. Taxonomy (GTDB): domain Bacteria; phylum Myxococcota; class Myxococcia; order Myxococcales; family JAKAPL01; genus JAJXUD01. The sequence goes on along the minus strand of JAJXUD010000040.1, from coordinate 18,221 downwards.
GAGCTGCTCCGGGAGTCGGGGCACGTCTGCGTCTTCAACACCTTCGGCGGCATCCTGGCCTCCCCGGAGTGGGAGGGGATGGTGGGCAAGCACAGCGGCGATCCGAGGCCCATCGTCGCCGGCTCGCTCGCGATCGCGAGGGCCCTCGGCTTCGGCCACTGGACGCTGCAGGAGTTCGTGCCGAACAAGACCCTGGTCGTGCGTGCCCCCGCCACCTACGAGAGCGTCTACTACCTCAGCCGGCACGGCGTCGCGAAGCGAGGCCCGGAGCTGTTCTTCCAGGGGGCCGCGCTCGCGATCGCGCAGCTGGCCCACCGGGTCAAGTGGACCGAGCCGGTGCACCTGACGGCGGAGGTCTACGAGGCGCTCTTCCACGGCGGCGCGCTTCCCTGGAAGGTGGAGCAGACCCAGTCGACGGCGATGGGACATCCCTTCTCCGAGGTCGTCGTCACGCATGTCGGCGCCTGAGGCCGACGACGACGATCCCGAGTCCCTCACGGGCGAGGGCGTGACGGTCGTCCGCGGCCACGGCTGCTTTCGCCGCCTGACCTGGGAGATTCATCTGGGAGAGCCGCCGCGCTCCTGGCCGTCGTTTCGCGACGCCTTGGTCGGCGGTGGCTTCGTCGACCACACGCGGCTGCCCTCGGTCTGGGATTTCGAGGCGCCGGGCGGCCACCGGCTGATCGTCTTACCCGAGACCGGTCGCTTGCAGCTCAGGCTCCACTACCTGAGCGAGCCCGACGGCCGCCCCGAGCTGGCCTTGTCCATGGCCTCGGGCCTCGCGAGGCTCGTGCCCCGGGAGTGAAGCCCGCCGCCGCGCGGCGTCGTCAGCCCGGCGGCCAACCCAGCTGACGGCCGCCGAGCAGGTGGACGTGGAGGTGGAAGACGGTCTGACCCGCCTGGGCGTTGCAGTTGAGGACGAGGCGGTAGCCGGGGCCGTCGTGGCCGCGGCCCTTCGCCACCTCGGCGGCGACGCGCAGCAGGTGGCCCGCGAGGCCCTCGCCCTCCTCTCCCAGCGCGGGCAGGTCGTTCAGGGTCGCGACGTGCCGGCGCGGGACGACGAGGACGTGGGTCGGGGCCTGCGGGTTCACGTCCTCGAAGGCGACGCAGCGGTCGTCCTCGAAAAGCCTCTTCGAGGGGATGGTCCCCGCGACGATGCGGCAGAAGAGGCAGTCGGACACGGGAGCCCTCGGGAGGCGCTACCTCGCCGCGGTGACGATCGGCGGCGCGAGCGTCGAAGCCACGGGCTCGCCATGCAGCCGCTCGAGGAGCGGGCCGATGGCGGCGCGGAAGTCGGGGAGCTCCTTGGCGGGGAGCGGCTCGGCGCGCGGCACGTGGAAGGTGAGCGGGTTGATGAAGCTGCCGGCCTTCTTGAGCGCGAAGTGGAGGTGCGGCCCGGTGGCGCGGCCGGTCATGCCGACGTAGCCGATGAGCTTCTTCTGCGCCACCCGCGCGCCGGCGCGGATGCCCGAGGCGATGGCCGAGAGGTGGCAGTAGAAGGTCTCGAGGCCGTTCTTGTGGCGGATGCCGACGTAGTTGCCGTTGGCCCCCTTGTAGCCCGCCGCCAGCACCGTCCCGTCGCCGATGGCCCAGACCGGCGTGCCGGTGGGGGCCACGTAGTCGATCCCCTCGTGCTGCTTCAGGTAGTGGAGCGTCGGGTGCATCCGCATCCCGAACTTGCTGCTGATGCGGGCAAACTTGAGCGGCGACTTGAGGAAGGCCTTGCGGGCCGAGCCCCCCTTCGCGTCGAAGTAGTCGGCCCGGCCGGTCCGGTCGACGTAGCGGAAGAGCTGGTGGTCGCCCTCGGCGCCCGCGTACTCGGCGGCGAGCAGCTCGCCATAGCCGATCACCCGGTCGCCGACCTGCATCCGCTCGACGACCGCGCGGATCCGGTCGCCCTTGCGTGGGTCGAGGTAGAAGTCGACGTCCCAGGCGAAGACGTCGGCGATGGCGAGGGCGAGCTGCGGGTCCTCGCCGGCGTCGGTGAAGGCCTGCCAGAGGCTCGAGGTCACGGTGGCGTCGACGTCGACGACCCGCTTCTCGACGACGAACTCTCGCTGCGAGCCCGCGAACGCGGCGCCGTCCCGCCGCACGCTCCACTCGGCGACGGGCCCTTCGTGGATCTCGAGGAAGCTGAGCGCGCCGCTCTTCCGCTCGATTCGCAGGCCGGTGCCGTCCCGGACCTTGCGCAGGTCGAGCGTCTTCGGCAGCGCCGCCAGCGCCCCGTCGACCTCGCCGGTCGACAGCCCGTCGCCGTAGAGCGCCGCCGCGAGCGTCTGCCCCGACCGGACGGTGATCGTGTCGACGGTCCAGGCGGGGATCGGCGTGGCGGCGAGGAGCGAGGCGAGGAGGGGAGCGAGCATCGGCGCCTCGATGTTAGCAAGAGGTCCGTGCCGCTGGCAAAAAAACCGGTCGGCCGACGCGGCGCCGGCCGCGGACTCGGAGGACCGCGCGCCACCCGACGAGCCCTTGGGACGCGCGGATCAGCTCGACCGCTCGCCGCCGTCCCCCGGCGCCAGCTTGCGGCTCACCGTGGGGTACGAGAGGCCCGAGAGCCGCGCGACCTCCGACTTGTTGCCCCCGGCGTACTCGAGGAGCTGCTCGAGGTAGTCGCGCTCGATCTCCGCGAGCGTGGGCGGCCGGCCGTGCCGCTCGATCGCTTGGCGAAGCAGCGGGGGCGGCGGGGCGGCCGCGGTCGGCGGTGGCTCGGCGCCGAGGAGGATCGATCGGGCCGAGAGCCGCTCGCCGGGCTCGAGGATGACGGCGCGCTCGACGACGTTGCGAAGCTCGCGCACGTTGCCGGGGAACGGGTAGCGGGCGAGCCGCGCCTCGGCGTCGGGCGCGAAGCCAGCGATGGCCTTGCCCATCCGCGCGGCGAACTCGGCCAAGAAGGCGCGTGCCAGGGGCAGGACGTCCTCGGGGCGCTCGCGCAGGGGCGGCAGGCGGATGCGGAAGACGTCGAGCCGGTGGAAGAGGTCCTTGCGGAAGGTGCCGTCCTGGGCGGCGCGGGCGAGGTCGCGGTTCGTCGCCGCGATGAAGCGCAGGTCGACCCGGACGTCCTGGGTGCCCCCGAGCCGCCGGAACGCGCTCGTCTCGAGCACCTTGAGCAGCTTCGCCTGCGCGCTCTGCGGCAGCTCGCCCACCTCGTCGAGGAACAGCGAGCCGCCGTCCGCGATCTCGAGGAGGCCGCGCTTCTGGCTCTTCGCGTCGGTGAAGGCGCCGCGCTCGTGGCCGAAGAGCTCGCTCTCGACGAAGGCCTCCGGCAACGAGGCGGCGTTGACCTCGACGAAGGGGCCGTCGGCCCGCGCGTGCGTCCGGTGGTGAATGAGCTGGGCGACCACCTGCTTGCCCGTGCCGCTCTCGCCCTCGACGAGCACGGTCGTCGTGGGGCTCTGCGCGACGGCGTCCACGAGCTCCGAGACGCGCTTCATCGCCGGGCTGTCGCCGAGGTGGACCTCGCGCCGCAGCCGCTCGGCGTCGAGGCTCTGCAGCGTGCCGAGCTGGTGGCGCAGCCGGCGGGTCTGGAGCGCGACGCCGACCTTGTGGATGAGCTCGGGGAGCTGAAGCGGCTTCGTCAGGTAGTCCTGGGCGCCGAGCTTGAGCGCCTGCACGGCGTGGTCGACGTCGGCGTAGGCGGTGGCGAGGATCACGATCGGCGGCTCCTCGCCGGACGACTCCTCGCCCCGCAGCCGCGAGAGGAGCGTGAGCCCGTCGGTATCGGGCAGGTTGCGGTCGAGGACGACGAGATCGGCGGGCGCCTCGCGCATCCGTTCGAGCGCCTCGCGCCCGGTCGCGGCGCTCCGGACCTCGTAGCCTTCGGCCGCGAGCGCCGCCTCGACCACGAGCCGGAAGGTCTTCTCGTCGTCCACGACGAGGACGGTCCCCTTCATTCGAGCCCCCGAGCCTTCGCTTGCCTGACCTCGGCCGGCGGCGTGGCCCTGGTCCGGGCGGTCTTGTTCGGATCGGCCACGGCGGGTCGCCCCGTGGCCGGCAAGGCGATCCGGAAGAGCGCGCCCCGCTCGAGCGGCTCGGCGGCGAGTCGGCCGCCGTGGGCCTCGACGACCCGCCGCGCGATGGCGAGCCCGAGGCCCGTGCCGGTCCGCTTCGTCGTGAAGAACGGCTCGAAGAGCCGCGGCAGCACCTCGAGGGCGATCCCGGCGCCCGTGTCGAGGACCTCGAGGATCGCCTCGGGCCCGTCGCGCCGGGCGCGGACGAAGAGGGTGTGCCTCCGCTCGGTCCGCGGGCCGTCGAGCCCCTCCCCGAACGCCTGAGGCTCCATCGCCTCGAGCGCGTTCTTGCAGAGGTTCACGATGGTCGACTGGATCTTCGCGGCGTCGCAGGGGACGATCAGCGGCTCGACGCCGAGCTCGAGCCGAAGCTCGACGCCGCTCTGCTCGACGAGCGGTCGCAAGACCTCGAGCGAGCGGCGCGCGAGCGCGGCGAGATCCGTCGGCGTCACGTGGAGTCGAGGCTCGCCGGCGAAGAGGTTCAGGTTGTCCGAGATGTCGCGCAGCCGCGCCACCTCCTCGCGCACTTGGACGCGGATGGCCGCGGCGTGCGCCGCGTCTGCGTTTCCCGAGGCCAACAGGTCCACGGCCACGCCCAGGCCGTTGAGCGCGTTCTTGAGCTCGTGGGCGATGGCGGCGGCGGTCTTTCCCATGGCGGCGAAGCGGTTCGAGACGAGCAGCTCCTCCTGGGCGCGCCGCAGCTCGGCCGTCCGCGCCTCCACCTTCGCCTCGAGCGTGGAGGCGAGCGCGCGGATCTCCTTGTCGCGGGCCGACAGGCTCTGGTCCATCTGGTGGAAGGCGCGCGCGAGGTCCGCGAACTCGTCGCCGCCGGTCGCGGGGGGCGGCGGGCCGCGGCCGAGCTCGCCGCGGGTGATGCCCTGCACTCGGGCCCGCAGCGCGAGCAGCGGCCGGGTCACGAGGCGGGCGAGGAACCAGCCCGCCACGACGGCGAGGCTGACGCCGAGGAGCAGCAGCGCGGAGAAGATGCGGAGCTCCCGGTCGAGGTCGTCGTCGAGCTCGTCCCGCGCTTGGCGGATGACGACGGCCCAGCCGGCGGCCGGGACCGGCGCGTAGGCCTCGAGCCAGGAGCGCCCGGCGGGGTCGCGCTCCCAGGCGCGGCCGAGCTGACCCCCGAGCGCGGCCCTCGTCGCCCGATCCTCGGCGATGGCCCGAACGCTCGCCTCGCTTCCGAGGGAGAGCAGCGGCCGGCCCGACTCGTCGAGCACGGCCACCGCGCCGCTCGGGGCGAGCGGCAGGTCGAGCGCCGCGCGCAGCCTCGCCTCCCGCTCGGTGGAGAGGAGCCCGACGAGCGCGCCCGAGAAGCGGTCGTTGCGCCGAATCGGCACCGCCACGCGGACCTGCGGCCCCGAGGTCGAGCTCTCCTCGTGCTGGACGATCGGCCGCGCCTCCGCCGCGAGTCGGCGGAACCAGGCGTCGCCGCCGAAGCCCGAGCCGAGCGCGCAGGCGCCCGAGGGCTCGGCCCAGAGACAGGTGCCGGAGGCGTCGAGGAGCAGGATCGCCATCTGGAAGAGGCTCGAGTCCTTGCGGGCGTACCGAAGGACGCGCTTCTCGGGCTCGAGGTCGCCGTCGGCGAGGTCGACCTCGGCGAGCGCCGAGAGGCGGGAGAGCTCGGCCTCCACGAGCTGAAGGTCGTCCTGCAGGGTGTGGGCGCGGTTCTGCGCGAGCAGGAGTTCCTTCTCGGCGATCTGCTCCATCTGCGCCTCGTAGCTGCCGTAGACCAGCGCGGCGCCGGTGAGCCCCGCTCCGGCCACCGAGACGAAGAGGAAGGCGAGGGTGAGCTTGGTCCGGAAGGACACGGGCCCCTCCTCGCTACAGCTCGACCTTGCGCTCGGACTGCTCCTTGCCGTCGAAGCCGAGCATCATGCCCTTGCCCTCGATGCGGGTCACGAGGTTGACCGGCCGGCGCCAGAGCGAAACGAGGGAGCGCAGCGTCTCCTTCGCGTAGTCCGGCTGCAGGTCGATGCCGTCGTGCCGGTGGACGAGGAGCAGCTCGCCGCGGTTCTCGAAGTTGCCGTCGACGACCTCGATGATGGGCTGGCCGAAGTTCGTGATCTGGTGGAGCAGCTTGTCCTTCACCTTGCGGAATTCGCGGTCCAGGATCTCCCACTGGTTGCGCTTGTCGCTCCAGCCGTACACGAAGAGCTTCTGCTCGATCGCGAACTCGGCGGTGAGGAACTCGTCGATGAAGGTGACGTCGTTGTAGTGGCGGCGCACCTCGAAGATCTTCTGGCGGCCGAGGCCGAGCTTCTTGTCCCACGAGCGGCGCGCCCGCAGGTCGTCGCACTCGTCGTACTCCTTGCCGAAGCGCCCCTTGTTCCAGCGATCCTCGATGTCGCGGTAGAGCTCGATGCCGAGCTTGTAGGGGTTCAGCGCCCCCGGCCGCGTGCCCAAGGTCCCCGAGTGGTGGTCGGCGTAGTCGATGACCTCGGAGTCTCGCAGCGCCTTCTGGGTCATGATGGTCGAGTGCCAGAAGCTGGCCCAGCCCTCGTTCATGATCTTCGTCTGGCCCTGCGGCGCGAAGTAGTAGGCCTCGTCGCGCAGGATGGAGAGGACGTCGTGCTCCCAGCGCTCGAGCGGCGCGTGGTCGAGGAGGAAGAGGAGGACGTCGCGCTCGGGCCGTTCCGGGAAGCGCTTCTGCTTCGCCTGCTCCTCGTCGAGCCGCTTCTGCTCGGCCTCGAGGTACTCCTTCGGGTTGATGAAGCCGCGCATGTACTCGCGGTCGGTCGTAAAGCCCTGGACGTGCGGGGTGGCCTCTCCCTCGCCCTCGGCGCGCGCGCGCGGCTTCCGCTGGATGAAGGGCGAGTGGTAGTCGATGAGGTTCTCGAGCGAGAGGCTCCGGTCGACGAAGTCCTCGACGAGCTCCACCCCCAGCCGGTCGATGTAGCGGCGGACGCGGGTGGCGTGGTTCGCCATCTCGTCCATCATCTTCCGGTTGGTGTGCTGGAACATGTAGTTGTTCTTGAAGAAGTCGCCGTGGCCGAAGACGTGGGCCATGACGAGCTTCTGGTCGACGTCGGCGTTGGCCTCGAGCAGGTAGGCGTAGGTCGGGTTGTTGTTGATGACCATCTCGTAGATCTTCGAGAGGCCGTACTCGTAGCCCTTCGCGAGCTGCTCGTACTCCATGCCGAAGCGCCAGTGGGGATAGCGGTTCGGGAAGCCGCCGTAGGCGGCCACCATGTTGATCTCGTCGTAGGTGAGGACCTCGAAGACGACGTCGAAGAAGTCGAGGCCGTAACCGCGGGCGTAGCCCTCGATCTCTTCGCGCAGCTCTTGCAGGTGCGGCGGTAGGTTCTTGGCCACCTACTTGCCCTTTCCGAGAAACTCCTTGATGGAGCCGTAGACCGCCTCTTTGTCGGCGATCTCCGAGAGGCTCAGGTTCTCCTGCCCGTCGAACCCCTCGCGCAGGTCCTTGATGAACTGGCCGCTGCCGTAGGGGCTCTCGACCTGCCCGTAGCAGAAGAGGTTCACGGCGGGCAGCATCCGGTCGCGCAGGATCTCGAGGCAGAGCCGCGTGTCGTCGGCGGACCAGTTGTCGCCGTCCGAGAAGTGGAACGGGTAGATGTTCCAGGCCGACGGGCTGTAGTCGGCGTCGATCATCTCCTGGCAGAGCTTGTAGGCCGAGCTGATCATCGTGCCGCCGCTCTCGCGCGTGTGGAAGAAGGTCTCGCGGTCGACCTCCCGCGCCACGGCGTCGTGGATGATGTAGCGGCACTCGAGGCCCTTGTACTGAGAGCGCAGCCAGGTGTCGATCCAGAAGCTCTCGATGCGGACGATCTCCTTCTGCTCGTCCCCCATCGAGCCCGAGACGTCCATCATGTAGATGATGACCGCGTTGTTCTCGGGCAGCGGCTGGAGCTTCCAGCTCCGGTAGCGGCGGTCCTCGTGCGTCGGCACGATCACGGGCGCGCGGGCGTCGTAGGTGCCGCTCGCGATCTGCCGCCGGAGCGCCTGCTTGTAGGTCCGCTTGAAGTGGCGCAGCGACTCTGGGCCGGTGGTGTTGACGCCGGTGTAGCGGGTCCGCGTCGCCACCACCCGGTCGCGCCCCTTCGGCTGGATGCGCGGCAGCTCGAGCTCCTCGCCCAGGATGGCGGCGAGCTCCTCGAGCGAGACCTCGACCTCGAGGACGTGCTCGCCCTCGCCCTCGCCGGCCTGCCCCTTGCCGGGCTCGACCTGTCCGGGCCCGAGCGAGGAGCCGACCTCGCCCTCGCCCTGGCCGACTCCGCCCTGCTGCTTGTGGCCGTAGCGGAAGTGCGGGATGTCGATGGTGGGCAGCGGGATGGTGACGGTCTCGCCGCCCCGCTTGCCCAGCAGCTCGCCCTTCTGGATGAACTTCTTGAGGTTCTGCTTGATCCGCCCGCGGACGATGTTCTTGAAGCGGGCGTGGTCCTGCTTAATCTTGAGAGACATTAGGTCCGGGGGCCCGTGCGGTGCTCGCCCTTCGGGCTCCGCTCCTCCGATGCCCCCGCGCCCCGCGCCCTTGCCGGGGCCCCCGAGACCCAGCGGCGGGCGCTGCGCGTGGGTTGCGGTCGCATCATCTGGTCATTCCTTCGCGTCGCCGCGGGCGAAGATCGAGGCAACGAAGTTCAGCACGTCGGTCGAGCAGATCTCGCAGTAGCCGTAGTTCTTGACCATCCGCTGCTTGACGACGTCGATCTTCTCCTGCGTGTCCTTGTCCACCACCGACGAGACCAGGCTCTTGAGCTTGATGCTGTCCTTCTGGTCCTCGAACAGCTTGAGCTCGAGCGCCTTGTGGAGCCGCTCGTTGGTCCTGTAGTTGAAGGTCTTGCCCTCGACGGCCAGCGCGCCGATGTAGTTCATGATCTCGCGCCGGAAGTCGTCCTTGCGGCTCTCGGGGATGTCGATCTTCTCCTCGATGGAGCGCATGAGCCGCTCGTCCGGCTCCTCGTACTGGCCGGTGTACTTGTTGCGGACCTTCTCCTTCTGCGTGTACGCCTTGATGTTGTCGATGTAGTTGCCGCAGAGCTTGCCGATGGCGTCCTCGTCGGCCGAGATGGCGCGCTGCACCTCGTTCTTGACGACGTCCTCGTACTCCTGCTTCACGGTGGCGAGCAGGTCGCGGATCCGCTTGCGCTGCTCCTCGCCCGAGATGAGCGAGTGGTGGCGCAGTCCGCCCTCGAGCTCGTTCAGGACGAGGAACGGGTTCACGCAGCCGTCGCCCTTGTCCGAGACGAGCGCGTTCGAGATCTTGTCCTGGATGTAGCGCGGAGAGATCCCCTCCAGGCCCTCGCGCGCCGCCTCCTTGCGCAGCTCCTTGATGTTGTCCTCGGTGAAGTTCGGCAGCGTCTTGCCGTTGTAGAGCTTGAGCTTCTGCAGGAGCGTCAGGTTGTGCTTCTTCGGCTCCTCGAGGCGCGTGAGCACGGCCCACATCGCCGCCATCTCGAGCGTGTGGGGGGCGATGTGCTTGCCGCGGATCCGGTTTGGGTTGTAGTCCTTCTCGTAGATCTTCACCTCCTCGTTCAGCTTCGTGATGTAGGGGATGTCGATCTTCACCGTGCGGTCGCGCAGCGCCTCCATGAACTCGTTGTTCTGCAGCTTCTTGTACTCGGGCTCGTTCGTGTGCCCGATGATGACCTCGTCGATGTCGGTCTGCGGGAACTTCTTCGGCTTGATCTTGTGCTCCTGGCTGGCGCCGAGGAGGTCGTAGAGGAAGGCGACGTCGAGCTTCAGGACCTCGATGAACTCGATGACGCCGCGGTTCGCGATGTTGAACTCGCCGTCGAAGTTGAAGGCGCGGGGGTCGCTGTCCGAGCCGTACTCCGCGATCTTGCGGTAGTTGATGTCGCCCGTCAGCTCGGTCGAGTCCTGGTTCTTCTCGTCCTTCGGCTGGAAGGTGCCGATGCCGATCCGGTCCTTCTCGGAGAGGACGAGCCGCCGCACCCGGACGTGCTCGACGACCTTCGACCAGTCGCCGCCGTGCGCCGCCATCAGGTCGCGGAAGACGAAGCGGCAGGCCGGGCAGAGGTCGCCCGTCTCGGGGATCTGGTGGCCGCTCTGCTCGGGGCAGAGCTCGGCGAAGACCGTGGCGCGCCACTCGGGCGGCACGAGGTGGAGCGGATCCTCGTTCATCGGGCACGGCATCAGCTCGCGCTTGCCGTCCTTCTCGAGCTGCCAGGAGAAGGTGTAGAGCGCGCCCTCGGGCGTCTTCGAGTAGGCCTCGATCCCCTTCTTGAGCAGCCGCACGATCGTGGACTTGGACGAGCCGACCGGTCCGTGCAGCAGGATGACGCGCTTCTCGGTGCCGTAGCCCTGCGCGGCGCTCTTGAAGACGTTGACGAGCTTCATGAGCGGCACGTCGAGGCCGTAGATGGCGTCCTGGCCGCCGAACTTCTCGTCGTGGAAGAAGTTGTAGCGGACGAGCTTCTTCTTGTTGTCGATGTACTCGGTCTTCCCGTGCGACAGGATCATGTCGTAGGCGCGCTGGAAGGCCGTGCGCGTCACGCGCGGGTTCTCGCGGACGATCCGCAGGTAGTCCTCGAGGGAGCCTTCCCAGTGGAGGTCCTGGTAGCTCGCGGTGTCCTGCAGCCGCGCGATGCGCGCGACGAGCCCCTCCATGCTGTCCTTGCTCAGCTCCTGCTTCGGCATCGCCATCTGGGGAACGCTCCTGTCTTTGGTGCCCATGGGGGTCTCGAACGGTTGGATAACTGCCGCGGCGCCGCCCCGCTTCCCGCGTGAGATCGAGTGTATAGAGAAAGCGACGCGGATCGCAAGAAGAGCCGCGTCAATCCTACGGAATGGCGAAGCTGCCCCGCCTCCTCGCCGCGCGGATGGAGAGGCGCAGGGCCGCCGCGCCGAGGAGCGGGCAGGAGAGGGCGAGGAGCCCCAGGGCGAGCATCGAGCCCCGCGCCTCGCCGCCGGAGGATGGGAGCAGCGCCGCGCGGGCGACGCGCAGGACGTGGGTCGCCGGGAGGAGCTCGCCCGCGCGCCGCGCCCAGGGGGGGAGGAGCCGGGTCGGAAAGAGGAGCCCCGAGCCGAGCCAGGCGGCCGAGTCGAGCAGGTAGGCGATCGGGTCGGAGCGGCGCACGTGCAGGACGAGCGCCGCCGAGAGGAGCCCGAGGCCGAGCGAGGCGACCGCGCCGAGCAACCCCGCCGCGAGCGCGATCGCGAGGGACCGCGGCGAGAGCGAGAGCGAGAGCCCGAAGACGAGCGCGCCGGCGGCGAGCGTCGAGGCCGCCCGCGCGAGCGCGCCGATCGTCGGCCAGATCCCCATGGCGCAGAGCTGCGCGGGGAGCCCCGCCGGCGAAGCGGCGAGCGGCTCGAGGAGCCCCACGAGCTGCGCCTGCCGCACCCCCTGAGCGATCTCGGCCTGCGCGGCGCGCGCCGGCAGGTAGGCCGCGAGCCCGACGCAGGCGAAGGCGAAGTAGCCGCCGCCGAGCGCCGAGAGGGGCACGAGGCGGCCGAGGTAGTAGACCCCCGCGAGGGTGACGAGCCCGCCGACCGCCTGGAGCGCGAGGTGGCCCCGGTAGGAGAGCTCCTCGAGCGCGGCGCGGCGCAGCCAGGCGAGGGCGAGCCCCACGGGCTAGACCGCCTCCGCGCGGGCCGCGGGCGGGGTGCAGCTCCGGCCCGCCTCGAGCGCCACGGTCCGCGTCGCGAGGGCGTGCGCCTCCGCGGCGTCGTGGGTCGCGAAGACGAGGCAGGCTCCCTCGCCCGTGCGCCTCGCGAGCGCGGCGCGCAGCAGCGAGGCGCCGGCCGCGTCGAGCGCGTGGCTGCTCTCGTCGAGCAGGACGAGCGCGGGCCGGTGCAAGAGCGCCCGGGCGAGCAGGAGCCTCGCCCGGTTGCCGCTCGAGAGCTCGTAGCTGGGCCGATCGAGCGAGGGCGAGAGGCCGAGCTCCTCCGCGGTCCGCTCGATGGCCGCGGGCAGCTCGCGCCGGGCGAGCCCCGCGAGCGCGCCGAAGAAGCGCAGGTTCTCGCGCGGCGTGAGGCGCAGGACGAGGCTCCGCTCGTCGCCGGAGGAGAGGCCGACGGCGCCGCGCGCCCGGCCGCTGCGCGCGGGGTCCTCGCCGCGCACCCGGACCCGGCCCGCCTCCGGCGTCAGGAGCCCCGCGAGCAGCCGCAGGAGCGTGCTCTTGCCCGAGCCGTTCGGGCCGACGAGCGCGATCCGCTCGCCGGGCTCGCCCCGCAAGGAGATCCCCGCGAGGGCCACGGCGGCGCCGAAGCGCTTCTCGACCCCGCTGAGCTCGAAGGCGGCCACGCCCGTCGTCTACGCCAACGGCCGAGGCGCCACAACCCGGGCCGATGCTCTACAGCGCGAAGATCCCGCCGTCGCCGCCCACGAGCCAGTAGCCCGTCGACGCGAGGTCGGCGGCCGCGCCGACCACCGGGGCGTTGAGGGCCGTGTTGCCGAGCGAGCCGTGGAAGGCGGCGTCGCCGTAGTTGAAGACGCCGCCGTCCCGAGCGACGATCCAGTAGCCGGCCCCGGTCTCCGTCGCGACGATGGCGCAGGCCGGCTTCGCGAGCGGAACGCCGCCCATCGAGCCGAAGTAGCGCGCGTCGCCGAAGGAGAAGATCCCGCCGTCGGCGCCGAGGAGCCAGTAGCCGGCCCCCGAGGGCGTCGCCGCGAGGCTCACCACCGGCGCGTTCAGGGTCTTGCCCCCCATCGAGCCAAAGTAGCCGGCCGAGCCGAAGTTGAAGACGCCGCCGTCCGCGCCGACGAGCCAGTAGCCCGCCCCGTCGGGCGCGGCCGCCATGGCGGCGATCGGGGCGTTCAGCTTCGTGCCTCCCATCGAGCCGAAGTAGCGTGCGTCGCCGAAGGAGAAGATGCCGCCGTCCGCGGCGACGAGCCAGTAGCCATTGCCCGAAGGCGTCGCGGCGAGGCCGACCACCGGCGCGTTCAGGGTCTTCCCTCCCATCGAGCCGAAGAAGCCGGCCGCGCCGAAGTTGAAGACGCCGCCGTCCGCGGCGACGAGCCAGTAGCCGGCGCCGTCGCGCCGGGCTGCCATTCCCACCACCGGGGCCGCGAGGGGTTTGCCGCCCATCGATCCGTAGAAGGGCGCCGGGGCGTTCCCCGTTCCCGAACCGCCGCCGGCCGATCCGCTGCCCGAGCCGGTGCCGCCCGCGGGCGCGGGCTCCAAGGTCGACACCGTGCCGTCCGCCTCGACGATCAGATAGCCCTCGCCCTCGGGCGCGATGCCGGTCACCGCCGAGGAGAGCTTCTGCCCGCCGAGCGAGCCCTGGAAGGCCGCGTCGCCGAAGTTGAAGACGCCGCCGTCGGCGCCGACCAGCCAGTAGCCCTTGCCGGTGGCGGTCGCGGCGACGCCGACGACCGGCGCGGCGAGCTTCGTCGAGCCCATGCTGCCGAAGAAGCCGGCCGAGCCGAAGTTGAAGATGCCGCCGTCCGCGGCGACGAGCCAGTAGCCCCGCCCGTCCGGCGCCGCGGCGATGCCGACCACCGGGGCGTTCAGCGCCTTGCCGCCCGTCGAGCCGAAGAAGCCGGCGTCGCCGAAGGAGAAGACGCCGCCGTCGGCGCCCACCAGCCAGTAGCCCTTGCCGGTCGGGGTGGCGGCGATGCCCACCATCGGCGCGGCGAGTCGCATGGCCCCCGTGCTGCCGAAGAAGCCGGCCGAGCCGAAGCCGAAGACGCCGCCGTCCTGCGCGACGAGCCAGTAGCCCTGGCCGTCGGGGGCCGCCGCGATGCCCACCACGGGCGCGTTCAGAGTCTTGCCGCCCATCGAGCCGAAGAACGGCGCCCCGCCGTAGGAAAAGACGCCGCCGTCGGCCTGCACGAGCCAGTAGCCGCCGCCCGGCCGGGCCGCGATCCCCGTCTTGGTGGTCGGTGGGATGGCTGGCGGCGCCGCCGAGCTCTGCGCGAAGGCGCGCAGGTCGTCGAGCGAGCCCTGAAAGACGTCGGTGTCGACCTGTCCCCCGACGCCGGGGACGTTCCCCGTCGAGCCGTCCTGCCAGAGCTGCCAGCGGCCCCAGGGCGGCGGCAGGTCGGTGCAGGAGACGCCGTAGTCGGCGATGAAGAGCGGATACTGCGCGAAGCCCGAGGGCGCGCCGAGCCCGTACCAGAAGCCCGGGTAGGTGTAGAGAATCGGCACGCGGCCCGTCAGCTGCTGCACTCGGGCGAGGAAGGCCGCGCCCGCCGCCGCGTCGGCGCCGTTCGAGCTGCCGTCCGTCACCTCCCAGTCGATCATCGGCGGCAGGTCGCCCGCCTCGAGCGGCCCCATCGTCTGGACGAAGAAGTTCGCCTGCGCGATCGGATCCTCGCCCGGATGGAAGAAGTGGTAGGCGCCGCGCAGGACGCCCGCGGCCTTGCTGCCCGCCCAACCGTTCGCGAAGGTGGGGTTCACGTAGCCCGTCCCCTCGGTCGCCTTGATGAACGCGAAGGCCCGCCCCGACGCCGCCACCTGCTGCCAGTTCACGTCGCCCTGGACCGAGGAGACGTCGATCCCCTGGACGGTCGGCCCCGAGCCGCAGCTCGTCACCGCCTGGGCGAGGTGCCCCTGCTTCGCGCGCTCGTTCGCGCTGACCTCGCCCTGGCCGCAGGCGGCGAAGAGGCCGAGGGCGACCGCGCCAATGACAGTCCGGTTCATGGTGATCTCCATGACCAGTCTCACCCAGCATCGGGCATGCCAGCCGCTCAAGTGGTTGATTGTCCTTCGGAAACAAGCGGGCCGGCGGGGCCTGCGATCGTTCAGCGATTGGACGAACAGAGCACGATCGCCCAGGCTGTCAACGAGCTTGCCAGCCGCTCGCGCTGCCTCGTCTTCGGTCCTGGCGGTGGAGCGGCTCGCGGGAGGCGTCTCCCAGCCGCCTCACCGCTGCTCGGCGGCCCTGGGTCAGCGGCGGGCGACGAGGAGGTAGGCCTCGCGGAAGCCGGGCGCCTCGGTCACGCTCGAGAAGCCCGCCTCGACGAGCAGCGCCTTCGCCTTCGCGAGCGGGATGCGATGCTCGTCGGGCGGGCCCACGCGCTCCTCGCCGGGGGCGCGGGCCACCGGCGCGTCCCAGTCGGCGACGAGGAGCCGGCCGCCGGGGGCGAGGGAGCGCCGCACGTCGATGAGGTAGGCGAGCGGGTCTTCGACCTCGTGGAGGAAGTTGCCCATCACGGCGGCGTCGACCGAGCCGTCCGGCAGCGGCACCTCGCCGTGCACGCTGCGCACGAGCCGCACCTTCGCGCCGTGCGGGTGGGAGGCGATTCGCTCCCGCAGCGCCTCGAGCATCTCGGGGGCGACGTCGACCGCGACGAAATCGCCTTCGCCCGCCAGCGCGTCGAGCACCGGCAGCGTGTAGTAGCCCGTGCCGGCGCCGAGGTCCGCGAAGCGCATCGCGGGGGTGGGCGCGAGCGCCCGCAGGAACGCCGCGGGGGGAAAGCGCGCCATCCGTTCGGGCGAGAAGAGCATGTGGCGCCGCGCCGGATCGAAGCGCTTGCCGTGCGGGCCGTGCGAGTGATCGTGCGGCTGGTCGTCTGCCATCGGTTACCCCAGGGCTCCGCCAACGAGCCAGGTCAAGGTGTAGATGGGTGCTGCGGGGACATAGGTGCCTGTCGCAAAGTCGGCCTCGCGGCCGAAGTCGTCGAAGACCAGCGCGGGGCCGGTCCAGAGCGTCTTGCCGATCTTGAGGTAGGCGTGTAGCCGAGCCTCGATGAGGTGGCGCAGCCCGGCCGCGCCGAGGGAGTCCACCGTGTCGCCGACGTTGGCGCCGAGCCGGAGGAAGACCGTGTTCGACAGATGGAGATCGGACGAGAGCGAGAGCTGCGCCCACGGATCGACGAGCCAGTCGACGGGCTGCCCGGCGGGGCCGAGCTTCGCGAGGATCCCCGTGACGTAGGAGACGTTGCCGCCGAGGTGGAGGTGGAAGTTCCAGGAGGAGGCGGTCGCGGCGCTCCGGCCGAGGACGCCGACCTGGAGGTTCGGCGTGTAGCTGTAGATCGACTGGACCTGCGTGAGCACGTCGGCGCCAAGCGAGAGGAAGTTCAGGAAGGCCTGCGGCGCCGTGCCGTCCTCGAGCCCCTTGATGCCGAGGTAGCCGACGCCGATCTCGGCGTTGCCGAGCAGCTCGACCTGGTTCTGCACGCCCGGCCCGAGCGCGTACCAGCCGCCGCCGCCCGAGGCGAACCACTTGAGGCCGAAGCTCTTCGGCGTCGCCTCGTGGTTCACGATCGAGGCCCGCAGCCCGAGCCCCGCGTCGCCGGAGCTCGAGTACGACGGGCCGACGTAGAGGTCGATCTCGATGGCCCGCCGGCCGTCCTTCTTCGTCACCTTCGGCTCGTCGGCCGGGTAGGCGCCGACGGGCATCTCGGGCGACGGCGCGGCGCCGACGGAGGAGGGGGGATTGGCCTGGCCGAGGAGGAGGAGGACGAGGAGCGGGCTCATGGAGCTCGTGATTCTGCATCCCCCCGCCGCCTCCGGCAACGCGGAATCGGCCGCCCCGATCCGTCGATGAGGGCGGGCCGGTCTTCGCGGCCTCGCGGAGACGCGGGTCGCTGGACGGCGAGACGCGGGCTGGCGGCTCGAGCGGCTGCCGCCTGATGCATTCGGCAGGGTCTCGGCGGGCGCTCAGGGCGCCCACTCCACGAGGCAGCGGCCGGAGCGGCAGGCGGCGCGGCTGTTGCCGCAAAGATCCCAGATGAACCCCACGTTCTTGGATGTGGGTGGGTTGACCGAGACGGGCTCCGAGGACATCGCGAGCCCCCACGCATCGGCGTTCGCGCGCAAGACGGCGGCCGAGCTTCCGCCGCCGGCGCAGCTCGCCAGGTCGGCGGCAACCATGGCGCAGTCCGAATCGATCTCGCAGCCAACCGTCAGGTCGATCGTCCCGAATTCGCAGGCGCAGGCCTTGGGGTAGGGAGCGCTCATCGCCGATGGGTCGTCGCCCGACTGCCGATCGTCCGACGGGGTCGCGGGGACGGCGCCCCCCGCGCAGCGGGTGAGGCAGTCGTCGAACAGCCCGCAGCTCCAGGGCCCGAAGGCGCCGGCATCGAGCGCGCTAAAGCCCGCGTCCTCTGCGATGACCCCGAGCGGGGCGCCGGAAGCCGCCGTCGGCTCGCTGCCGCAACCGAACGCGGCGATCACGAGCACGAGCAACGGGATGATGCTCCGCGAGCCGGAGGACGGGACCGGCCGAAAGAGACTGCGCCTTCCGGGCGACGATCCGGGCGGCAGGACAGCGGTGAGGCCTAAGAGCAAGAGCAAGGCGGACACGCGCAACCTCCTATGGGCACGCTACACACGGATGAACTGGAAAATCAATGCGAACGCTCGTGCTCGTGAGCTGCGCTCGAGAACCGGCTTCGTCTATTCTCATCCAGGGCAGGGAAGCAGGGCCTCGGCAAAGTCGCGAGGGACCCCTGCACCAGCGCTTTGCGTGTAGGACAAGGTTCAGGTCGAGCATCAAGTTCGAAGTCTACCGGAGTGGGCTGGCGAGGGAACCGTGGGGTGGCGGAAGAGCGTCGCGGGGGGTTCTCGAGGCCGCGAAGCGGAGGGAGGAATCGGTCGAAGGCTTTGGAGACAGCCCGGCCGCGTCAGGGCCGAAGGATCCATGCCGGGCGGCAGCCTTGCGCCGGCTCGGAGGAATGTCACGTGGACCACGAACTTCTGGGCTGCGCCGTGGGCGCGGGGTTGCCCGCGAGCCGGGGCCGCGGAGCTTCGCCGCGGACGCCCGGGCGCGGGAGGCCCTACGTCGGGGCCGAGGGGAGCCGACGGCCGCTGGTCGCTCGCTGGGGCCGGCGGCGCGCCTCGCTCGCTCTCGCCTCGGCCGGCGACGGGCCGTCGGGCAGGAGCCGCGCGGCGTGGTCGAGCGCGAGCCGCTCGAGCGCCAGCGTCTCCACGAGCTCGCGCGCCTCGCCGTCGTCCATGCCGAGTTGGCGCAGCCGCCGCTCGCGGCCGCCCTCGGTCGAGCCGAGCCAGTCGCGCTCGGCGGCCTCGAGCTCCGAGGGCGAGGGCGCACCCATTCGCGCGGCGTCCTCGCCCGCGAGCCGCTTCTCGCCCGCGAAGCGGGTCCAGGCGCCGCCCCATGGAGCGCTGCTCGAGCGCTCCCTGGGCTTCATCCTGCGCGGCCTCGGGGGGCTGTTCGGCCGCTGACGGCGATGAAGCCCTGGGTCGCTCCCCGGGAGCCTTCCAAACGACACGGGCCCGGGAGATCGCTCTCCCGGGCCCGCCGACTGCCATCCCGTGGGCAGCCCGCACGTTGCACGGACCGCGCCGTGCCGCACCAGGAACTACGGGCCCTGGTTGCCGG
>JAJXUD010000108.1 GCA_021783235.1 Myxococcales bacterium | reverse complement strand
CGGCGACGAGCGGCACCGCGCTGACGAGCGGCGCGGCGGCCGGGGCCTCGGCCGGGTGGCGGCGCGCCTCGGCGAGGAGCGCCTTCGCCGTCGCCGCTCGGGGCCCCCCCGCGCGCAGGTACGAGTCGAGGGCCGCCGCCGCGGCGCTCCAGTGGCCGAGGGCGGCCTCGCAGCGGCCGAGCGTCAAGAGCTGGTCGGGGCGGCGATCGAGCGAGAGGGCCCGCTGGACGTCGGCGAGCGCCCGCTCGGGCTCGTGGCGCGCGAGCTCGGCCTCGGCCTTCTTTTCGAACGCCTTCGCCGCCCGGCGGGCGGCGGGCGTCGCGGCGACGAGGAGGGCGAGCGTGAGGCGCGAGAGCATCGGGTGCCTCCGAAACGGAGCGGCCAAGGGAGGGCGCCGCTGCACCGGCGAGCGACCGGGCGAGCGTACCGCGAACGGGCGGACGTTGTCACCGGCCGGACGCCCGCCGGCTCGCCGCGGCGGCGGCCATGGGGGCGCTCGCCGATGGGCAGCGGGCGCGGTCGTCGCCATCGTTGTCGGCGGACTGGATGGACGCGCGGGACCAGCCGCTCGGCGATCGGGGCACCTGGGGAGGGGCGATGGCGATGCGAAGCTTCGTCGGGGTGGCGTTCGCGGGGGTCTGCGCCTTCGGCTGCGCGTCGGCGGCGCCGGCGATCCCCGACGCGGAGCTCGACCGGCTGGGCGAGCCGACGCTCGCGATCGTCGATCGGGCGCGCGGCTCCCTGACGAGCGCCGAGGAGCAGCGCGACCGGGCCGTCCGGCGCCGGGACGAGGCGCGGAGGCAGCTCCTGGTGGCCGAGCCGGCGGTCGAGCCGGCGGACGCCCACCTCGTCGGGGCGCGCGCCGGGCTCGACGCCGCGAAGGCCTCGGGGGACCCCGGGCGGATCGACCTGGCGGAGCGGCAGCTCGAGCGCGCGAGGCTCTTCGGCGAGGAGGAGCTCTCGAAGCGCGACTACCTCCGGCGCGAGCTGCGGCTGCGCGAGGGCGAGGTGAGCCTCGCGAAGCGCCGCGTCGAGCTCGCCCGGGCCCAGCTCGAGGAGGCGAAGCTGATGACCTTGCGCCAGGCGCACGATCCGGCGGCGGACCGCTACGACCTCGGCCGCTTCCAGGCGAGCGTCCGCGACCGCTGGAACGCCTTCGTCGCCGAGCGGGAGCGGCTGCACGGCGAGGAGGGCCCCACCCGGACGGCCTTCGAGCGCTGGCTCGCGCTGCGGCGGGATCTCGTGGCCCGGCAGGGGCTCGTCCCGGCCCGCGGCGGCGACGGCGCCCCGACGCAGCCCGCGGCCCCGGGCGCGCTCCCTTGAGCGACGCCGCGTGAACGCCTCCCGCGGGGATTGGTTCACGGGCGCCGAGTGGATACCGATCGGGGGGCGGAGAGCGGCGATGGAACGGAGCGGGCAGCGGCTGGGGCTGCGGATCGCGGTCCTGCACTTCGGCGAGGTGAGCGGCGTGCGCGCCCGCCTCTTGCCGGCGCTGGCCGCGCGCGGCCACGCCGTGGCGGAGCTGCAGGCGACCGGCCCAATCGAGCCGCGGGGGTTCGGCGGGCGGCTCCGGCCGACCCCCGCGGTGGCGCTCGGCCTCGCCCACGGCCTCCTCCGCTTCGGCCGGCGCGGGATCGCCCACCGCTGGAGCACGCCGTTCGCCTTCGACCTCCACTCCCGGCGCGCCGGGGAGCTGCTCGACCGGATGAGCCCGCCGCCGGACGCCGTGCTCCAGCACGGGGCGATCTTCTCGCCGGGGCCCGCGCCCCGCTTCCCGTACGTCCTCCTGCTCGACCACACGCGGCGGGCGGCGATGGAGCAGCCCGCCGCCCCCGACCTCGGCCTGCCCGAGCCGCTCGACTACGGGCCCGACTGGTACGCGCGGGAGGAGCGCACCTATCGGGGCGCGAGCGCCATCGCGGTCCACTCCGAGCGGGTGGCCCGCTCGCTCGTCCGCGACTACCGCGTGCCGCGGAGCCTCGTCCACGTGGTCGGCGCGGGCGCCAACGTCTTCCCCGAGCGGATCCGGCGCGACGACGACGGCCAGACGCTCGTCTTCGTCGGCAAGGAGTTCGAGCGAAAGGGCGGCCGGCTGCTCGCGAGCGTCTTCGCGGCCCTGCGGCGGCGCCGGCCGGGGCTCCGGCTGCTCGTGGCCGGACCTTCGCGGCGGCTCGAGCTGCCCGAGGGGGCCGAGCAGCTCGGCCTCGTCCCCTTCGAGCGGCTGCCCGAGCTCTTCGCCCGCTCGACGATCTTCGTCTTGCCGACGCTCCAGGAGCCGTTCGGCCTCGCCTTCCTCGACGCGATGGCCTGCGCCCTGCCCTGCGTCGGCACCGAGATC
Organism: Myxococcales bacterium; assembly: GCA_021783235.1. GTDB lineage: Bacteria > Myxococcota > Myxococcia > Myxococcales > JAKAPL01 > JAJXUD01. Next base: position 8,388 of record JAJXUD010000108.1, on the reverse strand, counting down.
GAGGCGATCCCCGAGATCGTCCGGCACGGCGTGACCGGGCTGCTCGTCCCCCCGCGCGACGAGCGGGCGCTCGGCGAGGCGATCGAGCGGCTGCTCGACGACCCCGCGGGGGCGCGCCGCATGGGGCTCGCCGGACGAGACGTCGTGCGGCGCGGCTTTCGCTGGTCCCTCGTGGCCGCGAAGCTCGCCCGCCTGCTCGCCGAGGCCAGCGGCGGCGCGGGGCGCGAGGCGGCCCCCGCGCTCCGCGACCGAGGCCGGCGGCCCCAGGCGGCACCCGGGCTGCCGGGACGAGCCGACGATCCCTAGGATGCCCGGGAGGTCGCCGAGGCGCGGCCGACCGAAACTCGGGAGGTCCCCATGGCGGGCAAGCTTTCGATCATCCTGTTCAGCGGCACGGCGGACAAGTTCATCCCGCTCGGGGTGCTCACCCAGGGGGCGGCCGCGATGGGGATGGAGACGAGGGTCTTCGTGACCGGCTTCGCGCTCTTGGGCTTCACGAAGGAGCGGCACGAGCTCCCCTTCCCCGCCGAGTTCGCCGCGATGGCGCCGGCCCTCGCCAAGGGGCTCACGGCGAAGCAGGTTCCGCCGTGGGACGCGATGCTCCGGCAGGCCAAGGAGCTCGGGGCCAGGGTCTACGCCTGCTCGATGATGAGCGGGGTGATGGGGCTCGAGCGGGGGGACTTCAACGCCCTGGTCGACGACGTCGTCGGCGTCGCGACGTTCCTCGAGAAGGCCGAGGGCGGCCAGACGCTGTTCATCTAGCCCCATGGCCGACGACCCGAACCGCAGGCTGATCGACGCGCGCGGGAAGGCGTGCCCGGGCCCGATCACCGATCTCTCGCTCGCGTACCGGCGCTCGAAGGTCGGGGACGTCTTCGAGCTCTGGGCCACGGACCCCGGCATCAGGCCCGACCTGCAGGCCTGGGCGAAGAAGACCGGCAACGAGATCGTCTCGGTCGAGGAGCGCGACGGCGCCATCGTCGCCGTGCTCCGGATCCGGGCGAGGTGATCCATGCGGCGCGTGGTCATCCTGGGCGGCGGGACGGCCGGCACCCTGCTCGCGAACTCGCTCGACCACGCCCGCTTCGACGTGACCGTGCTCAGCCGATCCAGCGAGCATCTGTTCCAGCCGGCCCTGCTCTACGTGGCGCTCGCCCACGCCGACCCGCGGATCGTGCGCGACGAGCGGCGGCTGCTCTCCCGGCGCGTGAAGCTCGTGCAGGAGCAGGTCGAGCGGGTGGATCTGCTCGCGCGGCGCGTGCATGCCCGCGGGGCGTTCCACGACTACGACGCCCTGGTGGTCGCGACCGGCGCCCGAGCGGACCCCTCGCAGATCCCGGGGCTTTCCGAGGTCGCCGCGCGCTTCGGCAACTACCACTCCGGCGTGGCCCCGGCGCAGAAGCTCTGGGCGGCGCTGGACGCCTTTCGCGGGGGCACCATCGCCGTGGGCCAGGCCTCGCCCATCTGCGTCTGCCCGCCCTCCCCGCTCGAGGGCGTCCTGCTCATCGATCGGCTGCTGCGGCGGCGCGGCCTGCGCGACCGCTCGCGCCTCGTCTTCTTCACGCCCCACCCGCGCGCCTACCCGGCGGAGGCCATCGACGAGATCGTGGCGCCGCTCCTGAAGGCGCGCGGCATCGAGCTTCGCACCTTCTTCGACGTCGATCGCGTCGACCCGAAGAGCTGGGCGATCGGCTCCATCGAGGGCGAGCGGATCGACTGCGACCTGCCGGTGATCGTCCCCCCCTTCGCGGGCGCGGAGATCGCCTACGAGCCGGCCTCGGTGCTCGACGACGACCGCTTCGTCCACGCCGACCGGAACAGCCTCCGGATCCCCGGGGTCCTCGGGGCCTTCGCCGTCGGCGACGCCGCGGATCTGCCGACCTCGAAGGCGGGGGCCGGCGCGCATCTTCAGGCGATGGTGGTCGCAGAGCAGCTCGCCGGGCGAGAGGCGACCTTCGACGGCCGGACGCACTGCGCGGTCGATCTCGCCGACGGGACCGGCACCTTCGTCGTCAGCTCGTACGCCTCGCCGGCGGTGCGCTACCCGCCGAGCCGGCTCAAGCACCTGATGAAGATGCTGATGGGGCGCGTCTACTGGCTCAGCCTGAGCGGACGCTTCGAACCGCTCTTCGACCGCTACTTCCACTGGACCGCACCCGAGCGGCTCGGCGCCTCCGCCCTTCGCCATGCCGAGAAGGCGGCGGCGCGAAGCGGAAGCTGAGCCACCGGCCCCGCAACCGCGGTCACCGGCCCCGCAATCGCGGTCACGGGCCTCGCGAACGCGGTCACGGGCCTCGCGAGCGCGGTCACCGGCCCGGGGAAGCGGGTCGGGGCCCCGGGGAAGCCGTTCGCGGGGCCCGTGACCGCCTTCGCGGGGCCGGGGAACGCGCCGACGGCTCGAATCTCCACTCCTTCCGCCCCCTTGGCCACTTTCGCCAGACCCTTTGAAACGTTTTCGGGGCTGGTGGCCCATGTCTCTAGACAGGGGACGAAGAGCGGTCGTTCGGAGCGGACGCCACGCAGCAGCCCCTCGCCGGGAATGGGCCCGGCGGGCGAACGCTCCGACGAACTGAAGGACGACGAAAGGAGGTGAAGACCAATGTCCAACTCGAACGGAAACAGCCCCGCGGCGGCGCAGCAGGCCGCCCCGAAGGGCTTCCGGCTCCTGGTCACCCTGCTCCTTCAGGGGGTGAAGAGCGCCATGCCCGCCTCGACGACCAACGTCGTCGTCGCCGGGAAGGCGTTCACGGTGGCGCAGCTCGAGGCCGAGCTTCAGCAGATGCTCGACCTCTTCGCGGCCGTCGACCAGGCCCGCCGGGCCGAAAAGGCGGCGCTCGGGGCTCTGGAGACGGAGCTCCCGGCGTTCAAGCAGGAGGTTCGGGACCTGAAGCACGCGATCATCGCGCTCCTCGGGTCGAAGAACCCCCTGCTGGCGCAGTTCGGGATCGCGGTCCACAAGCAGCCACGGGCGCTCTCCTCGCAGGAGAAGGCGCTCGCGGCGGCCAAGGGCAGCGAGACCCGCAAGGCGCGCCACACGCTCGGGAAGCGCGCCAAGGCGGAGATCCACGGTGGAACTCCGACCCTTACGCTCGGGCCCAACGGGGCGCAGATCGTCCCGCCGGAGCCGATCCTGGGCAACGGGCAGAAGTAGCGCCCGACGCGAGCGCGGGCGCGTGAGGCCCCGCGCGAGGGCGAGGCGAGCAGCCTTCGAGGCTCGCCGGGAGCCCCCGGGGATCGAAAGGTCCCCGGGGGCTTCGTCTGTCCATGAGGGGGGCGGGCCTTCGGTCGGGGGGCGCTCAAATCGCTTCCCCCGCTCGTTCGCTTGCGCTAGATCGGAGACCGCTCGAGAGCCCACCGATGCCCGATCAGCCGAACGTCCCGCCGAGCAGCGCCGCCAGCGCCCCTTCAGGTCCCGTCGCGCCCAAGCCCGAGAGCCCGGCGCCGGCCGCCCCGCAGCCGCCGAAGGCGCCCGCCGGCTTCGTCAACGTCGAGATCGACGGCCGCCCGCTGCAGGTCAAGGCCGGCACGAACCTCATCGAGGCCGCGAACCAGCTCGACATCCGCATCCCGTTCTACTGCTACCACAAGAAGCTCACCATCGCGGCCAACTGCCGGATGTGCCTCGTCAAGGTCTCGAACGCCCCGAAGCTCGTCCCGGGCTGCCAGACGCCCGTGACCGAGGGGCTCAAGGTCACGACGAACAGCCCCGAGGTGATGGACAGCCACCGGGCCGTCGAGGAGCTCCTGCTCTACAACCACCCGGTCGACTGCGCGATCTGCGACCAGGCGGGCGAGTGCAAGCTGCAGGACTACTACATGCAGTACGACCACCGGCCCCAGCGGCCGGCTCAGCCGAAGCTGCTCCGCCACAAGCGCAAGGAGCTCGGCCCGACCATCGTGCTCGACCAGGAGCGCTGCGTCCTCTGCACCCGCTGCGTCCGCTTCATGAAGGAGATCCCGGGCGAGCCGCAGCTCGGGGTCTTCGGCCGAGGCAACCACGAGTACATCGACATCTTCCCGGGCCAGGAGCTGACGAGCCGCTACGCCGGCAACACGGTCGACATCTGCCCGGTGGGCGCGCTGCTCTCGCGCGACTTCCGCTTCAAGGCGCGGGCGTTCTACCTCTCGCAGGCGGTCTCGGTCTGCGCCGGCTGCTCGCGCGGCTGCAACACCTTCCTCGACCACTACGACCAGGTCTCCTACCGCTACCGCCCCCGCGAGAACGACGCCGTCAACTCGGCCTGGATGTGCGACGACGGCCGGCTCACCTACCACCGGCTCGTCGAGAAGCGGGCGCTCGCGCCCATGCTCGGGCGCGTCGGCGCGGGCAAGCCGGCGGCCTTCGCCGAGGCCGTGGCGACGGCCGCGAAGAGGCTCGAGCCGTTCCGCGGCAAGGCCGAGCTGGCGGTGCTCGTCTCGCCGCAGCTCTCGGTCGAGGATCTGCTCGCGGTGGCCCAGCTCGCGAAGGAGGCGCTCGGCGCGAGCGCCCTCTACGAGGGCGGCCTCGCCGACGGCGTGGAGGACGCGCTCCTCCTGCGCGCCGACAAGAACCCGAACCGGCAGGGGCTGCGGCTCGTGGCGAAGGCCTTCGGGCTCGAACTCCGGCCGTTCCAGGAGCTCGTCGACGCCGCGGAGGCGGGCAAGCTGAAGGCGCTCTACGTCGCGGGCGCCGAGGTGCCGATCGACGAGCACATGGCCGCGGCGGTCCTCGAGCCGATCGAGGTCATCGTGACGCAGGCGGTCCACCTGGATGGCCTCGCGGGCGGCTCCGACGTCCTGCTCCCCGCGAGCCCGCACGCCGAGGACGACGGCAGCTTCGTGAACTTCGAGGGGCGGCTGCAGCGCTTCGAGCGGGCCTACGCGCCGTGGGGCGAGAGCCGGCCGCACTGGGCCCTCGCGACCGAGCTCGCCCGGGCGCTCGGCTTCACCTGGCGCCGCGCCTCGGCCCGCGCGGTCTGGGACGAGCTGCGCGATCGGATCCCCGAGTTCGCGCAGGTCGACTGGAGCGACCTCGGGCCGAACGCGATCCGGAGGCCGGGCATCGGCCTCGCCCCCGCCGCCGCCGACGCGCGGCCGCCGGGCTACCGGGAGCGGCCGGTCCAGCTGAAGGCCCGCCCGCCGGAGCCCATCCAATGAGACGGCTCATCGGCATGCTGGCGCTCGGCGCCGGAATCCTCGTCGGGCTCGGGATCTTCGCCTGGGCCGCCTACGAGGTCGTCGACGCCCTCGGCGTCGTCACCTTCGCGGCGGGCATCGGGCCGGCGCTCGGGCAGGCCCTCGGCTCCATCCTCTTCCTGCAGCTCCTCTTCGTGATGCTGCTCGCGACGCTCCTCACGCTCGCCGAGCGAAAGTGGAGCGCGGCGATGCAGGACCGGATCGGGCCCAACCGGGCGCGCATCGCCGGGCTGTCGCGCTGGTCGTTCGGCGGCGTGCCCCACATCATCGCCGACGCGCTCAAGATGATCGCGAAGGAGGACGTCGTCCCGGAGTCGGCGCGCGCCTCGAAGCTGCTCTTCCAGCTCGCGCCGGCGCTGAACTTCGCGCCCATCTTCTGCCTCTTCGCGATCGTGCCGATGGGCCCGCCCGTCACCTTCGGCCACCTGGTCGGCCACCGGCTCGTCTCGATCAGCTCGGCCCTGCAGATCTCGAACCCGGACATCGGACTGCTCTACGTCTTCGGCGTGGCCTCGATCGCGGTCTACGGCGTCTCGCTCGCGGGCTGGGCGTCGGGCAACAAGCTCGCCCTGCTCGGCGGCGTGCGCGCGAGCTCGCAGATGATCGCCTACGAGGTCGCGCTCGGCCTCGGCCTCGTCGGCATGATGATGGCGGCGGGGAGCCTGCGGCTGGACCAGATGACGCAGTACCAGTCGCAGGGGCTCTTCGGCACGAGCTGGCTGCCGGCCTGGGGGATCTTCCTGCAGCCGGTCGGCTTCCTCCTCTTCTTCGCGGCCGCCTTCGCCGAGAGCAAGCGGACGCCCTTCGACCTGCCGGAGGGCGAGAGCGAGATCATCGGCTACTTCGTCGAGTACTCGGGCATGAAGTTCGGCCTCTTCATGATCGCGGAGTTCGTCGAGATCGTGACCCTCTCGGGCGTCATCACCGCGATCTTCTTCGGCGGCTGGCACCTCTCGCCCTTCCTCGACTCCTGGATCCACGACTCGGTCGTGGCCCCGCTCGTCCGGGCGCGCTTCTCGGATCCCACCCTCATCGCCCCGTCGATCGAGCTGACGATGGCGGTGATCTTCACCGTCATCTTCATGGTGAAGCTGCTCCTGCTCTGCTGGCTGCAGCTCCTCATCCGCTGGACCTTCCCCCGCTTCCGCTACGACCAGGTGCAGCGGCTCGGCTGGCGCATCCTCCTGCCCATCGGCCTTCTGAACGTCTTCCTCACCGGGCTCCTCGAGCTCCTCGACGGCTCGACCCGGCTCCTCGGGGTCGTCGGCCTCTGCGAGCTCGCCTTCGGCCTCGGGCTCGTCTTCTGGACGGGGCCGAGCGAGGCGAAGAGCGAGGGGCACGGGCTGCCGACCGAGGCCGTCCTGGGGGGCCACCCGTGAGCAACCCGAAGCGACCCGTCCCCGCCTACGAGGCGCCCGGGTCCCGCCCGGAGACGGCGCGCGAGCGCGCCTACTTCCCCGAGCTCGCGCGCGGCCTCGCGATCTCGGCCGGCCACTTCCTGCGCAACCTCCTCTGGAGCCGCGATCCGTCGCCCGACGTCCTCCACCGGCGAGGGCCGAACGCCGTCTCGACGGTCCAGTACCCCGAGGAGGTCGCCCCGTACCCGCCGGGCTACCGCGGCATGCACCGGCTCGTCCCGCGCGAGGACGGCAGGCCGCGCTGCGTCGCCTGCTACATGTGCGCGACGATCTGCCCGGCGCAGTGCATCTACATCGAGGCGGGCGAGTACCCCGAGGACCCCATCGAGAAGTACCCGGTCCGCTTCGAGATCGACGAGCTGCGCTGCATCGTCTGCGGCTTCTGCGTCGAGGCCTGCCCGAAGGACGCGATCCGCATGGACACCGGCACGCACTGCAAGCCCAGCTACGACCGGCCCAGCATCGTCTACGGCATCGACCGGCTGCTCAAGGGGCCGGCCGTCTCGCACGCGAGCGACGTCTGGTTCAAGCGCGAGGGCTCCGACCCGCCGCCAGAGGCCGATCCGCACCCGATCCCCGAGCGCGGCCGATAGGAGACCGTTGCGCTCGTCGATGGGGCGGTGCAGCTTCGGCAGGTTGTGCGTCCTGCAGGTGAGCGCCCAATCGCCGCGCACCTGGGGGGGGCCCCTTGAGCAGAACCTGGCGCAGGCCTCTCGCGTGCTTGATCTGATGGCTCACCGCCCTCGCCGGACCCACGCTCTCTTCGTACGGCGGCCGCGTGCTGGCGCGCGTTCGTCATCTTCGCGGAGACGCTCGCCGGCTGGCGTTCTCCGGCGACGCCGGAGGGGCGCGAAGTGCTCGAGCGGCACTACACAATGGGCGGCTCGGCACCGAGCAAGCGGGGCCTTGATCTTCGCGGGTCCCGTCGACGTCGAGTCCACCGGCCCGGTTGCGCCGACTCCCGTCGGCCGCGTCACGGGGTTGCTCGTCTTCCGCGCCGCGACGAGGAGCGACGCCGAGGCGATCGCCCACGAAGACCCGTTCTGCGTCGCCGGCTTCCGCAACAACCACGTCCACGCCTGGTCGATTCGATTCGTCCAGCCCGAACTCGGGGCGGCCGTTGCCGCCTTGCTCTCAAGGAACTCATGAACACCGCTCTATGGATCGTCCAGGGACTGCTCGCTTTTGCCATGTTCGGCGCGGGTACGTTCAAGCTCACCACGCCCCACGCCAAGCTCTCTGAAAAGATGAAGTGGGCGGTGACTTGGCCACCCATGCGCGTGAAGCTCCTGGGCCTGGCGGAGGTTTTGGGAGCGGTCGGGCTCGTCGTGCCCTGGGCGACGGGGATCGTGCCGATTCTCACACCCATCGCCGCCTGCTGCCTGCTCGTGCTGATGCTCGGCGCGGTCAAGACGCACGTCGACCTCGAGGAGCCGCTGGTCGCACCCGCCGTCCTGGCGGCGCTCTCACTCCTCATCGCGCTCGGCCGCTTCGGCGTCTTCGGCGCGAGCTGAAGGCCGAACCGTCATGGCGAGCGAACCGCAGGTAGCGCTCGGACTCGGCGAGGACGAGGGCGATCTACCAGCAGTTCGTCGACGAGCACGGCTACGGCCACAGCGACGAGAGCGTGAAGCGGTACGTCCGTGCCCGGCGTGGAGCCCGGATGCGCGCGGGTGCACGTCACGATTGTGAGGTGAGCTCAGGCGGCGGCTTGGTGGGGGACTGACCGACGCTCCCAGAAGTCCTCAAAGCGACCGCTCAGCTTGCAGCAGCGGAGGGCGATGATCGCGTCGGC
>JAJXUD010000039.1 GCA_021783235.1 Myxococcales bacterium | reverse complement strand
ACCTGCGGGGAGGTCGAGTCCGGGTGCGGGGAGCACGAGTCCGCGTGCGGGGAGCACGAGTCCACCTGCGGGGAGGTCGAGTCCGGGTGCGGGGAGCACGAGTCCGCGTGCGGGGAGCACGAGTCCACCTGCGGGGAGGTCGAGTCCGGGTGCGGGGAGCACGAGTCCGCGTGCGGGGAGGTCGAGTCCGGGTGCGGGTAGCACGAGTCCGCGTGCGGGGAGGTCGAGTCCGGGTGCGGGGAGCAGCGACCCAGGGCTCGGATGGCACCTCCCGACGCCGGGGTCGCGCGAGTCGCCCGCGAGCCAGTGCTCCAGCCGGGAAGTTCGAGGGGATTCCACCGCTTGACAGGACCGCCCCCCTGGTTAGCCTTTTGCACAGGGAGAATTCGCGATGCCCATCTACGAGTATGAGTGCCCCAAGCACGGCCGGTTCGAGGTGACGCAGCGGATCACCGATTCGCCCCTCCGCAGCCACGAGGGCTGCGGCGAAACGGTGCGCCGGCTCATCTCGAACACCTCCTTCACCCTCAAGGGCTCCGGCTGGTACGCGACCGACTACGCGCGGCCGTCCTCCGACCAAGGCGGGTCGAAGAGTCGCAAGAGCCGCCAGACGAGCGCGGCCTAGCCCTGCGGAAGCTCTCGCTTCGAGTCGCCGCCGAGGACGTGGGCGAGCGGCTCGACAAGTTTCTCGCGGCTCGCTCGGGTCTCTCTCGCGGCCTCTGCCGCGAGGCCATCGGCGCCGGCGGAGTCTGGCTGCGCGGCGTCCGCGTGCGGCGCCTCTCCCGACCCGTCGCGGCCGGCGAGTTCTACGAACTCCACCTCTCGTCCAGAGACGAAGCAGCGGCCGCCGCGCCGAGGATCCTCTACGAGGACGACTGGCTGCTCGCCCTCGACAAGCCGGCCGGAATGCCGTCGCAGGGCACCCTCCAGAGCGACGCGTCGAGCGCCCTCGCCTGGGCGGCCCGCGAGACCCACCGCGAGCTCTTCTCGATCCACCGACTCGACGCGGGCACGAGCGGGATCCTCGTCGTCGCGAAGGGCAGGGCCGCGGCCTCGTCGCTCGGCCAGGCCTTCCGCGAAGGGAAGCCCCACAAGGTCTACCTCGCCGTGGCCAGCGGCGGGCTTCCCACCGATCGCGGCACCGTGGAGGCCCCCATCGCGCCGAGCCCGACGCCCGGACGCATGCGGGTTTCGGAGGGAGGCGTCCCCGCCCGAACCGACTGGTCCGTGCTCGCCCGGGCCGACGCCCTGGCGCTCGTCGCGGTCCGTCCGCTGACCGGCCGCACCCACCAGATCCGCGTCCACTTCGCGCACCTGGGCGCGCCGCTCGTCGGCGATCGGCGCTACCGTGGCCCCTCCGCCGCTCTCCTACCCGACGGCCGCTCGCTGCCCGTGCAGCGTCCGCTCCTCCACGCGGCCCTGCTCGAGCTACCCCATCCCGACGACGGGCACGCGCTCCGCCTCGAGGCGCCCCCGCCGGTGGACTTCGTGGAGGTCGCCGCCCAGATGGGGTGGGGCGAGGAGCTCCTCCGCCCCTCGCCTCGGTGGCCCTGACGGACCGCCCCAGCGCCAGCTAGGCCGCGCCGGCGCGACCATTCAGCCGCTCGAGCGCCTTCCGGGCGAGCTCGGCGTCGCCGCCCTGCTGGAGCGCGTGCAGGTAGTGCTTGCGCGCTTGAGCGAGGTTCCCGAGCGCCTCTTCGAGGATCCCCGCGATGACGAGCGGACGCTCGAGCGCGGGGTTCAGGGCGAGCGCTTTCTTCACGATCTGACGCGCCCGCTTGGCGCGCTCCTCGAGCTCTCCCTCGCCCGATTGGAAGGTGGCCCAGGCGAGCAGCGCCTGGATCTCGGGCTCGCGGGGCGCGAGCTCGGCCGCGCGCTCGAAGCAGCCGCGGGCGGCCGCGAGATCCCCCTGTCGCATGAGCTTCTCCCCGCGCTTGAGCTCGACCTCGGCCTCCGGGTCCGTGGGCGCGAAGCTGCGGCCTCCGCGGTGGCGCGACAGGAGATAGCGCAGGTAGCTCGCCCGCTTCTCCTCCTGCGAGAGAACGCGGATCGCGGCGGCGACCTTGTCGCGAGCCTGCGCCAGCATCTCCTCGAGCTCTCCGAGCTCGTAGCCCGCGTACGCCTCCGGGTGAAGCTTCTGGCTCCGCTGCCGGAAAGCCTCCTCGAGCTCCTCGCCCGTCGCGGCGATGTCCACGCCGAGGGCCGCGAAGTAGCTCCCCGGCGCGATGGCGAGGCAGAGGCCGCGCAGCTCCTGGGCGAGATCGTCGGGGAGAGGCTTGCGTCGCCGGACGGACGGCGCTTCGTCCATGCGGCCCGAAGGGTCGCGATCGCCCTTCCCCGCCGGCTCGCCAAGCTCGATCGCGCCCGAGAGCCCGAGAAACCAGATGAGCGCCGCGAGGTGGCGCGGATCGGCGAGCCCCGAGCGGAGGAGCGCGCGGCACGAGAGGCGGCCGTCGATCCGCAGGACGACCTTGAGGTCCGCGGCCGAGAGACCGAGCGAGGGGAGGAGCTCCCCGAAGACGGCGGAACGGGCGGGATGGCGCTGCGAGACGGGCCGAAGCGCCTCGTCCAGGAATCGGAGCGGCACGCCCTCGAGCGCCGCGTCGCGCAACGCCCCGAGCGGTGGGACCTCGACGGCGTCGATCTCGTTCTTGAACTCGTCGCCCGGGTGGAACGAGTAGTGGCCGCCTCGCATCGAGAGGAGCTGGGCCGCCTTGGCCCGCAGGTAACGACGCGCCGCCCCATAGGCCTCCTCTCCCGTCGGCAAGCCTCCCACGGCCACGAGGGCCTGAATCTCGGACAGCCGATTGCGCGCCATGACCGAGAGCGCCGCCTGGTACTTCTCGCCCTCGACGATCCGGGCGTCGAAGAGGAAACGGCCGAACTGGTCGGCGGGCGAGCTCGACTGGTAGGCGACGGGGGCCCCGTCCAGGAAGAAGAGGCGCCGCTCGAGCTGCTCCCAGCGGACGGCGAGGATGCCGCTGCGCCGGAGCTGGAAGAGCCCGTGGGCGAGAGAGAGGAGCTCGACACCCGCGACCTCGCCCGCCTGGACTGGCGACTTCGAGAGCGTCCGCGCGCTGCCCATCAGCTCCTCGGGCCCGGGCGCGTTCGCGAGCATCGTGAGGAGCCGACGAAGGAGGTCCTTGCGGTTCGTGGGATCCGGGACGTAGCCGTTGACGTCCAGCCCGAGCACGGCCGAAACGCCCTTCGCGGGGCGAAGATGCCCATGGTCCAGCGCCAGGATGGGCAGCCGGGAGAGGCCAGGGGAGCGGCGCAGCGCCGCCACGAGGTGGAGACCCGCGGGCTCGAGCTTCGGCAGGTCGAGGGAGACGAGCGCGAGGTCGGGCCGGCGCATCGTCAACTCCACCGCCTGCTCGGGCGTGGCCGCCGCGAGCACGCGGTAGCCCTGCTGCGTCAGCGCTTCGATCAGCAGCTCGCGCGTCGGGCCGTGTGCCTCTGCGACGAGCAGGAGCTTCTGAGATTGGCTCGTGGTCTGCATGGCCTCCCGGCGGGCCGGGCGGCCTGAATCCTAGCGCGACGTCCGATAGAACGCGATGGCTCGCCTACGGAAGCGTCGAGCAGAGCGCGTAGTAGTAGCTCTGCTGGTAGACCTGGTAGGCGTTCACCATCAGGCCGAAGATCGAATCCTGGCCCGAGCTATTGATGTCGCCCGAGCCGCCGGCCGCTTTCCAATGGTGCTTCGTGTCGGTGAGGGTCTCGTTCGCGGGCCCCGTCCGGACGCCGCCGGTCTTCCAGGTCCAGCCCATGATGAACATCACCGCCAGCAGCCAGAGCATCATCGAGTACTCGAGCATCGCCTGCCCACGGCGCTTCTTCCGATGGATCCTGAGGGCGTTTCGCATGGCTCGTTGACCTCGCCCGAGAGCTTACTCCAGCGCTCCGGATCGGTCCCATCCGTCAACTGGCCGAGCCGATGGCCGAGTGGCGGGCAGCCAGCGCAAGCCACGAGAAACAGAGAAGAAAAGGAACCGCCACCTCGGGCGACGAGTAACCCCAGACCCGCGCGACCACCCCCGCCCGCGACAGGGCCAGCCCAAACGCGAGCCCCACGGCGAGCCGACCGGGGTTCGTTCCGAGATCGGGGCGACCTTGGCCGCGGGCCCAGTCCCAGAGCGCCGGCCAGAGGAGGCCGAGCTCCACGGCGAGGGCGACGCGACCTCGGGGGGGGAGCCAGAGCCGCTGCAGGGCCATCCCAAGCAAAAGCGCCGGCCAGATTCCGGAGCAGCGCGCGCAGAGCCGCAGGCGACCGACCCGAAAGCAGCGGGAGAGCCCCTCGCCCGTGTGGTGGGAGAGCGCGAGCGAGAGGTCCATCGGTGCTCAGCCCCCCGCGAGGAGACAGGCGACGCGACGCCCGCCGAGGGGTACGAGCGGAGGCTCGGTGGCCTCGCAGCGGGCGACGCCGATGGGACAGCGGGGCCGGAAGGCACAGCCGGCGCCGGGCCACTCCGGGGCGGGCTCGACGGCGGGAGGCGGCAGGGCGCCTCGAGGCTCGAGCGACGGGATCGAGGCGCGCAGGAGCCGCGTGTACGGATGGCTGGGGGCGTCGAGGACCGCCGCCGCGGCTCCCTCCTCGACCAGCCGGCCTCGGTAGAGAACCGCGACCCGGTGGGCGAGCTGGCGCGCGAGCCGCAGGTCGTGCGTGACGAGCAGGTAGGCCATGCCGCGCTCGCGCTGGAGCTCGACGAGCAGATCGACGAGCTGCGCCTGGACCGGCAGGTCGAGCGAGGAGAGCGGCTCGTCGAGCAGCAGGATCTCCGGCTCGACGGCCAGGGCGCGGGCGAGCGCGACGCGCTGCCGCTGCCCCCCCGAGAGCTCCCAGGGCCGACGCGAGGCGAGCGCCGGCGAAAGGCCGACGCGCTCGAGCAGGGCCGCCACCCGGTTCGCGATCTCGGCGCTACGGCAGGCGAGCCGCCGCACCACGCGAAAGGGCTCGCCGACGATCTCCTCGACGCTCATGCGCGGGTCGAGCGACGCCTGCGGATCCTGAAAGACGAGCTGCGCGAGCGGCCTGAGCGGTCGAAGCCGCCGCTCGGAGAGCCGCGTCACATCTTCGCCGCCGAGGAGCACCCGGCCGGCGGTCGGCCGGAGCAGCCGGACCGCCGCCCGCGCCAGCGTCGACTTCCCCGAGCCGCTCTCGCCGACGAGCGCCACGGTCTCGCCGCGGTGGACCTCGAGGTCGACGCCGCGCAACGCCTGGACGGGAACGCCCTCCGAGCGGTGCGTGACCTCGAGCCCATGGAGCGCGAGCAAGGGCACGCCCTTCACGCGGAGTCCCTCGCGTCCGCCGGAGCCGCGAACCTCCGCGCCGCCGCCAGAAGCCGCTGCGTGTAGGGCTGCGACGGCCTTCCGAGGATCTCCGCCGTCGGACCCCGCTCGACGAGGCGTCCCCGCTCGATCACCGCCACCTCCTCGCAGAGCTGGGCGACGACCGCGAGGTCATGGCTGACGAGCAGGAGCGCCATTCCGCGGCGCCGCCGCTCGCGGGCAAGCAGCCCCAGGATCTGCGACTGGACCGTGACGTCGAGCGCGGTCGTCGGCTCGTCCGCGACGAGCAGCGCCGGGTCGCAGGCCAGCGCCGCGGCGAGGAGTGCTCGCTGCCGCATGCCCCCCGAGAGCTCGTGAGGCCGAAAGCGCGACAGGGTCTCCGGGGAAGGGAGGCCGACCTCCGCGAGCAGCCCGATGGCGCGATCGTGCGCCGCCGCCCTCGAGAGGCCGAGCTCGGCCCGCAGCGGCTCGGCGATGAGGTCGCCGATCCGAAAGACCGGATCGAGCGCCGCCGCCGGATCCTGCTGCACGAGCCCGATCTCACGCCCTCGGAGCCGGCGCCATCGGGCCTCGCCGGCGCGGGAGAGATCCTCTCCGCGAAAGGACAGCCGGTCGGTCGTCGAGCGAGCACCGGGCGGAAGCAGCCCGAGGAGCGCGAGCGCGGTCAGGCTCTTTCCGCTCCCGCTCTCGCCGACGAGCCCGAGCGAGCCGCCCTCCGGCACGGAAAACGAGAGACCGTCGACGACCCGCCGTCCGGGGGGGAGATCGACGCAGAGCCGCTCGACTTCCAGCACGGGGGGACGGGAGGCCGACGACATGCCGACTCACCGTCGCTGGAGCTCTTGGATCAGCTCCGCTTCCGTGAAGCAGCCCTTCTGGATCAGCAGCCGCACGAGCGCCGAAACCAGCTGCCCCGGCTTGACGACCTGCGCCGGCTCGTTTGCCTCTTGCGACGCGGTGGCCTCGAGCCCGTCGAGCGCCGAGAGCTCGGCCTCCGGCGGGGGCGTGGCGAACGGCGCATCGAAGGCCGACATCGCCGGCGGCTCGGCGGCTGGCGACGGCGAGGATTCGACCGAACCTTCGGCCACGACGGAAGGGGGCGTCACCGCCGCCGCCTCCAGCGCCGCGGGAGCGGCCGCGTCCGGGAATTCGGCCGGCGGCTCGGGAGAGGCCTCGGCGACCGCCGCCACCGGCGTCTGCAGGGGCGCCTCCGCCGGCGCCGGCTCCTCCGGCTCGAGCGCGACGGCAGCCATCGCCTGCTGCGGCTCGACCGCGGGAGCGACCGCCGCGACCGGCTCGATCGCGGTCTCGATCGCCTCCTCGGGCGCGATCGGCTCGAGGGCGAGCTCCCCCGCTGCCGGCTCCGCTGCGCCCAGGGCCTCGGTTGGGAAGGCCGCCGGGCCAGAATCGAATGGGTCCGCCGCCACGGGCTCGAGCGGGAGCGGCTCGCCGGTCTCCTCCGCGAGCGGCACCAGCTCCGGGAACTCCACCGCATCGACCGGGGCCGAGGCGGCGAGTGTCTCCAGCACCGAGGCGGGCGCCGGCGACGCCGGAGCGAGCAGATCGACCGCGACGGCCGCCGCCGTCCCGGGCACGGCGAAGAGGTCGTCACCACCGAAACCTTCGGCCGGCGGCGTGCCGAAGAGATCGGCGCCTCCCTCGGACGGGGCCTGCAGGCCACCAAAGAAGTCGAGCGGATCCGAACCGTTGCCGTCGGTCGGCGCGCCGGCCTTGGCGGGCGGCTCCAGCTCGGCCGCGTCCCCATCGGGGGCGCCGAGAAAGCCGGACGAGCGGTCGAAGACCTCCTGATCGGGCGAGGCCCCCGGAAGCGGCGCGCTGTCGTCACCGTAGTAGTAGCGCCTGATGGCCGACTCGATGTCGCTCTCGGGCGCGACGACGACCTCGATCCGCTTCCCCGTGTGGAAGCGAAGATCCTCGACCGCGGCGAGATTCGTCGGGTCGGCGACCGCGATCGTCAGCGCACCGGCGCCGCGACCGCCTTCCTTGGCGGCGACGGGGAAGATCCAGTAACGCTCTGCCACTGCCTGCGGCACGAGCTTGAGGAGCTTCGCGTCGATCCCATCCCCGGTGATCCGGACGCTCTCGAGGCCGAGCTGCTTCGCGAGCGTCTCCGCGAGCGCGGCCTCGTCGATGAACCTGAGCTCGACGAGGATGCGCCCGAGTCGTCCGCCCCACTGCCGCTGGTGTCCGAGGGCGCTGCGGAGCTGAAGGTCGTCGAGGAGACCCGCGTCGAGGAGGATCTGGCCGAGCTGTCGGTGGCCCGCTCCCGTCACCTTCGGATCCTCGCGAGGTAGTCCTCCCGGGTGAAGACTCCGCGCTCGATCAGGATCTCCACCATGGCCCGCAAGGCCGCGACCTCCTTGCGCTGGGCCTCCTCGAGGCGCTGCAGGAGCGCCCGTGGCTCCTCGGGGCCAGGGGCTCCCCCGGGAGCGGCCGGAGCCGGACGCACGGGGGGCGGACGCATGGGGGGCGGACGCGGCGGCTCGCTCGCGCCGGCCTCGGCCCGGACCTGGTCCACGCTCTTGATCATCGTCCGGCCCTGCGCGTCGACCACCTTGAAGCCGTCGCCCTCGTCGTCGAGCGACGCGTCCGCGCCGCCGTAGGCGCGGGCCAGCGCCCTCGTCAGCGCCTTCGGGCCGATGAGGCGCGGCTGAAGCTTGCAGCCCGCGGCCTTCCTGAGCTCGTCGAGCTGCGCGAGGTTCTGGGGCTCGGCCATCGCGATGACGAGCAGCTTCCCTCCGTCCTGGAGCGCGAGCGGCACGGCCCGCAGGTTCCGAGCGGCCTCGTGGCTCAGCTTGCGGACGGCTCGTTCGTCGTTGGCCTCGAGGAGAGCCGGCTCGACCTTCGGAATGCCGAGCTGGCGCGAGAGCGCGATCACGAGCGTCTCCTCGGGGACGTACTCCATCCGGACGAGGATCTCTCCGATCAGGCCGCCCCAGCGCTGCTGCTCCGCCAGCGCGGCCTGGAGCTGCTTCTCCGTGATGGCATCCGCCCTCACCAGCATCTCGCCGAGCCGCATCGCCATGAAGTCACTCTCTCCGGGAAGGAGCTTCGACTCTATTCTGCGAGCAAGATCAGGTGCAAGCGGCGCCTGTCGATTCGTCCACTCGGATGTTAGAGTCCGGTCCATGCCGACGCTCGTCGCGCTCTCCCTCGCGCTCGCCTCTGCCCCCGTCGTCGAGACCGGGAGCCATGCGCCGCCGCACGGCGGCCTGCTCGCCCCCACGGGAGAGGGACACCTCGAACTCGTGGTCGGCCCCGAGCGGATCGCCCTCTTCCCGCTCGACGCGGCGCTCCGCGGGATGCCCGCCCGGGGAGACGCCCGCCTGCTCGCCCCGGACGGCACGGAGATCCCGCTCGCCCCGGCGGGCGACCACTGGGAGGCGGCGAATCCGCTCGGCACCGAGGCGGCCTTCACGGTCGTCGCGCTGCTCGACGACGCCGGCGGCGCCCGCGCCTCACGCTTCCGGTTCGAACCCGGGCACGCCTCCCTCTTCCACGACCACCGCCCGTTCCACGGCGGCCAGGTCGGCATGGCGGGAGACCGGCACCTCGAGCTCGCGCTCGCGCCCGCGGCGAGCGGCCGCCTCGAGTGGCAGCTCTATCCCACCGACGCCTACCGGCAGCCCGTCTCGGCCGATGGCGTGCGCGCTTCGCTCTCGGTGGAGGCGCACGGCGAGCAGCTCGCTCTCGCTCTCGCTCCAGCGGGCGACTGCCTGACCGCCTCCATGCCGCGGACGGCCGGGCCGTGGGACGTCCACGCGCGGGTCCTCTACCCCGGCGACCCCGCTGCCGTGGAGATGGATTTCTACTTCGACGCGCCCGCGGGAGACGCCCCGCGCTCGGCGGTGGAGACGATCCGGGTGACGGACGGAGGATTCACCCCGTCCCGGGTGGCCGCGCGGGCAGGAGAGCCGCTCATCCTTCGGTTCCTCCGGACCTCGATCCACACCTGCGCGACGCGCGTCGTCTTCCCGAAGCTCGGCATCGACCGACCGCTGCCGCTCGGTCAGCCCGTGGAGATCTCGCTCGTCCCCGCCCAGGGCAGCCTCGGGTTCGCCTGTGGCATGGGGATGTACCGGGGCGAAGTCGTCGGAAACTGAGCGCCTCCCCGGCCGACCCCGGGCCCGGACGAATCGTGCTATCGCCCGGAGAGCCGGTGTAATACCATGCACGCAGGGTATGTCCTCTCCTTCACTTCGAACGCCCGACCGACCGGTCGTCTTGATCGTCGATGACGATCCGACGGTGCGCCGGACGATCGCGCGTCTGCTCGAAGGCGCCTTCGAAACCCGCGAGGTCGGCTCCGGCCCGGAGGCCGTCGACTGGCGCGGCGACCCTCCAGCGCTCTTCGTCATCGACTACCAGATGCCGACGTGGAACGGCAGGGAGACGGTGGAGCGGATCCGCGCCGCGGGCACCGAAGTGCCGGTGATCATGGTCTCCGCCGTGATGGATGCGATGCTCGCCGGGACGCTCCTCGGCGCGGGAGCGAACGCTTGCCTCCACAAGCTCGAGCTCTTCGACCGGCTCGCGGCCACGGCGCGAGCCCTGGTCACCGTCGAGCCGCGCTGACGATGCCGCGCAGCGAGGCGGGGGCGCCCTTCAGTCGGCGCGCCGGCGCCGCTCGAGTTCGTCGGCGAGCTTTCGAAAGGCGTTTCGCCACAACCCTGCTTCGCGAGGCGACAGTCCGGCGCGAGCCCAGCTGCGGACGAGCTCTCCGAGCACGAGCTTGGGCCGCTGGGGGTTCAAGAAGCCGCACTCGGAGAGCGCCCGGCTGGCCTCGCGCTCGGCCTCCCAGAGCTCGCGCTGCGTGGCGCGTGGCGACGGCGGCACCGGCTCGCCCGCGCGATCGTGAAGGGCGAATCCCAGAATCGCGCACGCCTGGGCCAGGTTCAGCGAGGGTTGCTCGGGCTCCGTCTCGATCCGGCAGACCTCCTCACAGAGCTCGAGCTCGTCATCCGAGAGGCCGCGCTTCTCGTCGCCGAAGACCAGCGCGCACGGCGCACCGACCGCGGCGACGCGGCGCGACAGCTCGGTGGGGCCGATCGAACCCCGGCGGCGGAGCAGGCGCGAGCTCGTCCCCGCGACGAAAGCCATGGGCGCGAGCGCCTCTCTCAGATCGCGGTGGACGAACATCCGCTCGAGGACGTCCTCCGCGCCCACCGCGAGCTTCTCCGCGCGCGCGAAGGCGAACGAGAGCGGATCGACGAGGACGAGCCGCCCGATCCCAAAGTTCTTGACGACTCGGGCGGCAGCGCCCACGTTGTCGACGCTGCGGGGACGGTGGAGCACGAAGGTGACGTTGCCGAGCGGCATGATCTCGAGCGCGATGACATACAACGTCCGCCACGCCGAGTGCAGCTCGCTCGAGGCGATCGCCGCCGTCGTGGCCCCATGCCAGCCCGACCTCCTGGCCGTTCAGGAGCTCGACCGCTCCTCGCCCCGCAGCGGCGGGGCGGACCAGCCAGCCCTCCTCGCCGCGGCGCTGGGGCTCGGCTTCGCCTTCGCGCGGACGACCGAGTTCCAGGGAGGCGACTACGGCCACGCCCTCTTCTCCCGCTGGCCGATCCTCCGGCGCGAGGAGATCCCGCTCCCCTCCGCCGAGGAGCCTCGGATCCTCCTCGTCGCCGAGATCGCGGCGCCCGACGGGCCCCTTCGGGTGGCTGCCGTCCACCTGGGGCTCGATCCCGGGATCCGACGCCGCCAGGTGACGGCGATGGCCGAAGAGCTCGAAGGCAGCCCCCGAACGCTCCTGCTCGGGGACCTGAACGAGACGCCCGGGGGCGAGGTCCACCGGCGCCTGGCCGGCGCGATGCGCGACTGCTTCGCGGAGGCGGGCCTGGGCGAGGGCCTCACCTATCCGGCGGAGGCGCCGCGCGACCGGATCGACTATGTCTTTCGATCGCCGGATCTACAGGCGCCGGCCGTCGCCGAGGTGCTGCCTGACCGCGCCTCCGATCACCTCGCCGTCTGGGTCCGTTGGTAAACGAGGAGGCCCCCATGTTCCCCACCGACTCCATCCGAGCCCAGCTTCCCCACGCGCTGCGCGAGACCCAGCTCGAAGGCCTGGGAAGCCTCTACCGCGGCAAGGTCCGAGACAACTACCGGCGCGGCGACCGCCTCATCATGGTCGCGACCGACCGGCTGTCGGCCTTCGACCACGTGCTCACGACGATCCCGTTCAAGGGCGAGGTGCTGACGCGCCTCGCGGCGTTCTGGTTCGAAAAGAGCCGGGACGTCGCCCCAAACCACCTGCTCGACTGGCCGGACCCCAACGTCCTCGTCTGCCGCGCCTGCCGGCCGCTGCCCGTCGAGATCGTCGTCCGAGGCTACCTGACGGGCAGCCTCTGGCGCGACTATGAAGCCCGCCGCGACCCCGGCTACGACCAGCCGCTCGACAGCGGGCTGCGGCGCGATCAGCGGTTCGAGCGCCCCCTCGTGACGCCGTCGACCAAGGCGGAGCACGGCCAGCACGACCTGCCGATCTCGGAGGCGCAGATCCTCTCGCGCGGCCTCGTGGAGCCACGCCACTGGGAAGAGGCGCGAGAGATCGCGCTCGCGCTCTTCGAGCGGGGCCAGGCCTGGGCGAGGGGCCGTGGGCTCATCCTCGTCGACACGAAGTACGAGATGGGGCTCGACGGCGATCGGCTCGTCGTCATCGACGAGATGCACACTCCCGACTCGAGCCGCTACTGGGTCGAGAGCGAGTACGAGCAGCGCTTCGCCAAGGGCGAGCCGCAGCGGATGCTCGACAAGGAGAACATCCGCCAGTGGCTCATCCAGGAGCGCGGCTTCTCGGGCCACGGCCCGCTGCCGGAGATCCCCGACGACGTCCGGCTCGACCTCGCCCAGAAGTACCTCTCGGCCTTCGAGCAGCTCACCGGCGACCCCTTCCCGGGCGAAGTCGGGGAACTCCCGCCCCGCCTCGAGCGAAACCTCCGGGCGAAGGGATACCTCTCGCTGGCCGGCTAATCGCCGAAGTCGCCCTGCAGCCCGCGCGAGAGGTGGCGGCAGTCGGCGAGCGCGAGGAGCAGCGGCCCCTCGTCGCGCAGCTCGAAGACCGTGAGGCCGCCCGGGGGCGCGGCGATGCGCCTGCGGAAGAGGCCCACGTCGATCCCGAGCAGCCGGCAGACGAGGACGCGGATCGTCGCCTTGTGCGTCGCGCAGAGCACGTCCCCCTCGGGCTGCGCGGCGCGAATCCGGTCGACCGCCGCCAGCGCCCGCTCGGCGATCTCGATCCCGCTCTCCCCGCCGGGCGGCCGGTTGCGCCCAGGATCCGAGAGCCAGGCCTCGAACTCCAAGGGGTGAGATCGCCGCAGCTCCTCCTCGAGCTTTCCCTCCCAGGCGCCATAGGCGATCTCCCGCAGGCCGGGCTCGATCCGGACCTCGAGCCCCGTCCGCGCCGCGAGCGGAGCCACCGTGTCGCGGGTGCGCTGCCGGGGGCTCGCGTAGAGCGCGGCCCAGGGGTGGTCGGCGTAAAACTCGCCGAGCTCCTCGGCCATGCGGCGGCCCGCCGCGTTGAGCGGCACGTCGAGCTCGCCGCAGAAGCGGCGCTCGCGCGCGCCGTCGGTCTCACCGTGCCGGACGAGGAAGAGTCTCGAGGGCTTCGCCATGGGTCCAAAGGTGGCGGGTGGCCGTGGCCCCGTCTCCACCATCCTCCTTTTCAGACCGTACCTCGCGGATCTCCAGGGATGGGCGGGTGCGGGCCCACAAGAGAGCAGAGGGCGGCCTCGACGTCCATCCGCTCCTTCACCCGCTCGTCTCGGACGTCGTTTGCGGGTCGAGCCGCTTTCGTCGGCGCGCACGGGCGACCCGGCCGGTCGACCTGCCGCCACCTTCGCTCGCACGGCGCCCTCGTCTCGGACAGAATGGGGACGTCATGCTCCCCCTCGCCGCGGCCCTGGCGCTCGCCTCGCTGCCCTTCGTTCACGACGACTACCCGGCCGCGCTCGCTCGGGCACGGACGCGGGAGGTGCCGCTCTTCGTCGAGGTCTGGGCCCCCTGGTGACACACGTGCCGGGCCCTCGGCGCCACGGTCTTCGAGGACCCGGCGCTGGCCCCGCTCGCCGGGCGGTTCGCCTGGCTCGCCGTCGATGTCGAGGAGCCGCGCAACGCCGCCTTCCTCGCCGCGCACCAGGCCCCGTCGGTGCCCGTGCTCCTCGTGCTCGATCCCACGAGCGAACGGCCGCTCCTCCGCTGGCTCGGAAGCGTCACCGCGCGCCAGCTCCGAGAGCTGCTCGAGGGGGCGGAGCGGACGATGCGGGGGCGCAAGACCGATCCGCTCGCGGCCGCTCTCGCCGCCGCCGATCAGCTCTCGGGACTCGGCCGCTCCGCCGAGGCGGCGCCCGCCTACCGCGCCCTGCTCTCGCGCGCTCCCTCCGGCTGGCCCCCGCGGCCTCGCGTCGAGGAGTCGCTCGCCATGGCCCTGCAGGATGCCGGCGAGCTGCGGAGCTGCGCCGAGGAGAGCGCGCGCGCCGCCGCGGCCATGCCCCCCGGCCACTCGCGCGCGGACCTCGTCGGCACCGGCCTCGCCTGCGCGACCTCGGCCGACGGATCTGCTCCCTGGCGGCCGGGGGCCCTCTCGCGGCTCGAGCCGCTCGCAGAGGACGAGCTCGCGCGGGGGGGCGACGACCTCGCCGACGATCGCTCCGGCCTCTTCGAGCTGCTCGTCGACGCCCGCGAGGCGCGAGCCGACGCCGCCGGGGCCAAGCGGACCGCCGCCCGCTGGCTCGCCTTCCTGGACGCGGAGGCGCTGCGCGCGGAGAGCCCGCGGGCCCGGGCGGCGCTCGACGAGCAGCGGATGCTGGCCGCGATCGCCGCGGGCGACCCAGAGCGCGCCCGCCCGGCGCTCGAGGCCTCGGAGCGGGAGCTGCCCGGCGACTTCGAGCCGCCCTCGCGGCTCGCGACGCTCGACCGCGAGCTCGGGCGCTACGGCGAGTCGATCGCCGCCTCGGACCGCGCCCTCGCGCTCGCCCACGGGCCCCGCCGCGTTCGGCTTCTCCGCGAGCGGGCCGAGACCCGGCAGCGGATGGGAGACCGCGCAGGCGCCCGCGCCGACCTCGAGAGCGCGCTCGGCTTCGCGAGGACCCTGCCGCCGTCCGAGCGGCCGAGCCGCGACATCGGGCTGGCGGAGCGCTCCCTCGCCGACCTCGCCGCGGCTACTCCCCGAAGACCCGCCGGAAGATGACGTCCACGTGGCGCAGCTGCCGCTCGACGTCGAAGCAGGCATGGATCTCCTGCTCTCCGAGGACGGCGCGGATGTCGGCGTCGGCGAGGAGCGCCCGCTCGAAGTCGATCCCCTCGTCGAGCGCCCGGAGCGCGTTGCGCTGGACCAGCACGTAGGCCTCTTGCCGCGCCATCCCGCGGCGCGCGAGCTCGAGGAGGAGCTGCTGCGAGAAGACGATCCCGCGCGTCATCCCGAGGTTCTCGCGCATCCGCTCCGGGTAGACGCGCAGGTCGCCCACGAGCCGCGCGAAGCGATGGAGCATGAAGTCGAGCAGGACCGTCGCGTCGGGAGCGATGACCCGCTCGACCGACGAATGGGAGATGTCGCGCTCGTGCCAGAGCGCGACGTCCTCGAGCGCGCTCAGGGCGTAGCCGCGCAGCAGCCGGGCGAGCCCCGTCAGGTTCTCCGAGAGGATCGGGTTGCGCTTGTGGGGCATCGCCGACGAGCCCTTCTGCCCCGCCGTGAACGGCTCCTCGGCCTCGCGCAGCTCGGTCCGCTGTAGATGGCGGATCTCGACGGCGAACTTCTCGAGCGAGGCTCCGAGCAGCGCCAGGGCGGAGAAGAACTCGGCGTGCCGGTCGCGCTGCACGATCTGCGAGCTCGCCGGCGCCGGGTTCAGCCCGAGCCGCTGGCAGACCGCCTCCTCCACCTCCGGCGGAACGTTCGCGAAGGTGCCGACCGCGCCGGAGATCTTCCCCACCCGCACCGCCTCGAGGGCCCGTTCGAGCCGCAGCCGGCCGCGGCCGAGCTCGTCGTACCAGATGGCGAGCTTGTGGCCGAAGGTGATCGGCTCGGCGTGGATGCCGTGAGAGCGGCCGATCATCGGGGTCCGCCGGTGCTCGAGGGCCCGCCGCTTGACCGCCTCGCGCGAGGCGTCGAGGCCCGCGAGGAGCAGCTTGCCGGCCGCCTGGAGCTGCAGCGACAGCGAGCTATCGAGCACGTCGGAGGAGGTCATCCCGAGGTGCAGGAAGCGGGCCTCGGGCCCGATCCGCTCCTCCATGAAGGTGAGGAAGGCGATGACGTCGTGCTTCACCGTCCGCTCGATCTCCTCGATGCGAAGCGCGTCCTTCGGCCCGATCGCGCCGGCGCGCGCCCGGCAGGCGATCGCCGCCGCGCGGGGGACGAGCCCACGGTCGGCCATCGCCTCGCAGGCCGCGAGCTCGATCTCGAGCCAGCGCGAGTAGCGGGCCTCCGCCGTCCAGAGCGCCGCCATCTCGGGCCGGGAGTAGCGTTCGATCATCTGGAGCACCTCACCGGGGTTCGGCGCAGCAGCGGAAGCCGACCGTCGCCGCGCGGCTGCTCGGCGGCCGGTTCTGGCGTGCCGAGCAGCGCAGATCCGAGTCCTGCCCGTCGTAGGCCCCACCCTTGACCGTCCGGTCCGAGACGCCGGATTCGAAGCGGGTCGAGGTCCACTCGGCCGCGTTGCCCGACATGTCGAAGAGGCCGTAGCCCGAGCGGCAGCGAGAAAAGCTCCCGGCCACGCGAACCCCGCCCTTGGCGTCGTTGCACGCGGATCCGTCGAACCGCTCTCCGTACGGGAACCGGCTGTCGTCGGGCCCCTTGCAGCCCTTCTCCCACTCGACCTCGCTGCAGAGCCGCTTGCCGTCGCGCCCACACGCCGTCTCCGCCGAGCCGTAGCTGACCCCGACGAGCGGCTTCGCGTCGGCGCGGTTCGGGTACTCGTAGAGGTCGATGCAGTAGCCGTGGACCGAGACCCGACGCGCCGGCCGGTCGCCGAAGTTGCCGAGATCGTCGCTGGCCGGAGTCCCCACGACCGCGCTGCCCGGGCGGATGAAGCGCATTCCAGGCGGGCAGCTCGTGCCACCCGACTCCGCGGCGGCGACCGAATGCTCGGACCGTCGCCTGGCCGGCGCGCTCTGGACGGCCGTCGCGGCGGCCGTCGGATTCGCGGCGGCGGTCGACCCCGCCCCCGCATCCGCGGGCGAGCTCTCGGGGGTCGGGGCCGCGGTCGCGATCGGGGTCTCGATTGGGGCCACGGGCGCGGTCGGGTTCGCCGGAGAGATCGGGGCCGCGGTCGGGTTCGCGGGCGCTGCCGCGGCCGAGGGCGCCGCCGGAACCGGGGCCGCGGTCGTCGGAGCCGGCCCAGGCGGCAACGTCGTGCCCGCCGGCTGCGCCGCGCTACCCGTGGCGGCAACCGCCCCGCCGCCCGCGTCGGCACCTCGGTTCGCGAGATCCGCGCGCACGCTCTCCCGCAGGCGATGCAGCTCCTCCGCCTTCCAGCTCTCGAAGGCGCTGTAGCCGAGGAAGCCCGTCGCCGCGAGCGCCACCAGCGCGAGACCGACCCAGATCCCGCGCCGGCTTCCCCGCTCTTCTACCGGCGGAGGCGGAGGCGGCGCCTTCCGTCCCGGCCGGGCCCCCGGCTCGATGGCGAGCGACCCCGCCGCGCTCGGGCGAGACGGCGCCGCCCGGCCCGGCTTCGTCTGCTGGGCCGGCGGCGGCACGGAGGGCTCGGGAGGAGGCGGTGGAGGCTTTACCGCACGGATGGTCGGCTCCTCCGCTCGCGGCTGCACCGGCCCCCCGTCCGCGGGCGTGAGGTCCAAGGGCGGCGGCGGCGGCGCCGGCCGACGCGGCGGCGAGACGGCCGGGGCCGCCGGGGCGGTCTTTGGCAGCGGAGGAGCGGTCTTCTCGGCGATCGCGAGCAGCTCACCCGCGAGATCGCCCGCGGTCGGAAAGCGGGAGTCGGGGTTCGACGCGACGGCGCGGCGGTAGATCGCCTCGATGGCCGGCGGGAGCTCCGGGTTGCGGGAGCGCAGCTCGTGGGTGGGCCCCTGGCTCGACGGGAGCACGCCGGCGAGCAGCTCGCCCAGGATCGCGCCAATCGAGAAGACGTCCGCCCGCGCGTCGATGGCCCTGCCGGCGAGCAGTTCGGGTGAGAGGTAGACGTCCGCCTTGCGGGCGCGCTGCGCCGCGACGAACGGCAACCGCGGGATCGCGGGCCCGAGGCCGTAGTCCGTCACCTTGAGCAGGTCGGGCAGGACGATGACGTTGTCCGGCTTGATGTCGCCGTGGGGGCCGCCGTCCTTGACGTGCTCGAGCGCGAGCGCGATCTGCGCCACGATCGGCTCGACCTCCCGGAGGTTGAACGGCTGCGACTTCTCCCGCCGCAGATCGATGACCCGGCGCAGCGTCAGCCCGTCGAGCAGCTGCATCGTGAAGAAGGGGCGACCGGAGTCACCCTCCCCCTCGAGCACGCCCATCTCGTAGACGCGGACCAGGTTCGGGTGCGACAGCCGCTTCGCCTGCCGCAGGAGCCGCAAGAACTCGTTCCGCTCGTCGACGGACTGGAGGAGCCGCGGCGCCACGAGCTTGAGGCCGATCTCGACGTCCACCTCTCGGTCGAGCGCGCGGACGACCACGCCGAGCGGCCCCTGCCCGACGAGCGACTTGACCTCGTAGCGGCCCGCGAGCAGCTCGCCGATCTTGACGCCCGCCGATTCGAGCTCCGCGAGCTTGCGGCGCTGGAAGGTCCCCGTCTTGCCGCCGCGGAGCGTGGCGTCGAAACGCTGGCCGCAGGAGCCGCAGGCCTCGCTTCCGTCGGGGACATGGCTGCCGCAGCGGTAGCAGAGCAAGTGTCGGGGCTCCAGACAGGCTAAAACCCCAGCGTCTTAGCACGGCTACGTCCCGAAGGACAGATCCGAGCAACCCAGCGGCTGGTTCAGCCCTCAGCGGTGGCCGGTGTGGCCGAAGCCGCCCGCGCCCCGCGCGCTCTCCGAGTGATCGTCGTCCAGGACGAACTGCGCGCGGGCGACGGGCGCGATGACGAGCTGCGCCACCCGATCGCCGCGCCGGATCGTCACGGGCTCGGTTCCCCAGTTGACGAGCAGGATCTGCAGCTCGCCCCGGTAGTCCGAGTCGATGGTCCCCGGCGCGTTCGGCAGTCCGAGCCCGTGCCGCAGCGCGAGACCACTTCGGGCCCGGACCTGCCCCTCGAAGCCGGGCGGGATCTCGAGCGCGAGCCCGGTCGGCACGAGCAGCCGCTCGCCCGGACGGAGGGTCAGCTCCGCGTCGGAGTGGAGATCGGCGCCAGCGGCGCCGTCGGTCTGGTAGCGGGGGAGAGGCAGCGGGTCGCCGCGCTGGGCGACCCGCCGCACCTTCACCTGGGGAGTCACTCAGGCGCTCTTCGGCTCGTCGCCCGCGGGCTTCGGGGCCTCGCCGCCGGCCGCCGCCGCGAGCGCCTCCTTGCGCGACAGCCGGATCTTGCCCTGGCGGTCGATGGAGAGGCACTTCACGAGCACCTCGTCACCCTCGTGCAAGACGTCGGTGACGTTCTTGACGCGCTTGTCGGAGAGCTCGGAGATGTGGATGAGACCGTCGGTGCCCGGGAAGATCTCCACGAAGGCGCCGAACTCGACGATCTTGCGGACCGTGCCCAGGTAGACCTTGCCGACCTCGGCGTCCTGGGTGAGCGCCTTCACCATCTTGATCGCCTGATCCACCTGCTGCTGGTTCGAGGAGGCGATCGACACCGATCCGTCGTCCTCGACGTTGATGGAGCAGCCGGTGCGGGCGATGATGTCCTTGATCACCTTGCCACCGGGTCCGATGACGTCTTTGATCCGCTCCGGCCGGATCTTGATCGTCGTGATCCGGGGCGCGTACTGGTTGATCTCGGGGCGCGGCTCCGCGAGCGCGGCGAGCATCTTCTCGAGGATGTGGACGCGGCCCGCCCGGGCCTGCTCGAGCGCCCGCGACAGGATGCCCTGGTCGACGCCCGCGATCTTGATGTCCATCTGGATCGAGGTGATGCCGCCCTTGGTCCCGCAGACCTTGAAGTCCATGTCGCCGAGGTGGTCCTCGTCGCCGAGGATGTCGGAGAGGATGGCGACCTTCTCGCCCTCCTTGATGAGCCCCATGGCGATGCCCGCCACTGGGGACTGGATCGGCACGCCCGCGTCCATCAGCGCGAGGCAGCCGCCGCAGACCGAGGCCATCGACGACGACCCGTTCGACTCGAGGATGTCCGAGACGACGCGGATCGTGTAGGGGAACTTCTCCTCGGCGGGCAGCACCTGCCGGAGCGCCCGCTCCGCCAGCGCGCCGTGGCCGATCTCACGCCGACCGGCCGAGCGAAGCGGCTTCGCCTCGCCCACCGAGAACGGCGGGAAGTTGTAGTGCAGCATGAACTTCTTGAACGACTGGCCGGTCAGCTGCTCGATCCGCTGCTCGTCGTCCGAGGTCCCGAGGGTGGTCACGACGATCGCCTGCGTCTCGCCGCGCGTGAAGAGCGCCGAGCCGTGCGTGCGGGGGAGAACCCCGACCTCGCAGCTGATCTTGCGGATCTCGTCGTGGCGGCGGCCCGCGATGCGGCGCCCCTCGTTGACGATCATGCCGCGCATGTACTCGTACTTGAGGTCCTCGAGGATCCCCTTCGCTTCCTTCTCGCGCCCCACCACCGCCTCGCCCAGCTCGACGAAGATCTGCTTCTTGACCTCGGAGAGGGCGGCGTAGCGCTCGATCTTCTCGCCGATGGCGTAGGCCTTGGCGATCCGGTCCCAGGCGAGGGCGCGCACCTTCGCGCGGAACGCCTCGTCGTTCTTCGGCGCGTCGAAGGCGCGCTTCTTCTTGCCGATCTCGGCGCGCATCCGCTCCTGCGCCTCGACCACCGGCAGGGCCGCCTTGTGGCCGAAGAGCAAGGCCTCCACCATCACGCTCTCCGGAACCTCCTTGGCGCCGCCCTCCACCATCACGATGGCGTCGCGCGAAGCGGCCATGACGACGTCGAGGTCGCACTCGGCCCGCTCCGAGAGGGTCGGGTTCGCGATGAACTGGCCGTTCTTTCGGCCCACGCGGATTCCCGCGAGCGGCCCGCCCCAGGGGATGTCCGAGAGCGTCAGCGCCACCGAGGCGCCGGTCAGGGCGAGCACGTCGCCCTCGTTCTCGAGGTCCATCGAAAGGACCGAGGCGATGACCTGCGTCTCGTTCCCATAGCCCTCGGGAAAGAGCGGCCGGCAGGAGCGGTCGACGAGGCGCGAGGTGAGCGTCTCCTTCTCGGTCGGGCGCCCCTCGCGGCGGAAGTAGCCGCCCGGGATGCGGCCCGCGGCGAACATCTTCTCCTGGTAGTCGACCGTCAGGGGGAAGAAGTCGATGCCTTCCTTCCGCTCCTTCATGCTGACCGCCGTCACGAGGACGACCGTCTCGCCGTAGCGAATCCAGGCAGAGCCGTCCGCCTGCTTCGCCACCTTGCCGGTCTCGATGATGAGGTCGCGCTCGCCGACCTTGACGCTGAATCGCTTCGCTTCCATGGGGTCCTGCCCTTCCTGGGGCGGTGGCGCCGGCGCCATTTCGGACGCCTCGCGCTCTCCAGCCTGTCGTTTTCGGAGGGCCGCGGAGGGTCGCGCGCCGGAAGGCTCTTGATCCCTGGTCGGACGCCCCCTGTCTCCAGGGGGCGTCGGAGCGGAAACCAAAAACCTCCCGCCGGCCGCCTCGCCCGCTTCGCGGGCCCTCACCTGTTCGCCGGCCTCTCGCGCGGGACGACGCGCGAGGGGGCCATGCCTACTTCCCTCCCCGAGGCCAAACGCCTCGGGACCGGGCTTACTTCCGGATGCCGAGCTCCTCGATGACCTTCTTGTAACGACCACCGTCCTTCGTGCGGAGGTAGTCGAGCAGGCGGCGGCGCTGACCGACGAGCTTGAGGAGCCCGCGGCGCGAGTGGTGATCCTTGGCGTGGCCCTTGAAGTGCTCCGTCAGGTAGCCGATCCGCTCGGTGAGGAGCGCAATCTGGACCTCGGGCGAACCCGTGTCCGTCTCGTGCGTCCGATACTTCGTGATCAGCTCGGCCTTCCGCTCTTGCACCAACGCCATGGAACTCTTCTCCGTTCTGCCGCCCGCGACGACACTCGCCCCCACGGGTCCTCCGCGAAGGCGGCTCTTTATAGTCGCGGAGGAGGGGGGGTGTCAACGAAGGCGAGCGGGCGACTGAGCGACGGAGCGCTCACGCCCCCGTGGGGCTCGCCATCGACTCGAGCCGCCGCACGACTCCCTCGACGACCCAGTCCGGCGTCGAGGCGCCGGCTGAGACCCCGACGACCTCGACGCCCGAGAACCAGCTGGGGTCCAGCTCGTCGGCCGTCTCGACGTGGTGGGTGCGAGGCTGGAGCTCCTGGCAGATCTCGGCGAGGTGGCGGGTGTTGGCGCTCGCGCGGCCGCCGACCACCACCACCGCGTCGACCTCGGCCGCGAGCGCGCGGGCGTCGTCCTGCCGCTCGTCGGCGTCGTAGCAGATGGTGTTGAAGGCCCGGACCTCCTTGAAGCGCAGGGCGCACTCGCCGACCACCCGCTGGAACGCCTCGCCGACGAGGGTGGTCTGCGCCACCACCGCGATCTTCTTGACGCCGGGCAGCTCGGGGAGCGGCGCGCCGGCGGGGAGGACCGTCACCGGCCCCTCGGCGTAGGAGACGACGCCGCGGATCTCGGGGTGCTTCTCGTCCCCGACGACGACCACGTGGTAGCCGTCCCGGCTCATCCGCTGCACGTAGGCCTGCGGAACCTTGACGTACGGGCAGGTGCCGTCGACGACCTCGAGGCCGCGCGAACGGGCGACGGCGAGCTCGTCCTTCGTCGTGCCGTGGGTCCGGACCACGAGCGTCGTGCCGGCCGAGACCTCGGCGACTCGGTCGGCCACCTCGACCCCTTCCGCCTTGAGCCGCGCGATGACCTGGGGGTTGTGGATGACGGGCCCGAGCGTCTGGACGGGCCCAGCGGCCGCCTCGATGGTCTCGAACGTCTTGTCGACCGTGCGGCGCACGCCCCAGCAGAAACCGGCGGTCCGGGCGAGAGTCACCTTCATGGCGCAGGTTCTAGCAAGCGGGCGGGCCGGACCGCAACGCTTCCTCCTGTCCGGGCGAGGAGGGTGACGGCGGCGGGCTCGCCGTGGGATTCTCTCCCCCAATGAATCGACCGACGGGGCCCGAGGCCCAGCAGCTCGAGGATCGCGTCCGGCGAGGGGTGCACAAGGCGCTCGTCCCCGGCCTGCTGCTCGTGACGCTCGCGCCCTTCCTGCTCTTCTTCGAGGTCATCTTCGGGCCGACCTGCGGGCTCGTCTGCTCTCGCCCCGGCATGGGCGGCTGGGGGCCGGCCATGGACGCGGCGCTCTCGGGCTGCCCCGAGGCGGCGAAGGCGCTCGGCAGCCCGATCCGGTTCCACCTGTTCGGTCCCATGCGCCTCGACAGCAACTTCCGCCTCGGCGGCGGCAACGGCGGCTACGCGAATGACGGCTACGTGAACGAGCGCTACCCCGTCTCGGGCCCGCTCGGCGACGCGACCTACCATTTCGTCGCGGCCGAGCACGGCACGACCTGGACCGTCGGGGTCGCCGAGCTCGAACTCGGCGGTCGCAAGCTCGATCTGCTCCGCTGCGCGGACGCCGCCGCCTCTGGCGCGTCGCGCTGAGCTACCCGGGAGCCGGCGAATTCACCTCGCCCGTGAGCGGCAGGCCGACGTCGAGATCGAGGTCGAGGCAGCGGCCGGCCTCCCTCAGCGCGGCCTCGACGCCATCGGGCGCCGGGGCACGGGAGAAGACGAAGCCGAGATAGCTCGCCCCCTCCGGCAGCGGGACCAGCCGCTCGCCGGGCCGGGCGGTGATCGCGACGTCCTCTACGAAGGGAACCGCCCGCGCGGCCTCGAGACCGCGGATGGCCTGGAGCACCCCCGCCCGGGGGACGGGAAGCATGAGGACGCCCGCGGCCTTCCGCTCGCGGCGCGGGGGGGGGATCGGGAGGCGGGCCGCGTGGCGCAGCAGCAGCTCCTCGAGCGGCATGCCGGCCCCGAAGCGGAGCGTGCGCGCGCACAGGCCGCCGATCGAGCGGGCCGCGACCTCGAGGACGACGGGCGGGAAGCCGGGAGAGAGCCCCGCCGCGCCGGATGGCGAGACGTCGCTCCGACCGCCGCCGTCATGCCGAGCGAGGCGAGGAGGCTCGGTCGGGATCCTCAGCTCCGCGTGGATCGGCCCCTCGTCGAGCCCGAGGGCGGCGGCCGCCCGCGCGACCGTCTCCTCGACGACGCGCTGCGCCTCCTCCGGCAGCCGCGACGGCGTCACGTAGATCGTCTCCGCGAAGAACGGCCCGTCGAGCGGGTCCGGCTTGTCGAAGATGGCGAGCAGCTCGAAGCGCCCGCCGCGCACGAGCCCCTCGACCGCCACCTCGCCGCCGGGCACGAAGGCCTCGCAGAGGAGCTGGCGCGCCGCCGGGTCGTCGCTCGGCGGCTGGGCACGGAGGAGCTTCCGGATTCGCGCCGCCGCGACCGCGGCTCCCGCCGCGTCGTCGACGCGGATGACGCCGCGGCTCATCGAGAGGAGGAGCGGCTTGAGCACGCATGGAAAGCCCACCCGCGAGGCGACCGCGACCGCGTCGACCCCCTCGAGGACCCGCTCGAAGCGCGGGACGGGCACGCCGGCCGCCTGGAGGGCCTCCCGCGAACGGCCCTTGTCGCTCGCCGTACGGGCGGCCTCGGGCGAGACGTGCGGCAGGGCGAGCCGTTTCGCGGCCAGGGCCGCCACATAGGCGGTGGCGTCGCACTCGCCGACGATCCCGTCGAGCCCGCGCCCGCCCGTGGCGCGCAGCGTCTGGTCGAGCCGCGCGATCTGCTCCACGGCGCGCTCGGGGGCGCGGAGATCGAGCGGCAGGCTCCAGGCGCGGGCCGGCCCCGGCTCCTCTCCCCAGAGCCCCGCGAGGACGTGGCAGCGGTCGGTGGCGAGCCAAAGCTCGATCTCCTCGCCGAGCGCCCGCGCGATTCGGGCGAACTCGTCGGTCCGATAGCTGCGGGCGGTCGCGACGAGGAGGATCCGGCTGGGGGTCATCGTGTAAGGAGATTAACCCGATGCCGACCCGGACGCTCGTCACCTCGCTCGTCTTTGCGGCCACCTACCTCGCGATCGCCGGCCTCCCCTTGCCGCCCTGGCCCCGCTCGCGGCCGGTCGCGGCGCTCGCCGGGGCGCTCCTCATGCTCGCGGTGGGCGCGCTCTCCCCCCGACAGGCCTGGGGCGCCATCGACGGCGCGACGCTCGGGCTGCTCCTCGGGATGATGCTGCTCTCGGGAGGGCTCGACCGAACGGGGGCGCTGAGCCACGCGGCCCGCTGGGTCGGCGGCCACCTCGGCGAGAGGCCGGGGCTCCTCCTCTGGCTCGTCACGCTCTCGGCGGGGATCCTCTCGGCCTTGCTCCTCAACGACGCCGTCTGCCTCGTCGGCACGCCGCTCGTCCTGTCGATCTGCGATCGCGCCCGGCTCCGCCCCCTCCCCTTCCTGCTCGCGCTCGCGACCGGGAGCAACGTCGGCAGCATGGCGACGCTCACCGGCAACCCCCAGAACATGATCGTGGGCGTCCGCTCGGGCTGGCCCTACCTCGCCTTTCTCGCTCGGCTTGGCCCTCCAGCGGCGGTCGGCCTCGCGCTGGCCGCGCTCCTCCTCGGCCTGCTCTTCCGAGGCGGGCTGCGGGGCGCGGAGGCCGGACCGGAGGAGCCGCTCCCCGAGACCGACGTCTACTGGCGACGCCGCCGCCCGGTCCTCGCCGTGGCGCTCGTGGGGACGACGCTCGGCTTTGCCCTCGGCGGAGGGCTGACGCTCGTCGCGCTGGGCGGAGGGACCTTCCTCCTCGTCCTGTCGATCCGGCGGGCCCAGGAGCTCCTCCGCGAGGTCGACTGGTCCCTGCTCCTCTTCTTCGCCGCCCTCTTCGTCGTCGTCGACGGCTTCGACCGGACCGGGATTCCGAACCAGGCCTTCCGCGCGGCGCTCCCCTTCTTCGGCGCCGGCGCCCGACGGCAGATGGCCGCCTTCTCGGCCTTCAGCCTGCTCGCGTCGAACGCCTTCTCGAACGTGCCGTTCGTACTCGTCGCCGCCCCTTGGATGCGCGGCTTCGCGCGCCCCGCGCTCATGTGGCTCGCCCTCGCCGGCTCCTCCACCCTCGCGGGGAACCTCACCCTCGTCGGCTCGGTCGCGAACCTCATCGTGGCCGAAGGTGCCGCGAGGCGGCACCGCATCAGCTTCTGGGAGTACGCCCGGGCGGGCGTACCCGTGACGCTCGCGACGAGCGCCGTGCTCGTCGGCTGGCTCTGGGCGACGGGCTGAGGGGCCCGAGAGCGAAGACGGCGCCGACCCGAGGCGGCCGGCGCGGTGGCCTAGGCCTTCTCCTTCACCTTCAGCTTGGCCTCGTTCTCCTTGATGAAGGCGCGAATGTCGTCGGCCATGCCGAGCAGCTTCTCCCACTGCTCCTTGTACAAGGTGACCGGAAAGCGGCCCAGCCCGTAGACCGAGACGCCGCCCTTCTCGCTCACCTTGAGCCCTGTCGCCTTCGCCCCGCGCTGCTTGAGCGCCTCGTTCTCGGCTCGCAACCGCTCGAGCTCCGCCTGCACGTCGTCCGCCATGTGTCGCCTCCTCCGCTAGGTCCCGAACAACCCGCGCACCACCGCGGCGATCGCCATCTGGTTTCCGATCCGGTCGTCCCAGAACGGTCCGAGCGCCGCCTTGAACCAGCCCGCAGTGGCATAACGCCGATCCGGGTCGCGGCTCAAGCCGTTCATCACCACCTCCGAGAGCTCGGGGGCGAGACCGGGCCGGAGCTCCGCGGGGGGCACCGGGGCCGCGCGCCGCACCGCCGCCGCCACCTCGTCGATGGAGCTGCCCGTGAAGGGCCGCCGGTTCGTGAGCAGCTCGTAGAGCATCACGGCCGCGGCCCAGAGGTCGAAGGCGGGGGTCGGCGGCGCGTCGTCGAAGGCCTCGGGCGGCAGGTAGTAGGGCTTCCCCCAGACCCCGACCTCGGCGGCCTGCTCGACGGCGCGGACCCGGGCGATGCCGAAGTCGCCGAGCTTGATCTCGCCGAGCCGCGAGATGAAGACGTTGCCCGGCGAGACGTCGCAGTGGACGATGCCGAGCGGATCGCCCGTCGGCGCGACGGCGTCGTGGGCGAAGTCGAGCGCGTCGAGCAGGCAGGCCACGAGGTAGACCGAGAAGTCCGGCGGGAGGAGGATCCCCTTCGCGCGGCAGCGTTCGAGGATGGCGCCGAGATCGCGACCGTCGACGTACTCCATCGCGATGAAGTAGCTGCCGCCCGCCTCGCCCGCCTCGACGACCTCGATGATGTTCGGGTGGCGGAGGAGCGACGAGACGTCGGCCTCCAGGAGGAAGCGGTCGATGGCCTGGGGGTTCTTCGCCATCTCGGGGGAGAGCCGCTTGATGGCGAGAGTCCGCCCGGCGTCGGGCCCCTCGCGGACGACCGCGCGGTAGACCTCGCACATGCCGCCCTTGCCGATGCGGGCCTGGAGCGAGAAGCGGCCGAGCCGCCTCCCAGGGGCCTCGGGGGCGGGCCCGCTCACCGCCGCTCCAGCGCGCGGAACTCGGGCTCGCCCTGCAGCGGCGCGAGGTCGGGGTCGCGAGAGAGCGTCTCGAGCGAGGCGTAGCCGTTCCTCACGGCCGTCCGCAGGTAGCGCAGCGCGAGCGCCTTCTCTCCCTCGAGCGCGTAGACGCAGCCGATGTTGTAGTAGGCGTCCCCGAGCCGCGGGTCGGCCTCCAGCGCCCGCTTGTACCAGCGCAGCGCCTCGGGCAGGTCGTTGCGCGCCCGGAAGGTGACGCCGACGCCGTCGAAGCCCTCGCCGTAGCTGGGATCCAGCCGGACGGCCTCGAGGAACCGCTCGCGCGCCCGTTCGAAGCGCCCCTCGCGCATGAGCTCTTCGCCCTCCGAGGCCATCGCCTGGGCCTTCCGACGAGCGTCGGGTTCGGTGGGCCGAAGCTCGCGGGCGAGCCGTCGGCGCGGCGCCGTGGCGGGGGCCCGGGCGGGGCGCGACGACGCCGGGGCCTCTGGCAGCCGCTCGGCCACGAAGGCGGCGCCGGAGAGCCCCGCCGCCCGGCAGCCGGTCGGCAGGCTCAGCGCGCCCGCGAGGCGGTTTCCGTCCGGCGAGAGCAGGAGCAGGATCGGCACGCCGCCGGGCGGCGCCGCGCAGCCCGAGAGGCAGAGCTGGACGTCGCCGCTCAGGCTGTCCTCGAGCAGCTCGCCCCGCAAGGTCTCGCTCCCCCGGGCGCGGGGGCAACCCGCGGCTGGCGCCATGAGGATGCCGGTCACGCGCTCGCCCTGCTGCGAGAGGGAGAGGGTCCCCGCGGGCGTCGCCCAGTCGCCGCCGAGGGGCGCGGCGGGCCCCGCGGCGAGCGCGAAAAACAGGGAGAGGGTTCCGATCACGACGGGCGAGCGTACCACGCGGAGCCGCGCCAGGCCTGCACGAGCGACCGGACGGCCACCTTCGAGAGCGCCGTCGCCGGGACCGCTACGAGGACGCCCGCGAAGCCGAAGAGCGCTCCGAACGAAAGGATCGCGACCACGGCGGCCGCCGCGGGCAACCCCACCCGGTTGCCCACGAGGCGCGGCGTGAGGAAGGCGCTGTCGAAGAGCGAGAGGCCGCCGTAGCAGGCCGCCACCGCGAGAAGCGTCCCGGGGCCGTTCCAGTGGAGCAACGCCATGAGGAGGGAGAGCGAGGCGCCGAGCGCGAGGCCGACGTACGGGATGATGTTGCCGAAGCCCGTGACGACGCCGATGAGGAGCGCGAGGTGGAGGCCCGAGAGGGTGAGCACGATCGTGTACGCCGCCGCGAGGAGCGCGCCGACGGTGAGCTGGCCGCGGACGAAGCCCGCCATCACCCGGTCGATCTCGCCGACGTGGGCCGTCACCGCCTCCCGGTAGCGGCCGGGCACGAGCGCCTCCGCGGCGGCGAGGAGCCGGTGGTAGTCGCGCAGCAGGTAGAAGGCGACGAGCGGCGCGACGATGGTCCCGGTGAGCACGGTGACGGCCGTGCCGGTGGAGGCGAGCGCCACCTCGCCGAGCCGGGCGAGCGCGGGGAGCAGCTCGTCGGCGACGCGGGCCGTCCGGTCGGTGAGGAGCCCGACGGGGTTCGCGAGCCACCCCGGCAGCCGCGAGGCGATCCGGCCGAGCCCCAGGCGGCGAGGCAGCCCCTCGCGGGCGAGCGCCTTGAGCTCGCCCGGCACGAGCGCGAGCTCCTGCGCGAGCGCGGGCAAGAGGAACGCGAGGAAGACGACGACGAGCGCGCCGAGCGCGAGCCCGACGAGGACGGTGGCCGCGCCGCGCGACAGGCCCCGCCGCTCGAGCCGGCTCACGACGGGGCCGAGCGTGTACGCCGCGGCGCCGCCGAGCAGCACGGGGATCGCGACCGAGCGCAGGAGCACCACCAGGGCCACGCCGACGGCCGTCGCCCCGAGGAGCCCGAGGCCGAAGAGGAGGTCGGCCGTGGCGCGCTCCGGCGCGGGGGGCGCTTCTCTCGGCGCCAGAGGCGCCTCGGGCGGCTCGTCTACTGGCCGTCGCGGTTGCGATTCCAAGAGACCCATTCGTCCTGCGCCTCGTCGGCATCCGAGAAGCGGGCGGGCTCGCCGAGATCGCCCTTGGGGGAGACGCGCAGCTCCATCGCCCGCGAGACGAGCTTTTCGTACGCCGCCCGATCGACCTCCCGGGGGCCCGCCACCTCGGAGCGACCGCTGCCGGGCGAGGGGCGCGGCAGGCGGTTCGCCGAGGCGACGGCCACGGCGCCCGCGTAGACGCGCACGAGGACCGCGTGATCTCGTCCCGCGTCGACGCGGAAGATCGTCCCGCGCACGCCAGCGACCGCGTTGTCCGTCTCGATGTCGAAGTGACTCTGCCCCCCGAGCGTCGCCGCGACCTTCGCCCAGAGCCGGCCGAAGAGGAGCTTGCCCGAGAAGCGCTTCTCGCCGCCCCCCGTGAAGACGGCCTCGTCGAGCCGGAGCTTCGAGGTCGGCCCGAGGCGCAGCGAGCTGCCGTCGGGGAGTCCGATCTCGAGCCGCGTCGCCGGCCCCGTCGACACGAGGTCGCCCGACTGGACGGCCGACCCCGCTCGGAGCGCACGCAGGACCCCCGCGCGCGAGGCGCTCGCCTGGCCGGCGAGAAGCGTCACGCTGCCGCTCGGCTCGGCCCGGGCGAGCGAGGCGCCGCCGAGCAGGGCCGCGGCGGCGAGGAGCGAGAACGGGCGCGCCATGGACATTCTCCCCTTCACAGGCTGACCGGGTTCAAGCTCAAATCGAGCGTCTGGCGAGCGTCCGCCGAGGCGACGACCTCCAGCCGCACGCTCCCGTAGCCGCTGCGGCGCACGAGGAGCTCGTGGCGGCCGGGCGAGAGGGCGAGCAGCCGCGTGGTCCCGTCGAAGTCGCGCGCCTGCCCCTGCAGGACGCCGTCGACGAGGACCTCGGCGTCGTCCGGCCGGCAACGGACGAGCGTGTTGCCGTGCCGCGCGAGGGCGAGCCTGCGCTCGACCGGGTCGGCCCCGGCGCGCCCGGAGAAGGAGAGGGGCGCGGCGTGGGCGCAGCCCGCGGCGCAGGCGGCGAGCAGGCTATTTCGCCAGGCGGACGTCGAGCTCATTGGCGCTCACGCGGCGAACGTCGATGGACATTCCCTTGATGGTGCGGCCGTCCAGCTGGGCGGCGAGCATGTGCGAATCGCCCTCGACGTCGAGCTGAACGACGGCGTCGGCCCCGTCGACCGTCTGCTCCCGCACGGCGCGGATCCCGCGGACGGAGCTGCCGAGAACGCCCTCGAGTTCGCGTAGCACCCGGTAGTTCGGCAGGCCGGAGACCTTGAGCGTCACGCCCCGGGTGCCACCGACCTCGCCCTTCCAGCGCTCGAGGATCTTCTGCTGCATCTCGAGCGCCGCCCTCCTCGCCGCGAGCCGGATGGCCTTGACGCCGGCGTTCTCCGCGCTCACGTCGAGGGTCGTCGGGTCGCCCACGCTCTCGTCCACGGTCGCGAGGATCGCGCCGTCGTCGCAGTCGACCGCGCGCAGGGAGACGTTCGCGTGGGCCGCGAACATCCCGGGGGCGAGCTCGCTCTGCCCGGGGCTCTGGGCGACGACCTTGCCGTAGATCGCCACCTCGGCGCTCGCGAGCTTGCCGAAGGAGGCCGCGACCGCGGTCGAGAGATCCGTCGTCACGGCCCGCTGGACTTCGATCTTGCCCTCGAGGACCTGGTGGTCGACGAAGCTCCAGCCGAACTTCTGGAGGGCGGAGACGAAGCCGTTCTCGAAGGTCCCGAGATCCATCGAGACGAGCCCGCCCTGGGCGCTCTTCTGGCCGCGAGTCCACCAGGCGAAGGGCTGGGCCGTCCCGACGTTCTGCTCCGAGACGAGGAGGACCACGCGGGGCTTGTCCTTGCGCTGGAGCAGCGCGCGCACCGCCTCGAGGTCCCGGTCGAGATCGCCCGTGCCGACGACCGCCTCGACGTGGACGCTCGCGGCTCCGTCGGAGACCCGCGGCTTGTCCAGGTAGCGCCACTTCTTCACGTAGCCCGCGCTGTGGGCATAGACGCGGTCCCTCACGAGGATGTTGCCGTCGGTCAGCGTGTCGCCGCCCACCAGCGTACCGGCGACCCTCGAGACCGCCTCGCGCAGCGCCGCCTCGCGCGCCTGCTCCACGGCCGCCCCTTCGTCGCCGTTCACCACCGCGGCCTCGCCTTGGGCCTCGACGGTCTCGGTCGCGGGGGTCGACGGCGCGGCGGCGAGCGCGGCGACGAGGCAGTGCGTCAAAAGCGAGGCGGTCATGGGTTCCCCGGGAGAACGGGCGGGTTCAATCGACGACGATGATCACCTTGCCCTCGGCGAGGAAGCCGAGGTTCGCGGCGGGATCGGCCAGCCGCTTGGCGTCGGCGGCCGAGAGGACGAGATCGCTGCCGTGGGCCTCGATGGCGTGCACGGTCAGCGGCTTCCCCCCGACGCGGGCGCTCTTCTCGGCGGCGGCGAGGTCGTGGAGGTAGCCGGCGATGCCGTTCGACCGCAGCGACTGCACCTGGACGAAGCCCGGCCCGTAGAGCTCTCGGCCCGAGGGATCGAGCAGCCGGGGCGCGAGCGCCGGCGTCACCGCGAGCCCGCGCGCCACGACGACGAGCCCCGAGCCGACGTCCTCCTTGCCTCGGGGCGCTTCGGCCCGCGCGCCGCCGGCCGCGGGGACGAGCAGCGCGGCCACGCGGCCGTCGAGCGGCATCGAGACGACGAGTTCGACGCCGCC
The DNA here is from genome assembly GCA_021783235.1 of Myxococcales bacterium. Classification (GTDB taxonomy): domain Bacteria; phylum Myxococcota; class Myxococcia; order Myxococcales; family JAKAPL01; genus JAJXUD01. The sequence goes on along the minus strand of JAJXUD010000039.1, from coordinate 9,486 downwards.
GTCCGAGAAGTAGTGGCGCTCGACCACGGTGAACTCGCGCAGGACCCCTTCGACCGACGCCTTCAGCGCGTCGTCCTTCGCCATCAGATTGGCCGCGGTCCGGCCCCCCTCGACCTTCACGCCCCCCAGCGCCTCGAGGAGGTTGCGGAAGGCGTCGAGTTCCGCCGCCCGCTCGGCGCCGATGCGCGCGGCCGCGGGGTTCGGCGCGTTCAGATCCGGCGCCCCCTGCCCGTGAGCGACGACGACCCGCTTTTCCCAATCGATGCCCGCGCCGGGCATCGCGCCGGCCGTCGGGGCCAGCGCCAGGCAACCGACCGCCACCCCCACCAGAAACCGCGTCGCCATGCGAGCCTCGCTCGGGGAGATCTCCACCCCCGGTGACGAAGCGAGCATAGCCGGCGGCTGGCCCGGGTGGCAATCGAGCGCGCCGGCGGCGGGGGGCCCACCGCCGGCGCGTTCGCCGGAAAAGCTACTTCTGCGCGGTCTTCTGGGCCGCCGCCTTGGTGGCCTCGACGTCGATGGTCAGCTGCACCTCGTCGCCCACCATCACGCCGCCCTTGTCGAGCGCCTTGTTCCAGACGAGGCCAAAGTCCTTGCGGTTCAACGTGGCGGTCGCCTCGGCGCCGATGCGGGTGTTGCCCCAAGGGTCCTGCATCGGCTTCGAGACCGAGGCCGTGAGCGTCACGGGCTTCGTCACGCCGTGCATCGTGAGGTCGCCAGAGACGAGGAGGTGGGCGCCCTTCTTGTGGATCTTGGTCGACTTGAAGGTGATCGCGGGGAACTTCGCGACGTCGAAGAAGTCGGGGCTCTTGAGGTGGGCGTCCCGCTGGGCGACGCGGGTGTCCACGCTCGAGGCGTCGATGCTGGCGTCGATCTTGGCCTTCGTGAAGTCGTCTCCCTCCGTGACGATGGTGCCGGCGACCTTCGTGAAGTCGCCGCGGACGGTGGAGATCATGGCGTGCTTCACCGCGAAGCTCGCGGTGGAGTGGGCGGGGTCGATGTTCCAGCTGGTGGGCTCGGCCAGGGCGAGCGCCGGGAGGGCGAGGGCTGCGACGGCGACGAGTGCGCGCTTCATGGTTGGCTTTCTCCTTACGATTGGTAAGCAGCGGCCCTTTGGTAAGCCTCGGGCTTACGAAAGTCAAGCGACTGGCAAAACAAAAGCAGCGGCGTTATCCTTTCCCCCGTGCGCTACGCTCCCGATGTCTGCCCGCGCTTCCAATCGGCGGTCGAGCTGCTCGGAAAGCGCTGGACGGGCCTCATCCTGAACGCCCTGCTCCAGGGCCCCATCCGCTTCGGCGCGCTCGCCGCCGCGCTCGAGGTCGTGAGCGAGCGGATGCTCTCGGCCAGGCTCAAGGAGCTCGAGGCGGAGGGCGTCGTCGCCCGCCGGGTGCTCACGGCCGCCCCGATCGGCGTCGAGTACGAGCTGACCGAGAAGGGACGTGCCCTGCGCGTCGTGGTCGACGCCATCGGCCAGTGGGCCGAGAAGTGGGTGGACGTCCCGGACGCCGTCCATCACCCGAAGCGGCGCCGCGCCTAGCGCGTGGCGCGCCCCGAGTGGGCGGCGAGCCAGCTCGAGAGCTCGGCCCCGGTGCGCCGCTTCACGTCGGCGCAGATCTGGATCGTCTCGAGCGCCTCGCGCAGCGGCCGTCCGGCGGCCTCGATCGGGTGCTTCTCGAAGAACGCCGCCACGTCGGCGCGCGAGGCGTCCGAGCAGAAGCCGCCCATCGACGGCACGAGGCGCCAGGCGAGCGACTGCTGCGTCGAGTGGGAGACCACCTCGTCCCAGCGCGCCTTCACGAAGCTCCAGGCCGCCGCCTGCGCGTCGCGGTTGCGCAAGAGCCGCCCGAGCACCCGGGCCGAGTCCTGCTTCTTGATGGCGCCGCCGACGACGAGCGCGAGCGTCTTCTGGACGAGCTCGGGCGCGCGGAACTCGGCGAGCGCGCCCATGAAGTGATCGTGCTCCTCCGGGCTCGTCGCCTTCTCCATCCGCGCCTCGAAGTCGTTCCAGCGCACGAGGTCGCCGTGGCGCGCCGTCACCTCGAGGACCGCGCCGAGCAGCGAGGGGTCGAGCGAGGCCGGGTCCTTCTCCCAGGCGGCGAGCCGCTTGCCCGCCTCGGCGACCACCGCCGGGTCGTCCGCGGTCGTGCCGAGCATCGAGACCAGCGTCGCGCGCAGCTCGTGGACGTCCGGCGACTCGCCGGGCTTCGGGTCCCAGCCGATCTCGGCGAGCGCCGGCCCGAAGAGCCGCCGCACGAAGGCGCGCAGCGCGGGCCGGTCGCGGTCGGTCGCGACGTTGCGCTCGATGGCATGGAGGTTCGCCGAGGCCGTGTAGACGACGGCGGCGTCGCGGTCGCGCCCGAGCTCCGAGAGGAGGTCGAGCTCGGGCGAGAGCTTGTCCTGGCCCGCCTGCGCGAGGGCCCAGGCGTCCGCCACGAGGCCGATCCGCTCCTCGGGCTCGAGCCCCGGCGTGCCGGGCATCCCTCGCAAGGCCGCCCGCAGCGCCCGCAGCTCGCGCGGCGCGTAGTCGACCCGGTAGAAGCCGCTGCCGCGGGCGTTGGCGAGGAGCCAGCGCGGTTTGACGCCGAGGTCGAAGCCGCCCTGCATGCTCCCGAGGACGTCGCAGTGCTCTTTCAGCTCCCTGCCGACGAGCAGCTTCGCGCAGACCGGCAGCTGCCAGAGCTCGGGCCCGGCCGCCTGCGCGTCGGACGGGTTCAAGAAGAAGCGGCTCTGCTCGAGCGACAGCCTCTTCCCCTCGAGCTTCGCGCGCAGGAGCGGGAAGCCCGCCTGCTCGAACCAGCTCTTCGCGATCTTCGAGACCGGCCGCCTCCCCGCCGTCGCCGCCGAGAGCGCCGCCCAGAGATCCTCCTCGGTGGCGTTCCCCTGCGAGTGCGCCGCGAGGTAGTCGTGGATGCCCGCCCGCCAGACGGGCGGCGAGAGGAAGAGTTCGAGCATCCGCAGCGAGGCCTGCCCCTTCAGGTAGGTGATGTCGTCGAAGGCCTCGTTCGCCTCCTCGGCGGTCGCCACCGGGAAGTGGATGGGGTGCGTCGACCCGAGGGCGTCCGAGTGCATCGCCGCCTGGGTCTCGAGCTCGAAGTCGTCCCAGACGCGCCAGGCCGGCCGCAGCGACGCGACGCTCTCGTTCTCCATGAGGCTCGCGAAGGCCTCGTTGAGCCAGAGGTCGTCCCACCACTTCATGGTGACGAGATCGCCGAACCACTGGTGCGCCATCTCGTGCGCCACCACGATGGCGACCCGCTTCTGCCCCTGCACCGAGGCGGCCTTCGGATCGAGCAGGAGGTCGACGTCGCGGAAGAAGATGGCGCCCGCGTTCTCCATGGCGCCCGCCTCGAAGTCGGGCACCGCCACGAGGTCGAGCTTCGCGTAGGCGTACGGGAGGCCGAAGTAGCTCACGTACCAGGGGAGCAGCTCCTTCGCCATGGCGAGCGCGAAGCCGCCGAGCCCCTCGTCGCCGGGGAGCGTCACGACCCGCACCGGCGTCGGCCCCGCCGATTCGGGCCCCACGAACGAGAAGCGGCCGACGGCCAGCGCGACGAGGTAGGTCGAGATGGGCGGCGTGGTCGCGAACTGGTAGCTGCGGCTCTTGCCGTCGTCCTTGGCGAGCTTCTCGGGGCCGTTCGAGATCGCCTGCAGCCCCTCGGGCACGACCGCGGAGACGGTGAAGGTGGCCTTCAGCGCCGGCTCGTCGAAGCAGGGGAAGGCGCGCCGCGCGTCGGTCGGCTCGAACTGGGTGAAGGCGTACGCCTGGCCCTTCGCCTTGACGAGGTAGAGCCCCCGCAGATCGTCCCGCAGCTTCGCGTGGTAGACGAACCGCAGGGTCGCCGGCCCCGCCGGCAGCGCGGCCGGGAAGGAGAGGCGCGCCGTCTCGGTGGGCACGTCCAGCTTCACCTGCGCCGGGGTCTCCTTGCCGCCCACCACGGCGCTCGCGCGGTCGATGACCAGGTCGACCGCGTGGATCGGGATCTCCTGCCGCGGCGCGGCCAGCCGGACATCGACCGACTCGGCGCCGCCGAAGGTGCCCTCGGCGGGGGCCACCGAGAAGGCGAGGTCGTAGTGCGAGGGCACCACGTCCGCGGGAAGCCGGAAGGCCTTGGGGTTTGGCGCCGCGGCGAGCGCGAGCGCGGCGAGCAGGATCGGTGTCATGAGCTCCTCCCGAAAGGGAGGGGCAATCTAGCAGCCGGCCGACTGGCCGTCACCGCTCACGGAGCCGCGCGCGCGGGGGCCTCGGCGCGCGGGCGCCAGAGCCCGCCCTTCGAGAAGGCCGACCAGCCCCAGCGGGCCCAGGCGACGCAGGACGAGGCGAGCCAGAGCGCCCAGGCGAGCATGAGCAGCCGGTAGGCGAACAGCGGCGCCGCGATCACCCGGGGGCGCGGCAGCACCGACCCGGCCCGATCCCGGTACCAGTGGAGCGCGTCGGCGTAGGAGCCGTTGCCGGCGATCTGCATCTCCGGGCGGCCGAGCAGGCCCGCCTGCACGGCCAGGGCGAGCGCGACGACGGCCGCCACCGCGAGGCCGGCGAGCAGGATCTGGACGAAGTCGAAGGCCCGCCGCCCCTCGGGCTGGCGCCTCTCGCGCAGCCCGAGGGCGAGGAAGAAGCCCGCGAAGAGCGCGAAGGCCCAGGGGCTCGACTGCGTGAAGCCGAGGCCGACCACGAACCAGTCGCGGACTCCCAGCGGCGCCCAGCCGAGCCGCCCGAGCGCCAGCGCGACGAGCAGCAGCGCGCCGAGGGCTCCCCAGAAGAGGACCGCCGGCCCGACCCGGGGCCCGCTCACCGCGAGGATCCACTGGTCCTCGGGGACGTCGATGGTCGTCCTCGCGTTGACGCTCGAAACGCCCAGATCGACCGCCGGGGCCCGGAAGAGCAGCCCAGCCGGCTCGGGATCCCGCCAGGCGAGCCGGAGCCGTTCGGCGCCGGCCGCGAGCGGCACGACCACCCTCCGCCCCTCCTGGCGCACCGGAAGATCGCGCCCGTCGACCTGAAGCGACTCGAGCTTCGCCGCCTCCGGCAAGAGGATGGCGTGCTCGCCGCCGCGGCTCGACCGGAGCGTCAGCGCGAGCGTCGCCGACGAGGAGCGAAGGCCCGGCGCCACCGTGAGGTCGCTCTCGTCGACGGTCAGCGTCGGCCCGGGCACACCCGCGGGGCGCTCGGCCGCGATCCGGACCTCCTCGCCCGGCCAGGGGCGCCACTCCACGAGCCGCGCCCCGTTCGCGTCCTCGCGGTGGATGGGCGGGATCCCGCGCGCCGTGGCGTGCCAGATCGGCGAGGCGTCGAGCCGCCAATCTTCGACCCAGGGCACGCCGTTCGGCGCCACCAGCGCGATCAGGGAGCCCTCGGGCAGCTTGCCGCTCCACGACGCTTCGGTGGCGTCCGGCGCGAGGTTCACCTGCACCGCGCCGCCGAGGACGCGGGCGTCGGCGCTGGTGACCTCCTCGCCCGGGAGGAGCGGCACCGAGAGCAGGAGCGGCGAGCCCGGCGGAGTCGTGCGGACGAGCCGCGTGTCGACGCTCCACTCGAGGCCGAGCCGCAGCGTCCGCTCGACCCGCGCAAAGCCCGGCAGCGTGCCGGCCTGCAGCCCCGCCGCCTCGCCCGGGGTGGGCCTCTCGGTCCGCGTCAGCTCGAGGCTGCCCTCGGGAGCCCCGTTCTCGCCGACGCCCACGAGCGTCCAGCCGCGCAGCGCCGCCGTCACCGCGTGCGGCGTCTTCGGCAGCGAGAGGCTCACGGTGTCCCGATCGGGGAGCGGCCCCTCGAGGACGAGGCGGTGGCGGCCCGGGGCGAGCGCGATCCAGAGCGTGCCGTCGTCGCCCCGGGCGAGCGACGGAGCCGGCTTGCCATCGAGCGTCACCGTCGAGGGCCGCCACTCCTTGGGGCTCGCGGGCAGGGGCAGCGCGGTCGGGGCCGCGGCGCCCGCCTCGAGCTCGAGCCGCAGGAGCCGCCCGTCTGCGGAGAGCGCGAGCCGGTCGAACGAGGCGCAATCGGGGGCGCAGGTCGGCTTCTCGACCAGCCGATCGCCGAGCCCGTCGAGCAGCTCCTTCGAAGGGAAGTCCGACGCGCGCGCCCTCCCGCCCGCGAGGCAGCAGAGGGCGAGCAGCGCCGCCGGCGCGGCGCCCCGGGCCGCCGCCGGGAGGAGCCGCCGCGGGTCGACCCCGAGGAGCACGAGGAAGAGGAGAGCGACGAGCAGCACGCGCAGGACCGCGAGGCCCCGCTCGATCCAGGGCGGCACGAGCCAGAGCCGGATCGTCTGGCTCTGATCGACCGGGCCGCTGAACGAGAGCGCGATCGTCCGCCAGCTCCAGTCGGGGACGCCCGGCCCGGTGGAGACGACCGCGTTCGGGTCGGCGAGGGCGCTGTAGACGCTCGCGGACTCGCCGCTCGAAGATCCCTTGGCGGCGGAGACGCTCGCCGAGCCGCCTCCGAGCAGCCCGAGGATCCCCCGCCGCTCCTGCGTCAGCGGATGCCCCCTCACGGGCTCCGTCGGCGACGGCGCCGCGGCCTCGGCGGCGAAGTTCACGAGCGACTTTCGTTTGAGCGCCTCCCGGTCCTCCGCCGTAGCTCCTCCGAGCGCGTCCACGGTGGCGCCAGGCAGCGGCCGCTCGGCGCCAAAGACTCCTCCGCCCGCCTCCCCGCGCGCGCCGCCAGCTCCTTCCAGCACCGGGTACATCGCCTGCCGGAGCTGCTGCACCGCGAAGCCCGCCGCCGCGACGAAGAGCCAGATCGCGATCGCGCCCTGGACGACCTTCGCCAGCCTCGCGACCCGTCCCGCCGGCAGCGCCTTCACGAGCGCCGCCGCGCCGATGAGCAGGAGCCAGAGCCAGCTCGGCGCCTCCGGCTGGGCGTGCGTCAGGACGAGCGCCCCGATCGCGATCGCTCCTGCCCACGCGCCGAGGAGCTGCCCGGCGGCGAGCGCGGTCACGAGCACGAAGAAGAGGTCCCAGAGGGTCCAGTCGGTCAACCAGCTCTGGCTCACCCGGTCGACGCCGCCCGCGTGGAAGAGCCGCCAGCCCGGCGGCAAGGAGAGCGTCGCCGAGAGGCGGCGCATGCCGTGGCTCCAGCCCACCGCGGGCAGTCGGCCCACGCCTCCCTCGATCCGCCCGTCCGCCTCGAGCGCGAGCTTCCCCTCGCGGATCTCGACCCCCGGCACGCCGCCCGCGAGGCGCGTCACGAGCTGGGCCCTCCCGTTCACCGAGACGCTGCCGAGCTCCTCGGGCGGCGGCAGCTCGAGCCGCCAGCCCTCGTGCATCCGGCCGGTCACCTCGTCGCGGAAGCTGTAGCCCCGGCCGTTCTCGTCGAGCCAGAGGTGCCGCGCGAGCTCGAGCTCATCGGGGGCGGGCGTCTCGTCGCCGCGCCGCGTCTGCGTGAGGCGGAGCGCTTCGCCCGCCTTCAACCGGTAAGCCGCGAGCGAGCGCCACTCGTCCGGGAGCCGGGTCTCCTTTGGATCGACCTGCTCCCCCGAGACCGCCACCTGGCGCAGGTCGCTCTCCGGGCGGAAGGCCCAGACGACCTCGGGCGGCCAGGGGGCGGGCAGCGCCCGCTCGGTCAGCTCGGAGACGGGTCCGAGGGAGCGCGCGGCGAGCGTCACGTCCCACACCCCCGGCCGGACCTGGACGCGGAGCCGCCCGTCGGGATCGAGCCGCACCGGCAAGGGCGCCTCCAGCGCGGTCGCGACGAACCCCTGGGGAAGCACCGGCCCGATCAGCTCCTCGCGGCTCTTGCCGGCGACCGACAGCTCGATGCGGCTGGTCGCGATCGCCGGGATGCCGTCGTCGAGCTCGCGGGTGACCGACAGCTCGAGCCGGTTGGCCTCCCGCTCCCCTGCCTCGGGCCGGCCGAGGAAGAGCTTGCCGCCCTCCCAGGAAGGCTCGGCGACGGCCTTGCCCCGCAAGGTCAGCGCCACGAGACCGGTCTCCGCGGGGACGGCGACCGAGTCGGGCGCGCTCGCCCAGGCGAACGAGCCCGTGACGACGTGGCTGCCCGGCGCGAGGTGGACGCGCGGGCCGACCCCGCCGAGCAAGGGCGCGGCGGCGCCGTCGACCTTCACCTCGCGCGGCCAGGCCTTCTCATCGCCCGGCAGCGCCACGTCCGCGCCGCGCGCGTCGTAGACCGCCCACTCCTGCCGAAAGCCGCCCCCGCGATCGTCCGCCGAGAGCGCGAGCCGCGACGGCCAGAGGCAGCGAGCGGCGCCGTCGCCGCCCGCGAGGAACGGGCAACCGGCCTCCGGGCGGCCGTGCATCACCCACGGGATCCAGGGCACGAGCGGCGCGGGGACGTCCGCCGGCGCGGCGGCGAGGGCGGCGATGAGGAAGAGCGTCGGCATGGGAAGGCCCCCGGGGAGAGCGTCCGCGATGCTACCCCCGCGGGCGGTCGGGGGACAGACCGGGGGCTTCCCTGCCCAGGGCGACGGACAAAGTCAGCTTTCCGCACCCCCTCCCGAGTCCCCCCTTCTGAGGTGGAACGGGGGATGGGTGAGGGCGGTGGGCCCCTCCCGTCCGTCCACTGCCCCGACGGGCCGGCACGGCTCGCCTGGGAGGCAAAGCTCGGGGCCCACCCCCCGCCGCCCCACCCCGGTCGTCCAACCCCGGGGCCCACACGGCTCCGGTCGCACGCAATCCCGTCGCCGAGGCACCGGGGGGCGCGCGGGGGCTGCACGCCCTCGTGGAGAAAACCCCCTCCTCCTCCCCATGGCACCGAAGCGAGCGCGGGTGCAGGGGTCCCTCGCGACTTTGCCGAGGTCCTGCGCCGGACGCTCTCTCGAAGCGAAGCCCGACCACGCCCCACCGAGCGTGGTACCGTGCCCCCTCTCCGGTTACGGTTGGCGGCGGGTGACGCCAGTTCAAGTCCTCGAAGTGACGGCGACGCCGCAACGACCTGCTGCGCGCCAGCGCGAGGTCTGGAGTCCAGAGCGGGCGAAGAGCACGCGCCCGAGGCCGTCGCGTCGATCGAGATCGCCTGGGCCGCAAGCGAATGGGGCCGCCGCCGCGCCGAGGTCGGCGCCCGCGCCGCCTGAGCGCCCAAAGTGACTTGCGACCGCGCGCCAGTGGTCCACGACCATGCGCCCGTGGTCGGCGACCATGCGCCAGTGGTCCACGACCATGCACCAGTGGTCGGCGACCATGCACCAGTGGTCGGCGACCATGCGCCAGTGGTCGGCGACCATGCGCCAGTGGTCGGCGACCATGCGCCAGTGGTCCACGACCATGCGCCAATGGTCGGCGACCATGCGCCAGTGGTCCACGACCATGCGCCAGTGGTCGGCGACCGCGCGCCAGTGGTCCACGACCATGCGCCAGTGGTCGGCGACTACGCGCCAGTGGTCGGCGACCATGCGCCCGTGGTCGGCGACCGGGCACCAGTGGTCCACGACCGCGCGCCCGTGGTCGGCGACCGCGCTCGTCGGCGACATCGCAACCCCTCGCGATCACAGGACGAAACGCTCCTTCGCAGAAAGTTGCCGCGCTTTTCGATCTTCCTGG
>JAJXUD010000038.1 GCA_021783235.1 Myxococcales bacterium | reverse complement strand
CCGACCCCCGGCGCGAAGAAGCGCCCCTCGCCGCCGCCGGGGCCGCCCGGCGCCGCGGCCGTCGCGCCGAAGCCCGCCGGCCCGCCGCCGAAGTTCAAGGACGACCTCGGCCCCGACGACGCCCCCGCGAAGCCGTCGGGCTCGCTCGACTGCCGCGAGGGCTGCGAGGCGATCTACCGCAAGAAATACGAGAGCGACGCCTTCGCGCTCCACGTCCGGCCGGCGCAGCCGAAGCCGGGCCAGCTCGTGGAGGTCGTCCTCGACGCGACCGAGATCCTGGACCCGCCCGATCCCGAGATCGGCGATCGCAAGCCGGTCACCGGCGAGACCATCGTCGCCCACGTCGAGGGGGTCGGCCGCTTCCTCGCGCACCCGATCTCCGGCGACGCCGGCGCGTACGGCTTCCACTTCATCGCGCCGGCCAAGGGCGAGCGCCACGTCGAGTTCTCCCGGCTCGACGGCCGGCGCGGCCTCGACGTCGACTTCGCCATCCCCGTCGGCGCGGCGTCGGGCAAGGACGCCGAGCTGCGCGAATGGAGCCCGCCGGGCCCCGATCGCTTCGCCACCGCGGCGCCGCCCGGGGGCTCCTCGGAAGACGGAGAGCTGCCATGAAGATCGCCTTGCTCCTCCCGCTGCTCGCCTCGTCCCTCGCGCTCGCCGAGCCGCAGCCGCTGCTCGGCGAGGTCGGCCACGGCCAGAGGCTCTTCTCGGCCCACTGCGCGAGCTGCCACGGCGCCGACGCGCGCGGCGGCTCGGCGACGGCCTCGCTGCGGGATCCCGCCTTCCTCGCGATGCGCTCGGACGCGGAGCTCTTCTCGGCCATCTCGAAGGGGCAGGGCAGCCAGATGCCCGCCTACCCGCGCTTCCCGGAGCTCGACCTCTGGGACGTGGTGGCCTTCCTGCGGCAGGGTGAGCCGCGCGTCGCCGACTTCTTCCCCGACGCCGCCTTCTTCACCGCGAAGCGCTACGGGAAGCTGCCGGTCGTGACGGTCTACGGCCACGCGGAGGGCGGGCGCGGGCCGGAGCGGGTGGCGCAGGATTCGGTCAGCCTCGACAAGCTCTCGCCCAAGGACAAGGTCGGCTACCTCGTCTTCTTCGAGCTGCCGCGCGGCGACGGCCACGGCAGCGCCACCTACGGCCTCGCGCTCCACAGGGACGGCTCGATCGCGCGGGTCGCGAGCAGCGCGGGGCTGCAGAAGCCCGCGGTCGACCACGACTACCTGCCCTTCGTCGGCCTCGGCCACAAGGGGAGCGGGCCGCTGCCGAAGCCGAAGGGAAAGCGGATCTCGCCGAAGCTCCAGGCGGCGCTCGGCCAGGCCTTCGACCGCGCCATGGCGGGGGTCGCGAGCGCCGACCGGGAAGAGAAGGACCGCCATTGGGCGGATCAGAAGTAGACACCGAGGGCGAGCGGCTCGACCTCTCGCCGCAGCGGCTGCCGCTCTGGACGGCGGATCTCCCCGGCGTCGGGGGACTCGCGAAGGCCTCGCCCGACGACTTCGAGGTCGAGGAGATCCCGGCCTACCTGCCCTCGGGCGCGGGTGAGCATCTCTACCTCTGGATCGAGAAGCGGGGTCGGACGACCCCCGAGGTGGCGCAGGCGGTGGCCGGCGCGCTCGACCTCCCGGGGCGCGCCGTCTCCTGGGCGGGGCTGAAGGACCGGCAGGGGGTGACTCGCCAGTGGCTCTCGGCGCACACCCCAAAGCCGTGGCCCGCCGCGCTCGAGGGGGACGGCTTTCGCGTGCTGCGCGCGGAGCGGCACGAGAACAAGCTGCGGCCGGGCCACCTGCGCGGGAACCGTTTCCGGCTGCTCGTGCGGGGCGCCAGCGACGCCGAGCGGGCCCGCGCGATCCTCGCGCGGCTCTCGGAGCGCGGGCTGCCGAACTGGTTCGGGCCGCAGCGTTTCGGCCGCTACGGCGACAACGCGAGCCTGGGACTCGCGCTGCTCGGGCGGGGGGAGCACCCGGGAGCGGAGCGGGCGCGGCGCGACCGCTTCCTGCGGCGGCTCGCCCTCTCGGCGCTCCAGTCGGAGCTCTTCAATCGGACCGTCGCGCTCCGGATCGAGGAGGGCGCCTTCGAGCGGCCGCTCCCGGGCGACCTCCTCCAGCTCGGCGAGGACGGACGGGGGCCGCTCTTTCGCTGCGAGGACGTCGCCGTGGAGGCGCCCCGGGTCGCCCGCTTCGAGGCGACGCCGACGGGGCCGATGGCCGGCCCGAGGATGCGCGCTCCGGCCGGCGAGGCGCTCGGGCTCGAGGCCCGGGTGCTCGAGGCCGCCGGACTTTCCGCCGCGGATCTCGAGCGGCTCGGCCCCGACGCCGAAGGGGCGCGCCGGCCGATCCGCGTCCGGCCGATCGACGCCGAGGTCCTGGAGCTGCCCGAGGGGCTTCGGCTCTCCTTCTCGCTGCCGCGCGGCGCCTACGCCACCTCGCTCTTGCGCGAGCTCGTCAAGCCGGCGGTCTGAGGCTCGGATGCGAAGGCCCAAAGGCCCCATTCCGCCGAGCCCGGCGCTGCCCGACCGGATCGACTGGCGCGAGCTCTTCGGGCGGGCGGCCGACCTCCACCTCGAGATCGGCAGCGGCCACGGCGGCTTCGCCCTCGCCTTCGCGGCGGCGCGGCCCGACTGCGACCTCGTGGCCGTCGAGTGGCGCAAGAAGTTCGCCGACTGGACTCGGGCACGGGCCGCCGCGGCCGGCCTGAAGAACCTCGTCGTCCTCGGCGCCGACGCCCGCGTGGAGCTGCCGCGGCTCCTCGGCCCCGAATCGCTCGCCGCGATCCACCTCCACTTCCCGGACCCTTGGTGGAAGCGGCGCCACCAGAAGCGGCGGATCGTCGACGACGCCACCGCGGCGCTCTGGCGCTCGTGGCTGCGGCCCGGCGGGCTGCTCGACGTGCGGACGGACGTGCTCGAGCGGGCGGTCGACATGCTGGAGGTGCTCGAGCGGGCCGGCTTCTCGAACGAGGCCGGCGCCGGCCGCTTCTCCGCGCGGCCAGCGGACGAGATCCCGAGCACGCGCGAGAAGCGCTACCTCGCGAGCGGCGACCCGGTCTTCCGGCTGCGGCTGCGGAGGTAGGCCGCGGCCCCGGGGCGCTACCCCGCGAGCTGTCCCATCGCCGCGTTGGCGAGGGCAAACGTCACGAGCATCGCGGCGAGCGTCGGCACGAGCACCGCGGTCGCGGCCCGGCCCCAGGAGACGCCCTGGGCCTGCTCGACGGCGCGCACCGTGCAGATGGCCGCCCAGGCCTGCGGGATGAGGAAGGTGGGGAGCACGACGGTGGCGTTCAGCACGCCGGGGGCGCCGCCGTAGCAGACGGCGCGCGCCGTGGCGGAGAGCCCCCCCGGGGTCTCGCCGAGGAAGCGCAAGAGCGCGTGGACGCAGAGGGCGAGCAGGAGGTCGCCCGCGACGCCGAGGAGGCCGCCGAGCCCCACGACGACGAGCGCGCCGAGGATCCGCTCGGGCGTCGAGAGGGAAGGGCCGCCCTTGCCGGGCAGCCCGAAGGCGTAGAGCAGGGCGAAGGTCGACCAGCCGAGCCAGTGGACCGCGAGCGAGAAGGCGAGCGCGGGGCGGAGCGGCCCGGGTCGCCGCAGCCGCCGGAAAAAGCGCTCGGTCTCGAAGAGCGCCGCCTGGACCGTCCGCGCGAAGGCGCGCCAAGGGCCCGCGCCGCCCCGATCCTCCCAGGGGATTCGATCGGAGGCGCAGGCGGGGCAGAGGGCGCCCCCCACGCCGTCCGTGGCGCAGCGGTCGCAGCAGGCGCGGCCGCAGCCGCGGCAGCGGCCGACCGACGGGATGCCGGGGTGGCCGTAGCAGTCCGGCGCGGCTTCGCTCGCGAGGCTCTCCACTCGCCCGTTGTAACCGCGCGGCGGCTCCGCCACAATGCCGCGTCTCTCTCTCGGCGAGGGGTGCGAATGCGGCTCAAGGTGCTCTACCACGATCGATGCTTCGATGGCCTCTCGTCGGCGGCGGTCTTCTCGCGCTTCTACCGGGAGAAGATCCGGGCCGACGCCGAGATCGTCTACCAGGGGCTCGCGCACCAGGCGGGGCCGGTCTTTTCGCCCGGCTCGTTCGACGGCGACGAGAACGCGGTCGTCGACTTCCGCTACAGCGCCGATCCCAAGCTGACCTGGTGGTTCGACCACCACCAGAGCGCCTTCCCGAGCGAGCTCGAGCGGCGCGCCTTCGAGGCCGATCGCTCCGGGAGGAAGTTCTTCGATCCCAAGGCGAAGAGCTGCACGAAGTTCCTCTGCGACACGGTGGTCCGCGAGTTCGGCTTCGACGCGGGCCCCCTCGCCGAGCTGGTCCACTGGGCGGAGATCATCGACGGCGCGCTCTTTCCCGACGCGAAGGCGGCGGTGGAGCTGAAGGAGCCGGCGCTGCAGCTCATGGTCGGCATCGAGGGCTCCGAGGACGCGGCGCAGCGCCATCGGATCATCGGCGATCTGCAGCGGCTGCCGCTCGCCCAGATCGTCGCCGCGCCCTACGTCGCGCGACCCCTCGAGAAGCTGCTCGAGGCGCACCGGCAGAACGTGGAGCTCGTCCGCCGGGTCGCGACCTGCGAGGGCAAGGTCGTCCTCTTCGACCTCACCGCCGAAGGGGTCGAGAACTTCAACAAGTTCATCGCCTACTACCTGCACCCCGAGGCCCGCTACGCCATCGGCGTGACCAGCTCGAAGAGCCGCGCCAAGATCTCGGTCGGCTCGAACCCCTGGCGTCCGGGCGAGCGGACTCACGATCTGTCGAAGATCTGCGAGCGCTACGGGGGCGGCGGGCACGCGGTCGTCGGCGCCATCAGCCTGCCCCCGGGCGACGTCCAGCGGGCGCGCGAGCTGGCCCGGGACATCGCGCGCGAACTCCAGAGCTGACCCGCCGAGGCGGCTCCACGGCGGCCCCTCATCGTGAGCGAGGCCGCTCTCGTCGTGAGGGCGGGCCTTCTCATCGTGAGCGAGGCCACTCTCACCGTGAGGGCGGCCCTTCTCGTCGTGAGCGAGGCGGCTCTCACCGTGAGAGCGGCCCTTCTCGTCGTGAGCGAGGCCGCTCTCATCGTGAGAACGGCCCTTCTCATCGTGAGAGAGGCCACTCTCACGATGAGAGGCCGCGCTCTCATCGTGAGCGATGGCGTCCTCATCGTGAGGGCGGGCCCACTCATCTGCATGACGCCCACTAGACGCCGTGAAGCCGCAGGGTCTTGTCGCCGAAACGGGCGATGACCTCTAGCTCGCCACCGAGGGCCTCAATGTAGCGCCGCAGGGTCGAGAGCTTGTGATCCGCGCGGGCCTCGACCCGCGAAAGCTCAGCCTGGCTGACCTCGACCAGCGCCGCGACCTCGGACTGGGTCTTCCCCGCCATCTCGCGGGCCTCGCGAAGCGACTTGATGATCGCCTCACGGTACTCCTTCTCGATCTCGGCCCGAGCGTCGGCTCGAATCCGCTCGTACTCTGCATCACCAAGGGTCCTGCGGGCGAGATCCTCCCACTTGTGGGTCCTGGCCATCTAAGTCTCCAATACAATCGAAATGCAGCTAGTCCGTTTCATCGCACCGCCATCATCACGCATCGCACTGCCTCGCATCACGTACGTCTACCTCTTGCCTTTCGTTCCCCCGAAGTTCTCGGCGAGGTACTCGCCGAAGATCTGATCGGCCCTCGGCACGAACCAGTCGTAGAAGCGGTCGTCGCCCTTCTTGTCGCCCCCGATTAGGAGCACGGCGTCCCGAGCGGGGTCGAAGGCGTAGGCGATTCGAATGGGGTGGTCGCCGTCCTTGAACCGCAGTTCGCGGATCGCGAGCTTCGCGCCATTGAGCTTGCTGGAGTGCGGGTAGCCGAGGCGAAGCATTTCGCCTTCAAGCCGCTCGATTGCCTTGGCGCTCGCCTGCTGCTGGGACCTCGTTAGGTCCTCGAACCAGTCCTCGAACTCATCCGTGGTCATGACCTCGTTCATGCTTCGCCCGTTCCTCTCTTCTCGTCCGGCGGCTCTCCGCTGCACAAGAATTATAACACAGAGAGCATATGACGTCAAGGGTAAGGGGTGGGCGTGACGTAGAGGGGCGAGCAGTCGCCCGAGCGGATCCCCGCTCCCATCGCGACCCTCCTCTAGCTCGTGAGCGTGGCCCTTTAGGCGAGCGGCCTTGCGCGCCCCGTTCAACTTTCTTGTCACGCTTTTCGCTCGAGCGGCCCCCTTCTGTAGTGAAGGGCGCGAACCGGCCCGGAAAGGAGGTGCAACGACATGACCACGAAGATCGAGCAGAAGTACCAGCTGATCGCGGCGGGACTCGGGAAGCTGTTCCCGGCGAACGCCACGACCACGCTCTCGGGGAAGGCCTGGACGGGGCAACAGCTCGTCCAGTTCTTCCAGGCGGTGGTGGCGGCGCTGAACGCCATCACGACCGCCCGCGCCGAGGTCGTCCAGGCGGAGCAGGCCTGGAAGACGCAGGCTCCGGCCGCTCAGGCGACTTACCTCGCCCTGGGCGACGTCCTGCGGGCCCAGCTCGGCAAGGGGAACCCTCTCCTCGCCACGCTGGGCTACAAGACCGGCGCCCGTCGGCCGCCGTCTCCGGAGACCGTGACGCTCGCGAAAGCGAAGCGGCTCGCGACCCGGAAGGCCCGTGGGACCCTGGGCAGAAAGCAGCGCCTGGGGATCACCGCGACGCCCCAGCCCCAGGTTCTGATCCTGGGTCCGGACGGCAAGCCGCTCGGGAAGTAGCCCGGGCGGTGTAGTCCAGAGGGAGCCCCCCGGGGAGCGGATCCCCCGGGGGGCTCTTTCGATTCGCCGATGCCAGTCGCCGCTACTGCTGCGTGACCGGCCGGCGCTCCTCCCGGTAGAACGGCTCGCGCAACGTCGGCCGCACCGCGATGATGCCGCCCGCGACGGCCCCGAGCAGCGAGAGGCACGCCGAGAAGAAGACGAGCCAGAACGCCGCCGAGTACGGCGCCGCGCCGACGAGCGTCCCGGCCATCGGGCGCACCGCCGCCGTGACCCCCGAGCCCATGGAGATGAGCGCCGCGAGCCCCACCTCGAGCAACCCGGCGACCGCCCAGACGACGAGCCCGGTCAAGAAGCCGTAGAGGTTGTTCCCGTGCGCCGAGAGCAGCCCCGCGATGAGGCCGCCGATGAAGAGGCTGCCGAGCGGGACCCCGAGCGTCCAGAGGACCGCGCCGGTGTCCAGCGTTCGGAAAGCCCCGATGTTCAGCGGGCTGACGAGCGGCAGGGCGATCGCGTTCCCGGCGAAATCGAGGATCCCCTCGATCGCCATCGCGACCACCACCCCGCAGAAGATCGCGCTCCAGCTGACATGGTGGCTGGGGCGCGCGAATGTCTCGACCATAAATCCTCCTTCGCGCGTCGAGCCGAATGCCCGAACGCGCAGTCCGATTTTCAGCAACACACCAAGAGTGAGATAGGGACGATGCCGCCGCCGTGCAGCCGCAGGTTGCCGTGGGCGCGCGGGGCTCGAAGCGGTCGACCTTCCCGGCGCGCCGCCCCTCAGGGCGTTGGGCACGGCCGGGCGATCGAGGGTGCCGAAGAGAGGACTCGAACCTCCACCCGCTTGCGCGGACTAGACCCTGAATCTAGCGTGTCTACCAATTCCACCACTTCGGCAGTGACGGGCGCACACTCATAGGATCGAAGGGGCGCCCGGTCAACGATCTTCCGTCGCAGTGGCGCTAGTCCTCGACCTCGTCGAGCCAGCTCATCTGGATGGCCTCGAGGATCTTCTCGTTCGAGCGCTCGGGGGCGTCGTCGAAGCCGGGGAGCGCGCGGACCCAGCCGTGCAGCTCGGTGAAGCGGACCGAGAGCGGATCGACGCCCGGGTGGCGCTCGGCGAGCGCGATGGCGATCTCCCCCACGTCGGTCCACTTCATGGCTCTCCTTCGGCCGCCGCGAGGGCGCGTCGTTCGGCGGGGTGCTCGTCGAAGTAGGTCTGCCGGCTCTCCGGGGTGATCTCGACGACGAGATCCTCGGCGCCGACCTCGGCCTGGCACGAGAGGCGGCTCGTCGGCTTCACCTCGAAGGCCTTGTCGAGGATGTCGAGCTCGCGATCCTCCTGCTCGGAGAGGCTCGCGAGGCCCTGCTTCACCCAGACGTGGCAGGTGGAGCAGGCGCAGACGCCGCCGCAGGCGCTGCCGATCTTGACGCCCGCGCGCTGGCCGGCGTCGAGGATGCTCGTCCCCGGCGCCGCCTCGATCGTGACCCCGTCCGGCAGGAAGGTCAGCTTCGGCATCGGCTACGCCTTCCCGCCCTCGAACTCCTCGACGCGGTGGCCCGCGAGGGCCCGCTGGATGGCGCGGTCCATCCGGCGCTGCGCGAGCCCCTGCGTCGAGGCGTCGAGGGCGGCGACGGCGAGCTGGAGCGGCCCCTCGTCGTCGCCCCGCAGCGCGACGGCGAGCGCCTCGAGCGCCCCCTCGATCCGCCCGCGCTCGCTCGGCTCCAGCAGATCGGCGTCGTCGCGGAGCGCCCCGCGGGCCGCGAACGCGACCCGCTCGGCCTCCACCTTGGCCTCGGCGAGCAGCCGGCGGCGGACGTCCTCGTCGGCGTGGTCGAGCGAATCGAGCAGCATCCGCTCGACCTCCTCGTCCGAGAGGCCGTGGGACGGCTTCACGGCGACGGACTGCTCGATCCCGGTCGACTGCTCGCGCGCGGTGACCTCGAGCAGCCCGTCGGCGTCGACCTGGAACGCGACGGCGACGCGCGCGAGCCCCGCCGGGAGCGGCGGGATCCCGGAGAGGCGGAACTTTGCGAGCGAGCGGCAGTCGGAGACGAGCTCGCGCTCGCCCTGGACGACGTGGACGTCCATGCCGGTCTGGCCGTCGGCGAAGGTGGTGAAGAGCTGCGTCGCCGAGGTGGGGATGGTGCTGTTGCGCGGGATGATCTTCTCGACCACGCCGCCCATGGTCTCGAGCCCGAGCGAGAGCGGCAGGACGTCGAGCAACAGCACGTCGTCGCGCGGCCCCGCGCCGGCGAGGAGATCGGCCTGCACCGCGGCGCCGAGGGCGACCACCTGGTCGGGGTCGATGTCGCCGAGCGGCTCCCGGCCGAAGAGCTCGCGCACGTAGCGGCGGACCGCGGGGACCCGCGTCGAGCCGCCGACCAGGATGACGCCGTCGAGCGACGAGGCGTCGAGGCCGGCGTCGGCGAGCGCGCGGCGGCAGGGGACGCCCGTCCGCTCCACGATGGGCCCGATGATCCGGTCGAGCTCGGCCCGCCCGAGCCTCTTCGCGAAGCCGCCGATCCGCACCTCGACCTCGGCCGCCTCCGTCAGCGCCTCCTTGGCGCGGCGGGCCTCCACGAGGCTCGCGTGCACGAGCGCGGGGGGCGCGGGGTCGGGGGCGCCGAGCTCGCGCAGGAAGGCCAGCGCGATGGCCCGGTCGAAGTCGTCGCCCCCGAGCGCCGAGTCGCCGCCGGTGGCGCGCACCTGGAAGAGGCCGCCCTCGAGCGCGAGGATCGAGACGTCGAAGGTCCCGCCGCCCAGGTCGTAGACCGCGAAGGTCCCCTGGGAGCCCTTGTCGAGGCCGTAGGCGAGCGCGGCGGCGGTGGGCTCGTTCAAGAGCCGCAGCACCTCGAGCCCGGCGAGCCGGCCCGCGTCCTTCGTCGCCTGCCGCTGGGCGTCGTCGAAGTAGGCCGGGACGGTGACGACGGCCTTCTCGACGCGCTGGGAGAGCGCTCCCTCGGCGGCGCGCTTGAGCGCCCGCAGGATCTCGGCCGACACCTCGACCGGCGTGACCGCCCGGCCGCCGGCGAGGAAGCGGACCACGCGGCCGTCGCCCGCCGCCCAGCGGTAGGTGGACAGCCGCTTCGTCTCGGCGTCGTCGGCGCTCTTGCCCATGAAGCGCTTGACCGACGCGAGGGTGTCGTGGGGCCGCTCGGCGGCGCTCTCGCGGGCGCGGCGGCCGACCCGGATCGCCTCCTCGCGGTACTGGACGACGGAGGGGAGGAGCGGCGAGCCGCCCTCGTCGGCCGGAAGGCAGCGCGGCCGCCCGTCGATCACCGCCGCGACGAGCGAGTTCGTGGTGCCGAGGTCGATGCCGACGGGGCGACCCTTGCCGGCCTTCGGATCGGCGATCTGCAAGAGGCCCGAGGCGAGCGACGTCACGGGCGGACCTCCGCCCCCTCGGCCCGCAGCGCCTCCTCGACGAAGCGGTCGCAGTAGCGGAGCTGCGCGATCGCCTCCCGCGCCCGGTCGAGGTCGGAGGGCGGCGGCGTCTCGGAGTCGAGCAGGCGGGCGAGGTCGCGCAGCGCCGACTCCCGCTGGGCGCGCACGCGCGCGACGAGCCGATCCACCGCGGCCCGGTCGCCCGCGCGCTGCCCCTCGGCGAGCTCCTCGCGCAGGGAGAGCACCTCCTCGAGGAACTCGATGGGCAGCCTCTCGGTCCGGGCGTCGGGCGGGCCGCCTGGCCCGTCGGGCTCCGCGCCTCGGCGGAGCGCGAGCAGCGCCTCGGCGCGGCGCACCGGATCGCGGAGCGTCCGCTGGGCGTCGTTGAGGGCGGTCGAGCGCTCGAGCGCGATGCGCCGCTCGCGCGGATCGGCCAGGGCGAACCGGTCGGGGTGGACCTGAAAGGAGAGCTCGCGGAAGCGCCGCTCGAGCTCCGGGGCGGGGAGGGTGAAGCGCGGCGCGAAGCCGAGGAGCGCAAAGGGGTTCGCCCCCGGCGGCACGGGCTGCAGCGCGCCGCACGCGCAACGGAGCGAGCCCTCGACGGGCTGTTGGCACTTCCAGCAGGTCATCGGCGGGTCAGACGGTGAAGCTGGTACCACAGCCGCAGCTCTGCTTCACCTGCGGATTCTCGAGCTTGAAGCCGCGGGCCATCAGGGTCTCGACGTAGTCGAGGCGGGTCCCCTGCAAGAAGACGAGGCTCTTCGGGTCGATGTAGACCCGGGCGCCCTGCAGCTCGAAGGTCTTGTCCGTCTCGCGCGGCTCGTCGCAGAACTCGAAGACGTAGGCGAGCCCCGAGCAGCCGCCGCCCCGGATGCCGACGCGCAGCCCGGTCTTCTCGGTCGTCTCGGGGCGCGCCCGCGAGAGCTCGACGATCTTCGAGGCCGCCTTGTCGCTGAGCGAGAAGATCACGGCGGGCCTCTCTTCAGGCGCCTTCCGCGGGCAGGCCGCGCTTCTTGCGGTAGTCGGCGATGGCGGCCTTGATGGCGTCCTCGGCGAGGACCGAGCAGTGGATCTTCACGGGCGGCAGGGCGAGCTCGCGGGCGACGTCGCTGTTCTTGATCTTCATCGCCTCGTCGATCGTCTTGCCCTTGACCCACTCGGTGACGAGCGAGCTCGAGGCGATGGCCGAGCCGCAGCCGAAGGTCTTGAACTTCGCGTCCGCGATCCGGCCGTCGTCCGTGATCTTGATCTGCAGCCGCATCACGTCGCCGCAGGCGGGCGCGCCCACGAGCCCCGTGCCCACCGCCGGATCGCTCTTGTCGAGCGTCCCGACGTTGCGGGGGTTCTCGTAGTGCTCCAGGACCTTCTCGCTGTATGCCATGGCTGGTCTCCCGCTCAGTGGGCCTGCGCCCACTGGATGCTCTTCAGATCGACGCCGTCCTTCGCCATCTCGTACAGGGGTGACATCTCGCGCAGCTTCTGCACCTTCTCCACGACCAGGTTCGCCACGTAGTCCACCTCCTCCTCGGTCGTGTAGCGGCCGAGGCCGAAGCGGATGGAGGAGTGGGCGAGCTCTTCGTCGACGCCGCAGGCGCGCAGCACGTACGACGGCTCGAGGCTCGCCGAGGTGCAGGCGCTGCCGGACGAGACCGCGACGTCCTTGATGGCCATCATCAGCGCCTCGCCCTCGACGTAGGCGAAGCTCAGGTTCAGGTTGCCGGGCAGCCGCTGCTCGGGCGAGCCGTTCGTCTCGACGAGGTCGAGCCGCGAACAGATCTTCTGGCGCAGCCGCTCGCGCAGCTTGCCGACGCGCAGGCTCTCCTCCGCCATCTCGGCGCGCGCGATCTCGCAGGCCTTGCCGAAGCCGACGATCCCGGGGACGTTCAGCGTGCCCGAGCGCATCCCCTTCTCGTGGCCGCCGCCGTCGATCTGCCCCGTCAGCCGGACGCGCGGCTTGCGGCGCACGTAGAGGGCGCCGATGCCCTTCGGGCCGCAGAGCTTGTGGGCCGTCAGCGAGACGAGGTCCGCCTGGACCTTCTCCACGTCGAACGGGATCTTGCCGATGCCCTGGACGGCGTCGCAGTGGAAGAGCACGCCCTGCTCGCGGCAGATCTTGCCGATCTCCTCCACCGGCTGGACGGTCCCGATCTCGTTGTTCGCGAACATCACGGAGACGAGGATCGTCTTCGGGGTCAGGGCCCGCCGCAGATCGTCCAGGTCGATCCGGCCGTCCTTCTGGACGGGCAGGTAGGTGACCTCGAAGCCCTGCCGCTCGAGCCGCTTCATGCTGTCGAGGACCGCCTTGTGCTCGGTCTTGACCGTGACGAGCTGGTTGCCCTTCTCGCGGTAGAACTCGGCGGCCCCCTTGATCGCGAGGTTGTCGCTCTCGGTGGCGCCCGAGGTGAAGATGATCTCCTTGCCCGAGGCCCCGATCAGGGCGCCGATCTGCTCGCGCGCCCGCTCGACCGCCTCCTCGGCCCTCCAGCCGAAGACGTGGCTGCGGCTCGAGGCGTTGCCGAAATCTTCCTTGAAATACGGGAGCATCGCTTCGAGGACCCGCGGGTCCAGCGGCGTGGTGGCGTGGTAGTCCAGGTAGATCGGGAGCTTCACCATGCGCTCGAACCTCATTCGTTCGCGTCGGCCGGCGCGCCCCAGTTCAATGTGGAGCGGCCACGTCGATTTATAGGGAGGCCGCCTTTCCGAGTCAAGCCGGCGAGGGAGGCGCGCCGTTGCGCTCGCGACCCCCGCGCGACTATATGGCAGCGTAACGCTCCTGCGGTTTCATTGGACCCAAAGCGGTGGAGCGCGGCTCTCAGAAGGAATGGGGGTCGAAGCCATCGAGGATCGAATGAAGAAGCTCGGCTGGTTGCTCGCGCTGTCCATCCTGGGAGGAATCGCCGTCTTCGCGGCCCCTCGGCTGCTCGGCGGCGCCCCCCAGGCCTCGCTCGACGCCTCGGGCTCGCTCGCGGCCGGCAACCTCTGGAGCGCCGCCGGCATCGTCTTCCTCGGGGGGCTGCTGACCGCGTTGACGCCCTGCGTCTACCCGCTCATCCCCATCACGGTCGCGATCTTCGGTGGGCAGGGGGCGATGCGGCCGACCCGGGCCCGCTCCGCGCTGCTCACCGGGAGCTACGTCCTCGGCATCGCCGCCCTCTTCTGCGCGCTCGGGACCTTCGCCGCGCTGACGGGCGCCGCCTTCGGCAGGTGGCTCTCGCTGCCCTGGGTGGTCGTCGGCCTCGCGCTCTTCTTCACCGTCATGGCGGCCTCGATGTTCGGTGCCTTCGAGCTGCGGCTCCCCTCGGGGCTCGCGCAGCGGCTCAGCGGCGTCGGCGGCGCCGGCCTCGGCGGATCGTTCGCGATGGGGCTCGTCGCGGGGCTCGTCGCCGCCCCCTGCACCGGCCCCGTGCTCGCGGGCATCCTGGTCTACGTCGGCCAGCACCAGTCGGTGGCCGTCGGGAACCTGCTCCTCTTCCTGTACGCGCTCGGAATCGGCGTGCCGTTCTTCGCCATCGGCGTCTTCAGCTTCTCGCTCGGCCGCAGCGGCCCCTGGATGGACGGCGTCAAGAGCCTCTTCGGCATCGCGCTGCTCGCGCTCGCCGCCGGCTACCTGCGCGACGCCTTCCCGGCGCTGCACCTGAAGGACCTCCTGCCGCAGGATCGCGTCGCCATCGGCGGCGCCGTCGCGGTGGGGCTCGGGCTCCTCCTGGGGGCGATCCACCGCAGCTTCCACGGCGGAGCGAGGGAGCGGCTCTTCAAGGGGCTCGGCGTGGCGCTCGTCGTCCTCGGCATCGCGGTCCGCTTCGGCAGCGCCTCGACGGCCCTCGCGCAGTGCCCCCCCGACGCGGCGGCCCGTGGCGAGTGTCGGCCCGGGGAGCCGCTCCCCTGGGTGCGGGACGTCGCGCGCGGCCTCGCGCTCGCGAAGGCGGAGGGCAAGCCCGCCTTCATCGACTTCTACGCGGACTGGTGCGGCGCCTGCAAGGAGCTGGACGCGCGGACCTACCCGGACCCGCTCGTCCGAGAGGCGGCGAAGCGCTTCGTGCCGATCAAGGTCGACGGCACCCGGGCGAGCGACGCGCTCGACGCCCTCTACGACAAGTACGGCGTGGAGGGGCTACCGACCGTGGTCTTCGTCGACAGCCACGGCGAGCTGATGAAGGCGCCCCGCATCGTCGGCTACGCCTCGCCGCGGGAGCTCGTCGCCGACTTCGCGAAGGTGAAGTAGCGCCGGCGAGGGGCGCGGCCCGGCTAGAGGATCTTCCAGAGCAGCCAGGTCAGCGTCGAGCCGGCGAGGACGCCGCCCGCGATCCAGGGGGCGTACTCCCGCGCCGTCGGCAGCAGCCGCGCCAGGGAGAGCCGCTCCGGCCGGAGGCGCCCGGGCGCGGCGGTGGCCGGCGCGATCGGTGGAGGGACCGGCGGCTCGAGGGGCCTCAGCGTCGTCGGCTCCGTGAAGGACGGCTCGGGAGCCGACGCCTCGAGCCTCGCGCGGCCGGCCCCAGGCCCGCGCTGATCGAGCGACTCGGCGATGCGTCGGGCCGGGATCGGCTCGGTCCCGAACTCCTGGATCGGCGGCGGGGGCAGCGGCGGGGGAGGGGGAGGCGCCGCGATCGCCGGACGCGCCGCCGCGGCGGGCGGCGGGAAGATCCGCGCGGGCTCGGTCGGCTCGTCGAAGCCGTCGCCCCAGGGGCCCGAGGACGAGGGCGCGCTCGCCTCGGACGTCCCCTCCTCCTCCTCGCCCTCGAGGGCGCGCGCCGCCGACCGCGCCGCGAGGTCGAGCATGCGCGGCTGGGTGACGTTCCAGTCGCCGCTCGCGCCGGTCAGGCCGTCGAACCAGTCGGTGAGCCGGGGGGTCCCGACGAAGGACTGCCCCTCCGGGGTCTCGAGGAGCGCCTGGCGCATCGACTCGGCGGTGGGGAAGCGGCCGGCCGGATCCTTCGCGAGCGCCCGCTCGATGGCGAGGGCGAGCCGCAGGGAGGCGTCGCGCCGCAGCTCGCGGATGGGCGTGGGCTCGCTGTCGAGGATCGTGTGCAGCAGCGCCACCGGCGCGTCGGCCTGGAAGGGCCGCCGCAGGGTCAAGAGCTCGTAGAGCAGGATCCCGAGGCCGAAGACGTCCGCCCGCCGGTCGACCGCCTCGCCGCGGATCACCTCGGGCGAGACGTAGGCGAACTTCCCCTTGAACTTGCCGGTGCGCGTCCGGGTGAGCCGCAGGGCGCTGCGGGCGATGCCGAAGTCGCAGAGGCGCGCGTTCCCGAGCCGATCGACCAGCACGTTGTGGGGGGAGACGTCGCGGTGGACGATGCCGAGCGGCTCGCCGTCGAGTCCGACGGCCTCGTGGGCGGCGTGGAGCCCGGCCGCGACCTGGGCGACGAGGTGGACCGCGATCGGGCCCGGGATGGCGCGGTGGAGATCCCTCCCCCGCTGGATGAGCTCGCGCAGGTCGGCCCCCTCGACGTACTCCATCACGAGGCAGAGCCGCCCCTCGATCTGCGCGCAGTCGAAGAGCGGGACGATGTTCGGGTGGGTGAGGAGCGCCCAGACGCGGGCCTCGTCGAGGAACGCCTGGACGACCTCCTGCTCGTCCGCCCGATCGGGCCGGACCGCCTTGATGACCAGCCGCTTGCGGAAGGCGCCCGCCCCCCGCGCCTCGGCGAGGTAGATCTCCCCCATGCCGCCGACGGCGAGCTTGCGCAGCCGCCGGTAGGGCCCGAGCTCCTCTGGGAGCCCTTCCGGGTTCGCCGGCTTGACGGTCACCCCTTCGAGTATACTCCCCTCCCTCGGGGGCCAAACGGGGAGCCGCTCGTCGAACGGCACCGTTGCGCCCACTGGGGCGGATCAACCTCGCTCTCCCCCGCTGGTCTCGGAGTTGCGGGGCGCGACCACGATGAGATGACGTGACTTTGTCTGAGGCCCCGGAAGCTGCGAAGCTGTGAAGTGACAAGCAAGCGGAGGCCTGCTAGGCTATTCTGCGGCTCTCGGGGAGGCGAGCATGGCGAGCTGGCGAGTGGGTCTGGGCGTTCTTTTCGCCTTGCTGAGTTCCACCGCCTGTGGACGGGCGCGATCCGGTGCCTGCCTAACGCCTCCCCAGGGATCGAGCGACGCCGCCGAGGTCTGCATCGCGCCAGGCGAGTTCTCGATGGGCGCCCCCAAGCTACCCAAGCCAGCGGCTCACCCGGGGGCCCACTTCACCGCGATGCCGCGCAACGACTGGGCGCCTGGCAGGCGGGTGCGGTTGAGCGCCTTCTACATCGACGCCTACGAGGCCACCTGGGGGCGCTACTCGCAGTGCCTCCAGGCGGGCCTGTGCTCCGATCGCGGGCTGCGCCGCTTCTGGTCCACCGAGCACGCGCTATCCGACCCCGCTGCCGCTCATCTCCCGGTCTGGGGAGCGACGTTCGACGAGGCGGTCGAGTTCTGCGCCTGGTCGGGGAAGAGGCTGCCCACCGAGGCGGAGTGGGAGCGGGCGGCCCGCGGCCCCCAGGGGACGACCTATCCCTGGGGCAACGACCCGCCGCCCGAGAGCCTCATTCGGTCGAGGACCTTCTATGGTTCCACGTCGCTCGATCCGAGCATGAGCCCGCCTCCCGTGGGCACGAACGTCCGGGACGTCACCCCAGAGGGTGTTCACGATCTCTTCGCGAGCGTCGACGAG
The DNA here is from genome assembly GCA_021783235.1 of Myxococcales bacterium. Classification (GTDB taxonomy): domain Bacteria; phylum Myxococcota; class Myxococcia; order Myxococcales; family JAKAPL01; genus JAJXUD01. Next base: position 24,901 of record JAJXUD010000038.1, on the reverse strand, counting down.
TGGGTGTCCGACTGGTACTCCCCAGGCTACGGACACGGCGCCGTGGAGCCCCGGAACCCAACGGGCCCCGCCCACCCCGTCTTCGTCCAGGAGTTGAGCGAGTACGGCGGCGCCAACTGGAACAACGCGACGGGCGGCAAGGTGGTTCGCGGCGACCTGTGGAACCACGCCGGTGGCGACGGCTGGAATCTCGCCACGCTCGGCACGCCCGGCTGGTTCCGCGAAGAGCGTGACCCGAATTCCGGCGCCGGGATCCGATGCGCGCGCGACGACCGCCCGCCTGGCAGCGCGCCGCCTAATGGTTGGGTCTTCGGTGGCTCGAACTGGACTGCGCTCGCCCCTCCAACGGGGGGCCGCTGATGAAGCCTACTTCCCGCACCTTGCCCTTCCTCCTCGCCTGGCTAACAGCCTGCGGCTCGCCTCCCCCAGAGAATGCGACAAACACCACCCAGGATGGCGTTTGCGCCTTCCTGCGAACCTTTGGCGTGTTGCCAGACGCTGGCCCCGGACGGTCTTAACAACCAATGCGCTCCGGTCGGAAACTCGATGGCGAACGGCGGTATGGCCCTCCCTGCTTTCGCTTGGTCGAGCATCACTCCCCCGACCCCTACCCAATCAAGACCGATCTGCGCATGCGGCGATCCGACCGCTCCCATCGACGCCCCCAATGTCGTAGACGTCGATTCGCAGCTCCGTGTGCTGGCGGACGGGCTCCAGTTGGTCAGCGGCTGCAAGACCGAGCGTTGCCCCGATCCCTCGCCAGCCGACGGAACCAATTGCAGCTTCTTCTTCGTCGACCCGCAAGATTGCTTTGAGCTTGGCTATCTGAACGGGTTTCTCAGAAGCGCGGGACCTGGGGACCCCCCGGACGGGGTCGGGAGCGGTTCCCCAGACGGCGACGACAGCCTCGACGTCTGCCCATACCTGGGAGAAGGCGTTCACAATGGCAACGACCCGGTGTTCCCCCTCGAACTGCGCGGCGTACCGGTCGGCACCGTCTGGACAGACAACGCCTTTACCCCGGCGTTGGATGCGGAGCACGTCGAGTTCCAGTGGTGCCGATGGTTCGGGGGCCCGTTCTCGGCGTCCGACCCCGCCACTGGCGCGACTTTCTCCTGGCCAGAGTTTCGGCCAAGGCTCGGGGAGCGGGTCTCCGTCGTCGGCGACTGGATCGTGGACGATCACGACCACACCGAGATCCACGAGGCGAGGATCATGGCCACGCTGAGGGACGACCCGTCCATGCCCGGCTTCCGGTTCCACCTCCTGACGAGCGGCTTCTTCGCCTCGGGAACGGCCCAACAGGACCAGCTCTCGTTGACCGTGCCAATTCCTCCCGCGGCCATCCCCCACGATCAGGAGAACCAGGAGCGGTTCCTCGACTGCTCGGAGGCGGTCCCCCGGTTCGATGGAGGCGCGGGGCTTCCGCCGATTCTCGACCTCACGCAGGGTTGCTACGACCGGACGGATGTCAAGCTGCTCGCTCCAGTCGCCGATCAGATCGGCTCGACCTGCAAGATTTCGTTGACCCACGGCCCTGCGGCTTCGGTTTCCGAAAGCTTCTGCGGCGAGACAGGTGGCCCGACCGAGTGCCCTTGCTACTCGGCTTCTGACTGCGCAAGCAAGGGGATCAGCGTCGCGACGATGGATCGCTGCAACCCGCTACCCGAAGGAGGCGGCCTGGGTACCTCCCTGGCCTACGCCGGGGACATCATGGCGACCTGGAACGACCCCGACGACCTCTGGCTCTGCAACTGCGATTGCCAGGACCCGTCGGTGACGGGAGCGACCATTCCCGCGCTCGTCCAAGGCTGCGCGCCGGGCCGCTACAACCCCGACCAGCCGGAGGACGTCGCCGCGGCCTGCGCCTCGGTCTGTGGCGGCGGTGGGCTCATGTCAGGAAGCTCGCCTGACAGCCTCATCGGCGGCTGCCTGGCAGCGGATCCCGATCAGAGCCGCGCCGCGTTGATCGCGCGTGCCGGCTGCGACGTGGCCCAGCCACAGCCGCCCAACTCCCGGGTCGCCAAGGCCGGGGACTTCCGAGTGGATCTCGATCACGACAGCTCGGTGGCCACGGTCGGCGCGAACGACGGGGGAACGTTCATTCCGTTGGCCACGCCCCACGTCAGCGGCTCCTTCTGGCTGAACCTCGACCCGAGCGGCCGCCTTCAGATCGCCGACTTCAGCCTCGCCGCCGACAGCTTCACGGTCTCGGTGCCGCCGATTCCGCCGCTCGACGTGAGCTACCTCTCGACGTTCATCGAAAACCGCTTCGCGGCCGCGCTGGTCTCGGGGACGACGTTCCTCGTGGATCCCTCCGAGCCCGCGTCCGCCTTCCGGCTCGGGACCCGGGCCTTCGTCAACGGGGTTCCCGGGGGGACGCAGGTCGAGAACTCCGCCGCGGCCACCGTCGTCTTCGACCTCTCGAGAAACGCGTTCACGTACGACGAGCGGGGCGTGGACGCCGACGGGAACCAGGTGAATCTCCAGCTGGTGGGAGCCATCGCGAACCACCCACCCATTGCCAATCCGGGCCCGGATCACTTCGCAGAGTGCAACTCCCACGATTTCTCCTCCGTGCCCCTGGATGGTAGGGCATCGAGTGACCCCGACCCTGGCGACGGCGTGATCCATTACCAGTGGTTCGAGGAGTTGGACGGGGGGCTCTCCGGTGTCTCGAACCAGCCGACCGCGACGGCTCAGGCCTCGATGGGCCCCCACGCCTACCTGCTCGACGTCTACGACCATGACCTCGCCGCCAATTCAATGGGCGTGCGGATCACGGTCCGCGACACCATCCCGCCCACCGTTTCGGGCTTCGTGTACTCCGGCCCCTCGTGCCTATGGCCTCCCAATCACGAGTTTGCGGTCCTGCGCGTTGGAAGAGATTTCACTGCCGCCGTAACGGATCTCTGCGACCCAGGTCCCAAGCTCGAGGTGATCGGCGCGGCAAGCAGCCAGCCGGCCACCGGCGGGGGATCGGGCAACTCTCCGGTGGACGTCGTCGTCTTCCCGGACCACGTTTGTCTGAGGGCCGAGCGAGACGGCGCCGACCGAGCCGATCGGACCTACAGCGTGGGCCTCGCGGGCGTGGATGCCTCTGGGAACCGTTCGGCCCCCATCCAGGTGGAGGTCGCGGTACCTCATGATCAATCCGGTCATGCCTGCCCCAACGACCAGAGCATCGAGTACGTGCCGGACGGAGACCCGCTGTGCGTCCCACCGGGCTGATCGTCATCGGGGGCGCGCTAGCCGCTCTGCTGGCAACGGCCGGGTGCAGCCATCCGCTCTCGTCGCTCCCGGCGCCCCAGCTGGTGACCGCGGGGGCTGCGGCGCTCGGCCCTGACGCGAGGATCTACGTCATCGGTTCCAACACCAAGGGCGCCCTCGCGATGGCCTCCTACGACCCCTCGTCCGACTCGTGGCGGCAGGAGCCTGCCCCCCCGGCAGGCGGCTCCGCGATGGCCAGCGGGCCGGACGGGCGCATCTACCTCGTCGGCGGGGGCGCGAGCGGGACCGAGCGCTACGACGTGACGAGCAGGTCTTGGAGCGCGGTTGCGCCGTTCCCGATTCCGGCGACTGCACTGGGGGCGGCCTCCGCCAATGGGCGCCTGTACGCGTTCGGGGGCTGCACCGGGGTGGATGGGGGAACGTGTGACGAAACGGCCTCCGCCCTCGCGGCATCCTATGACGTGACGAGCGATAGCTGGTCGGTGGTGGCTTCGATGCCAGCCCCGAACTACGGCATGGCGTCTTCAGTGGGATCCGATGGGCGAATTTATTCGATAGGGAGCGGCATGGGATCTCTCGGCGGGCCGGCCGGAGGCATGGTCATCGCTTACGATCCAAAGGTGAATGCCTGGTCGAGTGAAAGCTCGCTCAATCAGCCCCGAGCAGGGCTCGGTGCGGCCATGGGCTCAGACGGACGAATCTATGCCGTGGGCGGTCTTGCAGAGCTCTGTAATGCGAACGCGGGATATGCTTCTGATGGCGGCTTTCTCGATCCGGAAACATGTAACGATCAGCTCTCGAAGAGCGTCGAAGCCTACGACGTCCACGCGAATCGCTGGTCGTTCGTCGCTCCCTTGCCGACCGATCGCTTCAACCTCGCGGTGGCCGCAGGCGCGGACGGGCGGATCTACGCCTTCGGTGGGAGCATGCTGGCCACCTCGGCCACGCAGTTCAACTCGGTGCCGGTCCTCATCGTCAACGCCTACACTCCGTTCAGCAACTCGTGGACGCCGTCGGGGCCGGTCCCACCTCCCGAGTGAAAGCGTCGAAAGGGATCTCACGGCCGCCCCGCATCGGACCTCTGCGATCCGGGCCCGAGGCTCGAGGTGGTCGGCGCGGAGAGCCCGTCCCCGCGCCGCCCGGCTGATTGGATGGGCATCTCGTCAAGACGGGTGCTAGAACGGCGTCGATGGCTCCCGTCGCCGTCTTCCTGCACAGCGGGCAGTACGACCGGCTCCACCAGGGCGCCGCCATCGCCGCGGCCGCCGCCGCCTCGGGCCGCCCGGTGGAGGTCTACTTCTTCTGGTGGGCGCTCGAGCGGCTCGCGGCCGGGGCGCTCGAGCGGCCCGACTTCTCTGGGACGCTCGGCCCTGGGCCGGCCGACGAGCTCGGGCATCGCTTCGAGCAGCGCGGCTTCCCCAGCGCGGCGGCGCTGTTCGCGGCGGCCCGCGAGACGGGGCTCTGTCGGCTCTTCGCCTGCAGCGCCTCGCTCGAACTCCTCGGCCTGCGCCCGGGGCAGATCGAATCGCAGGTCGACTCGATCCTCGGCTGGGCCGGCATCCTGGCGCGGACCGAGGGCGTCGCCGACCGCTTCTATCTCTAAAACGCGAGCCGCTTTACTGCGGCGGAGACTCGGCTAGAGTATCGCCTGGACAGCGTTCGAACGGATTGACCATGCGCAAGCTCGTGCTCGCCCTCCTTGCCTCGATCTCCCTCCCCGTCGCCGCCGGCTGCAGCAAGGCCGAGGCGGGCGACGTCCCCACCGCCCACCCGACGCCCCAGGGCGTGGTCGAGCGGGTCGATCGGCTCCAGTTCCTCTCGAACGCCTCCTCGGCGCTGACGCGGGCCGAGGACGCCTGGCACCACGGCGGCTCGCCCCAGGCGGACCTCGTCGCGGTGCACCGGCTCGTCGATCTGGCGCGGCGGTCGGCCTCGACGGGCGGCGAGCCGATGGAGGCCGAGTGGGAGGGTAAGGCGGCGAAGGTCGTCAGCTCGCTCGAGCAGAACCTCGGCGGCAAGGACGCCGAGAAGGCCGAGGCCGAGCTCGAGCAGGCGAAGCTCTTCCTCGATCAGGCCCAAGAGGCGGCTCAGATCGAGCTGTAGCCGCCGGGGCGCCCGGGTGGGTCGCGCCCCACCCAGCCGGGTCGGCGATCGCCTGCCCTGCCCCGAGCGGTTCCCGTGGGTTGCGAGGGCACGGGCCTTGCTCTGAAGCGAGTGCATGATCGCCCGCCTCGCCGCGCTCCCCGGACTCGCGCTCTTCGCCTTCGCCACCCAGACCGTCCCCGCCTGGAGGATCGATCCCCCGGAGAGCGTCCCGCCGCCCCTCTGGCCCTCCGAGGGCCTCTCGATCGAGGAGCCGCCGCCCGCGCCGCGCCCGCGCATCTCGATCGGCGAGATCTCGGGCAGCCTCCAGCGGCGCCGCTGGCGGCGCGTCCGCCGCGCGCCGCTGCCGGCGCCCGCGCTTCCCGACGAGGCGCTCGGCGCGCTCTCGGTCCGGGCCGCCATCCGCGCGATCGGTCCAGTCGTCCATCGCTGCTACGACACGGCGCTGCGGCTCGATCCCGAGCTGCGCGGCGCGCCGGTCTTCCGGCTGCGGGTCGCGCGGGGCGGCCGCGTCGAGGCGGTCGCGATCGAGCGGGACGTCGAGGGCGCGCCGTCGTTGACGGACTGCTTCACCCGCGCGCTCTCGGCGGTGCGGCTGCCGGCCGGCGCCGCGGGGCTCGACGTGGAGGTGCCGTTCCTGCTCGAGCCCGAGGAGCCGGGCCGCTCGGCCATCGGCGCCCTCGCGAAAGAGTGAGCTCGGCCGCGGCCGAGCGCTATTCCCTGGGGCGGGCGGGCTGCTGGTGGTGGCCCTGCAAGAGCTCGCGGGCGATCACGACCTTCTGGATCTCGCTCGCCCCCTCGTAGATGCGCAGCGCCCGCACCTCGCGGTAGAGCCGCTCGACCTCGAAGCCGCGCACGACGCCGTCGCCGCCGTGGAGCTGGACGGCGCGGTCGACGATCCGCTGCGCCGCCTCGGTGGCGTAGAGCTTCGCCATCGCCGACTCGAGGGTCGTGCGCGCCTGGCCGCCGTCGCGCCGCCAGGCCGCCCGGTAGACGAGCAGCCGCGCGGCGTCGAGCTCGGTCGCCATGTCGGCGAGCATGAACTGGACCCCCTCCTGGTTCGAGAGCGGTCCGCCGAACTGGCGGCGCGTGGCGACCCGGTCGAGCGTCTCGTCGAGCGCCCGGCGCGCGAGCCCCAGCGCGGCCGCGCCCACGGTGGGCCTGAAGGCGTCGAGGGTCGAGAGCGCGATGCGCATCCCTTGCCCCTCGGCGCCGATCAGGGCGGAGGCGGGGACGCGGCAGCCCTCGAGGCCGATCTCGCCGATGGGGTGGGGGGCGACGAGCTCGAGCCGCTCCCGCAGCCGGATCCCGGGGTTGTCGGCGGGCACGATGAAGGCCGACAGGCGCGCCTTGCCCTCGACCTCGGAGCTCTTCGCGAAGATGACGTAGAAGTCGGCGAGGCCCGCGTTCGAGATGAAGCGCTTGACGCCGTTGATGGTGTAGCCGCCGTTCTCGCGGCGCGCCTCCGTCTGGATGGCGCTGGGGTCGGAGCCCGCCCCAGGCTCGGTGAGCGCGAAGGCGGCGATCGCCTTGCCGGTGGCCACCTTTGGGAGCCACGCCTGGCGCTGCGCGGCGTCGCCGAAGAAGCTGATCGGCCCCGCGCCGAGCCCCTGCATCGCGAACATCGCGTCGCAGAGGCCGGAGGCGTACGCGAGCGCCTCGCGGACGAGGCAGAGCGTCCGGACGTCGACGAGCTCCGAGGCGCCACCCCAGGCGGCGGGGACGCAGCGGCGCAGGAGCCCCGCGTCGGCCAGCCGGGAGACGAACCTGCGGGCCAGATCGTCGACCTCGGCCTCTTCGTCCTCCTCGGCGGCCATCGGCGCGACGCTGTCGCGGGCGAAGGACCAGGCCTCGGCGGCGAGCCTCAGGTGATCCGGGGTGAGGAAGGCGTTCTCCATGGCGGCTCCCCTCGCGGGCCGTGAAGAGTAGCGAGGGGCCCCTCGGCTGTCAAAGCAGACGGCCGCCTCCTCGCGCTGGGCGTCGCGCGAGGAGGCCCCCGAGGGAGCGAGAGCTGCCTCCCCGGGGGCGGAGCGCGGTCGGCGCGGCTACTGCACCGCGCCGGTCGCGTTGACGGTGGCGGTCGCCACCGCGGCGTTCGGCGATCCCGCCTCGTACTGCGAGATCGTGACGTTGCCGTTCGAGAGCTGCGTGACGATGGCGTAGCCCGGCCCCTGGCTGCCGCTCGTGGCCGTCTGCGCGCCGCCGTTGCCGACGATCATCTCGATCTGGTTCGTGCCCGAGACGGACTGCTTGTACTCGTGGGTGTGGCCGACGAGGAGCGCCGTGTAGGGGAAGTTCGCGATGGTCGCGTCGGAGGCGCCCTGATCGCCCGGCAGGTTGCTCGAGGCGCCGCCGTCGTCCTGGTAGGACTCGTGGCGAACGACGAAGGTGTAGGTGGTGGTCTCCGCCATCACCTGCGAGAGCCAGCTCGCCTGGTTCGAATCCCAGGCGTTCGCCGCCACCATCACGAACTTCGCGGTCCAGGCGGGCGACACCCCGGCGGACGAGCTCACCTTGAAGGAGTAGTAGGCCTCCTGGTTCGCGAGCGTCGGCTGGTTCGTGCTGTTGATCCCGCAGGCGCCGAGCAGCGTCTGGATGAAGGTGAGGTAGTTGTCGGTGATGCCGTCCGATCCGCTCGTGCCGCAGTTCGAGGCGGTGTAGCCCGTGCACTCGTGGTTCCCCATGGTCGGGAAGACCTGGCCCGAGAAGCCCTTCATCGCCTGGATGTAGTTCTGGATCTGGATGAGGGCGTTGCCGCCGGGCGAGGTCGCCTGCGAGGAGGTGGCGAACATGTAGTCGCCGGAGGCGACCACGAACGCGGGGCGCGGGTTCGAGTTCTGGATGTCCTGGAAGATCTGCGTGATCTGCTGGGTGGGGTAGCCCGCGTTGTCGTCCACGTTCTGCGGCCGGGTGTCGCCGACCACCGCGAAAACGAGGTTCGAGAGCGTGCCGCCCTGCGGCCCCACGGTGCCGGTCGGGGTCGGGCCGCCGCTGCTGCCGCCCGAGCTGCTCGACGAGCCGCCCGAGGTCGTCCCGCCCGACGAGCTGCTGGACGAGCCGCCCGAGGAGCTGGACGAGCTGGAGCTACCCGAGCAGCTGCTGGCGCAAGGATTGCTCGAGCTGCACTTGCCGGTCGACTCGTCGCACCACCAGCCGCCCCAGCAGACCGTGCTGCCGCAGGAGAGGGCGCCGCTCGACTTGGTCGAGCTCGCGGTCGATTGCTGCGATTGGCAGGCGCACGTTCCGCCGGAGGAGCTCGAGGAGGACGAGGACGAGCTGGAGCTACCCGAGCCGCCACCGCTCCAACCGCCGGACGAGCTGCCGGAGGAGTTCGTCGAAGAGCCGCCCGACGAGCTGCTCGAGCTCGAGGAGCCGCCGGAGCTGGAGGAGCTGCTCGAGCCATAGGATCCGCTGCTGCTGCCGCCGCTGCTGGAGCTGCCGGTCGTGTTCTGGCCGCCGGACGAGCTGCCGGTGGTCTGCCCGGTCGTCGAGCCCGAGCTGCTCCCGGCCACCGGGGCGAGCGGTTCGCAGACGCCGTTGTTGCAGCCATCCCCCGCGGGGCAGTCGAGGGCCGTCTGGCAGCTCTGGAGCGGGGTGCCAGTGGGGCAGCCGGTCAGCGCGAAGGTGGCGGCGGCGATCGACAGCGAGAGCAGCACGGTCTTCATGGCGACTCCTCTTTCTTCCCCAACCCGAGGCCGCAAGGGCCGCCCGCCGTTGTGCAAGAGGCGATCCAGGCGAGCCGCCGGCCGGCCGCCGCTGGTCTATTTAAGTCGTTTCAATGGGTTGGGTCTTGGCGCCGGTGAAGGGGGAACGGCCCCTCATTACCTACATCGAATCGACCAGAGCCTGATCGTCTGCGCGGCCTCGCCAAGATAGCTCAATCTGAACGAAGGCTTGAACGGATCGATCAGTTCTGTGACGCAGAGGTGTCAGCTGTCCTGATTTCGGTCAAGTTCCGAAGGCCGCGGCCCTCAGAAGCCGCCGGAGAGCGCGAAACCGGCGCCGCCGGGCCCGAGGACGGGGACGACGCTGACGCCCGTCAGCTCGACGCTCTTCTTCGGCCCGCTGATCTCGGGCCAGTACCAGACGACCGCCGCCCCGCCGAGCGCGGCGACGCCCACGAGGTCGAAGACGTCGGAGAGCAGCGCCCGGGCCGAGCCGCTCGCCGCGAGCGCCTGCGAGCCGGCCACGTTGGTCTGCGGCGTCCCCGCGAGCGCGCCGTGGTCGCCCGCGGCGAGCGCGCCGAACACGGTGCCGACGCCGAGCAGGACGACCCCGAGCCCGCCGAGCCCGACGGCGAGCTCCGGCCGGCCGAGCGAGAGGCCCGCCTTCGGAAGGCCGGTGTCCGCGACGGGGGCGCCGTTCGAGCCGCGCGGCAGATCATGCTCGAGCGCCCGGTCGATGAGAGCGGGGAGAGCGGGTGGCGCCGGGGCGTTCGCCTCGGCCGGCCGCCCCGCGGCGATCGGTTCCCGCTCGTAGGCGAGGACGTGGCCGTCCTGCGCGAAGCGGATCGCGACGAACGCCGCGGGCTCGCGCGCCACGACGAAGAGCTCGTCCACTCCCAGCCGGTCGGCCAGCGCGCGCACGACCGCGGTCCGCTCGGGCGTCTCGAGGAGCCCGGCGAGGCGCCCCTCTTCCCCGGCGAGCCAGGCGGCGTCGGGCGCCGGCGCGAGCGCCAGCGCCGCGTGCGAGCCCTCGGTGCGGAGCGTGGCGAGACCGTAGCCGGGCGCCGAGGCGACGACGAAGTGGTGGCCGCTCGGGACCGTTGCGGTCACGGGCGAGGGGCCGACGAGCCGGCCGTCGACCCAGACGAGCGCGACGGGCGTGGTCTCGACGCTGAGCCTCTCGCTGCTCTCCGCCGTGTCGGCGCGGATCTGCGAGGCGGCCGCGACGAGGTCCGGCGGGAAGGCGCTCTTGTCGATCTGCGCCCCGGGGGCGTAGGCGTAGATCTCCTGCAGCTCCGCGGAGGCGCCGTCCTTGTCGCCGTTCACCCAGGCCGAGCCGGCCTGCCAGATCAGCGCGTCGGCGTAAGCCAAGAGCTCGCGGCGCAGGTCGCCCTTGCGGTAGGCCTCGGCCGCCTCCCCGAAGAGCCGGCTCGCGGCCGCGAGATCCAGGCTGTCGAAGGCGGCCCGCGCCTCCTTCTGCTTCTCGGCCCCCTGCCGCCGCGCGGCCTCGCGCGCCGCCTCGCCCGCCGCGTCGGCCCGCCCCGCGGCGCCGACGCCGGCGAGCCGCGGCGAGCGGAAGAGCGCCGCGGTGGCAAGCGCCTGAAGCCGGGCGACCTCGCCCGTCGGCGCGCCAGGCGTCGCGAGGGCGATCGCCGCGGCGCTGGGCTTGCCCGCGCGGGCGGGCAGCGGCGAGAGCAGCAGGGCGAGCGCCCCGGCGACGGCCACGCTTCCCCTCTCGATCATCGGCTCAGCTCCCCTTCCGCGACAGCTCGGACCGGAAGATCTTCCAGGTCTTCAGGTAGTCGATGGCGGTGCGGAGCTGGAAGTCGCCCTTCTCGCCCGAGGGCGGCGTCAGCGGCGCCGCCGCACCTGCCGGCTCCGGTCCCTCGTGGCGCAGGTGGTTCGGCAGATCGCGCTCGCGCGGCCCCACGGGCTCGTCGCTCCCCGAGTCCTGCACCTGCCGCACCAGCACGTCCGGCGTGATGCCCTCCTCCTGGATGGAGCGGTGCTTCGGCGTGTAGTACTTCGCGACGGTCAGCTTGAGCCCGCTGCCGTCGGGCAGCTCGATGACGGTCTGCACGGAGCCCTTGCCGAAGGTCTGCGTCCCCATGATGACGGCGCGGCCGTGGTCCTGCAGCGCCCCGGCCACGATCTCCGAGGCCGAGGCGGAGCCGCCGTTGACGAGGACGATCATCGGGTAGTTCGGCTCGGTCCCGCGCGGGTGGGCGAGCTCCTTCTCGACGTGCTCGTGGTTGCGCCCCTCGGTCGTCACGATGACGCCGCTCTCGAGGAAGCGGTCGGCGACCCGCACCGCCTCGTCGAGCAGCCCGCCGGGGTTGTTGCGCAGGTCGAGCACGAGCCCCGCGAGCGGCCCGCCCGCCGCCGCGTGGAGCTTCTCGAGCGCGGTCGCGAGGTAGCCGTCGGTCCGGTCCTGGAAGCTGCGCACCCGCACGTAGCCGAGGTTGCCCTCGACGAGCCGCGCCTCGACCGGGTTGATGCGGATGTGCTCGCGCACGATCGAGAGGAGCCGCGGCTGCGAGAAGCCGTGGCGCATCACGAGGAGGTCGACCTTCGTCCCGGGCGGCCCCTGCATCCGCTCGATCGCCTGGGCGAGCGAGAGGTCGCGGGTCGAGAGCCGGTCGATCTGGAGGATCTGGTCTCCCGGCTCGATGCCGGCGCGCGCCGCGGGCGTGTCGTCGATGGGCGAGACCACGACGAGCGTGCCGCCGCGCAGGGTGACCTCGAGGCCGAGCCCGCCGAACTCGCCCGTCGTGTCGGCCTTCATCTGCTGGTACTGCTGCGGGTCCATGAAGAGGCTGTGCGGGTCGAGCGTCGCGAGCATCCCCCGGATGGCGCCGTAGACGAGCCGCTTCTCGTCGACCGGCTCGACGTACTCGTTCTCGATGTCGGCGAGGACGCGGCTGAAGACGTCGAGCTCCCGGTAGAGCGAGCCCGCGAGCGCCGGCAGCGACAGCAGCGCCCCGGCGCCCAGGGCGAAGGCCGTCGCGAGCGCGAGCCGCGAGCGGAGGGGGCGGGGGGGGGGCATCGCGCGGCATTGTAGGCCGAACCCTGGGTCGGAGCCCAGCCTCGCGATTCGGCGGCTACCTCGGGGCGCCCCGCGCCGGGAAGAGCGCGCGCCGCAGCGCGGGGGCGGTCGAGAGACCCAGGCCGTAGAGCAGGTGGACCCAGAACCAGTCGGCCGGGGAGACGAGCAGCCGCTCGCGCATCACCGGGTCCGCGAAGAGGACCGCGTAGGTCATGACGAGCCAGACGGCCACGCCGTAGAGCAGGGCCGAGACGAAGGCCTTGCCGTAGGGCAGGTCGCGCCGCACGAGCAGCGCGAAGACGATCCCGAAGAAGATCGAGACGGCGAGGTGGACGAGCGCGCCGACGAGCTCGCTCCACGGCCCGGCGATGAGGACGTCGACGCCAAAGAAGACGCCCGCGACGAGCCGGAGCGGGAGAAAGAAGCCCTCGCCGACGATGGCCGAGCGGACGAGCTCCCAGAGCATGAGGAGGATCCCGCCGGCCGTCCCCGCGAGGGCGCCCGAGAGCCCCAGCTCGAACGCCAGCGCCCCGGCGCCCTCGAGGCCCGATCTCCGTCGTACGGCGCTGCCGGTGGCCATCGGCGCTCCCCTCCCCCCTCAGCCGCTCTCGCCGATCTCGGCCTCGAGGTGCTGGCCGAGCTCGAGCTGCTGCCGGAGGATCGGGATCAGCCTTCGAAGCAGCCGGCGGAGCGCGAGGTCGGGCGCGCGCGCCTCGGCCGCGCCCAGCTCGGCGATCGCCCGCTCGTGGTCCGCGATCATCGCCGCGAGGAAGGCATGGTCGAAGGCGGGCCCCCGGCTCCCGCGGAGCCGCTCGAGCTCGCCCGCCTCTTCGGCGGTCGGCTCGGGCTCGGGGAGCTCGAGCCCGTGCGACTGGGCGAAGCCCTCGACGGCCTGCTCCGCGAGCCGCTGGTCGCGGAGGAGCTGGATCGCATAGTCGCGGACCCGGGGTGAGAGCGCGCTTCCTTGGGCGAGCCGCGCCGCCTCGGTCTCCGCGCCGTTCAGCGTCCGCAGCCGGGCCAGGATCCCGGTCTCCTCCGCGGCGTTGGACGGAGTCTCCGGGGCCTCGGGGGGCGCGGCCGCGGCCGGCGCGCCGAGCGCGAGGCAGCCGAGCAAGATCAGCGTTCGCGAGGTCGACGTGGCGTTCCCCTCCGCCGAATCTTTAGGGTCCCCGGATCGAAAAGAGAAGCGAGCCCCGTTTGGGCTCGCCCGTGCGCCAACGGCCCACCGGGTCGCGCCGGACCCTCCCAACGGCTCGCCAAGTGGCTGAGATCGTAGCTGCCACAGGATGGCCTCGTGGTTGCATGGAGTCGATTCGACGGGGCAGATCGGGTGGGAGACTGGAGAATGGAGACCGACGGTGTCGAGGATCCTGGTGGTGGATGACGATCCGCTGGTCGGTAAAGCGCTGTTCCGACTCCTGCGGCGCGAGGGTTTCGATGTCCGGGTTGCCCCCGATGGCGCCACGGCCCTTGCCCTCCTCGACGACTTCGCCCCCGATCTCGTCCTCTCGGATCAGCGAATGCCCGGGATGACGGGCGCGGAGTTGCTCGCGCAGGTCGGGCGGCGGTTGCCTCGGGCGCGGCGCGTGCTGCTCTCCGGCGACGCGGTCCCCGGGGCCGTGGCTGAGTACGGCGGCGGGGTTCCGCTCGTCACGAAGCCGTGGGAGGACGGGCCGCTGCTCGCGATCTTGCGCGGCGCGCTCGCGGCGCTGGAGCGGCGCGAGGGGGACGTGTCGTGATGACGCAGGGTCGACCAGCCGCGGGCGAGAGGGGAAGCCGAGCGATCATCCATGCCGCGTTCGGCGTGATCGACCTCCTGATCCTCGTCGAAGTGTGGGGCCTCTGGCAGCGGCCGGGCACGGCGGCGCTCCTGGCGCTGAACTTCGCCCTGACCGCGTGGGTGAACGGACCCGGCCTCGACCGGCTGTCTTCCAGGCTCGGCGTCGAGGTGGGCGAGGCCGCCCGAGTCGCCTGGTACCTCTGTTCGATCCTAGTCGTCGGTCATCTCACCGGCTGGGGCGTGGCATCGGAGGCGTACCTGCTCCTGGAGCTCGTCGTGGTGGGGATGCTGCCGACCCCCAGCGCGTCTTGGCGCGGGGTCGTCCTCTGGGGTGGCGCGGGCCTCGTCGCCCTGCTGGACGGAGGCTCACCGCTCGGGCTGCTCCTGATGGGCGCCGGAACCGCCTCCGCCTTCTTCGTCGTTCACCGCCAGTCGCGGATCATCCTTCGGATGCTCGACGAGGCGATGTCCGGCCGCGCCGAGCTCGAGCGGGCCCACCACGAGCTGAAGAGCGTCCACGCGACGGCCATGCGTCAGGAGAAGCTCGCCGCACTCGGGATGCTGGCCGCGGGCGTCGCGCACGAGATCAACAACCCGATGAGCTTCGTCGGCAGCAACGTGTCGGCCCTGCAGCGCGACCTGAAGGCGATGCCCGACCTGTCGGCTTCGCTGCGGGAGTGGGCCGACGAGATTCTGCCGGAGACGCTCGACGGTATCCGGCGGGTCAATGCCATCGTCGCGGATCTGCGCCGTTTCGCGCGCAACGACCGCGCGGAGCCGGAGCCGTTCGATCTGAACGAGGAGCTCGAGGCGGCGATCCGCATCGCCCAGTCCCAGATGAAGTGCGCCAACTGCACCCTGGTGCGCGATCTAGGTAATCTCCCCCGGATCCTGGGGCGCCCCCGCCAAATCTCCCAGCTCTTCCTGAACCTGCTCGTCAACGCCGCGCAGGCGATCCGCGGCAATCCGTCCGGGACCGTGACGGTTTCCACCCGGGCCGAGGTGGATGGGGTCCGGGTGTCGGTCCGCGACAACGGGATCGGCATGGACGCCGCCACCCGCGCCCGACTCTTCGAGCCGTTCTTCACGACCAAGCCCGTGGGCGAGGGGACGGGCCTCGGCCTCGCCGTCGTGCACGGCGTGGTCGCCGACCACGGAGGCCGCATCGAGGTCGAGAGCGCGCCGGGGCGGGGGACCTGCTTCGACGTCTGGCTCCCCCGCGAACCGCCCGAGCTCCCGGTGCCCGAAGATCGCCCCACCGGCACCTGGCGCCTCGACGCGATCGCGCTGCAGCGCCGTACCGCCGAAGGATGAGCGTTCGTCTCTCTTCCCTCTACGGGTGGGGCGCGATGGCGAGGATCAGGATGCGCTTGGGTCGCGGCGGATCCTCGGATCGATCACCTGGGGCAGTCATGGCGGGCTTGCTCGCGCCGGTAGATGGCTCGGGAGGGTAACAGAAGAAGATTCGATATGCCCCAGGCGTCTGATTCTCCGCGTACGCCTCCCAAAGCTTGTCGCCGTGAGGACAGATGTCACCCTTCCATTGGTGCGTTTGGAGGCCGGGGTGTCTGGGGTTCTCCGCCAGAAGTCGGAGAGCCTTCGAGACAGCCTTGTAGCGCTTCTGGAGAGCCGGGGTCGCTCGCAAGTGCTCCAGCTGATCGGCCGCTTGCTCTGTGCGGTCGAGGACGAACACGTGCGCGCGCTGGTCGAGTTGCCGACTACTCGTCGTCCTCGATTTCTTCTAGGTTCAGCGCTGCGATCCGGCCGGCAAGCGCGTCCAGCTTGCCGGCATCCAGCATCGCAAGCGCCTCGGCTGAGATGGCTCGCTCATGCGCCGGCAAGTCGATCCGGCCAGCCAGCGGAAGGGCCAGGGGAGCTAGCACGACCGGGGCCCAACCCATCCCTTGGGGGACCTCGAGGTCCGAGAGCAGGCTCAGGAGGCCGAGAATGTCCCGGGGCGACCCAAACAGTGTCGAGCCCGTCGACGCAAAGGCAGAAACCCCGGTCACCGTGTCACGGGAGAAGGTGGCGGGAAGGCAGTATCCAAGAGATTCCATCGCGTTGGCTCCTAAGTATAGCGCTTCCACCCCGCGCCTACCACCGAGGCTCGCACGCCCGTAGGCTGAGCCGCCGGCGGAGTTGGCAACCCCGGCAGTCCAAGCATGACGGGCTGCTGCATCACCTCGGTCAGCTCCAACTCTCTCTCCGCGCGGACGCCCTCGTCTCTCGACTCGAGGAAGGCCAGCGCGTGTGCCACCTTCAGCGGCCCCTGCATGCCTCCTGCCCGCGCAGCATGCAGCGCAACGGTTGGATCGAACGCCTGCCCGAGCTCCATCTCGTCGAAGAAGTCCTTGAAGAGCTCCCACATCAACTTTTCGGTCTCGGGGTCATCGGCATGAATCTGGGCCCCGAGCAGCTTCCGTGCTTCAGTGCGTGAAATCGGGTAGTCGTGTGAACCGAAGTTCCGCGTCAGTTCGCGGACGATGCCTTGCAGCCTCTCGTCGTCATCCGTGCGGTGCCGGAGGAGCAGCGTCTTGGCGAGGCGCTCGATCTGCGACCGCGCGCGGTAAACCCCACCAAGGGCAAGTGGGTGCACTCGCTCTGCCAGAACGCGGAAGGCGGCGCTCAATGCCTCCTCACCCTTGATGTCCCAGTCACTCGAGACCAGATCCTTGAAGCCCGCGACCGTCTCCACGCTGAGGGGAATGAGCTGCCTCTGCCCTGGTCCAACCTCGATCACTGGGTTCAACGGTCCGACGACGCTCGGGTCAATCGGGCTGAGCGTCGCGCCCTTCGTCATCACGATGTCGTTCGCCCCGAGCGCAATCAGCGTTCCAGCGCTGTGGCATCGCAGCGGTGTGAGAACCCCAAGCGTCTTGCAGAACTCGTGAAGCTGTCGAGCGAGGCCGAACGCCGCGAGTGTGTCGCCACCCTGCGTATAGAGGAAAAGATCGATCTGACGCGTCTCGCCGGCACGGCTCAGGATCTCGAAGAGGAGCGGAAGGACATCCTTCTGAATCTGGGCGTCGGCTCCCGGACGGTCAGACGTCAGGTAGCAGATCACCCTGGAGCCGCGGCGCTGCTCCAGTGCTTCGATGAGAGTCTTTCTCGTCGGTCGTGCCATGCGATCCCAGCCCTTTCACGGCTCGTATCAGCGCTTCTCGGCGGAGGTCAAGCCCGCAGATCACATGCAAGTCCAGAGTGGCAAGACTGCTTGCCCGAGCGGGAGGTCAGCTCCCGGCGGACGGAGATGAATGGCCGGGGGGGGGGCGGCGCCGTCCCAAGCGGCCCGTCGAGGAGGAGCACACCCATGCGCCGTTCGGTGATCGCGTCGCTCGCGCTGCTCGCGGGTCTCGGCTGCTCGACCCCCGCCAGCAGCAGCACCACGGGCGGAACCGGAACGAGCGGGAGCGGCGGCACGAGCGGAGGTGGAAGCACGATAGGGCCATGATGATCTGGCTGGATCTGCCGGGGACGCCCACCGTCTCGCCGCCGATCCACACGCGGCCCCATACATGCACGGTCTGCGATGCCCGCCCGCGAGGCCTGGACCCGAGCCGGAAGGGCTGCTAGCAGGACGCGGACCATGAGAGATCGCAAGGAGATCGCCCGGGCGCGGGCTCGGCTGAACGCCGTGATCCGCGAGACGCTCGGCGCGCGCGGCTACCTCGAGGTCGAGACCCCCTGCCTCGTGCCGGCGCCCGGCATGGAGCCTCACATCACGGCGTTCGAGAGCGAGTTCGCCCCGGAGCTCGGCGACGTGCCGGCGCGGCGGCTCTACCTGCACAGCTCGCCCGAGTACGCGATGAAGCGGCTGCTCGCCGAGGGGATGGGGCACGTCTTCACCATCTGCAAGGCGTTCCGCAACGGCGAGGCGGCGGCGGCGCACAACCCCGAGTTCACGATGCTCGAGCACTACCGTTCGCCGGGGAGTTCGTTCGAGGTGATGGCGGACCTCGAGGCGATCGTCCACGCGGCGGCCGAGGAGCGCTGGGCGACCTCGGGGGCGCCGCTCGCCGCGCCATTCGAGCGGCTGACCGTCCGCGAGGCGTTCGCCCGGGAGGGGCTCGTCGTGCCGGAGGACGAGGACGCCTTCTTCCGCCTCTTCCTCGATCGGATCGAGCCCGCGCTGGGCCGGCGGGCGCCGACGTTCCTCGTCGACTGGCCGGGCTCGATGGCGGCGCTCGCCCGGCTGAAGCCCGACGGCACCGCCGACCGCTTCGAGCTCTACGCGGGCGGCCTCGAGCTCGCGAACGGCTTCGGCGAGCTGAACGACGCGGTCGAGCAGCGGCGCCGCCTCGTCCACGAGCAGGCGCAGCGGCGCGCGGCGGGAAGGCCGGTCTACCCGCTCGACGAGCGGTTCCTCGAGGCGGTGGGGCGGATGCCGCCCTCGGGCGGCGTCGCGGTGGGGCTCGACCGGCTGCTCATGCTGCTCGTCGGCGCCGAGAAGATCGAGGACGTGCTCCTGTTCCCGGCCGTCTCCGAGTGGCGCTGACGGGCGGCGGAGGCCGACGACAGGTCGAGCTTGCGCTGCTCGAGCGCGGGCAGCGAGCGGCGGATGCGCTCCAGCGCCGCGAGGTCGATCTCCGCGAGCGCGACGCCGATACCGTCCGGGCAGCAGGCGAGGACGGTGCCCCAGGGGTCGACGATCATCGAGCGGCCCCAGGTCCGCCGGTTGCCCGGCTGCTCCCCGAACTGGGCGGGGGCGACGACGTAGCACTGGTTCTCCACCGCCCGGGCCCGCAGGAGCAGCTCCCAGTGGTCCTTGCCGGTCATCAGCGTGAAGGCCGACGGCACCGCGAGCAGCTTCGCGCCCGCGCGCGAGAGCCGCCGGTAGAGCTCGGGGAAGCGCAGGTCGTAGCAGATCGAGAGGCCGAGCTCGCCGAGCGGGGTCGGCGCGACGACGGTCTCGCTCCCGGGCTCGACGAGGTCGCTCTCGCGGTAGCTCACGCCGTCGCCGACGTCGACGTCGAAGAGGTGGATCTTCCGGTAGACCGCCCGGATCTCGCCCCGGTCGTCGACGAGCGCGCTCGTGTTTCGCACGAGGAGCCCCGCCTCCGTGCGCTCGGCGAACGAGCCCGCGAGCAGCCAGATCCCGAGCGCGCGGGCCGTCTCGCAGAGCGCGCCGAGCGTCGGCCCGTCGAGCGGCTCGGCCTGCGCCCGCTTCTCCTCGGCGGAGGCCATCAGCTCGAAGTTCTCGGGGAGCGCCGCGAAGCGGGCGCCGCGCGCCGCGGCCCGCGCGAGCAGCTCCTGGGCCTGCGCGAGGTTCTTCGCCCGATCGGGCCCCGAGGTCATCTGGCAGACGGCGGCGAGCATGCGCGCGAAGCTAGCACCGCGAAGCAGCTTTCCAAATTGACTCGGGGGCACGGCTCCCCATAGGGTCCGCGCCGCCGTGAGCACTGGCCCGAATTCCGTGGCTTTGGATGGCGAGCTCGCGCCGCTCGAGGCGCGGATCGAGGGGCCGCCAGGCCTCGCGGCCTTCGACGCCGACGGCACCCTCTGGCACGGCGACGTCGGCGAGGCGCTCCTGCTGCGGCTCATCCGGGAGAAGCGGCTCCTCTCGCCGCCCGCGGGCGACGTCTTCGCCGAGTACGCCCGCCGAGTCGAGATCGACCCGCGCGACGGCTTCGCCTTCGCCGCCCGGCTCATGGCGGGGCTGCCGCTCTCGCTCGTCCGGGCGCTCTCGGAGCGGGTCTTCGAGGAGGAGTTCGATCGGGCCCTCTTCCCGAAGGTCGAGCGGATCCTCCGCCGCCTCCTCGCGCGCGGCTGGGAGGTCTTCGTCGTCAGCGCGAGCAACCGCTGGTCGGTCGAGCCGGGCGCTCGCCGGCTCGGGCTGCCGCTCGAGCGGATCGTCGGCGTCGAGCTCGACGTCGAGGACGGCCTCCTCGGCTCGAAGCCGCTGCAGGTCCCGACGCTCGAGGGGAAGCCCGATCTCTTGCGCGCCCGCGCGGGCCGCGACCCCGACCTCGCCTTCGGCAACTCCATGCTCGACGCGCCGCTCCTCTCCCGCGCGAAGCTCTCCGTGGCGGTGCTGCCAGTCGGCGGCGAGACGATGCTCGGCCGCGAGGCGGCCCGGCGCGGCTGGCTGCGGCTCTTCGTCGAGCGGCCGGTCGGCGGGCGGCCGTGAAGCGCCTCGCCCTCCTCGCGCTCCTCGCGCTCGCGTCGAGCGCGCTCGGCCAGGAGGAGCTGCCGCCGGCGCAGCCCACGCACGCGCCGGTCCTCACCCGCGCGCCCGCGCTCGTGAAGTTCGTCGGCGCCGCCTACCCGAAGGAGGCCGAGGAGAAGGGGATCACGGGCGACGTGGGGCTCGAGATCGACATCGGCGCCGACGGCAAGGTGACTGACGCGCGGGTGGTGAAGCCCGCGGGCCACGGCTTCGACGAGGCCGCGGTCGCGGCCGTGAAGCAGTTCGTCTTCTCCCCCGCCGAGATCGACCATGTCCCGGCGCCGGTCACCATCGGCTACGTCTACCACTTCGTCCTCGGCAAGCCGCAGATCGTGAAGCCGAAGGCGCCGCCCCCGGGCGCGCTGATCCCGGTCACGGGCCGCGTCCTGACCCGCGCCACGAAGAAGCCCGTGGTCGGCGCGACCGTCCGGATCTCGGGCCTCGCGGAGCTCTCCGCCGGCGAGGGCGGGCGCTTCGAGGCGCGGGTGCCGCTCGGGATGCACGGCTTCGAGATCTTCGCGGCGGGCTTCGAGCCGCTCGTGAAGGCGGTCGACGTGCACGGCAAGTCGCTCGATCTCACCTTCTACCTGCGCCCGAAGCTCGAGGGCTTCCACACGGTGGTGAAGACCACCGCCCCCTCGGACGTCGTCGAGCGCTACACGCTCGCGCGCGAGGAGATCCGGCTCGCCCCCGGCACGCTCGGCGATCCGCTCCACGTCATCACCGATCTGCCCGGCGTGGCGCGCAGCCCGTTCGACCTCGGCTTCCTCATCGTGCGCGGCGCCGATCCCCAGGACACCGACTTCTACATCGACGGGCTGCAGGTGCCGCTCATCTACCACTTCGGCGGCGGCCCGGCGGTCATCAACCCCGAGTTCGTCGACACGATCGACTTCTACCCGGGCGGGCAGGGGGCGATGTACGGCCACGGCATCGGCGGCGTCGTCGACGCGAAGAGCCGCAAGCCCGACTCCGACCGGGTGCACGCGGTCGGCGACATCAACACCGAGTTCGCCTCGGCCTTCGTCGAGGTGCCGCTCGGCGACGACACGAGCCTCGCCGTCGCCGGGCGCCGCTCCTACTTCGATTTCTTTCTGAAGCCGTTCCTCGGCGCGGGGACGGTCATCGTCCCCTACTTCTGGGACTACCAGGTGAAGCTCGACCACGGGAAGCCGACCGACCGGAACCGCTTCGACATCATGCTCTACGGCTCGAACGACAACCTTCAGGTGGTGACGGGCGGCGGCGGCGGCGTCCCGGGCTTCAGCCTGAACTACATGTCTCAGTTCCACCGGGCGGTGGCGCGCTGGATCTACCAGAACGGCCCCTTCAAATCGACGGTCGCGCCGATGATCGGCACCGAGATCGACGACCTCGGCTTCGTCGCCGGGCTCTCCGACACCGTCGACACCCTGGCCCTCCGCCACGACATGTCCTACGAGATCTCGAAGCGGCTCCACTTCGACTTCGGCGAGGACGTGAGCTACCAGGTCGCCTACTACCAGGTCACCGTCCCGACGATCCCCAACTACATGCCCTTCCCGGGGTCGTCGGTGGAGCAGGGGAGCCAGAGCTTCACGCGCGCCTTTCACCAGCTCGACCTCGCGCCGTGGGCGCAGGCCGTCTGGGAGCTGCCGCGGGGCATTCGCATCGTGCCGGGGCTCCGCTTCGACGAGTACCACGTGCCGGGCGGCCAGCGGTCCGACGTCGAGCCGCGCCTCGTGCTGCGCTGGCAGCTCAGCCCGAAGTTCGCGATCAAGGGATCGGTGGGCCTCTACGACGAGCCGCCGCTCGCGCAGTACTTCGACGCGCAGTTCGGCAGCCCGGACCTCGCGCTCGAGTCGGCGCTGCAGTACTCGGGCGGCTTCGAGGTCCAGATCCTGCCGCCCCTCTCGCTGAGCCTCGTCGGCTTCTACAGCGACCGCTTCAACCTCGTGAACGGCTTCTTCGCCTCGGCGGGCCCAGGCGGCTCGAACTTCGACAACGGCGGGATGGGCCGGGCCTACGGCCTCGAGGTCTACCTCCACCACGACTTCTCGAGCCGCTTCTTCGGCTGGCTGTCGTACACGCTCTCGCGCTCGGAGTTCGATGCCGGGACGAACCAGGCCTGGGGGCTGTCGGCCTACGACGAGACGCACATCCTCGCGGCGGTGGCGAGCTACAACGCGGGCGCCGGCTGGACCTTCGGCGCGCGCTTCAGGCTCGTCTCGGGGCTGCCGTTCACCCCCGTCGACGACGCGACGTTCGATTCGGACCAGGACAGCTACATCCCGATCTACGGCCCGGTCGACGGCCAGCGGCTGCCGCTCTTCCGGCAGCTCGACGTCCGGATCGACAAGGAGTTCGCCTTCGAGACCTGGAAGCTCGACGTCTACCTCGACTGCTGGAACGCGACCGACGCGCAGAACGAGGAGGGGACGATCTACGACTACCGCTACCGGACCTTCACCGTCATCCCGAGCTACCCGATCCTCCCCATGCTCGGCGTCCGGGGTGAGTACTAGATGCGCCGCCTCGTCCTCCTCGCGCCGCTCTTCGCGGCGGCCTGCGCGCTCCCGTCGGACAACCCGTCGAGCGTCCACGACCTGCGCATCCTCGCCATCGCGGCGACGCCGCCGGAGCTGCGCTACCCGGTCCACGGCAACTACGCGCAAGAGCAGTGCAACCCCGACCTCTCCGCGATCTTCACGGCCGGCCCCGTCGAGCTCAGCGCGCTCGTGGCGGACCCGCAGGGGAACGGCCGCTCGCTCGACTGGAGCTGGACGTTCTGCCCGCAGACGGGCAGCGAGCGCTGCCCCACCGGCAGCGCCTACGTCATCGCGAGCGGGAGCGGGCCCCCCTCGTCCATCGCGGCGAGCTGGGACATCGTGGCCGAGGGGCTGAACGAGCTGCAGATCCAGCAGAGCTGCGGCGCGGGGCAGAGCTGCCCGCCGACGCCGCTCTTCGACGCCTTCGAGCAGAACCCGATCGGCCTCTGCCGCTTCGGCCTCTGGCTCCAGATCGGCCTCGAGGTGAGGGTCGCGGGCGTGGTCGCGGGTGCCGGGGCCGCCGACGCCGGCGAGGACATCTACGGCTCGAAGCTGCTCGTCTTCACGCCCGTGCCCGACGACTACCCGACCGACGCGGGCGTCTGCCCGCAGGGGCCCGACGGCGGCATGCCGCCGCACGGAAACCCGCCGCCCGTGCCGCTCCTCCTCGACGGCAACACGCTGCCCGTCGCCTCGACGGTGGCCGCGCAGGCGGGCGTCCCCCACACGCTCACGCCCGAGATCCCCTCGGGGGCCGAGCAGGACTACTGCCTGCCGAACTTCCAGGGCGGCTGGACGCGGCTGCACGAGACCTGGCTCATCTCGGCCATGACGACGATCGGGACCTTCGACAACGAGCAGGTGGGCGCGGGCGGCTTCGGCAACATCTCGGGCGGCGCCATCAGCTACGCCATCCACTGGACGAGCCCCGCGGACGGCGGCCTCGCCACCGTCTACGAGGTCGTGCGCGACGGCCGCGGCGGCACCGCCTGGACCAGCCGGTCGGTGGATCTGACGCCGTAGGGCGGACCGGCGATGGACGGCCGTCAGGCGGGCGGGGGAGCGAGCGGCCGGGCTCGCGGCGCCGCTGTCCGTCCGAGCCCCTCGTCCCCACCTTAGTCGACGCCATGGCCCCGATGCAGGCGCGCTGGTCGAACTGGCTGCTCTTCGCGCTCTTCCTCGGCGGCGCGTGGCTCTTCTACGACATCGTCGCCCGCTGGCTGCTCCCGGTCGTCACCGGCGGCTTCACGGCGACGGTCTTCCTCGGGCTCGAGGGGCGGGTCGAGCGCCGCCTCGGCGGCCGGCGCCGGCTCGCGGCGGTCCTCGCGACCCTCGCCGTGCTCCTCGCGATCCTCCTGCCGCTCGCCTTCCTCGCGGGCCTCGTCACCGAGGAGGCCATCGGCATCCTCTCGTACGCGCGCGGCCACCTCGGCGTCCACGGCCTCTCGGAGCTCTGGAGCGGCAGGGTGCCCGAGCCGCTCGCGCGGGCCCTCCAGGACGTCGTCGGCTGGACGGGGCTCTCCGAGACCCAGGTCGCCTCGGCCATCGCGGCCTTGCGCGATCGGCTGGTCACCGCCGCCTCGGGCGCCTTCGCGTTCACCTCGCGGACGCTCCTCGACGCCGTGCTCTTCTGCCTCGCGATGTACTACACCTTCGCCGACGGCCGGCGCGGGCTCGAGGAGCTGATCCACCTCGTTCCGCTCGAGGAGCGGCACGCCCGCGAGTTCTGCGCCGCCTTCCGCGACGTCGCCGGGGCGGTGCTCTTCGGCATGACCTCGCTCGCGCTGCTCCACGGCATCGCCGGCGGCATCGGCTACTCCATCGCGGGCGCCCCGCACCCGCTCGTCCTCGCGGCGCTCCAGGTCGGCTTCGCCTTCGTCCCCGTCGTCGGCACCGCCGCGCTCTGGATCCCCACCGGCCTGCTCTTGCTCGTCATGGGCCACCTCGCCGGCGGCATCTTCCTCCTCGTCTACATGGGCGTCGTCTCGCTGGCCCTCGAGCAGGGGGTGCGGCCGCAGCTCATGCGGGGGCGGCTGTCGCTCCATCCGTTCCTGCTCCTCCTCTCGGTCCTGGGCGGCGTCACGGCGTTCGGCCTCGCGGGTTTCCTCGTCGGGCCGCTCGTGGTCTCGCTCCTCACCGCGGTGGTCCGGATCTACCGGCGCGACTTCGTCGGCGCGCCGCCGTTGCGGGCGGCGGGCTGAGCGCGTCTCGGCTGCATCGCGCCGGTCGCGGTGTTAAGACGGAGGGGGACCGGGCATAGGCGTTAGCATTTGCAGCGGGGTTCAGGGTTGCGATCCGCGGGGAAGTGCTCGCGGAAGAGCGTGAGTTGACGCTGCTCGAGATGGGAGTCGCAGGCATCGAGGGCTGCGACGATCTGCGGAA
>JAJXUD010000037.1 GCA_021783235.1 Myxococcales bacterium | reverse complement strand
GGGTCAACCCCGGGACCTGCTTGCCGTCTGGCTCGACGTAGACCAGCCCACCCTTGCCACCCGGGGTGATCGCCAGCTTCTGGCGCTTCCCCTTGTCGGTGCCGTGGACCTTCTTGGTCAGCTTGGCTCGCGCCGCTGCCGCCGCCTTGGTCTCCGCGGTCGGTGCGTGGCGTTGAGCCGTGCTGAACCCGAACTGTCCGAGGATGGGGTTACCCTCGCCCAACGAGGCCTGGAGGTACTTTTCCAGAGCCAGGTAGAACGGTCGGGCTGCCTGGTACGACGCATCCTGGGCCTGTACTGCGCCCTGGTACGCCGCCTTGGCGTCGGTGACGGCGTTGAATGCCGTCAGAGCCGCTTCGAAGAGCTGCGCCAGTTGTGCTGGCAGCAGAGCCTTCCCGAGCAGAGTCACCTGGGAGGTCGCGGGGAGCAGCGTGTGAATCCCGTTGACGACCGCGGTGAGCTTCGCCTTCTCGTCCTTCTTGTTGAATCCGTTCATGGTTTTTCTCCTTTCTCCGTACCTGATCCAGGGCGCCGGCCGACTCGACTTGCCCGGCTGAAGACCCATTCCGGCGCCCTGGACTGCCACGGCCTTCTGTTGCGGCCTTCATGGATACAGGGGCCAGGAAGATCGAAAAGCGCGGCAACTTTCTGCGAAGGAGCGTTTCGTCCTGTGATCGCGAGGGGTTGCGATGTCGCCGACGAGCGCGGTCGCCGACCACGGGCGCGCGGTCGTGGAGCACTGGCGCATGGTCGCCGACCACTGGCGCGTAGTCGCCGACCACGGGCGCATGGTCGTGGACCACTGGCGCATGGTCGTGGACCACTGGCGCATGGTCGTGGACCACTGGCGCATGGTCGTGGACCACTGGCGCATGGTCGCCGACCACTGGCGCATGGTCGCCGACCATTGGCGCATGGTCGCCGACCACTGGCGCATGGTCGTGGACCATTGGCGCATGGTCGTGGACCATTGGCGCATGGTCGCCGACCACGGGCGCATGGTCGCCGACCACGGGCGCATGGTCGCCGACCACGGGCGGAAAGCTGACTTTGTCCGTCGCCCTGGCGGCGCGCCAGTCTCGCCTGGAGCCGCCTCCGCCCAGGTGATAACCTCGGGGCTTTCGCTCGAACCGGGGAGATCGAGCGGCCAAGGGGACGTCCACGGATTCCGTTTCGAAGAGCGCCAAAGGCGACCGGCGGCCCGACGGGCCCGGGGAGGAGCTGGGGCGGCGGCAGTTCCGGCGCTTCCTGCGCGCGACCCAGGCCGTCGGCCTGGCGTTCGGCGCGGTCTACCTCGCGCTCGGCTGGAGCGGCTCCGAGCGGCGGCTCGTCGCCGTGGCCCTTCTCCTCGGGGCGGTCGAGCTGGCCACTTTCGTGCTCGACTTGGCCGTCGGCCGCTCGCCGCTCGCGGCGCTGGCCACCGCCGCGTCGCTCGCGGCGCTGGCCTTCGTCTGCGGCGCCGTGCTCCTCGCGCCGCCGCTCTTTCCGGCGCTCCTGCTCTGCTCCCTGCTCGCGCCGCTCCTCTCGCTGCCGCACGTCTCGAGGCGCCGCCTCCGGCTCCTCGGCGCGGCCACCCTCGCGGCGGCGCTCTTCGTGGGCGCCGTGGGCATCGCCTCGGGTCGGTCGGTCGAGCTGCTCGGCGCCCCGGGGCGGGCGTTGCTCGCCGCGAGCCTGGCCGCCTTCGCGCTGCTCGCGCTCCTCCTCGTCTGGCAGACGGCCACGGGGCTGCAGGCGGCGGTTCGGGAGGCCGCGGCCGTGGGCGAGACCTTCACCGTCCTGCGCGCGGCCGATCGCGAGGCGCTCGAGTGGGCGACCTTCCTCGCCGAGGCGGCCCGCCTCCTCGGGGAGTCGCTCGACCTCGACGAGACCCTGCGCCGGATCGGCCGACTCGCCGTGCCGCGGATCGCCGACTGGTGCACCGTCGCCTCGCGAGAGGGCGGGGCGATGCGGCGGACGGCGGTCTACCACGCGGATCCGGCAAAGGCCGATCTGGCGCGGCTGTACGCGGAGAGCTTCCCGCCCACCGAGCATCGCCCGGAGGCGGCGCGGGTCGACCTGGCGGCCGAGCCACGGCTGATCCCGGAGGTGACGCACGCCGATCTGGCGCGGCTGGCGCAGTCTCCCGCGCACCTCGATGCGCTCGAGCGGCTCGGCGTCGCCTCGGCGATGGTCGTCCCCCTGGTGGCGCGGGGCAGGACGATCGGCGTCCTGTCGTTCATGATCTCCGGCGGGGAGAGGCGCTACGGGCCGAAGGAGCTGGTTCGGGCGCAGGAGCTTGCGGCGCGGGCGGCCCTGGCCGTGGACAACGCGAGGCTGTTCCGCGAGCTCGCCGAGGCGCGCAACCGGCTCCAGGAGGCGGTGGCGGCGCGCGACGAGTTCCTGACGATCGCCTCCCATGAGCTGAACACGCCGCTGACGGCCCTCAAGATCCAGGTGGAGCTGGCGCGCCGCCAGAAGGGCACCCCCGGGCAGATCGAAGAGCGCCTGCTGTCGGCACGGCGGCAGGTCGACCGGCTGCAGAGCCTGGTGGCGAGGCTCCTCGACGTCTCGCAGCTCCTCGCGGGGGGCCCGCTACGGCTCGAGCCGCGGGAGCTCGACCTGCGCGAGCTCGTCGCCGAGGTCGTGCAGCGCTTCCGGGAGCCCCCGTTTGGGGGGAGCGAGCTCGTGCTCGATGCGCCGGAGCCGGTCTTCGGCGACTGGGACGGCTTCCGGATCGATGAGCTGGTGACGAACCTGGTCGGCAACGCGGTGAAGTACGGGGAGGGGCGGCCGGTGCGTGTTTCGCTCGGGCGGCTGGGAGATCGCGCGCAGCTCGTCGTCGCCGATTCGGGAATCGGGATCCCCCCGGAGGATCGCGAGCGGCTCTTCGGCCGCTTCGAGCGCGCCGTGAGCGTCCGCAGCTTCCCTGGGCTCGGCCTGGGGCTCTGGATCGTCCGGCGGATCGTGGAGGCCTCGGGCGGCACGGTTCGGGTCGAGAGCGCGGTCGGCAGCGGCTCCACCTTCTTCGTCGAGCTCCCGGGCGCCCGGGAGCGGCGGCGCGGGGGCTGACGTGGGCGCGCGCCGAGTGCTAGGCTGGTCAGCGTTTCCCTCTCCCGGGGGTCGTGTCCGCACGTGGAGCGCGCCGAACGTCTGCTCGATCTCGTCGCCCTCTTCCTGAACGCCCGGGAGGTCGTCTCCTGGGCGGACATCCAGGAGGCGTTCCCCGAGGACTACGCGCAGGGATCCGCCGAGGCGAACATCCGCAAGTTCGAGCGGGACAAGGCGGATCTGCTCGAGCTCGGCATCGCGTTGCTCTACCTGCAAGGGGAGGAGCGCGAGAAGGACGGCTACCAGCTCGACCGGAGCGGCTACTACCTCCCGGAGCTCGGGCTGCGGCCCGACGAGCTCGCGGTCCTCTACGCCGCCGGCGCGTCGGCGCTCGCGGAGGACGCCTTCCCGTTTCGCGACGATCTCGCCCACGCGCTCAAGAAGATGGCCTTCGCCGCCGGGGACGAGTCGGCCTCGGCCGGAAGGAGGGGCAAGGCGAAGGGCGGGCGCCCCTCGCCGTCCGACCCGGGCTTCTCGCGCAACTGGGCGCGGCAGGCGCTCTTGCCCGCGGCGGGGCGCGAGGGGCGGGAGGCGCTCGCGGGCCACCTCGGGGCGCTCTCGGGGGCGGTGGCGGCGCGCAAGCGGGCGACCCTGGTCTACGAGAGCCTCCAGTCGGGCGAGAGGGTGAAGCGCGAGGTCGATCCCTACGGCCTCGTCTACCGCTACGGCAGCTGGATCCTCGCGGGCTACTGCCACCTGCGCGGCGGCCAGCGCAGCTTCCGCGTCGACCGGATCCGCGAGCTGTCGGTGAACGAGTCGAAGCCGCGCTCGCCCGACTACGAGATCCCGGCGGACTTCGAGCTCTCGAAGGTCGCGGTCGCGCGTCCCTGGGAGTACCCGCGCCACGCGCCCATCGAGGCGACGCTCTGGCTCTCCCCGGACCTGGCCTTCCTCGCCGACCGGACCTTCGCGGGGAGCCGGCGCGCCGGCAAGACGAAGAAGGGCGTGACGCTGGCGCTCGACGTCGCGGACGGGGACGCGCTCCTCCGGGCGGTGCTGCCGCTCGGGCCCGGCGCGGAGATCGTGGGCCCGCCCGAGCTGCGCGCTCGCGCCCGCGAGATCCTCGAGGATCTGCTCGTGCGCCACTCGGCGGGCCGTTCGCTCGCGGCGGCGGCTGGCCGGCGGCGGGGGAGGGGCTGAGGCGTGGCGAGCCCGGATCTGCGCGAGCGGCTGCGCCGCCTCCTTCTCCTGGTCCCCTACGTGGCGCATCACCAGGGCGTGCCGCTCGAGGATCTCGCGGCCTTCCTGCAGCTTCCCGCCGAAGAGCTCGTCGGCGAGCTCGATTTTCTCCTCATGGTGGGGCAACCGCCGTTCGCGCCCGACGACTGCGTCGACCTGCGGGTCGAGGACGGCAAGGTCTACGTGGAGCTCGACCAGGCCTTCGAGCGGCCGCCCAGGCTCACGGCCCTCGAGGCGCTGGCGCTCGCGGCGGCGGCCCGGGGGATGGCCGAGGGGGACGACGGCGCGATCGCGCGGGCCCTCGGCCGGATCGAGGCGGCGCTGCCGCCGCAGGCGCTCAGGCTCTACCGCGATCTGCTCGGCCGCTTCGCGGTGGCGCGACCGCCCGGCGAGGCGAAGGCGGCGGCGCTTTTGCGGGAGGCCATCGCCGAGCGGCGCGAGGTCGAGCTCGACTACTGGGCCGAGAGCCGCGGCGAGGTGACGGTGCGGCCGGTCCGCCCGCGCGAGCTGCGCTGGGCGCAGGGCCACTTCTACCTCTCGGCCTTCTGCCTGACCCGCGGCGACGACCGCAGCTTCCGGGTGGACCGGATCCGCTCGGCCCGGACGACGAGCCGGACCTTCGAGCCGCTGCCCCCCGAGCGGCGGGGCCCGCGCGTCCCCGGCGAGCCGCCGCCGCCCGGCAAGGAGCAGGAGCGGCCGCGGTTGCGGCTGCGGGGCGGGAGCGTCCTGCGCTACGCGGAGGAGCGCTTCGGCGCCGCCGCGGTGGAGCGGGAGGGGCGCGAGGTGGGGTCGGTCACGCTCTCGGGCCCGGCCGACGCCTGGACGGTTTCGTTCATGCTGTCGTTCGCGGGGGCGGCCGAGATCGCGGGACCGCCGGAGCTGAGCGAGGCGGCGCGCGAACGGATCGAGAAGACGCTCGATCGCTACCGTTGAGCCGCGAGCAGGCCTGCCGTCTGTTTCGGACCCGTCGAATGGCTACCGTAAGTGTCGAGCGACCGGCGCCCCTGCGAGGTCAGTGGAGGAGGGGGCCACGGGCAGCGGGGAGAGACGCGCCGGGGCGAAAGGGGTGAAGTCGAAATGGCGATGAAGACCCACGGGAAGTCGATGACCGTCCAGGAGGCTGGACGCCTCGGCGGCGAGAAGGTGGCCCGCGAGCGTGGACGCGAGTTCTATTCGGAGATCGGCCGCAAGGGGGGCGAGAAAGGCGGCGAGGCTCGCAAGGTGCAGCTCGGGCCGGAGGGCTACCGGGAGCTCGGGCGCCTCGGCGGCGAGACGGTGTCTCGGACCCGCGGTCCCAGCTTCTATTCGGAGATCGGCCACAAGGGCGGCCAGCGCGTGCGCGAGCTGATCGACGAGGGCAAGGGGATGGCGAAGCACTAGGAAACGTCGACGCCCCGTCCTCCCCCGTCTCTCCGGTTCGCCGGGGAGGCAGAGGGGGTGCGGGGCGGTCCTTGGGGGTCACGGAGAGCTGCGATGAAAATCGATTTGAGCACGGACGAGGCGCAAGCGGTCCTCCGGCTGCTCGATTGGACGATCCCCGAGATTCGCTCCGAGGTCGTCCGCACCGAGAACGAGCCGATGCGCGATCGGATCAAGGAGCAGGAGCGGCTGCTACAGCGGCTTCGCGAGCGGCTCGACGAGGAGCTCGTGAAGGAAGAGGTGGCGGGCGTCAGCTAGCGAGTTCCAGCGGCGCGTTGCGGGGGCGGTCGCGGTTCGCTAGAAGACCTCCCGATGGCGACCCGCATCACCGACGTCTGCATCAACTGCGGCGCCTGCGAACCGGAGTGCCCGAACGGCGCCATCTCGCAGGGCGAGGAGCTGTTCGTCATCGACCCCGCGCTCTGCACCGAGTGCGTCGGTTTCAACGATCGGGAGGCCTGCGCGACGGTCTGCCCGGTCGACTGCTGCCTGCCCGATCCCGAGCACGTCGAATCCGAGCCCGTGCTCTTGGATCGCGCGAAGCGGCTCCACCCGGATCAGCGCTTCCCCGAGCCGGCGCCCTCGCGATTCCGAAGGGTTGCACGCTAGCTTCGCGGCGGCGGCGCCCGATGTCAGAGGGGGCGGGTAGACCTGTCCCTCCAACGATGCGGCGGGGACAATCGAGGCAGAGCGAGCGCACGACGGGTCCCGCCCGAGGCCGGCCTTTCCCCGGCGGTTATTAAGAAAGAGGAGGAGACCAATGCAGGTGCGGGAGACGCAGGCGATCAAGCGAGCGGGCGGCAAGAAGCGGGCAGCCGGGATGGCCGGGGTGGCCGTGCCCCGCTACTTCACGACCCCGGGGGTCCATCCCTTCGACGAGGTCGCCTGGGAGCTTCGCACCGCGATCATCGCCGGCGAGGACGGCAAGGCCGTCTTCGAGCAGAAGGACGTCGAGATCCCGAAGTCGTGGTCGATGCTCGCGACCAACGTCGTCGCCTCCAAGTACTTCCGCGGACCCATCGGCACGCCGGAGCGCGAGCGGAGCGTCCGGCAGCTCATCGGGCGGGTGGTCGACACCCTCGCCGGCTGGGGACGCCGCCAGGGCTACTTTGCGACCGAGGCCGACGCCGAGAGCTTCCACGCCGAGCTGACGCACCTGCTCGTCCGGCAGAAGGCGGCCTTCAACAGCCCGGTCTGGTTCAACGTCGGCGTCGAGAAGCAGCCGCAGTGCTCGGCCTGCTTCATCAACAGCGTGCAGGACTCGATGGACAGCATCCTGAAGCTCGCCCACACCGAGGGGATGCTCTTCAAGTACGGCTCGGGCACGGGGACGAACCTCTCTCCCATCCGCTCGTCCAGGGAGAAGCTCGCGGGCGGCGGCGACGCCTCCGGGCCGGTCAGCTTCATGAAGGGCTTCGACGCCTTCGCGGGGGTCATCAAGAGTGGCGGCAAGACGCGCCGCGCCGCCAAGATGGTGATCCTGAACGCCGATCACCCGGACATCGTCGACTTCGTCCGCTGCAAGGCCGAGGAGGAGAAGAAGGCCTGGGCGCTCATCGACGCGGGCTACGACCCGAGCTTCAACGGGCCGGCCTACGCCTCGATCTTCTTCCAGAACTCCAACAACTCGGTCCGTTGCACCGACGGGTTCATGCGCGCGGTGCGGGACGACGCGGAGTGGTCGACCCGGGCCGTGACCGACGGCCACCCGATGGACCAGCTCCGGGCGCGCGAGCTCTTCCGCGAGATCGCCCAGGCGGCCTGGGCCTGCGGCGATCCGGGGCTCCAGTTCGACACCACCATCAACGACTGGCACACCTGCTCGACGACGGCGCGGATCAACGCCTCGAACCCGTGCAGCGAGTACATGTTCCTCGACGATACGGCCTGCAACCTCGCGTCGTTGAACCTGATGCACTTCCGGACCATCGACGGGGAGTTCGACGTCGAGGCGTTCAAGCACGCGGTCGACGTGCTCCTGCTCGCGCAGGAGATCATCGTCGACAACGCCCGCTACCCCACCGAGGCGATCGAGAAGAACAGCCACCGCTTCCGGCCGCTCGGGCTCGGCTACGCGAACCTGGGCGCCCTGCTCATGTCGCGCGGCCTCGCCTACGACAGCGAGGCTGGGCGGGCCTACGCGGGGGCCATCACGGCGCTCATGACCGGCGAGGCCTATGCCATGAGCGCTCGCATCGCCGAGCAGACCGGTCCCTTCGAAGGCTTCCCGGAGAACCGGGAGCCGATGCTGAGCGTCATCGGCAAGCATGGTGAGCACGCGCAGCGGATCCCGGACGGCCTCTGCCCGCCCGATCTGCTCCTCGCGGCGCGCGCCTCCTGGGGCGAGGCGCTCGCGCTCGGACGCGCGCACGGCTACCGCAACTCGCAGGTCACCGTGCTCGCCCCCACCGGCACCATCGGCTTCATGATGGACTGCGACACGACCGGCATCGAGCCGGACATCGCGCTCATCAAGTACAAGAAGCTCGTCGGGGGCGGCGTCCTCAAGATCGTGAACCAGACGGTGCCGGCGGCGCTCGAGCGGCTCGGCTATTCGCCGCAGGCCGTCGCGCGGATCCTCGCCTGGCTCGACGAGCACGAGACCATCGAGGGCGCGCCGGAGCTCAAGCCGGAGCAGCTGCCGGTCTTCGACTGCGCCTTCCGGCCGGCGTCGGGGACGCGGAGCATCCACTACCTGGGCCACGTCCGGATGATGGCGGCGGTCCAGCCGTTCCTGTCGGGCGCCATCTCGAAGACCGTCAACCTGCCGCAGACGGCGACCGTCGAGGACATCGAGGCGGCCTACCTCGAGGCCTGGAAGCTCGGGCTCAAGGCCGTGGCCGTCTACCGGGACGGCTGCAAGCGGTCGCAGCCGCTCAACACGAGCAGGTCGGCGGCGCCCGTCGAGGCCCGGCCCGCGCGCCGGCGGTTGCCGGAGGAGCGGCGGGCGATCACCCACAAGTTCTCGATCGGCGGCCACGAGGGCTACCTGACGGTCGGCATGTACGAGGACGGGACGCCCGGCGAGCTCTTCTGCGTGATGGCGAAGGAGGGCTCGGTGGTCTCGGGCCTGATGGACAGCTTCGCCACCTCGATCTCGATGGCGCTGCAGTACGGCGTCCCGCTGCAGGTGCTCGCCGACAAGTTCAGCCACACGCGCTTCGAGCCGTCCGGCTTCACGGGCAATCCGCAGCTGCCGATCGCGAAGTCGATCGTCGACTACATCTTCCGCTGGATGGCGCTCAAGTTCCTGCCCCAGCCGGCGGAGCTGGAGAGCCTGCCCGAGCTGGCCGCGAAGGGGGCGCCATCGCTCCCGGCCGCGGTCGACGCCAGGTCCGCCGCGCAGCCCGGTGCCCGGATGCCCGCGCCGGCCTTCGCGATTCAGTCGGAGACCGACGCGCCACCGTGCCACACCTGCGGGAGCATCATGGTTCGCAGCGGCGCCTGCTACAAGTGCGCCAACTGCGGGTCGACCTCGGGTTGTTCTTGAACGTCGAGTGGTTAAAGTAGCCTTGACCGGCCGTCGAGAAGGAAGAACGGATTGCAGACGAAATCAGTCTCTGTCCCGACGCGAAAGCGACTTCCTCATCAGGAACCTCGTGCCCTGATCGAGTAGCGAACGATCGAGCAGCCAGGTTCCATCGACGGCGGCCATTCCCCATGCCTCCATTCGAACGTCATCTCTTCGTCTGCACGAACCGGCGTCCGCCCGGCCACCCGAAGGGTTGCTGCGCGGAGAAGGGCTCGGAGTCGCTGCGCGACCGGTTCAAGGCGGAGATCGGCCAGCGCGGCCTCGGCGGCGAGGTGAGGGCGAACGCCGCCGGCTGCCTCGACGCCTGCGAGTTCGGCGCGGTCGTGGTGGTCTACCCGGAGGGCGTCTGGTACGGGCGAGTCACCGAGGCCGACGCCCCGGAGATCGTCGAGCGGCACCTCGTGCACGGCGAACCCGTGGAGCGGCTGCGGATCTTCGAGAAGCCGTAGCTCGTTCGCGGCGGGCCCCAACGGCCGACGCTCTAGTCGTCGTCTTCGTTCGTCGCCAGGATCCAGAGCTTCACCGGCACCAGCCGCGGGATCGGGCCGCTCGAGACCTCTTCCGTCTTGCAGACCGCGTCGCCGCTCTTGCCCGGCCGGCAGACCGCGCCGAGCGAGTTCTGCGTCGCCTTCCCGGCGACCCGCGCCAGCACCGCGACGTCGACGCCCGGGGTCAGCCGCGGGTCGAAGCGGGCGAGATCGAGCATCGCCGAGCGGCCGCTGTCGATCGTGTCGTTCTCGTAGACCGGACCCACGGCCCGGTAGTCGTTGTTGTACGGCGCGCCGTCGGGCCAGCCGGAGTAGGGGCGCCCCGGTCCGACGAGGCCGCCGCGCATCCCGGCCCCCATCGGCATCGCGCCGCCATAGGGCATGCCGAGGAAGCCCGTGCCGCCGTAGCCGAGCCCGCCGGCCCCGCCCATCCGGCTGATCTGCGCCGGGCTGAAGGCGCCACCGCCGCCCTGGCCCTCCTCCCCGAGTCCCATCCCCTCGAAGTGGCTCTCCTGTCGCTGTTCGAAGAGCTCCACGAGCTCCTGGCCGCCCACCGCCTTGCGGGCGCCCACCTGGGCCCTGAGCAGCACGTACTGCCCGTCGGCGAGCCCGGGATCGTCCGTGACCTGGCGGAGGCTCAGGAGCGGCAGCCCCGCGTTCTGCAGCCGGCGCAGGTCGAAGCCGAGCGTCAGGCCGGTGCGGACGAGGATCTTGCCGACGAGCTCGTAGCCCTGGGCGCCGTGGCTCGCGATCTCCCGGGCCCAGGGCGGGTGGAGCAGCGGCTCGAGGCTGTTGAAGTCGTGCCGCTCGCCGCAGGCGAGGAGGGCTCGCCATGCCCACTGGGTCTCCCCGCGGCCGTAGGCGCGGCGCGCCTCGCGCTCGCACTCCGCCGCCGAGTAGGCGTCGTGGGCGGGCGCGTCCGGTGGATCCTCGGCGTCGGGCACCCAGGCCTGCTTCGGCGGAGCCGCCGTCGGGGCGAGCCGATCCGCCTCCTCGGGATGGACCGTGACGTCCGGCCGCGCCGTGGCGCAGGCCCCCATCGAGAGAAGCGCGGCGACCAGCGAGTAGAAACGGGTCATTGGGCGGCCTCCTCGTCGGTTGGACGCGACCTCATCGGCCGCTATTCTAGCGCTCCCATGGAACTTTCGATCGCCACCGTCCAGACCTCCTTCGGCCCGCTGGGAATCGCCTGGACGGACAAAGGGTTGCGCCGCATCCAGCTCCCGTCGGGAACCGTGGCCGAGACGCTGCGGCTCCTTCGGGGCGAACTCGCCGGCACGCCCGCGAGGCCGCCCGCGAAGCTCGCGCGGGCGATCGAGAAGCTCGTGGCCCACCTCGGCGGGGCCCCGCAGCGGCTCGAGGACGTCCCGCTCGACATGGACGGCCTGCCCGAATTCCAGCGCCGCGTCTACCAGGCGGCGCGCTCCGTCCCGGCGGGGAGGACCGTCACCTACGGCGAGCTCGCCGAGCGGACCGGCTCGCCCGGGGCCGCGCGCGCCGTCGGTCAGGCGCTCGCCAAGAACCCGTTCCCCCTGGTCGTCCCCTGCCACCGGATCGTCGCGGCGAACGGCGCCGGCGGCTTCTCGGCGCCGGGCGGGCTCGGCACCAAGGCCCGGCTCCTCGCGCTCGAGGGGGTCGCCCTCCGCCGTCCGCCGGGCGCCGACGCGGGCCAGCTCTTCGACGGCGGGGGGCGCCTCGCCTTCGACGCGGCCCACGCCGTGCGCCGGCTGGGACGCGCCGACCCGGTCCTCGGACGGCTCGCGCGGCGGGTGGGCCCGTTCCGGCTGCGGCCGGACGCGGCCAGCGGCAGCTTCGCCGCGCTCGCGCAGTCGATCGCCCACCAGCAGCTCACCGGCAAGGCGGCCGAGACCATCCTCGACCGCTTCCGCGCGCTCGTGCCCGGAAAGCCGTTCCCCGAGCCGAGCGACGTCGTGCGGCTCCCCGAGGAGAAGCTGCGATCCGTCGGCTTCTCCGGCTCCAAGGTCGCGGCCCTGCGCGACCTCGCCGAGAAGGCGCTCGACGGGACGGTCCCTCCGCTCTCGAAGCTCGCGCGGATGGACGACGAGGCGATCGTCGAGCGGCTGACGCGGGTCCGGGGCATCGGCCGCTGGACGGTCGAGATGCTGCTCATCTTCCGGCTGGGGCGGCCCGACGTGCTCCCGGTCGACGACTACGGCGTCCGCAAGGGCTTTGCCCAAACGTTTGGTCTCGAGGCGCTGCCGGCGCCGAAGGAGCTCGCCCGACACGGCGAGCGCTGGCGCCCGTACCGGAGCGTCGCGAGCTGGTACCTCTGGCGGGCGCTCGAACTCGCCCCTCGCTGAGCGGCGTGCCGGCGGCCGGCCTCGGACGAAGCGTTGCTGGCGCGCCCGGGGGCCCGCCCAAAAAAACGACGGCGGCCGCCCGGCGCTCGTGATCGCGCCGGGGGGCCGCCGTCTCACTTTCGTGCGGCCGCTGGGTCGCTTGCGCGGCGCCTAGTTGCCGCTCTGCGTGCCGCCCGAGGCCGGCGGGGGCGGGGTCGCGGGGGCGGCGCCGCCGCTGCCCGTGCTCCCGTTCCCGCTCGACCCCGACCCGCCGCTCGTGGCGGGCGCCGGCGAGAGCGACGACGGGGCCACCGTCGTCACCTTGCCGTCGGGCCCCACCAGCTCCTGCGGAGCGCACTCAGTTGCGAAGTATGGACCGTCAGCTGTCCGTAGGATCAAACTGACCCACTACCAGCGTCCCGGAGCCAGATCGTAGCTCAGTCGCCAGTGGTACACTCGCCTCGTGCAAGGCTTCATCGGCAATACCGATTACGACTGGTTCTCGTTCCTTCGAGACCTCCGCCCCCCCCCAGACGAGGTGAACTTCTGGCAGCCCTCCGGCGGCGGGGCCTTCCGCGCCGTCGCTCCTGGCGAGCCCTTCTTCTTCCGCCTGAAGAAGCCCCACTACGCCATCGCCGGCTTCGGCCTCTTCGCCCGCCACGAGATCATCCCCGCCTCCCTGGCCTGGGAGTCCTTCGGTCGCCTCAACGGCGCCGAGACCTTCGACGAGATGTGCCGCCGCATCGAGAAGTACCGCGCTCGCAGCGGTGCCGAGCTCGGAGGTCAGTACCGCGTCGGCTGCCTCATGATCTCCCAGCCCGTGTTTTTCGCCGACGGCGACTGGGTGGCCGAGCCGAGCGACTTCCAGAAGAACATCGTGCGCGGCAAGGGCCTCGACCTCTCGGAAGGCGAGGGCCTCCGCATCTGGGAGGAGTGCCTCGAGCGCGCCCAGGCCCCCAACGCCATCCGCGCCGCCCAGCCCACCGCGAGCTACGATGCCCCCGGCGAGCGCTTCGGAGAGCCCTTCCTCGTCCGCCCCCGCCTCGGACAAGGGACGTTCCGCGTTGCCGTCACCCAGGCCTACCACGGCGCCTGCGCCGTCAGCGGCGAGCACTCCCTCCCCGTGCTCGACGTCGCCCACATCCAGGGCTACGCCGAGGGCGGCGCCCACGACGTTCAGAACGGCCTCCTCCTCCGCACCGACATCCACCGGCTCTTCGACCGCGGCTACGTCACCGTGACCCCCGAAGGCCGCTTCGAGGTGAGCCGCCGCCTGAAGGACGAGTGGGAGAACGGCAAGACCTACTACGCCTTCGACGGCCGCTCGATCACGCTTCCCACGCGCTCGGAGGACCGGCCGGACCCGACGGCGCTGCGGTGGCACAACGAGAACGTGTTCGAGCGGCGGTCGAGCGTGGGCTGAGAGATGGCACGTCTGTCGCCACCCTCCCCGGAAGATCAGCTTCGCTTCCTGTGTGGTGGACGACCGCGGGAACGAGGTCGTGAAGCTCGTGGACGGGGAGATGCGGTGAGCCGCCAAGCGCTTCACGGGCGAGGGTGGCTTGCCTACGATCCGAACGCTGCCAACCGGTCCGACCTCCGGGCAGACTCTGCTTTGCCCGTGGGCTTGACGGTGCCACCGCCATCGTGCGGGGCGACGAACACCCGAGTCTCAAGGGGTGGAAGGGCGGGGTCGATCTGGGGACCCTGTTCGCAAGTGGAGTCCTCGGATGAAGGATCTGGTGTGCCTCGTGGCCGACAAGAACATGGAGGCGACGGTCGGCGCCCTTCTGGAACGCCCGGAGGCGCTTCACACTCGCCCGGTGCAAGCGGACATCTGGGTTCACCCTCGCCGGGACCCAGGTTGCTTTCGCGAGGCTCCCGATTTTCTGCGGGACCAGCGGACATCGTACTCGCACGCGCTCGTGGTTCTTGATCGAGCGTGGGATGGCGCGTCTGATGACGCCGCCGCAATGAAGGCGAGCCTCCGGGAGCGCCTCGGGGGGGACGGCTGGTCGGATGTGGTCGTGATCGAGCCCGAGCTCGAAGTCTGGGTTTGGAGCGACTCTCCGCACGTCGACCGCTGCCTCGGCTGGGAGGAGCGGGAGGTGAGGATTCGCCCCTGGCTCGAGCGGCAAGGGCTGTGGCTCGCGGACGTGACCAAGCCTCCCGACCCCAAGCGGGCTGTGGAGATGGGGCTTCGAGAGGTAGGTCGCCCGCGCTCCTCTGAGAAGCTCGACGTGGGCGAGCACGTCCAGGGGCACGTCGACGACGACCGCTGGCCCGTGCGGCTGCGCAGAGCGTCACGGCGCCTCGACGGGTTGCCGCAGCCGCTGATCGAGTTGGAACGGCGCCTGAACGGAACGGGTAGGAACAGAGCCTGATCCGACTTCTAATGGCCCTGCACGGGCTGGTTTAGAGCCTGCACGGGTAGCCCGTGGCCCTGCGCGGGTTCGATGAGAGGCTGGACGAGTTGCTCGTGGCTCTGCACAGTCCGATGAGAGCCTCCACGGGTTCGATTGGAGCCTCGATGGGTCCGACGAGAGCCTCGGTTCGCACCCCGTTCAGCCTCTCGTCGAAGCCGTGGAGGCTCTCATCGAACCCGTCGAGGCGCTGATCCCGTCGGTTCAGACCCTTCGGGAGTCGGTCGTGTCCGGCGCGACCGGTCTCGGGCGCCGGATGCTCCGTTCATGGCGCCGCGAGGGTGGGACTGTCACCTCTTCGAGCGCAGGTCGGACCGTCTGCCGGAGCTCGAACGGCCGTCACCCCGCGCCCCTCCCGTCCGTTGCCCCTGCCGGCGGCCGGCCGAGCAGCTTCTCCATCACGGGCTCGGCGATCATCGGCACGAGCCCGCCGCCGCCGACGATGTTGACGACCCGCCCGGTCGAGCCGCGCCGCACGCCGCCGCCGGGCGCCTCGGCGACGCCGAGGTTCGTGTAGGCGGAGACGTCGACGT
Source organism: Myxococcales bacterium (assembly GCA_021783235.1). Taxonomy (GTDB): domain Bacteria; phylum Myxococcota; class Myxococcia; order Myxococcales; family JAKAPL01; genus JAJXUD01. The sequence continues at coordinate 26,761 of JAJXUD010000037.1, read as the reverse complement.
ACCAGTCGATCCAGCGCGGGCCGCCCTCCATCGCCACGAGGTGCCGCTCGGTCGCGAGCTCCACTCGGGCCTGCACGACGAAGCCGCCGTTGCCCGCGCAGCGGCGGACGACCTCGGCCCACGAGACCGGGTCGCCGCCGCTCCTCCCGGCGACGTCGCGGGCCCGGGCCTGTCCCTCCGCGCTGTCGAGGTCGTCGCCGATGACCACGCTCGTGCCGCCGTAGCCCCAGCTCCGCTTGACGACGAGGTCGCCCGGGTGGGCCTTCGCGAAGGCGACGAGGTCGTCCAGCGCCTCGCCGCCGGGGCCGGTCGCGGGGCCGGGAACGAGGCGGCGCGACCAGGGGGCGCGCGCGGCCGCGTCGAGCTCGCGCTCGTCGAGCCCCATCGCCCGGGCGAGGGCGGGATCCGCGGCGGCGCGCGAGAGCTCGGCGAAGAGCGCCTTCACCTCGAGCTGCGAGTTGACCGGGTTGAGGAGCCGGTGCCGCTCGGGCTCCCGGACGATCCGGCCGAGGGCGCTCTCGGGATCGATGCGGCGCGCGAAGAGGTGCCGGTAGAGGAGGTCCATGGGGCGGCCGACGACGGTCGCTCGCCCCTGCGCGTCGAGGCCGATCTGATCCGGGGTGCAGCGCAGCGCCTCGAGCCCCGCCTGCGCGAAGCCGCGCGCGATGGCCGCGAGCTCGGGGCTCTGAGGGTCGCCCGCGCGCGCCACGAGGGCCACCGAGGGCCGGTCGCCCGCGCCGCCGAGCCGCCGGTAGTGGGCGACGAGCGAGCGGCGCAGGTCGTCGACGTTGCTGCCGTTCTCGCGGCAGAGCTGGTCGATCGCCGCCCGCTCGATCCCGCGGGCCTCGCCCACCGCCCGCAGGAGCGCCTGCGCGGCGACGTCCGAGTAGCCCTCCATGGCGGGGATGGTGGCGTTCATCTCGAGCGGCCGGTCGACGCCCGCGCTGTCGGTGAAGAGGTCGACGCGGGCGATGGCGACGGCCTCGGCGGCGCGCCAGGTCGTCTCGCAGAGCTCCCGCTCCCAGGGGGAGAGCCCCTGGAAGACCTGGTCCGCGAGCGGCCGACCCTCGCCGCCGAGGAAGTAGCGCGCGGCCTTGACCACCGCCGACAGGAGCGCGTGGGCCCGCCTCGAGCGCTCCTCGAGCCGCGCGATCGGCTCGACCGCCGCGGTCAGCGCGGGCGCGATCGGCCGGAGCTGGCCGTCGGCTTCGAGCTTGCCGAGGCCGCCCCAGAGCGAGAGCGCCCGGTACCGCTCCGAGAGGGCGAGCCGGTCGGGACCGGAGAGCGCTTCCAGCCAGACGTGGAATCTTTCTTCTGCTAGGCTCCGCGCCACTCACGCAGTCTAGCGTGGAGCGTGGAGGCCGTCATGGCGAACGTCAGCGGAGGCCGACTCGTCGCGAGGATGCTGAAGGAAGAGGGGGTTCGGTCCATCTTCACCCTCTCCGGGCTCCACGTCGCCCCCATCTACGCGGGCTGCGTGGACGAGGGGATCCGGATCGTCGACACCCGGCACGAGCAGGGCGCCGCCCACGCCGCCGACGCGTACGCGCGGCTCACCCGCGGCGTCGGCGTCGCGGTGGTCACCGCCGGCCCGGGCGTCACCGACGCGCTCACCGGGGTCGCGAACGCCTACGCGGCGAACAGCCCGATGATCCTGCTCGGCGGCGCGGCGCCCACCTTCAACGCGGGGAAGGGCTCGCTGCAGGAGATCGAGCAGGTCGACCTCTTCTTGCGCATCACCAAGTGGGCCGACCGGATCCCCGAGGCCCGCTTCATCCCCTCCTACCTCGCCCGCGCCTTCCGCGTGGCGCTCTCCGGCCGGCCCGGCCCGGTCTTCCTCGAGCTGCCGTTCGACACGCTGATGGCCGAGCTCGACGAGGCCGAGGCGCCGCTGCCCAAGGGCTACCGGACCCGCGTGCGGGCGGCCCCGGATCCGAAGGCGATCGCGGCCGCGGCCGCGCTGCTCGAGCGGGCCGAGCGGCCGGCCGTCATCGCCGGCAGCTCGATCTGGTGGGACGACGCCTCGGACGCCCTGGGCCGGCTGGGCGAGCGGGCCGAGCTCCCCATCTACCTGAACGGCGCGGGGCGCGGCTGCCTGCCGCCGGGCCACCCCTCGTTCTTCCAGCAGACCCGCAAGGAGGCGCTCTCGGAGGCCGACGTGGTCGTGGTGGTGGGGACGCCGCTCGACTTCCGGCTCGGCTACGGCGAGAGCTTCGCGGCCGGCGCGAAGCTCGTGCAGCTCGACATCGACCCCGCCGAGATCGGCCGCAACCGGGCCGTCGACGTCGGCATCCCCTCCGACGCGCGGCTCGCGCTCGAGGCGCTCGCGGCGGCGCTCCCCAAGGGCGCAGCGGCGCGCCGCGGCCACCTCGAGCGGCTGCGGGCCCAGGAGAAGGCGAAGCGCGACAAGCTCGAGCCGCTCTGCCAAAGCGACCAGGCGCCGCTGCACCACTTCCGGGTCGCCCGCGAGATCTCGCTCGCGGCGAAGCGGGCGGGCGACACGACCTTCGTCGCCGACGGGGGCAACTTCGTCGCCATCGCCGCGAAGGTCATCGAGGTCGATCGGCCCGGTCGCTGGCTCGATCCGGGGCCGCTCGGCTGCCTCGGAGTGGGCGCGCCGTTCGCGCTCGCCGCGAAGGTCGTCCACCCCGACCGGCCGGTGCTCGTCATCCAGGGGGACGGCTCCTTCGGCCTCAACGGCTTCGACTTCGAGACCGCCGTTCGCTTCCGGCTGCCGATGGTGGCGGTCGTGGGCAACGACGCCGCCTGGGGGCAGATCCGGCTGCCGCAGCTCGGGATGTTCGGCGCGGAGCGCTCGCCCGCCACCGCGCTCGCGCCCGTCCGCTACGACGAGGTGGTGAAGGCGTTCGGCGGCCACGGCGAGCACGTCGACCGGCCCGAGCAGCTCGCCGGGGCGCTCGACCGCGCCTTCGCCTCCGGCACCGTCGCCTGCGTGGACGTCGCGCTCGATCCCGAGGCGCCCATGACCTCGGGCGCCATGGGGTACGCGCTGTGATGGATCCCGCCCGCTTTCGGCTCGACCGCGCTCGCGCCGCGCTGCTCGTCGTCGACGTGCAGGAGCGGCTCGCCGCCGCCATGCCGCCCGCCGAGCTCGATCAGGTCGTCAAGAACTGCGTCCGGCTCGTCGAGGGCGCCAAGATCCTCGGCGTGCCGATCCTCTGGACCGAGCAGTACGTGAAGGGGCTCGGCCCCACCGTGGGCCCGATCCGCGAGGCCATCGGGCCAGCGGGAAAGCCGGTCGAGAAGCTCGTCTTCACCTGCTGCGTGCCCGAGATCGAGCGGGGGCTCGAGGGGCGGGAGCAGCTCGTCCTCTGCGGCATGGAGACCCACGTCTGCGTCTTCCAGACGGTCCGCGACCTCGAGGAGCGGGGGCTGCGCACCTTCGTCGCCGCGGACGCCGTCCTCTCCCGCAGCCGGGCCAACTGGCAGGTCGGCCTGGATCTGATGCGGCAGGCCGGCGGCACGATCACCGGCACCGAGACCGTCCTCTTCGACCTGACCGGCCGCGCCGGCACCGACGAGTTCCGCGCGATCAGCAAGCTCGTGAAGTAGCCGAGCGAGCGCCCACCGCTCGCCCGGGGCCGGCCTCACTTCGTCTCCATCGTGTACACCGCGCCCCATTCCACCGGCGGGGGAGCGGCCTTCATCGCTTCGCACCTCGCGACGTACAGCTTCGCGGGGCCGTCCTCGGGCCGCGAGGCGAGGGTCTCTTCGAAGGCCGCCCGGGCCTCGTCCCAGCGCCGCTGCCGGAAGAGGCCGAGGCCGCGCTCGAACGGCGCGACGAACGGAGCCTCTCCCGGGCGGTCGGCGAGGATCTCGTGGACGCGCACCGGTTCGTGCTTGCCCTTCACGCGGACGAGGTCGATCTCCCGGGCGCTCACCTGCCCGCGCACGGCCGCGAAGGTCCTCTCGGAGGCGAGGATGCGGGTGCCGTAGAGCTTGTTCGCCCCCTCGAGTCGCGAGCCCAGGTTCACGGCGTCGCCCATCACGGTGTAGTCGAAGCGGTCTCTCGAACCCATGTTGCCGACGACCATGGGGCCGGTGGAGAGCCCGATGCCGATCTCGATCGGCGGGAGTCCCTGGGCCTCGTAGCGGAGGCGCAGCTCGGCGAGCCGCTCGAGCATCTGGCAGGCGGCGCGGCAGGCGCGCAGCGCATGGTCGGGCTGGTCGACCGGCGCGCCGAAGAAGGCCATGATGGCGTCGCCCATGTACTTGTCCAGCGTGCCGCCGTTGGCGAAGACGATCTCGGTCATCGGCGTCAGGTACTCGTTCAGGAGCTGGACGAGCGCCTCGGGGGCCAGCCTCTCGCTCAGGCCGGTGAAGCCGCGGATGTCCGAGAAGAGGACGGTGAGCTCGCGCTTCTCGCCGCCGAGCTTGAGCCGCGAGGGATCGGCCAGCACGGCGTCCATCACCGAGCCGGTGAGGTAGTGCTGGAAGGCGCGCCGGATCGCCCGCTTCTCACGCTCCTCGGTGAGGTAGCGGAAGCCGAGCGCGGTGGGGAAGAGGAGGGCGAGCTCGACCTCCGGCAGCGCCGAGCAGAGGTCGAGGCCGTGGGCGAAGGCGACGTAGGAGAGGGCGTGGAAGCCGACTCCGCCGAGCGCGAGCCCGGCGGTCGACAGGCCGAGGGGCGCCGTCGCGAAGAGGCGTCCGAAGAGGAGCCCGGCGGCGAGCAGCCAGGCGAGCTCGAGGATCACGAGCCCGTCGGGCCGGGTGAGGAAACGGCCGGTCAGCATCTCTTCGACCGCGGTCGCGTGGGTGACGCCGCCGGGGACGTTCTTGTCGAGCGGCGTGCTGCGCAGGTCGAAGGTCCCCTCGGCCGTGGCGGCCACCACGGCGACCCGACCGCGCACGCTCTCCGGCGGGAACTGGCCGGAGACGACGTCGACGGCGCTCAGCCGCGGCAGCTGGCGCCAGGGAACCGAGAAGTCGAGGGCCAGCCGGCCGGCGCCGTCGACCGGGACGCGCAACCGCCGTGAGCCGGCGCAGTCGATCTGGACCTCGGCGAGGCGCCCTCCCTCGGTGACGAGCGGCAGAATCGACGAGGGCAGGCCGGCGCCGCAGGCGAGGGCGACGGCGGCGGTCTCGAGCGACGGGAAGGTGAAGCGGCCTCCCGCCTGCCCCACGAGCGGGACGGAGCGGATGACGCCGTCGGGATCCGGGATGGCGTTGAAGTAGCCGAACCAGCTCGCGGCCTGCGCGATGGCCGGCAGCGGCGCGTCCACCGCGGGCGCCTCGTAGAGCCCGGCTGCCTCGACGGCGGCCGGCCGGAAGCTCTCCACCCCGCTGGGCAGAAGCCGGGCGATCGAGGGCGGGCTCGTGGCGCCCTTCGCGATTCGGTCGAGCTGGGCCTCCCGATCGGCGGCGGTGAGCTGCTCCACCTCCCGGCTTCCGAGGAGGATGAACGACTGAACCGTCCTCCCGGAGCGGGCCACCGCCTGGGCGAGCGCCTCTTCGCCGCCTCCGTCCTGCTCGTAGCGGTCGAGGAAGGCGACGTCCATCGCGATGGCGCTCGCCCCGGCGGCGGTGAGCTGGTCGATCAGGGTCGCGTAGACCGCCCGCGGCCAAGGCCAGCGGCCCACCTTCTGCACGGAGCGCTCGTCCTCGGCGATGACGACGACGTGGGTCGGCGCCTGGCCCTGCCCGAGCAAGACGCGCTCCCGGAAGTGGAGATCGTAGAGCGCCCGCTCGAGCGTCGCGAGGACGGGGAGGCTTCCAGCCGAGCCCTCGCGCCCCGCCCAGCGGATCGCGCAGCAGCCGAGGGCAATCCCGAGCGACAGCCCGAACGCGCTCGGTGTCGCCCAGCGGCGAAGTCGCTCCCTCACGAGAGCTCGGGCACGCCCAGCAGCCGTACCCGGACCCGGCTTCCCGCCGGCAGCTCCGAAGGCCCCGGTGGGATCTCGGCCAGCCCGTTCTGGCCGACGAGCGAGGTGAGGATGCCCGAGCCCTGCTTCGGCGCGGGGGTGAAGCGGCCGTCCTCCCAGCGGCCGCGGCAGAAGAACGCGAGGTCGGCGGGCTTGCGGACGGCGGCCGACAGCTCGGCGTCGACGAGCGGCCGCTCGACCTCCCGGTGGCCGGCGAGCCTTCGCACGAGCGGCCGGCCGAAGAGCTCGAAGGTCACGAGGCACGAGACCGGGTTTCCGGGCAGGCAGAGGATCGGGACCCTCCCCCAGCGGCCGAGGGCGAGCGGCTTGCCCGGGCGCATCGCCACCCGCCAGAAGTCGAGCGAGGCGCCGAGCCCCTCGAGCGCGGCGCGGACGTAGTCGCGCTCGCCCACGGAGACGCCCGCGACGGTGAGGACGAGATCGGCCCCGCGGCAGCGCTCGAGGGCGGCCCAGAGGGCGGCGGGGTCGTCCTTCGCGCGGTGGCGACCGAGGATCGTGACCCCGGCGGCGCGGACGGCGGCGGCGAGCGCCGGGCCGTTCGAATCGAAGATGCCGCCGGGCGGCAACGCCTCGCCCGGATCGAAGAGCTCGTCGCCGGTGGTCACGATGGCGACCGACGGCCGGCGGTGGACGGAGAGGTCGGTGGATCCGAGCGCGAGGGCGAGGGCGATCTCCGCGGGGCCGACCGTCGACCCGGCCTCGAGGGCGCGGGCCCCCGCCGCGACGTCCTCGCCCGCACGCCTCACGCCGAGGCCGGCCTCGCAGGCGGTCTCGAAGATCGCCCGCCCTGCCTCGCGGCGAACGCGCTCCTGCATGACGACAGCGTCGGCGCCCGGGGGCAGCGGCGCGCCCGTGAAGACGCGGGCCGCGCGCCCGGCCTCGAGCCGCCGTACCGCGCCCTCGCCGGCGGCCAGCTCGAAGGCGACCGGGAGCGAGACGGGCCGGTCCGGCAGCGCCCCCGCGAGATCCGAGGCCCGGACCGCGTAGCCGTCCACCTCGGAGTTGTCGAAGGCGGGGAGCGGCCGGTCGGCCACGAGATCCTGGGCGAGCGCGCTGCCCAGGCAGGACTCGATGGGCAGCCGCTCGGCGGGGAGGGGCACCGCCGCGGCGAGAACTCGCGCGCGCGCCTCTTGCACCGACAGGAGCGGCTCGGCGGAGGCCATCGGCGCTCAATACCAGAGGGCGCAGGCGGTCGCCAGCGCCCCCAAAACCGCGCCGGTGAGCGCCGAGGCCCAGAGCAGCTCGCTCGGATAGACCTGGTAGAGGATTCCCGAACCGAGGCCGCCGAGCCCCGCGCCCACGAGGGCGCCCGCGAGGACGGCCGGGTGATCGAGCGGCGGCGGGCCAGCCATGGGCTCGTCCGCGCAGGCGAGCGCCGGGCCGACGGCCACGAGCCCCGTCCCGAGCAGCAGCCAGAACCAGGCGGGGTCGACCATGGGGCGGAGCTACCTCCTCCCTCGCGGAGCGGAGGAGGGGCCCCGGCGGGCCACGGGCTGGTCGACGAGGCGCCTCACCAGCCCTCAGCCCCGGCGGCTCCGACGCGTCTTCGAGGGGGCCTCGAGCTTCCGTTCGAGCCGCTCCAGCCGAGTCGAGATCTCGAGCTGCTCGGCCCGCATGGCCGCGAGGGCGTCGAGCAGCCGCTGGTTGAAGGCGCGTTGGCGGGCGAGCGCGTCGTTGATGAACGGCTGGAAGGCCAGCCGAAAGCCGCGCTTCGCGGCGACCACGGCGCCGCCGAACGACCGGTGCGATTGCGGCGGGAAGCCCTGGGCCGAATCGGCGTTCTCGGAGAGCGATCGGAGGAGCTGCCCGAAGAGGTCGGTGGGCACGGAGGCGGGGGGCGCCGCCTCGGGCGCGGCCGCCACCTCGCTGCCGGCCCGCTGGACGATCTCGTCGCGCAGCGCCTCGTCGACCCCTTCGCCCGAGAGCTCGAACCGGCTCATGGCGCCTCCCGTTCGTGAAGCCCGTTCGCGCGGACGACGCCGCGGCGGCCACCGCGGGAGCCCGGGCCCCCCGCGCGCGAACGGGAGGGCGGCTGCCGCGCGGCTCCCCCGGTCCGGTCCATCACCTGCTCCGCGAGGATCCGCTGGTAGCGCTCCTCGATCCGCTCCCAGCGGTAGTGCGAGGCGACGTAGCCCTGGCCGGCCTGCCCGAGCTTCCGCCGGAGGTCGTCGTCCTGCAGCAGCTTCGCGGTCTGCTCCGCGAAGTCGGAGAGCCCGTGGTACGAGAGGCCTCCACCGGAGCGGCGGCACTGGCCGGCGAGCACCGCGGATTCACCGTTGACGATCACGGGCTTTCCGGCGCTCCAGGCCTCGAGCGCGAGCAGCGAGAGGCTCTCGAGGGCGGAGGGGACGACGATCGCCGCCGCGCCGCCGAGGGCATCCCACTTCTGGGCCTCGTCCATCGGGCCGGGCAGAAAGACGCCGGGCCGCTCGGTGAGGCCGAGCTCGTTCGTCCCCGCGAGCACGAGGGCCGGCGCCTGGGCCCCGAGCCGCTTGCGCAGGAGCGCGTGGGCCGCGACGAGGTCGCGCAGCCCCTTTCCGGCGCAGATGCGGCCGAGGTAGAGCAGGTAGTCGCCGCGCAGCCCGAGCTTCGCCTTGAGGGCCTGGGGATCGCCGGGCCGCGGCTCGACGCCGATGCCGACGGCCTCGCGGTGGACCCCCGGCAGCTCGAAGAGCCCCTCGCAGAGCGCCTGCTCCTCGGGCGTGTTGAAGAGGATCGCCGCCGGCGCGGCGAACGTCTGCCGGTAGAGGCCGAAGCGCAGCGGCGGCTCGTCGTGGGCGGTCGGCACGAAGAGCGCGCGCTTGCCCGCGATCGGCAGCCCCAGCGCCGTGGGGGCGTAGAGGTAGGTGAAGAAGACGAAGCCGTCGTAAGCCGTCCGCTGCTCGGCGAGGAACGAGAGCAAGGCGGGGCAGTCGGGCCCCTGATCGGCGAGCCAGCGCTCCTCCTCGAGCCGCTCCTGGGCGCGGCCGAACATCCTGCCCGAGAGGGCGTTGAACGAGCGCATCTCGCGCGTCCGCACGCTGGGGAAGCGGCGGACCGGGACCGGGCCGTCCGAGGAGACCCCGGGCGGCAGCGCGTTGGCCCAGCTGAGGTAGTCGGCCGCGCAGGTCGTCAGCACCTCGACGTCCCAGTGGCGGGCCATCCGCTGCACGATGCTCCGGCAGTGGCGCTCGGCGCCGCCCACCAGCTCGGCGCCGTAGCGGTGGACGACGAAGGCGACGCGGGGGCGGGCCCGGGCCGGGCGGCGGGCCGGCGGCGCCGGGGGGAGGAGCGGCGCGAGCGCCTCGGCGAACGGCGGCAGCGTCCGCTCGGGACCGAGCTGGGCGGCGCGCCGCTTCTGCGCCTCCACGATGCGGCGGCGCCGCACCGGGTCGTCGAGCAGGATCTCGCAGAGCGCCGCCACGTGGGGCAGGCTCTTCGGCGAGAAGAGCACGCCCGCGCCGCCGAGCGCCTCGCGGACGGCGCCGCCGTCGAACGCGATCACCGGCACGCCGGCCGCCATGGCCTCGCAGAGCGGCAGCCCGAAGCCCTCGTGCTCGCTCATCGAGACGAAGAGGTGCGCGGCGCGGTAGCAGGCGCAGAGCTCGTGCTGGCTGAGGGCGCCCAGGAAGAGCGCCCGCTTGCCGAGCGGAGCCGCCCGTCGCTCGAGCATGCGGAAGTAGTCGGAGGCCTTCTGGGTCGGGCCCGCGACGACGAGCCGGACGGGCCGGGCGGGCTTGCGGGCGTTCAAGAGGAGGGCGAGGTCGATGAGATCCTCGATCCGCTTGTTCGGCGCGACGCGGCCGACGAAGAGCAGGTTCGTCGGTCCGTCCGACAGCCGGCGGTAGAGCCGCTCGTCTCCCGGGTGGACGACTCGCCACGGCTCGAGGGGAGGCGGCACGACCGAGACGCGGGGGAAGCCGGCCTCCCGCAGCTCGCTCGCCGAGTACTCGCTGAAGCAGACGGCGGCGTCCACCTGATCGCGGAGCGCCGCGAGCTGCAGGCGGCCGTCCTCGAGGGCGCGGGCCACCGCGGGATCGAACGGCGCGAAGAAGCGGGCGGGCGTGACGTTGTGGTAGGCGAGGACCTTCCGGCAGCGGAGCGAGGAGAGCAGCGGCACCAGCTCGGAGGCGATGCCGTGGTGGTAGAGTAGCGCGTCGGCGGGCGCGACCGCGGAGGCGAGCTCCGCGGAGGGCCGCGCGAGGTGGCGGAGATCCGGGTGGATGTCGGGCGAGAAGATCTCGGACTCGCAGCCGAGGCGGCGGAGCAGCCCCCGGAACTCGCTGGCGATCGAGCCGGTGGCGTCGTGAGGCTTGAAGCTCGGGAGGAGGCTGTGGAAGCGCATCGAGGGGCGCAAATCTGGGCCCCGGCGGCAGGTGTGTCAAGCGCGGCGGCGTCCCGGCGAGCGTCCCGGCCGGGTCGTCTCGCGCTCGATACGTCGCTCGCCGGGGCGCGGACCTCCGGCATCGGCCTCTACACGGTCGAGCTCGCGCGCGCCCTCGCGTCGGGGCCGGCGCGCGAGGCGCTCTGGCTGATCGGCGGCGAGCGGCGGGCCCTCCCCGGGGGCGTCGATCACGCGCCCCGCTCGGTCGCCTCGCGCACCCTCTGGATGGTCGGCGAGGTCCCCTCGCTCCTCGCGTCCGGCCGCCCCGCGCTCTTCCACGGCGTCTGCAACTTCGCGCTGCCGCTCGTGAAGCCGCGCGGGATCCGCTTCGTCCTGACGGTTCACGACCTCATCCCGCTCTCGCGCCCGGAGACCGTCTCGCGCCCCTACCGGCTCCAGTTCGCCGCCTGGCTCGCGCGATCGCTCGCGATCGCCGACGCCGTGCTCTGCGTGAGCGAGGCGACTCGGGCCGAGCTGCTCGATCGGTTCCCCGCCGCTCCGGTGGCCGCGGTGACGAGGCTCGGGGCGGACCACGCGCCGGACCGGGCCACCGCCCTCGCCGGGGGGCCCGGGCTCGACCGCCCGTTCTTGCTCCACATCGGCGCGCTCGACGCTCGGAAGAACCTCGGGGTGCTGCTCGACGCCTTCGAGCGGCTGCAGGGGGCGCGCGGGCTCTGCCTCGCGCTCGTCGGCGGTCAGGCGTTCGGGTCGGAGGCCATCGTCGAGCGGGTGGAGCGGCTGCGACGGCGCGGCCTCGACGTTCGGATCCTCGGCCACGTCTCGAAGGAGCGGCTCCACGCCCTCGTGGCTCGCGCCGAGCTGCTCGTCTGCCCGTCGGGCGCCGAGGGGTTCGGGCTGCCGCCGCTCGAGGGGCTGAGGGCCGGCGCCGCGGTCGTCGCGAGCGACCTGCCAGCCCACCGCGAGGTGCTGGGCTCCGCCGCCGAGCTGGTGCCGGCGGGCGACGCGGACGCGCTCGCGGGGGCGATCTCGAAGCTCCTCTCCGACGGGGCGCGCTCGAAGGCGCTTCGCGAGCGGGGTCCGGAGCGGGCGGCGCGCTTCAGTTGGCGCCGCTGCGCCGAGGAGACGCTCGCGGCCTACCGCACGGTTCTCGAGGGCTGAGAGGAGGGCCGGGCGGCGGAGCGAACCGCCTGCTACCGCTCCTCGGGGACCACCTTGAAGGGCGAGACGGGCGGCAGCGGCGCGTGGGCCGCGACGAAGCGTCCCACCTCGTCCTCGAGCCGGCGGGCGCACCGGTCCCAGAACTCGCGCGCGAGCTCGGGCTGCGCGTCCTCCACCGAGGCGCGGGCTCGCTCGAGCCGCTCCCGGGCCCGCTCGGCGATCGACTCGCGGGGCGTGGGGCCGCCCTCGGGAAAGATCGCGGCGATCGCCGAGGAGAGCTCGTGGGGCGTGAGCGGCGCGACCCGCCAGCCGGCCCCCGCCGCCTCGCGGGCGAGGGCGCAGAGGAAGAGGTCGCTCGGGCCGAGCTCGCCGAGCGGGTAGAGGCTCGAGTAGGGCGAGAAGCGCGGCTCGGCCTCGGCGGGATCGACGCCAGCGGCGACGAGCAGCCGCGCCTTCCGCTGGGCCTGCTCGATGGCGACGCGCGCCGCGGCGACGTCGAGCGGGGTGCGGAACGGGCGGTCCGGCGCCCCGGGGGCCTCGAGGACGCCGGGGTAGAGGGGCCGGCGCCGCCGCACCGCCGCGAAGACGGCGCGGTCGGGGGCGTCGAGGCAGGCGACGTTCGCGCGCGGGAAGCGGAGCGGCGCCGCCCAGAGGGCGCGCTCGGCGGCCCACTGGATCTTGAGGGTGGCGGTGAAGCCGATCTGGAAGATCCGCTTGAGCGCGGCCTCGACGAGCAGCCGCGCCGCCTGCGCGGCATCTCCGTGGGAGAGTTCAGCGAGGCCGAGCGCGAGAGTCGCCTGGACGCGATCGAGGATCTCGCGGGCGCGGGCGGGGTCGCCCGGATCGACGCCGTCGGCGACGAGCGCCTGGTTCGCGAGGACGACGAGCCCGGCCTGGACGCGCCCCGAGTCGGCCGGCGGCAGGAGCGCGAGCGCGCGCCGGAGGAGGTCGGGCGCCGTCTCGGCGAGCACGGGGAGGGAGCGGGGCGCTTCGGGGAGGGAGGCGGGCGGCAGCGGCGCGCTCGGCTCGGCCCGGGCGTAGAGGGTGGAAGCCTCCTCGAGCGGCGGGAAGCCGAGGTCGGCGAGCCGCGCGCTGCGCCAGCGGTAGGCATGCTCCTCGAGGTCGGAGCTCAGCTCCCAACGGACGGCCGTGAGGACACGCTGCGCGTACTGGGCGTCCTCGGCGTAGAGATCGGTGACGAGCTGGCGGAGCGCGTTCGCCTCGACCGGGTCGTCGGGGAGCTCGACGAGGAAGTAGCCGTCGAAGGTCTGGAAGGGCTCACGCCGTCCGGTCGCCGGCTCGGGCTCCTGCGTGAGGTCATGGATGAGGAGCCGCTCCTTGAGGAGCAGCTCGAAGAGCTCGACGTCGAGCTTGCGCAGCTTCGCGAGGTAGCGCGGGCCGCCGGATCCGCGGGCCGCCCGGAGCCAGCCGAGGAGCCGCCCGGTGTCGGGTCGGTCGCGGCGCCAGACGTCGAGATCGACGAGGGAGCGGAACTGCTCGGCCGAGGCCAGCCTCACCGCCTCGGTGGCGTCGGCGAGGCCGACCTCGCGGATGTAGGCGTAGAGCTCGTCGGGCGGGACGCGCCGCAGCCGCTTGCCGCCGTCGTCCGACTGCGTCCAGGCCTCGAGCTGCTCCCGCGGCGAGAGGGTGACGGCGGGCTGGGGCTTGTCGCTGATCGAGGCCATCGGGGGGACGCATCGTAGGGAAGCTTCCGCCCGCCCGCAACCGGAGGCGCGCTCTTTCTTCCGGCCGCGGATCCTCGAGCGCGAACCCCGGTTCCCGTCGAGCCTCGCGGGGGGGGGCGCCTGGCTCGGGAGAGGGCTTCCGTGCTATTGCCCGACCGCGTGGCGTTCCGCGCGCTCGACCGTCTGGCGCTTTCGAGTCTGTCGCTCCTGCTCGGGGCCGCGGTGCCGCCGGCGTCTTCGGGCCGGGCCCGTCTCGAGGTGACGTCGCGGCCGGGTGCGGAGGGCTGCGTCGAGCCGATGTCGCTCGAGGACGGGATCGCGGCGCTCCTCGGCCGCGATCCCTTCGATCCCTCGAGCGCCGAGCCGCCCGACCGGGTCGTCGAGCTCGAGCTGCGGCGCGAGGGGACGAGCGTCGTCGCGCGGCTCGCGCTCCGCGACGCCTCTGGAAAGCTCCTCGGCGAGCGGATCCTCTCGGGGCCCGCCGGGCAGTGCCGCGAGCTGACGAACGACCTCGCGCTCGCCGCCGGCAACGCGCTCGATCCGATTGGCCTGACCCGGAGCGTGCTCGTGCCCCGGCTGCCGGCCCCAGAGGCCTCCGCGGAGCCTGCGCCCGCGATCGCCGAGCCGGAGAGCCCCGCCCCGCCCCCAAAGGTCGGCGCTGGGCCCCAGCTCTTCGCGGGGGCGGGGGTCGTCGGCTCGCTCGGGGCTGCCCCCACGGGCGCGATCGGCTTCGCGCTCGAGGCCGAGCTGCGCTGGCCGGCCTGGGGGCTCGTCCTGGACGGCCGGTCGGACCAGATGTCCTCTCGCCCGTTCGAGGGCGGCGCGGTCGCCACCGGGCTCGAGGTGGGCGAGCTCGCCCCTTGCCGCCGCTTCGGCGGCTGGGGGATCTGCGCGCTCCTCCAGCTCGGCGCCGAGGCCGCGCAGGGGTCGCAGCTTCCGGGGGCGCTGCTGCGGACCGGCTTCTTCGCGGCCGCGGGAGCCCGCGGGCTCGTGGACCTCCCCGTCGCCGGGCCGCTCTCGCTGCGGGGCTCCCTGGATCTGCTCTCGCCGCTCACCCGGGAGAACGTCCTCGTCGGGGACAGCCTCGCGTTCACGACCCCGCCGCTCGCCGGGGCGGTCACCGTTTCGGGGCTCCTCCAGCTTTTTTGACGGAACCATGGCGCCGCGGGCAACCACCTCTCGGAATGTCGCGCCTCCTGGCAAGGCCCTCACGCCCGACGCCCTCTACCGGGCCGAGGGCGAGTACGTCTGGAACTCGCTGCGGCGCCTCGGCGTCGCCGCCGCCGACCTCGAGGATCTCACCCACGAGGTCTTCATCGTCGCCCTCGGGCGGCTGTCGAGCTACGATCCCGCCCGTCCCCTCCGGCCCTGGCTCTTCGGAATCGCCGCCCGGGTGGCCGGCCACCACCAGCGCTGGTGGCGCCGTCGCCGTGAGGTTGGCGGGGAGCTTCCCGAGCTGGAGGACGGTGGGCGCCCAGCGGACGAGGAGCTCGCCGACCGGCAGGCCCGGGCGCTGCTCGTCCGGGCTCTCGGCCAGCTCAAGCTGGAGCGGCGCAGCGTGCTGATCCTCCACGAGATCGACGGCGTCGCCGTCCCCCAGATCGCCGAGGCGCTGGGGATTCCGCTGAACACCGCCTACTCGCGGCTTCGCCTCGGCCGGGCCGAGCTCGCGGTCGCCGTTCGGCGGCTCGCCCGAGGCGAGCGATGACGCCGCTGCCGGGAGAGCTCCCGGGAGAGCTGCAGGCGCTGCTCGATCGCGAGCGCAGCCCGCTGCCGATTCCCGATGACGCGAGCGAGCGGATCGCGGGACAGCTCGCCGTCCTCCCGGTCGTCTTGCCGGGGCTCTCCTCGCCGGCGAGCCTGGGTCGGCGGTTCGCGCTGCTCTTTCGCCACCGGCTCACGGTGGGCCTCGTCGGCCTTGGGCTCGGCGGAGGCCTCGGCGCCCGCCTCGAGGCGGCGCGCCTTCGGCCGGCGGCGGCTCCGGCTCCAGCGGTCGCGAGCGCGCGAGAGCTCCTTCGGCCGGTCGAGAGCCCGCCCCCCCTGTTCGTCGAGGCCCGCTCGCCCGTGGCTGCCCGGCCCGCCATCCTCCCGTCGCCAAGACAGCCAGCCGTGCGTCGCCGCGCCCCAAAGCGCCCGCCGGAGGGCCGCCTCGAGGCGGCGGCCCTGGCGCCCGCGGCTCCTCCGCCCGCGGCGGCTCCTGCCCGGCCGGCGGCTCCTCCGGGGGCCGATTCGGTCGCGGCCGAGCGCGAGATCCTCGAGATCGCCCGGACGGCGCTCTTGCGCCGGGATCCGGTGGACGCCCTCGAGGCGCTCGACCGGCACGCCCGCTCCTTCCCCGCTGGGGCGCTCATCGAGGAGCGCGAGAGTCTTCGGATCCAGGCGCTCGCCGTCGCCGGGCGGCGGGACGAGGCGCTCCAGGCGCTCGGTCGGCTCGAGACGGAGTTCCCGGGGAGCCTCAGCCTGCCGGGGTTGCGCGCGGGCCTCGCCGAAATTCCATGACGGATTCGACCGACTGGGGGCAATCACCACGGGACGTCCTCCGCCCGAGCTTCGCCCGCCCTCTCTTCGCGCTCGCCACCATGGCCCTCCTCGTCTCCTGCACGAACGATCTCCTGGTGGCCCGCGGTGGCGCGGGAACGGGCGGCTCGACCGCGGGTGGCCAGGCGAGCGGTGGCACGAGCGGCGGAAGCGGCGGCAGCAGCGGCGGCAGCAGCAGCGGCGGCCGCTGCCACTCGGATCCGTCCGACGTCCCGGACTGCTGCCTGGGCGGCTACGGCTGTTACGACGGCTGGTTCTGCGACCTGTCGAGCTGCGACTGCTCGCCCACCGATCCGTGCGCCAGCGGCTCCGGCCACCCGACCTGCCGGTCGGATCCTTCGGGGCAGCCCGACTGCTGCCACGGAGGGCAGGGCTGTTACGGCAACTGGTTCTGCGATCTCTCGACCTGCCAGTGCTCGGCGAGCGATCCCTGCGCGGGAAGCGGAGGGTCGGGCGGCGGCAGCAGCGGCGGCGCGACCGGAGGCGGTAGCAGCGGTGGAATCACCGTCGTCGTGCCGACGCCCACCGGGAGCGTCGGGCCGCGCGGCGGCTCGGTCAGCCGGCTCCTCTTCGGCGTGGTGGGCGACACGCGCCCCGCGAACCCCGACGACACCGGAAACTACCCGGTCGCCGTCGCCGCCCGGATCTTCCAAGACATCGAAGACTTCTCTCCGCGGCCCGAGTTCGTCGTCTCCACGGGCGACTACATGTTCGCCCAGCCAGGCCACGGGCAGGCCGCGCCCCAGGCCTCGCTCTACCTCCAGGCTGCCCAGAGCTTCTCGGGCCAGCTCTTCCCCGCCATGGGGAACCACGAGTGCACGGGCTACACCGACTCGAACTGCGGCCCGGGAGCCACGGACGGCGTCACCGAGAACTACACGGCCTTCCTCACCCGGATCCTGAACCAGGGCGCGGGCGTCCAGTCCTCGACGCCCTACTACCAGATCGCCATCGGCTCGAACGATCCGAGCGCCCCCTGGACCGCGAAGCTCGTCTTCGTCGCGGCGAACGCGTGGGACGGCAAGCAGGCCGCCTGGCTCGATGCGGCGCTCTCGAGCCCCACGACCTACACCTTCGTCGTCCGGCACGAGCCGGACTACGACGACGGCGAGTGCGCGGGCTGCTCCGCCTCCGACGCCATCCTCGAGGCGCATCCCCGGACTCTCCTTCTGACCGGCCACGACCACACCTACCGCTGGCTGCCCGGCTCATCCGAGCTGGTCGTCGGCATCGGCGGCGCGCAGATCCCGAGCGGCCTCTACGGCTACGTGATCTGCGGTCAGCGCGGCGACGGCGACATCGTCTGCGAGGAGCTCGACTGGCAGAGCAACGGTCCGAGCTACCCGAGCGCGACCGTGGTGGTCACGCCCTCCGGTCAGCCCGCGCAATGATCCCACAGGCCCACGAAATGCCCCGTCGACCTTCACCATCCGCCGCCGGAGCCCCGCGCGTCGCGGACTACTGCGCCGCCTGCGGCGCGCCGGCGCCGACGATGCGCCGCTCGAGCGCCTCTCGGACGCTGGATCTGCGGGAGCGAGGCTGGCTCTCGGTCCAGACCCGGTCGCTTCGCGGCGGCGCGCCCGGGGCGCTGCGCCAGAACCTCTGTCCCCGCTGCCTCGCGAGCCCCACGCCGCTCGTCCGCCTGCTCTGGGAGGCCTGGAGCGAGGGGGCACCGCTCTCGACGCCCGCCCAAAAGAAGAGGAGGAGCCCGTGAAGAAGCCGATCGCTCTCTTGGCCGCCAGCCTGGCCCTCGCAGCGTGCGGTCGACCGGAGGCCGCGGGATCGAGCCCCGACGCCGGCGGCGCGCCCACCACTCTCGCGCCGACGGGCGGCAAGCTCGAGGATCTCGTCTTCGCGGTGGTCGGCGACACCCGGCCCGCGAACCCGGACGACAACGCCGGCTACCCGACCGAGGTCATCACGAAGATCTATCAGGATCTCGAGGCGCTCTCGCCGAGGCCCGCCTTCGTCGTCGCGACCGGCGACTACCAGTACACCTCGAACAACGGGAACGCCGCCATCCAGATCGGCGACTACGCCTCGGCGATGAAGCTCTTCTCCGGTCCGATCTTTCCCGCGATGGGCAACCACGAGTGCAATGGCTACACGAAGTCGAATTGCGGCCAGGGGAACGTCGACGGCCTCACCACGAACCTGACGGAGTTCGAGCGGCAGATGCTCGGCCCCATCGGCCAGTCCCAGCCCTACTACTCGATCCCCTTCCAGGCGGCGGACGGCTCTTGGACCGCCAAGATCGTGGTCGTCGCCGCGAACGCCTGGGACGACGCGCAGGCGAGCTGGCTCGACCAGGCGCTCTCTCCGGAGACCAGCTACACCTTCGTGGTGCGGCACGAGCCGTCGAGCGCCACGACGGCGCCGGGCGTCGGGCCCAGCGACGCCATCCTCGCGAAGCACCCGTACACGCTCCTGCTCGTCGGCCACTCGCACGAGTACGACCACCCGGCCGCGGGCGGGAGCGGCAGCTACTGCAACTGCGACTATCGGGAGCTCATCGTGGGCAACGGCGGGGCGCCGATGAGCAGCTACAACGGGTCGACCTACGGCTTCGCCATCGTCACCCGGGCGAGCGACGGCACGCTTTCGGTCCAGCAGTACGACTACTCCTCCAACGCCCCCTCCGGCATCCAGTTCTCCGTGACGCCGGCGGGCCAGCAGACGGCAGGCTGATGGCCGCCTACCTGGTCAGCGTCGAGCTGCGGGCCGGCGAGGGAGGCGAGGGGGCCCTCGATCGGCTCAAGCTCGAGATGAGGCGGGCTGGCTTCTCCGGCACCATCAAGCGGGAGGATGGGACTCGCTTCCGGCTCCCGGCCACGCTATTTCGTTTCGCCGGCGACGAGGGCGCTTCGCTCGAGTTCGTCCGGAATCTCGCGACCTCGGTCGCCCGCCAGGTCCACGACGAGGCCGCCGTCCTGGCGGTCGAGGCGCGGGCCTGGACGGCGGCCGGATTGAAGGTGAAGCCGTCATGACCCCGACGCGTTCGAGCTGGATCCTGGCCCTCTCCATGGCGCTCGCCGCCGCGGGCTGCTGCAAGCACACCGCGGGCGGTGGCCCGGGTGGCGGCGGTCTCAAGGCGGTCGACGGGCTCGCCGAGGCCGCGCCGAACCCGATGGACTTCGGGACGGTGGGGACGGGGACGACCCACCAGAAGCCGCTCACGGTGACGAACGGCGGCGCGGGGCCGCTGACGCTCCTGTCGGCCACGGTGAAGGGCGACGCGAGCTTCGTGGCGGCGCTGCCGCAGGGGAAGGTCTCGCTGCTCCCGGGGGCCAGCGTCGCGATGACGGTCACGTTCGCCCCGCAGTCCGACGGGAGCCATCAGGCGACCCTGACCCTCGCGACGGATTCGGGTGAGACGCCGGCCTACCCGGTGACGCTGACGGGCAGCTCGTTCTCGTACTCGGTCTCGGTGACGCCGAGCGAGCTCGATTTCGGCGAGGTGCAGGTCCAGACCCAGTCGGCGCCGCAGACGGTGACGGTGACGAACGGATCGTCGGCCGCGGAGACGATCACGGTGACGCCGCCGGGCGGCGACTTTCAGGCGACGCCGAGCGGGCCGCAGGCGAACGTGGCCCCGGGCACCTCGTTCACGGTGAGCGTGGTCTTCGCGCCGACAGCGACGCAGGCGGAGCAGGCGCAGCTCTCGATCGCGGCCTGCGACGGCTGCGCGCCGGTGACGGTCGCCCTGACGGGGACGGGGGTGGACACGCAGCTCGTGGTGATGGACCAGGACACGAACCAGCCCTACGTCCAGTTCAACCAGCCGCCGGCGGGCCAGCCGACCACGGCGCACGTGGTGGTGACGGCCACCGGGCTACCCGCGAGCGCCCAGAACCCGCTCGTGGCCACGCTCACCGCGCCGCCGTCGCTCAAGAACGGGACGGCCGGGTTGACCCTGACGCCGACCGACGCGAGCTTCGCCGCCTCGCCTTGGCCGGCGGCGCTGACGCCCGGCGGAAGTCCGGCGAGCGCCTACTTCCTCGTCACCTACACGGCTCCCTCGGCGCAGAGCACGGTGAACGACGTGGCGCTGATCCCCTACTCGGTCGGGAGCCTCGCGAAGACGGCGCAGCTGCCGATCACCTCCGGGGCCTCGGGGAGCCCGTGCCAGCAGGTGACGGCCTCGCCGCCGCAGGTCGCCTTCGGAACCGTGCTGTCGGGCAGGACGGCGCAGAAGACGGTGACGCTCGCGAACAACGGCCCGTCGACCTGCGTGCTCTCGGGGATCGACGTGAACCCGAACGACGCCTACAACGAGTTCGCGCTGGCCGGGGGCGCGGTCGCGCAGCTCGCGCTCGGCCCCGGCCAGTCGCAGGCGTTGACGGTGAGCTTCGCGCCGGCGAACGGCTCCCCGCCGCTGCAGCGCAACGCGGATCTGTCGATGCAGACGAGCGACCCGTTGCTGCCGGCCATCAAGGTGCCGCTCACGGCCGCGGAGCAGAACCCGGCCTACGCGGCGACCGCCTGGCCGAAGTGGCACCACGACAACGCGAACACGGGCTACACGACGGCGGACACGAGCGGAAATCAGGGGAAGGTGGCCTGGAAGGTGTCGCTCGGCGCGCCGGTGGGGGCGCCCGGGGAGCTCGCGACCTACATCCACTCGCCGGCGATCGGCAAGGACGCGAACAGCGGCGACGACGTCGTCTACATGCTGGGCTTCGGCAGCTACAACATCAACAACGTCTACCAGAATCAGCCGCCGGGGGCGGGGCAGCTCGTGGCGGTGGACGGGCCCTCGGGAAGCACGATCTGGTCGACGCCGGTGACGGGACCGGAGAACTCGGCGCAGGAGGCGACACCGACCATCGTCGCGGACGGGTCGATCTTCCTGATGAGCGGTGGCGAGCAGACGAGCTACCCGGAATTTTTCCACGTCGGGGCGAACGGGAGCATCCTCTGGTCGGGTGTGCAGGCGGTCGGCGGCACGACCTGTCCCTGCTCCTTCGACGCCTCCGGCCAGAGCAGCTGCGTGGATCAGTGCGGCAGCTTCAAGATCAACGACGGCTTCGACACCTGCCCCGGGCTCGATGCGAACGGCGTGCTCTACCTCTTCGATGACGACCAGCCCGGCTGCGACGCCTACACGGGGATCCAGAGCGGCGCCCCGACGCTGAAGTGGTCGGCCAAGGAGACGCAGCAGCCGGCCCACGTGGAGAGCTTCTCGGGGGCGCTGACGGACACGAGCCAGAGCGTCTTCTCGTGGGGCGGCTTCGTGGTCTCGTTCGACCCGCAGGGCAACCAGCTCTGGGGCATGAAGACGGGCAACGGGCAGATGACGACCGGCTGGGCGGCGAAGGGCCAGAGCTGCGAGAACGACAGCAAGGGCTCGCCGCTCATCCTCGGGAATGACGCGGTGGTGCAGTTCTCGGGCTACGACACGAGCTGCTCGAACGTGGTCGGCGGAATCGTCGGGGTGAACCTCCAGACCGGCGGGCAGGACTGGGGCATGCAGCTGCCGTCGATGGTGCCGCCGGCCGCGCCATACGTCTCGAAGTACCACTCGGCGACCGTGGGCTACTCCTCGCCGGCGGCGCTCGGGGATGGCGGCCTCGTGATGGGCTACCTCGACGGCGTCTACGCCTTCGACCCGCCGTCCTCGGGGCAAGGGAACGCCACGCAGCGCTGGCGCTTCCCGACGGGCCTCGTGCTCGGCTCGCCCGCCGTGGGCGGCGACGGCACGGTCTTCGTCGGCTCGACCGACGGCAACTTCTACGCGATCGACGGGCAGAGCGGGCAGCTCAAGTGGAAGTTTAACGTCGGGCAGCCGGTCAACTCGTCGCCAGCCATCGGGAGCGACGGCACGGTCTACTTCGCGGCCGACGACGGCAACCTGTACGCACTGCGGTAGCGGCCCCGGGAGGCCTCGAGCCGGGGGGCTGGCGCTGACGGGAGGGGGCGCCCGTGTGCGAGACGGCGGGGCCCGTTCACTCGACGCTGATCGCGAGCTCCACCTGGATCTGGGCAGGGGTCGGCTTGCCCTCCTGGAGGGCGGGTTTGAAGCGCCAGCGCCGCGCGGCGTCGAGCGCGAGCGCGTCGACCTGGGCATTGCCGGTGCTCTGGAGCAGGTGGGGCTTCGCGTTGCCCTCGGCGTCGACCAGAAAGAGGATGAGCGCCTGGCCGCGGAACTCCTCGGCCCGGAGGTCGGCAGGGAGCACGGGCGTCGGGTGGTCGACGACCTCCGGCGGCCGGTTCTCCGGCGGCGGAGGTGGCCTGGGCGCCCGCGCGGGTGGCCCCTTGCCGCGGCCCTGCCCCTGCGCGCCCTTGCCGAAGCCGGGTGCGCCATTCGGGTCGGAGGGCTCGGCCGAGGTGACGTTCTGGGTGGCGGGTGGCGGCGGGGCGGCGGTCTTGTCGCCGGGCTTGGGAGGGGTCTTGCCGAGCTTCGCCTCGGGCGGGGGTGGCGCCGTCGGCTTCGCGACCAGGTGGACGCCGTGGCGGCCGCCCGCCGGCTTCGGCGGCATGGGCTTCACCGCCGGCGGAGCTGGTGGCGGCGGTGGCGGGGCGAGCCTCGCCTCGATGGGGGCCGGGGGCGCCTGGCGGGCTGGTGGTGGATCGGCGGACGGGCCGTGCAGCGCGCGGGCGCCCAGCGCGAGAGCGGCGCCCTCGAGCGCGATCGCCCCCGCGAGGGCGATTCCACGCGGCGGCCGTCGAGGCAGCCAGCTTGGCAGCCTCGCGCTCAGGGAGCGCCTCCCGCCGCCGACGCGGCGGCCGCCGCGCCCGTCGGGTCGCTGCCGAGCTCGGCGGCGATGGCGAAGCGGCGCACCCCGGCCTGCCGGGCCTGATCCATGGCGGCGATCACCTTGCCGTGCTCGACGTGCTTGTCCGCTCGGACGACGAGGAGCCCCTGTGGGTTCTTCGCCATCGCCCGGACGACGGCCGCCGCCTCGTCCGAGGGCTCGACCTTCTGGTCGTTGACGAAGATCGTCCCCTTCGCGTCGATCGAGAGCGTCACCTCGGCGGCGGCGGTTTCACCGGGTTGGGCGACCTGCGGCAGCTCGACGCCGAGCCCCTGCTGCTGGGCGATCGCTTGCGAGGTGACCATGTAGAAGACGAGCAGGAAGAACATGATGTCGATCATCGGGATGATCTCGATCCGGACCTTCCGCTTCTGCCGCTTCGCCCGGAGCCGCATGGCCTAGCCCTCCACCACCCGGGCCGCCGCGCCCGCGGGCGGCTCGGGCGTCGCGCGGGCGGCCGCCGGATCCTCGAGCAGCCGCAGCATCAGGTCGCCGTGCACGTCGATCTCTGCCTCGACGAGCTGCAGCCGGGCCTGGAACCAGTTGTGGAAGAGCAGGGTGACGACCGCGATGACGAGGCCGGTCGCCGTGGCGATGAGCGCCTCGGCGATTCCGCCCGTCACCGCGCGCGGGTGCCCCACCCCGGTCCCCGCGAGCAGCCGGAACGACCCCATCATGCCCGTGATGGTGCCGAGCAGCCCGAGCAGGGGGGCGAGCGTGATGACCGTGTCCAGCGCGGAGAGACCCCGCTCCAGCTCCATGAGGGTGAGCCGGCCCTCGTCGAGCATCGCGGCCTCCGCGTGCGGCCGGCTCGTCGCGCTCGCCCCCGCGAGGAGCACCCGGGCGAGCGCGCCGCTCTCGCCGCGCAGGAGCCTCACGGCGCCGAGCCTCCCCTCGCGCGCGATGGCTGCCTTGAGCTTCTCGCGCAGGGCGTCCGCCTTGGTGATGGCGGCCTTCTGGAAGACGAAGGCGCGCTCGAGGCCGATGACGAGCGCCACCAGCGCCGCGACGGCGAGCGGGATCATCATGACGCCGCCGCGTTCGAGCAGGTCGAGGCCGGGGATTGGCAGGGAGTTCATGAGCATCTCCTTCGGGATCGTCTAGGAACAGCCGGCATCGGTTCCGCCGTCCCCGTTGCCGGGGCAGGGGGGCAGGCAGCCGGCGTCGGGCGCGAGGCCGCCGTCGGGGCAGACCCAGGGCCACCATTGGCCGGGGATTGGCTGGCCCGTGTCGCCGGCAAGGCCGCTGCCACAGGCGGGGACCGTGCCGAGGAGCGCGAGGAGGAGCGAGGCGAGCAGGCGCAGTCGCATGGGTCAGGCTCCGAAGGGGACGGAGAGCCGCAGGTCGACCTGGCGGAGCGGCCCGTAGCTCGAGCCGACGAAGCCGTTGGCGATCCGGTAGGCGTAGATCTCGTCGAAGAGGTTCATGACGTCGATCGCCACCTCGGGGTGGAGCGCGATGTCGAAGCGGTGGCGGATCGTGACGTCGATGGTGGCGTGGGGCGGCACGTTGAACTCGTTCGTTTCGCCAGTGCGCAGGCCGCTGCCGTAGTTGAACAGCGCCGAGGCGTGGTTCGCGCCGCTCGTGTCGTGGAGGTCCAGTCCGGCGTTGGCGGTCCAGCTCTGCACGTGGTCGAGCGTCTGCCACTGCTGATTCGCGAGCTCGGCCGCCGTGAAGAGGTAAGTCGCCGACGAGATCCCTTGGCCCTGGCCCATCTCCCAGCTCAGGTTCGCAAAGCCGCTCAGGTGCGAGTTGAGATCGCCATTGCCGGCGAGCTCGAGGCCGGCGGCCCGGCCGCGCAGGAAGTTGTAGTTCGCGAGCAGGGGCGTGTTGCCGACGGTGATGTCGTCGAGCTGGTTCTTGGTGAGCTTGCCCCAGAGCGTCACGCTCGCCGTGAGCCGCCGCCAGAAGCGATCGGCGACGCCGAACTCGCCGTACCAGTCCTGCTCGGGCTGGATGTCGAAGGGGATCGCCTGTCCGGCGAGGCCGGGGACGAGCACGCGTGCCGCGATGGGGGCGTCGAGCACCGAGGGCGGCTGCCAGAGCCAGCCGGCGAAGCCGTGGAGGACGAGATCCTCGGTGAGCGCATATGAGGCGCCGAGCCGCAGGCTCGGGCCGGCCATGAAGGCCGGGGCCAGGCCCGAGCCCGGGAAGCTGGCCTGCAAGAGGTCGAAGCGGGCGCCGGGGAAGACCGTCAGCTTGCCGAAGGTCATCTTGTCCTGGAAGTAGGCGCCCGCGAGCGTGATCGTGGTGTCGTCCTCGCCCATCACCGTCTGCGAGGGGTCAGCCCCGCCCTCGGGTGAGGCGTCGTTTCGGAAGTACTCCGAGTAGCCGACGCGGCTCTGGGCCTCGTCGAAGAGCAGCCCCGTCTTGAAGGCGTGGTGGCCGCCGCCGAAAGAAAAGTTCGCGACTCCGCCCTCATGGAGGATCTCGCGCGAGACATCCGCGCAGGTGGATCCCGGGTCGGCGGTCGGCCCGAGCGAGCCGGCCGGGTCGCAGAGCAGGTCGCCGTAGGAGTCGCGCACGTAGGGAGAGAGCTGGAGCTGCTCGTTCGCCCCATAGGTGTGGACGTACGAGAGGGAGACGAAGGCATCTCGCTCGCTCTCGGTCGGGTTCGCGCCGTACGGAACGAAGGGGGGAGGGGGGTTGCCGTAGACGTCCGGGCCGCGCACCGACCCCGCCGGTCCGTCCGAGAGCGGCTGCACCGTCGGGTCGATGGGGATCTGGTAGCGGTTCTGCAGGTAGTTCGCGAACAGCTCGAGGCGGTCCTTGTCGGAGAGCAGGTAGTCGACGTGGCTGAAGGCCGAGCCCTCGAGCAGCTGGTCGTGCAGGATCGGCGAAACGGCCGGCGCATCGAGGCCCCGGTCGGTCGAGAGGAAGTTGCCGCCGACGAAGACGCTGGCCCGCCCGACGTCCGTCGAGAAGTCGAAGGCCGGCTGGACGTGCTGGTAGCTGCCGTACTCGATCGTTGCCTCCCCCTCTGGTTTGCCCGTCCCGTGGCGGGTCGTGATGTCGATCACCGCGGCGAGCTGGTCGCCGTACTCGGCCGGCAGTCCCCCCGTGATCACCTGGAGGCTCTGGACGAGGCGGGTCGGGATGGTGGTCGCGAACTGTCCTGCAGCGCCGGTCGGCAGCGGAACCCCGTCGACCTGGTACTGGATGTCGGCGTGGCTCGCCCGTGCGTGGATCGCCCCGAAGCTGTCGTAGACGAAGCCCGCTTGGGTGGTGAGCACGGTCGCGAGGTCGCGCTCGTTGCCGCCGGGAAGATCCTCGAGCGTCTTGCGGCTGACGACCTGGACGCTCGCGCCGGTGCGGGAGGGCTGGGCGACCCGCTGCTCGTGGACCTCGACGACGTAGCGGGAGGTCTCTGCCGCGAGGATGACGTCGAGCGGTTCGCTCTTCGGGCCGAGATCGATCGCGAGGAGCGAGGGCGTGAAGCCGGGCGAGGTCGTCCGGACGAGGTACGAGCCCGGGGGCTCCGGCGGGAACGCGAAGTCGCCCGGGCCGCTCGATCGGGTCTCGGCGAGCGTCTTTCCGGCAGGGTCGGTGAGGACCACGGTGGCGCCGCCGAGCGGCTGGTAGAGCGGGTTGTGCACCGACCCGGTCACGCGAAAGGTGGGCGCGGGTGGCGGCGGGAGCGGGAGGCCTGCGTCCTGGGCCGGCGCGAGACGCACTGGTGCCGCGCCGGCGTCTGGCCCGGCCGTCGGCGAAAGGCGCGTGCCGGCGTCCTCTTCCGCGGGGGGCGGCGGAGGGGAGGGCGCGCCGGCGTCCTGGGCCAGGGCGCGCGGGCAGAGTCCCAGGACCAGGGCGGGGAGCAGCAGGCGGCGGGGATGAAACCGGACGCGCATCGCGGCCACGAAGGACTGCCTGGAGGGCGGAGAGGTGGACGCCCGCACGCTCGTCGAGCGCATCGGGCGAGGAATTCTTCGGGGATTTCGCGCGGAGACTCAGGCGCGCGGCGGCGCGCCGCCCGAGTGGTCGAGCTTGCGCAGGTACGGCAGCGGCGGATCCTCCGGGGTCGACCGCGCGGTCTCGCGCGGCAGATCCGGGGCCTCGGCCAGCACGGCGGCGCCTGGCGCCGTGGCGACCGCGCCGCTGCAGAGGACGCAGGCGGCAGCCTGGCACCCGTCCGGTTGTTCGAAGTGGTCGTGTCGCGCCGACGCGGTCAGCACGGCGAGAAAGACGCCGAGGAGCAGCGCGCTCTGGACGCGACGAATCACGCGCGAAGTTTGCGCGCCGCCCGTTCGCTTGTCAATCGAACGGATGCCTCTGGGGTGCACGTCACCGAAGTTAGGGGTGCAGATTTCGGTGGCCACGGCATGAGGCCTTGCGGTTATCATCACCGCAAGGAGGCCACATGCCCGAGTCTCAGGTTCCGCCCGACGTCCGTACCTTGGC
>JAJXUD010000107.1 GCA_021783235.1 Myxococcales bacterium | reverse complement strand
TCCTCGTAGTCCGAAGGCAGGCAGTCGAGCAGCGTCTCCCAGTCCGCGATACCGTGCGCGTGTTCCATGTCTGAAGATCTCGCACGGCTTCCGGCCCCTGTCCAAAATTCTGCTAACACCTATGAGGTAGAGACCCGCCCGAGCCAGGAAGAATAGTCCCCAGATCATGTTCAAACGCGCCACGTAGGGGCGGGCCTTCGGAGGCAGAGAACGCCCAATCTGCTTCTCGGCCAGCTCGACCATCACGGGGCGGCCAAGCGCTGAGGAGCCGAGGAAGAAGAGCGCGATGGCCACGCCGCCGAACACTGGCTCCAGCTCGAGGAACAGTCCGCTCGTCGCGTATCGAAGATCGAGATAGCCGAAGACGACCAGCGACACCGTCACGTAGGCCGTCATCGCGGAGAACCGCTTGGTGCGCGCCAGCTCGAACGCCAGGCTGATCACGCCCGTCACGAGCCCCGCGATGATGGCCGCTTTCAGGCCAAGCGTATGCTCGAAGCCATAGAAGACGATCAGCGGCCCGAAGGTTTCCGCGATGAAGAGCAGCAGCGCGCGCTTGCTGAGCATCTTTCCGAGCACGCGCTATTCCCCCTCCGCAATCGTTCCGTTGGCCCCATCGGCCGCTAGGCAGGCATCGGCGGTGGGCGCGATCAGCGCCCGCAAGCGGGACTCCAGCTGCGGCAATGTCGCGGGGTAACCCAACCGCTCCGAGAGCGTCAAGACGGACGTGGCGTCCGAGACACGAGGCGGCCGAACATCCAATCGACCGTCCAGGCGGCCTCCGTGGGACTCGAAACCCTGCGGTTCGAGTCCCAGTGCCCCCGCCCCGCGCTTTCGTACTTACAGCCTGCTGATTTTAGTGGAGCCGATCGGGATCGAACCGACGACCTCTAGAGTGCGATTCTAGCGCTCTCCCAACTGAGCTACGGCCCCGAAGTTGCGGGCGGCGGTTTTAGCCCGGCGGCCGTGGGGCGTCAAGCGAGCTTTCGGCAGCGGCAAAATGAACAAACCCGCTCGCCGGGCGTCATGGGAGAATGGCGGGGGCCGTCTCGGGAGGTGCGACTTGAAGCGCTGGCTTCTCTTGCCGCTGCTCGCCACGGGCTGCGCGAGCCTGAACTATCGGCCGCTCGTGAACCCGATGGGGCAGGTGCGGATCTCGGATCTGCCGGACGTCGTGGCGGACGACATGAGCTGGGGCGAGGCGCGCGACGTGCGCGTGATGGTGGGCGAGCTGCCGCCGGGGATCGCCTGGGGGCCCGAGGGGCTCGTCATCCAGGACCCGCGCTACCGGGTGGTGGCCGACGTGGCGGCCTACCCGAAGTGGGCGCGGCTGTCGAACCTGGGGCTCTGGTTCTACGACTTCCCCGACGACCAGGCGTGGCGGAAGTTCTACTGCGGCGCGCAGGTGCCGCTGAGCTGGGTGACCTTGACGCTCTGGTCGTGGCTGAGCCCCACCTACTACCCGTGCCGCACGGTGGAGACGAACCTGCCGGACGACGTGGCCGAGCGGCGGATGCGAATCCTCGAGACGATGCGCAAGGCGACGAAGGCGGCGGGCGGAAACCTGCTCATCGTCACGCACCTCGGGAACCGGCACTGGGCGCGCTTCACCCGCTGGGGCGGCGAGATCGTGGGCGTCAAGGAGATGATGAACGGCCAGGGGGTGGCCATCCGCGACTCGGGCGGGCCCGAGCTGGGGCGCTGACGCTCCGATGCGGCGAGCGAACCTCGCGGCGGCCCTGGCCGCGGCGGCGGCGGCGGCGGCGGCGCTCCTCGCGGGCGGCAGCGCCGGCGCGCTCGAGCCCGAGACCTCGCCGCTCCACTTCGTCTTCGTCCTGGACACGGGCTGGACGCAGCTCCTCGGCCGTCCGGGCTCGTGGGCCGGCGACTGCCGCACCCACGGCGTCGCGGGCGCCTGCGCGAATCAGATCGTGGCCGTCGAGAGCTTCACGGACCAGCCCGGGGATCTCGGGACGGGCGGCCTCGGGGCCGTCGGGGTCGGGGTGGGGTTCGGCTTCGGGCTGAGCCGCCTGCTCTCGCTGCAGATCCTCGCCGACGGCCGCTACGCCCTCGGGGGCGTCGGCGCCGCGCCGTCGGTGTCGCAGAACGGGAGCACGTTCCAGCTCGGGCCGGGCTTCACGAGCGAGGAGATGATCGACCTCCCCGTCGACCTGCGGCTGCGGCTCGGCTCGTACTGGGTGGTCTACGGCGGTCTCTCGCCAGCGCTGGCCAGCATCGACGCGGTGGCGCAGGCGAACACGTCGTCGGGGACCCGGGACGGCTCGATGAACGGCTGGGCGGGGGCGCTGCTCTGGCGGGCAGGGATCGACCGCTTCTTCGACTACCGCGCGACCGCGCTCGGGCTGCTCGTCGAGGGGGCGACGGGCGGCGGGGTGGGCGCGCTCCTCACCCTCACCTTCCACGGCGGGGACAGCCTTGAGACGATTCGCTAGCCGCGCCACGCTGGCGCTCCTCCTCGCGCTCTCGGGCTGCTGCGGCCCCTGGATGTGCCTGACGGCGCCGATCCTCGACGGCTTCCCGCCGGGCTCGCGGGCGGCGGTGGTCCTCTTTCACGTGGCGTGGGGCGTCGAGAGCTACCAGGCGCCGCCCTCCTTCCCGCAGCGCCCCGGGCCGCAGAGCCCCGGGTTCGCCCCGCCGCCGCTGGTGGGCCCCGCGGGAATCGATCACCCGGCGGCCGTCTACGAGGCCTTCCGGCAGGGGCTCACCGAGGCGGGCCGCGCGAGGCTGATCTCGGACGAACGGGTGCGCTCGCTCCCCGACCTCCAGGCGCTACTGCCCTCGCTCTCGGCGCCGAGCTACTCCTCGCCGGCCCCCGCCCCGGATGCGCGGGCCTTTCCGTTCCCGCTCGAGGTGGGGGATGCGCTGCTGGTCGAGCAGCGCTGGGGCGACTCGACGCCGCTGCCCAGGCAGATCGCGAAGCCGACGGATCTCTACACCTACCACCTCGCCCCGGTCTCCTCGCAGATGTCCGTCCTCGCGCGGCAGCTCGGCGCCGACGGGCTCGTCGAGCTGTTTCTGCGGCCCGTCGTGCTGGTGAACCCGGGCGGGCCGGGCGGCTACACGGTCGAGCCGCTGCGGATCTTCGCGATGGTGACGGTCTTCGGCCCGGACGGCCGGCGGCGCTACGAGAACATCTTCCGCTCGGCGGCGATCCGCGTCGGGGACCCGGCGCTCTTCGCGCTTCAGTCGACCGGGCCGAGCCAGGTCGGGATCGTCGACCCCCATTTCCTGCAGCAGGTGACCGTGCAGTTCGCCCACGAGCTCGGCAAGCGGGTCGCGGCGGAGGCGTTCTCGGGGTAGTCAGCGGCGCGGGGGCCTCGGCGGGAGCGGCCTCGTCGGGTCGTCGGGCCAGGGGTGGCGGGGGTAGCGGCGGGAGAGCTCCCTGCGGATCTGGGGGTAGTGGCGCTGCCAGAAGCCCGCGAGGTCCTGCGTCACCTGGACGGCGCGGCCGTTCGGGGCGAGGAGGTGGAGGGCGAGGGGGAGGCGGCCCTGGTCGACGCGGGGGCCGCGCGCGAGGCCGAAGAAGTCCGCGAGCCGCGACTCGATCCAGGGCGGCTGGCCGGGGGCGTACTCCACCCGGGCGCGGCGGCCGCTCGGGAGCGACACGGCGTCGGGGGCGACCTCGGCGACGAGCCGCCGCTGCTCGAACGAGAGGCCCGCGAGGATCGCCTCGGAGAGCGAGGCCTCGCGGAGCTCGGCGAAGCCGCGGCGCCCCTGGCAGAGCGCCGCGAGCGCGACCCTCGGCGCCTCCTCGCCGAGCTCCGGCAGGCCCGCGTCGGGGCGCCGCTCGCGGACGAAGGCGAGCCGCGCGAGGAGCCGATCGATCTCGCCGGGGTCGCCGAAGGCGCGCGGGCCCCTCGCGAGCGCCGCCTCGGCGAGGACGGCGGCGACCCGCTCGGGGTCGCCCGCGGCCCTCCCCTCCTCGAGCACGAGCTCGCCGTAGACGAGCCGCGAGACGGAGTCGACCCGCTCGGCCTCGGCGTTCCAGCGGGAGACGGTCTCGTCGCGGAGCTCGTCGGGAAAGAGATCGAGCAGCCACTCGGGCTCGATGGCGCTGGCGGAGCGGACGAGCGGCTGGCCGGAGCGGCGGCCGTCGTTGCGCCGCTGGCCGGAGCCGCTCTCCTCGGCATCGACGGCGACCACGAGCTCGGCCTCGCGCACGACGCTCTCGCGGGCGAGGGTGGCGGCGCCGCCCTGCGAGAGGAGGAGCTCGGGCTCGCCCTTGCGGCGGCGGCGGGCCACGCGGTCGGGAAAGGCGGCGAGCAGCGCGATCTGGAGCTCGCGGTCGGGATCCTTCGCGGCGGGCCGCCGCTCGATCAGCGCCTCGAGCTGGCGGCGGGCCCGGTCGACGCGGGCGGCGCCGCCGGGGTCGACGCCCGAGCGGCGGCGCCGGTCAAAGTCCATTGGATTGCTCCGGCCTGCGGAGCGGAAGGCCTCGAGCAGCTCCAGCGGATCGGAGGGGCCGGTCGAGGGAGGGGGGGCGCCGACGCGGATGTCGCGCTCGCCGAGCAGCGCCGCCAGCGCGGCGGCGTCGGCGCCGGCGCCGCGCCGCTCGGCCTCCACGACGAAGCGGGCGAGGCGCGGGTGGAGCGGGAAGCGGACGAGGCGGCGGCCGAGCTCGGTGATCTCGCCCGAGGCGGCGACGGCGCCGAGGCGGCGCAGCAGCTCCTCGGCGGCGGCGAGCGCCTCGGCGGGCGGCGGCTCGAACCAGCCGAAGGCGGCGAGGTCGGTCACCCCGGCGGCCTTCAGGGAGAGGACCGGCTCGGCGAGATCCGAGCGGAGGATCTCCGGGGTCTCGAAGGCCGGGCGGCCGTCGAGGTCGTGCCTCGTGAAGAGCCTGAGGCAGACGCCGGGGCGCGTGCGACCCGCGCGGCCGGCGCGCTGGACGGCGGAGGCGCGGCTCACCTTGGCGAGCCGCAGGCTCGGGAGGCCCGACCAGACGGAGTGGCCGGCGACGCGGGCGAGGCCCGTGTCGACGACGCCGGTGACTCCGTCGATGGTGACCGAGGTCTCGGCGACGTTGGTCGCGAGGATGACCTTGCGCCGCCGCGGGTCGGGGCGGACGGCGAGCTCCTGCTCGTCGGGCGGCAGGGAGCCGTGCAGCGGCCGCAGGACGACGCTCCCCTGGGCGGCGAGCGGGCCGAGCGCCTCGCCGGCGCGCCGGATCTCGGCCGCGCCGGGCAAGAAGACCAGCACGTCGCCGTCGGTCTCGCCGAGCAGGCGGCGAACGGCCGAGGCGACCTGCTGCTCGAGCGGGCGCTGGTCGGGCAGCTTCAGCTCCTCGGTGCGCACCTCGAAGCGGCGCCCCTCGGAGTGGAGGACGGGCGCGCCGCCGAGGAAGCCCGCGACGGGGCCGGCGTCGAGCGTCGCGGACATGGCGACGATGACCAGATCGGGGCGCGGGCCGAGCTGCAGCCGGCGCAAGAGCGCGAGGGTCAGGTCGGTGTGGACGCTCCGCTCGTGCAGCTCGTCGAGCAGCACCACGGCGACCCCGCGCAACGTCGGGTCCGAGAGGAGCCGCCGCGCGAGCAGCCCCTCGGTGACGAAGCGGAGCCTCGTGCGCGGGCCCGCCACCTCCTCGAAGCGGACCTGGAAGCCCACGGTCTCGCCGAGCCGCTCGCCCCGCTCCTCGGCCACCCGGCGCGCCGCGAGCCGGGCGGCGAGGCGGCGCGGCTCGAGGACCAGGATCTCGCCCGTCGGCAAGGCGCCGAGCAGCGCGGGCGGCACGCGGGTCGTCTTGCCGGCGCCCGGCTCGGCCGTGACCACCGCCGCGCGCCGCTCGAGCGCGCGGGCGACGATCTCCGGGAGGAGCGGGTCGATGGGGAGCGGCTGCATTCCGCCCGAGAGTGCCAGAGGACGAACGGAGCGTCACGCGCCCGCCCTGCGATTTCGGGCCTGCTGCGCAGGCGCCTACGCTGGCGCCTAGCGGCACTCCATGCAGCCCTGGCCCCAGCCGCTGAGCGAGGCGTTGAACGAGCAGCCGGGCTCGCACTCGCCGCTGCAGCAGTCGGCGTTCGTCTGGCAGGGCGCGCGCCGCGGCAGGCAGGCCACGCAGGCGCCGAAGCCCGGCATCCCGTCGAAGATCACGCCGCAGTGGGTCCCCGTGGGGCACGGCTGGACGGGCTTCGTCTGGTTCGGGTCGCAGATCGCCGTGCAGCTACCTGCGTCGGGGCCCGTCGGGAGGCAGTAGAGCCCCTCGGCGCAGACGTCGACGAGGTCGCGCCGCGTCACGTACGGATCGGGGTTGCAGCGGCTGCCTTGAAAGAACGCGCCACCGCCCTCGAAGCAGTAGAGCGACGGGCCCAGGACCGTCCACATGGGCATGCAGCTGCCGGGCTTGCCGTCCTGGGGATCGAGGCACGGGATGCCGGCGTCGGCGCAGAGGTTGGATCGGCAGCCGTTCATGCCGGGAGGAGGAAAGGTCTCGGCGACGCAGTGGGCGTTCACGGGGCAGTCGATCTGGCCGTTGGGGCACGGCAGCTCGCACTCGTGGTAGTAGGGGTCGGTCCCGAGGCATTCGGCCGGGCAGCCGCACTCGGCATTGATCGTCCGGTTCCCACTGGGCGTGGGGCACGGCGCGAATTCGTGGTAGGGGAGCCCCTGGACGCAGCGGCACTCGGTGTCGCCCGTCCCGACGACCCCCCAGTCGCTGCCCGGCAGCGGGTTCCCTTGTCGGTCCCGCCCACCGTACTCGGCGTAGACGCAGGTGGTCGTCTGCGAGCCATTCGAGAGACCACAGGCCCCCTGGGCGCCATCACAAGAGCTTCCCACCGGGGCGCAGGTCTCACGGCAGGTTCCCTCGGGGAAGGCGATCGGATCAGGGACGCAGCTCTCACCCGGAAGGCAGCCCGCTCCCCCATCAGGCCGAAGCGCGCAAGGCTGCCCCACTCCGTCCGTGACACAGCATATTGCCTGCCTCGGCGAGCAGCAGCCGGGGCCGTTTCCCGGCGTGCAGCAATTCCCATCGGGATAGCAGCTGCCTCCTGAAGTGGCGCCCGAGGAGCCGGCCGAGCCCCCAGAAGAGGAAGCCCCGCCGGAGCTCGTCGCTCCAGAACCTCCGCCGCTCCCCGTTTGGGGGCCGCCATCGGCCCCCCCGACCTGGCCCTCTTCGACCGGATGGATGCAGCAGCCCGCGAGGAGCGCGAGCGCCAAGAGGCCAACGCCTGTCCGCCTTTCTCGTTGCATCTCCCCGACCCTCGGAAGCCGTGGACGTGGCCGACCGGATTGTACCGCGAGGCAGGTCTGCGGGGCAGCTGCCCCGCAGAAGCGGCGGTTCGTGACGCCGGCTTCGAAAGCGTCGTTGACACACCCGGGGCCCGCTCCTAGAGTCCGCGCCCGTCATGCCGACCGCACCGCTCGCGCCCTACATCCCGCTCGGCATCGTCATCGCCCTCGCGGCCGGGATGGCGATCGCCCTCTCGTTCATCTCGGCGCTCGTGG
Organism: Myxococcales bacterium; assembly: GCA_021783235.1. Lineage (GTDB taxonomy): Bacteria > Myxococcota > Myxococcia > Myxococcales > JAKAPL01 > JAJXUD01. Next base: position 3,478 of record JAJXUD010000107.1, on the reverse strand, counting down.
GGCCGCACCGCCCCTCGAAGATCAAGTCCGATCCGTTCGAGTGCGGCTCCCCGCCCATCGGCTCGGCCCGCGAGCGCTTCGGCGTCAAGTTCTACGTGGTGGCGCTGCTCTTCATCGTCTTCGACGTCGAGGCGGTCTTCCTCTACCCCTGGGCGGTCCTCTTCCGCGAGCTCGGCTGGCCGGGCTACGTCTCGATGGCCGTCTTCGTCTCCACGGTCGCCCTCGGCCTCGTCTACGTCTGGAAGAAGGGCGCCCTGGACTGGGAGCATTGACGAATGGCTGACGGCCAGGAGATCGCGGGGGCGATCACGACGCGCCGCGAGGAGGCGGAGGGCTTCCTTCGCCGCACCGTCTCGAAGGGGCTCGGCTGGGCGCGCAAGTACTCGCTCTTCACCTACCCCTTCGTGACCGCCTGCTGCGGCATGGAGTACATGTCGGTCGCCTCCTCGCGCTACGACATCGCCCGCTTCGGCGCGGAGTACCCGCGCTTCTCGCCGCGCCAGTCCGACCTCCTGCTCGTCGTGGGGACGGTCAACGTGAAGCAGGGGCCGATCCTGCGGCGGGTCTACGAGCAGATGGCGGAGCCGAAGTGGGTGGTGGCCTTCGGCGTCTGCGCCTCGTCGGGCGGCTTCTACGACAACTACGCGGTCATCCAGGGCATCGACCGGATCGTCCCGGTCGACGTCTACATCCCCGGCTGCCCGCCTCGGCCCGAGCAGGTGCTCGACGGCCTCATCATGCTGCAGGAGAAGATCGCCGGCGAGCGGCACGGCCTGCGCATCGTCCCCGGGTAGATCGCCATGGCGAAGGCCGTCCTCGAAGCGCTGCAGCAGAAGTTCCCCGAAGCCGTGCGCGACCTCTACACGCACCGCGGCGACGACGTCGCCTTCGTCGAGGCGCGGGGGCTCGTCGAGGTCTGCAACTTCCTCAAGTTCGACCCCTCGACCGACCTGAAGCTGATGCTCTCGGTGACCGGCGTCGACTACCTGGGCGAGTCGCCGCGCTTCGAGTGCGTCTACCACTTCACCTCGATGACCCATCACCACCGGGTCCGGCTGCGGGTCAAGGCGCCGGACGACGCCGATCCGCGCGTCCCCTCGGTGGCGGGGATCTGGCGCACGGCCAACTGGTGGGAGCGGCACGTCTTCGACCTCTACGGCATCCGCTTCGACGGCCACCCGGACCTGCGCCGGCTCTACATGCCGGAGAGCTTCGTCGGCCACCCGCTCCGCAAGGACTATCCGATGAAGGGCCGGCAGCCGCTCATCCCCGAGCGCGACTTCCGGGACGTCATCCGCGGGCCCGGTCCGCAGCCGCGAGAGCAGGGGCGCACCTTCCCCGGCCGCTCTCCCATCCTGCCGCCGGCCAGCCCGGCGAAGCCCTGAGAGGAAGAGACGATGGCCGACGAGCGCCCGGGGCTCTTGACCCCCACCCACGATCCCCTCGAGGCCGAGCTGCCGCGGCGGCGGATGGCGATCAACCTGGGCCCCTCGCACCCCGCGATGCACGGGACGGTCCGCACGCACGTGGAGCTCGACGGCGAGACGATCGTCAAGGCCGACCCCGAGATCGGCTTTCTCCACCGCGGCTTCGAGAAGAGCTGCGAGAACGTCAACTGGACGCAGTGCCTGCCGTACACCGACCGGCTCAACTACGTCTCCGCCATCCTGAACAACGTCGGCTACGTGCTGGCCGTCGAGAAGCTCTGCGGCATCGACGTGCCCGAGCGGGCCAAGTACATCCGGGTGATCGGCGGCGAGATCCACCGCATCTGCGACCACCTGACGCTCGTCGGCGCCATGGCGCTCGAGCTCGGCGGCTTCACCGCCTTCCTGTACGCGATCGAGGCGCGCGAGCTGCTCTGGGACCGCGTCGCCGAGCAGACGGGCGCGCGGCTGACGACGAGCTACTGCCGCATCGGCGGCATCGAGCGCGACCTGCCCGAGGGCTTCGACGGGCGGCTGCGCGACAGCCTGAAGAAGGTGGCCGAGCTGCGCGAGGAGATCGACAAGCTGCTCACCCGCAACCGGATCTTCCTCGACCGGACGCGCGGCACCGGAGTCATCTCGGCGGAGGACGCCCTCGACTACGGCTTCACCGGCCCCTGCCTGCGCGCCTGCGGCGTCCCCTACGACGTCCGCAAGGTCCACCCCTACCTCGTCTACGACCGCCTCGAGTTCGAGGTGCCGGTGGGCACGCGGGGCGACAACCTCGACCGCTACGCGATGCGCATGGAGGAGCTGCGGCAGAGCGAGAAGATCATCCTGCAGGCGCTCGATCAGATCCCGGCCGGCCCGGTGATCCTCGACGACTGGCGCTACGTGATGCCGCCGAAGCCCGAGGTCTACGGCTCCATCGAGGGGCTCATCGCCCACTTCAAGATCGTGATGGAGGGCGTGCAGGTCCCGCGCGGCGAGGTCTACGCCTACACCGAGGCGGCGAACGGCGAGCTCGGCTGGTACGCGGTCTCGGACGGCAGCGGCCGCCCCTACAAGCTCCACGTCCGCGCGCCCGGCATTCCGATCCTCTCGTCCTTGCCGCACATCATCGAGGGCTCGATGCTCGCGGACCTGATCCCCACCTTCGACTCGATCAACATGATCGGCGGCGAGGTCGAGCAGTAGACCTCACTGGCAGCGGCACTGGCCGTTCGAGGCGCAGTTGCCGGCGCCCAGGCAGGAGCCGCTGCAGCAGTCGGCGTTGCTGCCGCAGGTCTGATTGATCGGCTCGCAGCATCTGCCGGCGGAGTTGCAGACCTGGGTCGCGGAGAAGCTGTTGATGACGAGGCTGCAGCAGTCGGAAGACGCCTGACACGGCTGACCGGGCGAGGAGCAGCTGCAGCCGGAGAGCCCGCAGAGGTAGCCGCCGCAGCAGCTCGAGTCCGTCGTCGCGACGGTGCAGGCGAGCCCGATCGCCGTGCCAGTGTTGCAGCAGACGCCGGCCGTGCAGGCGATCGACTGGGGACAGTCGGCGTTCGTGGCGCAGGCCCCGCCGGCCGGCGCCGTCTGACAGCTCCCCGCGCAGACGCCGCTGCAGCAGTCGCCGTTGCCGCCGCACGACTGCCCGACATCTAGGCAGCACTTCTGCGAGAAATCGCAGCTCTCGTTGCTGCAGCAGTCGGCCGCCGAGGCGCAGGCGGCGCCGCTCGCACCGCAGCTCGGGCCGGCGTCGACCGCTCCGCTCGATCCACCGCTGGTCGATCCACCGCTGGTCGATCCACCGCTGGTCGTGCCGCCCGTGCTGCTACCGCCGGTCGTGCTGCCACCGCTCGTCGTGCCGCCGGTCGTGCTGCCGCCGCTGGTCGTGCCACCGGTCGTGCTGCCGCCGCTGGTCGTGCCGCCGGTCGTGCTGCCACCGCTGGTCGTGCCGCTGGTCGTGCTGCCACCGCTGGTCGTGCCGCTGGTCGTGCTGCCACCGCTCGTCGTGCCGCCCGTCGTGCTGCCGCCGCTCGTCGTGCCGCCGCTGGTGCCGCCGCCGC
>JAJXUD010000106.1 GCA_021783235.1 Myxococcales bacterium | reverse complement strand
ACCGTTGGACCGACTTGGACGAGCAGCCGACCGCCGCCGCCGCATCAACGAACCTCTCGCCTGCAGAGACCCTTCGCTGAATCTCCGTGCGGTCCGCCTCGGTCAGGCGGTGCCCGTGATCGACTCTATTGACCATGTGCTCACCTCGGTGCTCAAGGCGCTCATCATCGCCGAGGTGTTGCGTCGTCCACTTGAGAGCGCCCGGCCAATGATGGACGGCTGAAAACCGGCCAAGGGAGCTGAGGGCTCAGGACGTTGACGACGGCGGGAGGGCATGGCCCACCGCTTGGATGGCCAACGTCTTGAGCGATGAGAAGAAGCAGCAGGTGGTGGCGCTGGGCCGGCTTGGCTGGCCCGTGCGGCGCATCGAGGATGAGACGGGCGTGCGCCGGGAGACGGCGAGCGCCTACCTCAAGGCCGCGGGGGTGCCCGTGCGCCCGCCGAGGGGCTGGGGGCGCCGGCCGCCGGCAAATCCGGCCAACGAGGTGTCCACCGACTCCGGTGGCCCGCCAAATCCGGCCAACGACCCGTCCACCGACCCCAGCTGGCCCCGCCGGCCAGGCCGGGCGCCAGCGGCGAGCGCCTGCGAGCCCTACCGGGAGCTCATCGAGAGCGCCCTGGCGGCCGGCCGCAACGCGATGGCCATCTGGCAGGACCTGGTCGACGACCACGGCTTCGCGGCGAAGTACGCGAGCGTGAAGCGGTTCACGGGGAGGTTGAAGGCGTCGGCCACTCCCGAGGCCCACCCGAGCATCTTCACGCCGCCCGGCGAGGAGGCCCAGGTCGACTACGGCGAGGGGCCGATGGTGCGCCATCCCGAGACCGGCAAGTACCGGCGCACGCGGCTCTTCGTGCTGACGCTGGGATTCAGCCGCAAGTCGGTTCGGCTCCTCGCCTTCAAGTCATCGACGCGGATCTGGGCCGAACTGCACGAGCAGGCGTTCCGCCGGCTCGGCGGCGTGCCCCACGTCGTCGTGCTCGACAACCTGCGCGAGGGCGTCATCGAGCCGGAGATCTACGACCCGGTCCTGAACCCGCTCTTCCGCGACCTGCTCAAGCACTACGGCGCCATTGGGCTGCCAGCCCGCGTCGGCCATCCAGACCGCAAGGGCAAGGTCGAGAGCGGCGTCGGCCACGCGCAGAAGACGCCGCTCAAGGGGCTGCGCTTCGAAACCATCGAGGAGGCGCAGACCTATCTGGATCGCTGGGAAGCTCGCTGGGCCGATACCCGCATTCACGGCACGACCAAGCGGCAGGTGGCGGCCATGTTCGCCGAGGAGAAGCCGGCGCTACGGCCGCTGCCAGTCGAGCCCTTCCACTACTACGCCTTCGGCAAGCGGCCGGTGCACCTCGATGGCTGTGTCGAAATCGAGAGTGCCTACCTCATGCGGGCTCGACGTTGAGACGAGGCCAGCCGCGTGCGGCGTCACGCCCCCATCCCACTCTCAGGATGTCCTGGATCCGGGTAGGATTGGCGGCGCACATGGCAACCCATCCCTCGAAGCCCGCACAGCCGGCGCAAGCCCCTGGTTCGGCGCCGGCCGGCAACGGCCAGAAGTTCAACAATTTCGGCGAGATCGCCAACTTCCTCTGGTCCATCGCCGACCTCCTACGGGGTGCCTACAAACAGGCCGACTACGGCAAGGTCATCCTGCCGATGACCGTGCTCCGGCGCCTCGACTGTGTCCTGGATCCAACCAAGGCGAAGGTGCTGGCCAAGGCCGAGGCGATGAAGGGGGGCAAGGTCCAGAACCTTGACCCGATCCTCAACCGGATCACCGGCGTCCCCTTCCACAACGTCTCGAAGCTCGACTTCGAGAAGCTGAAGGGCGACTCCAACCACATAGCCCAGAACCTTCTCGCCTACGTGAAGGGATTCTCGGCCGACGCGCGGGACATCTTCCTGGAGCGGTTCGGCATCGCCGCCCAGATCGAGAAGCTCGCCCGCGACAACCTGCTCTACCTCGTCTTCCAGCGGTTCGCCGAGGTGGACCTCCACCCGGACGCCGTCCCCAATCACACCATGGGGCTGGTCTTCGAGGAGCTCATTCGCCGCTTCGCCGAGCAATCGAACGAGACGGCCGGCGAGCACTTCACGCCGCGCGAGGTGATCCGCCTCATGGTGGACCTCCTCTTCGTCGAGGACGACGACGCCCTCCGCAAGCCCGGCATCGTCCGCTCCCTCTACGACCCGGCCTGCGGCACCGGCGGGATGCTCTCCGTGGCCGAGGAGTACCTCCGAGAGCTCAACCCGCAGGCGCGGCTGGAGGTCTTCGGTCAGGAACTGAACGACGAGACTTTCGCGATCTGCAAAGCTGACATGATGATCAAGGGGCAAGACCCCGGCCGAATCTCGCCCGGCAACAGCTTCAGCCAGGATGGCCACGTTGGCGAGCGGTACGACTACTTCCTCTCCAACCCTCCCTACGGCGTGGAGTGGAAGAACGTCCAGGCGATCGTAGAGGACGAGCACGACACGCAGGGCTACGCGGGCCGATTCGGGCCCGGGCTACCGCGCATCAGCGACGGCTCGACCCTCTTCTTGCTCCACATGCTCTCGAAGATGAAACCGGTGAAGGACGGCGGTAGCCGCCTCGCCATCGTCTTCAATGGCTCGCCCCTCTTCTCCGGCGACGCTGGCTCGGGGGAGAGCGAGATCCGGCGCTGGGTCATCGAACAGGACTGGCTGGAGGCCATTGTCGGCCTGCCGGATCAACTCTTCTACAACACAGGGATCAGCACCTACATCTGGGTGGTGACCAACCGGAAGGCGAAGGAGCGCAAGGGCAAGGTGCAGCTCATCAACGCCGTTGACCTCTTCCAAAGGATGCGGAAGAGCCTCGGCGACAAGAGGAACGAGCTCTCGCAGGGCAACATCGACCAAATCGTGAGGCTGTACGGGGCGTTCACCGAGGGCGAACGGTCGAAGATCTTCGACAACGATGACTTCGGATACCGACAGATTGTGGTGGAGCGGCCGCTCAGGCTCGCCTTCCAGATCTCGTCCGAGCGCATCGAGCAACTCTGGGAGGAGAGTGCGTTCCAGGCGCTTGCCCGCTCCAAGAAGAAGGGCAAGGCGGGAGGGCAGGAGGTGGCCGAGGGACAGGCGCTCCAAGAGCGACTCCTCGCAGCGCTTGGAGGAATGGGCGCGGAGCGGGTCTGGAAGAGCCGGCGTGCATTCGAGGAGGCGCTGGATGCCGCCCTGGCGCCGGTGGGCCGTGTCGCCGCGCCGGTACGGAAGGCGATCCTCTCGGCACTCGGCGATCGGGACGAATCCGCCGAAAGTTGCTGCGACGCCGAGGGTCATCCAGAGCCGGATGTCGAGCTGCGCGACTACGAGAACGTGCCGCGCAAGGAGAGCATTGGAGCCTACTTCGAGCGGGAGGTGAAGCCGCACGTGCCGGATGCGTGGGTGGACGAGTCAAAGACCAAGGACGGGTACGAGATCCCGTTCACAAGGCACTTCTTCAAGTACGCGCCGCTGCGTTCGCTCGAGGAGATCGAGGCTGAGATTCGGAAGCTGGAGTCCGAGATCCAGGGGATGCTGGGAGAGGTTCTGGGGTGAGCGGCGCAGACTGGCTGCCAGAAGTGCCGCGCCACTGGGCGATCTGTCCGCTCGGCTTCAGGTACGAAGTCCAGCTCGGAAAGATGCTGAACCCGGACGCAGCCGCTGGGGAACATCCGGCACCCTACCTCCGCAACACCGATGTGCAGTGGGGGCGCATAAACACTGACGACCTTCCCCTGATGTCCTTCGACGCGAAGGAACGAGCGAAATTCGCGCTTAGGGCTGGCGATCTCTTGGTTTGCGAGGGTGGGGACATTGGGCGCGCCGCCGAGTGGAAGGGCGAGCTGGTCGAGTGCTTCTATCAGAAGGCGCTCCACCGCGTTCGACCGCTACGGACGACCGAGGTAACGCGGTTCTTCTACTTCGTGCTGGCGGCAGCGTCGTGGCGCGGGGCTTTTTTGGCAGAAGGGAACAGAAGCACAATCGTCCACCTCACCGCCGAGAAGCTGCGAGCGATGCGGTTTCCCTTCCCGCCGTACCAAGAGCAGCGCGCGATCGCCGACTTCCTCGACCGCAAGACAGCTGCCATCGACGCGCTCATCGAGAAGAAGGAGCTTCTTCTCCAGGTTCTGGCGGAGAAGAAGGTGGGGGCCGCTTCGATGCTCGCGCTGAAGGGCCTTCGTAGCGACGCGCCCACGAAGGACTCCGGCATTCCTTCGATCGGAAGGGTCCCCGCACACTGGAGAGTTCAGCGAGCCAAGACTCAGTTCCGGGAGTTCACGGAGCGAGCCGGCGATTCGGACTTGGAGTTGCTGACCGTGTCGCACATCACGGGCATCACTCCGCGTCGCGAAAAGCCTGATGTCACGATGTTCTTGGCGGAATCGGCTGAGGCCAACAAGGTCTGCCGTCGAGACGACCTTGTCGTGAATACGATGTGGGCGTGGATGGGCGCGGCGGGTGTCGCACCGTGCGATGGAATGGTGAGCCCCTCCTACAACGTCTACCGGCTTAGGCACCCGCACGAAGTTGAACCGCGATTCTTCGATCTTCTATTCCGGGCTCCACCTTTCGTGGCCGAGATGAATCGACTGTCAAAGGGAATCACGGCATCCCGCCTTCGGCTCTATCCTGAGGCCCTGCTGAATATGCGGCTCATGCTGCCGCCTAAGGGCGAACAGACGGCGATTCTTGAGGCCGTGGAGCGCCTGACTGCACGCGACGTAGTGGAGGCTCGACGCCTCCAGCAGTCGGTCAAGCTCCTGCGAGAGTACCGCCTGGCAATCATCACCGCCGCCGTCACCGGCCAGCTCGACGTTACGAGGGAGGCAGCCTGATGTCGGACCTTCAGCTCTTCAGGATTGCCAAGGGCAAGGCGACCGAGGTCGAGGGGACCTCGGTCGAGCTGGAGAAGGGCCTCCAGAAGTTCATCGAGTCCAACCTAGAGGCGATCCTCGGCATCCGGTTCGTCGGCACCGAGGTGGCGACGGGGCAGGCCCACCGGGGCAGGATCGATACCCTGGGCCTCGACGAGAACGGATGCCCGGTCATCATCGAGTACAAGCGCCGCTCGGACGAGGCCGTTGTGAGCCAGGGCCTGTACTACCTGGACTGGCTCGCCGACCACCACGGCGACTTCGAGGTCCTGGTGCGGGATCGCATCGGCAAGAAGGCCGCCGAGGAGATCGACTGGACCAACGCGCGCCTCGTCTGCGTGGCGGCCGACTTCACCAAGTACGACGAGCACGCGGTCCGGCAGATCCCGCGCAACATCGATCTCGTCCGGTACGTGAAGTTCGAGGATGACCTCTTCCTCGTGGAGCTGGTGCACCGGAACGCACCAGAGGCAGCGACGCCAGGCGAGAAGGCCAAGCCCGTCAAGGTGGCGAGCCCGTTCAGGCTGGGAGTGAAGAACGCGCTCGGGGCCCTCACCCCGGAGCAGCGCAAGCTGTTTCACCTTATCGCTTCCCACCTGGAGGGCTTGGGCGACGACGTCACCGTGCGCAAACTCAAGTATTACTGGGCCTTCAGCCGCCTGAAGAACTTCGCCTGCTTGGAGACGAAGAAGAGCAAGATCGTCGTGCACCTGACACTCAACCCGAAGTCGGTCAAGCTGGTCCCAGGCTTCACTCGGAACGTGCGAGGGGTTGGTCACTGGGGCACCGGGGACCTTCAGGTCGCCATCACCAAGGCGGCCGACTTCGAGCGCGCGAAGCCGCTCATGCTCCGGGCCTACGAGGGCCGCGCGGGGGGCAAGTGACCCAGCACATCGAGCGCGCCTTCGAGACCGCCATCGAGGAGCACCTCCTCGCCCACGGCTGGCAGAGGGGCGCCCCGGAGAGCATCGACCGTGCGCTTGCGCTCGACGCCGGCGAGGTCGTTCGCTTCGTACAGGCCACGCAGCCCGACGCCTGGGCGGCTCTCGCGAAGCAGCACGAGGACCGGACCGCCCAGGAGGTTGTGGGCGCGCTCGTGAGGTGGATCGAGACCAAGGGCCTCCTCGACACGCTCCGTCACGGGTTCAAGTGCTACGGCCGGGTCCTGCGGGTGGCCTCGTTCAGGCCGACCCATGGGCTCAACCCGGAGTTGGTCGCGGCCTACGCACAGAACCGGCTTGCGGTGACCCGCCAGGTGAAGTTCGATCCTACAAGCGAGAAGTCGCTCGACATGGTGCTCTCGCTCAACGGGCTCCCGGTGGCAACGGTGGAGCTGAAGAACCCGCTCACGGGCCAGAACGTCCACCACGCCATTGAGCAGTACAAGAGCGACCGCGACCACCGTCTCCCCATCTTCCAGTTCAAGAGGCGGGCGCTGGTCCACTTCGCGGTGGACCCTGACGTCGTCTACATGACGACGCAGCTCAAGGGAAAGGAGACCGCCTTCCTGCCCTTCAACCGGGGCAACGGCACCGCCGCCGGCAACCCCGAGGTCGCGAGCGGCTACAAGGCCAGCTACCTCTGGGAGGAGGTCTGGCAGCGCGACAGCCTCCTCGACATCCTGGCGCGCTTCATCCACGTGGCCACCGAGGAGAAGCAGATCGCCGGGAGGGTGGTCACCACCGAGACCGTCATCTTCCCCCGGTACCACCAGCTCGACGCCGTGCGGAAGCTGGAGGCGGCGGCCGGAGCGGAGGGCCCCGGAAACGCCTACCTCATCCAGCACTCGGCCGGGAGCGGGAAGTCCAACAGCATCGCCTGGCTCTCCTACCGGCTCGCCGAGCTACATCGCGAGGACAAGCGCGTCTTCGACTCGGTGGTGGTGGTGACCGACCGGACCGTGCTCGACCGGCAGCTCCAGCGCACCATCCACCAGTTCGATCACGCCGAGGGCGTGGTCCAGAGGATCGACCAGGACTCGAAGCAGCTCGCCGAGGCGCTGGAGCGCGGCGTACCCATCATCATCACCACGCTCCAGAAGTTCCCCGTGGCGGCAGCCAAGATCGCCGAGCTGCCCAACCGCGCCTACGCCGTCATCGTCGACGAGGCGCACAGCTCGCAGGGCGGCGAGTCCGCCGCCAAGATGAAGGACGTCCTGCGGGCACGCGACCTGGAGGCCGCCGCCCGTGAGGAGGCGGGCGGGGAGGGGGAGGACTTCGAGGACCAGCTCCGCAAGGTGATGGAGTCACGCGGCCGCCAGAAGAACCTGTCCTTCTTTGCCTTCACCGCCACGCCCAAGGCGAAGACGCTGGAGGTCTTTGGCCGGAGGGGAGAGGACGGCAAGCCCCGGCCGTTCCACCTGTACTCTATGCGCCAGGCCATCGAGGAGGGATTCATCCTCGACGTCCTTCGGAACTACACGACCTACAAGACCTACTGGAAGCTCCTCAAGCAGAGCTCCGAGGACCCCAAGGTCCCGAAGCGCGAGGCTGCCGCCCAGCTCGCCCGGTTCGTCTCCCTCCACCCGCACAACATCGCCCAAAAGACTGAGGTGATGGTCGAGCACTTCCGTGGGCGGGTGCGCAACAAGATCGGCGGCAAGGCGAAGGCCATGGTGGTCACGGCCTCGCGGCTCCACGCGGTCCGCTATCGGCAAGCCTTCGACAGGTACATAGCCGAGAAGGGCTACACCGACGTGCGGGCCCTCGTCGCCTTCTCGGGCACCGTCGAGGACCCGGACGTGGCCGGGTCGAGCTACACCGAGCCGGGCATGAACGGTGGAATCTCCGAGAAGCAGCTCCCGTCCGAGTTCGCGACGGACGCCTACAACGTCCTCCTGGTCGCCAACAAGTACCAGACCGGCTTCGATCAGCCGCTCCTCCACACCATGTACGTGGACAGGCGCCTCTCCGGGGTTCAGGCGGTGCAGACCCTCTCCCGCCTCAACCGGACCTGCCGGGGCAAGGAGGAGACCTTCATCCTCGACTTCGTCAACGACGAGGAGGAGGTTCGCCACTCCTTCCAGCCCTACTACGAGCAGACCACTGTCTCGGAAACGGCCGACCCACAGCACCTCTACGATCTCCAGCAGCAGCTCGAAGCGCCGCAGATCTATCTGGCCTCCGAGGTCGAGGCGTTCTGCAAGGTCTTCTACAAGCCGAAGAAGGCCCAGAGCACCGCCGACCACGCCGAGATGTACCGCCACCTCGCGCCGGCGGTGGACCGCTTCAAGGCGCTGGCCCCCGAGGCCCAGGATGACTTCCGGGTGGCGCTTGGCGCCTATGTCAGGCTCTACGCCTTCGTCTCCCAGGTGCTCCCCTTCACCGATCCCGACCTGGAGACGCTCTACACCTTCGGTCGCTTCCTGGAGGCGCGCCTGCCGCCCGACCCCAGGAAGACCCCGCTCAAGCTCGACGCCGAGACCGTGCTCGCCTACTACCGGCTCGACCTGGTGCGCGACGGCACCATCGCCCTGGTCGCCGGCGAGGAGTCACCGATCTACGGCCCCACCGAGGCGGGGACCAAGCGGTCGGAGGCGGAGGACGTGAAGCTCTCCGAGGTCATCGACATCCTCAACGAGAAGTTCGGAACCGACTTCAAGAAGGGCGACCAGCTCGCCATCGACTCCATCGCCGAGGACCTCAAGGCCGACGAGCAGGTCCGCCAGCACGCGGCTGTGAACCCTCTCGACAACTTCGCGCTCGCCGTGAAGGGCAAGATCGAGGGTGCGTTCGTGGACCGGATGGACAAGAACGCGGACATCGCGGCCCGGTTCCTGAACGATGAGGAGTTCCGAGCGGTGCTGACGGACTACCTAGTTCGCAAGGTCCACAAGGAAGTGAATGCGGTTCAAACCGGACCGTGACTCGTTGCCTGAGCAGAACTTCAAGGAGCCAACGTGACGGCAAGCGATACGTTTCTGCGGCTTAGGGAGGTCAGGCTGGAGCGGTTCAAGGCCGCCTTCAAGCCCGAGCCCATCGCCGTGGGCGACTTCCAGCTCATCATCGGGAGGAACGGCGCCGGTAAGAGCACGCTCCTTGAAGCTCTTCAGTGGCTAGACCGGACTCTTCGGCAGGATGCTCGTGCCGCATGCGACAGGTACTTCGGCATTCGAGACCTGATTAACATGCGGTCCCGTGCCGGCGTCCCGTATTTCGAGTTGACGCTCACGTGGACGATCGAGAGGCCGAGCGCGGCGAAGAGCAACCTGACCTACACGGTCCGGGTAGAGCAAGGTGCCGACAACAAGACGCCGCTGGTGGCCGCCGAGACGCTGTACGAGCAGGTCGTGGGCACGAAGAAGCGCGCCTACCTAATCAAGACGCGGAATACGAAGAGGGAGGCCGGCAAGAAGTCCGGTACCCGGGTCGTCTACCCGGACGATCCTAACTTGCGAACGAACTTCGAGGAGCCAGACCGCCTCGCGCTCGCACGCGGCGGCATGCGATCTCGCGGTCAGGGCAAACCCCACAGCGTGTTCGATCTTCTTCAGGACTTCTGGTCACGCGCCGTGTTCCTTCGCCTTAGCCCGAACCGCCTCGTCGCGGGCTCTCCAGCAGATCGGAGGTCATTCGACCCGATCCTTGATGAGGAAGGGCAAACGCTACCGGCGCTCTTGAACGAACTCTCGAAGGAGCAAATGGCCGACCTGTCCAAGGATCTGGGAGCGTCGGTCAATGGGATCGAAGGCGTGAAGGTCATCGGCAAGAGCCGCACCTCCACGGCCGAGGACAAGATCAACTACCAACTTAGGGAGCGGATGCCGTACGTGGGTCGAGCGGGGTCAACCGCATTCTCGGTGCCATCCTGGATGCTGTCCGAGGGCACCAGGCGCTTGACTGCCATCTTCGCGCTGCTTGTACGGTCTCCTCCGCCCCTCGGTGGACGGCCTAATCCGGCCAACGATGGACGTCTGAAAACCGGCCAACGGAGCTGACGACCCAGGACGTTGACGACGGATGGTGGGCATGGCCCACCGCCGGGATGGCCAACGTCTTGAGCGACGAGAAGAAGCAGCAGGTGATAGCGCTGGGCCGGCTGGGCTGGCCGCTGCGGCGCATCGAGGAGGCCACGGGGGTCCGCCGGGAGACGGCGAGCGCCTACCTGAAGGCCGCCGGCGTGGCCGTGCGCCCACCGCGGGGGTGGGGCCGGCGGCCGCCGGAGGCAAATCCGGCCAACGAGGTGTCCACCGACCCCGGTGGCCAGCCAAAGCCGGCCAACGACCCGTCCACCGACCCCGGCCAGGGGGCAAAACCGGCCAACGGGGCGTCCACCGACCTCGGCTGGCCGCCGCGGCCCGGCCGGGCTCCGGCGGCGAGCGCCTGCGAGCCCTACCGGGAGCTCATCGAGAGCGCGCTCGCGGCCGGCCGGAACGCCATGGGCATCTGGCAGGTCCTTGTCGACGACCACGGCTTCGCGGCGAAGTACGCGAGCGTGAAGCGGTACGTGGGGCGGCTCAAGGCGTCGGCCACGCCGGAGGCCCACCCGAGCATCTTCACGCCGCCCGGCGAGGAGGCCCAGGTCGACTACGGCGAGGGGCCGATGGTGCGCCACCCGGAGACGGGCAAGTACCGCCGCACCCGGCTCTTCGTGCTGACGCTGGGCTTCAGCCGCAAGTCGGTGCGGCTCATCGCCTTCAAGTCCTCGACGCGGATCTGGGCCGAGCTGCACGAGCACGCGTTCCGCCGGCTCGGCGGCGCGCCGCGCGTGGTGGTGCTCGACAACCTCCGCGAGGGCGTCATCGAGCCGGAGGTCTACGACCCGGTCCTCAACCCGCTCTTCCGCGACCTGCTCAAGCACTACGGCGTGACCGCCCTGCCGGCCCGGGTCGGCCACCCGGACCGCAAGGGCAAAGTCGAGAGCGGCGTGGGGCACGCCCAGAAGACGCCGCTCAAGGGCATGCGCTTCGAGACCATCGAGGAGGCCCAGGCGTACCTGGATCGCTGGGAGGAGCGCTGGGCCGACACCCGCATCCACGGCACGACCAAGCGCCAGGTGTCCGCCATGTTCGCCGAGGAGAAGCCGGCGCTCCGGCCGCTCCCGGTCGAGCCGTTCCGGTACTACTGTTGCCGCTCACGCAGGATGACGGCGTAGCACCCGATCTCGCGCAGGCAGCGTGAGGGAGAGTGGCGCGTCACGACGGCGACGACCATCGCGCAGTCCGGAAACTGGCGGTCACGGTCGGTGATGG
>JAJXUD010000105.1 GCA_021783235.1 Myxococcales bacterium | reverse complement strand
CCGAGCCGAACCGCGCCGGTTGGCCGCGCCCCGGGCCCATGCGGCCCGCCGAGCGGCCGGCCTCCGAGGGCGGCTTCCACCCCGCGCCGATCGGCGGCTTCCGCCCCGAGCCCCGGGGAGGCTTCCACCCCGGCGCGCCCCGCCCCACCTTCCACCCCGCGCCGCCGCCGAAGCGCAAGCGGCCCGACGAGCGCTGAGCCGGCCGGAGCGAACGAGTGCGCTCCGCCACGGGCAGCTCGCCGACGAAGGTGCGGCGCCGCTCGATGGACAGGTCGCGAGCGACGCCGCGGCCGCCCGCGCGCTGGATGGACCGGTGGCGACGCGCGATGGAGGCGTCGGGGACGTGGAGGTGCCGCTCCGCCTCGCGGAACTTCCGCTCCTTCTGCTTCCCGTCGAAGCGCCCCACGAGGATGTCGCGCCTCGCGAGCGGGAAGGAGCAGCTCTCTCGCGCTTGGCGCACGAGGAGAGCGAGCGGCTCGTTTGCGTCGGGGCGGGCGAGCTCGGTCCGCTCGACGGTGGGCGCCGGCGCGTCGGGGATGGCGGAGAGCGAGGGCGCGAAGGGCTCCTCGCGAACGACCTGGAGGATCGAGAGCGGGCCGACGCGGGCCAGCGCTCCCGCGCCGAGCCGCGCGCGAGACGAAGCGTGGCCATCGGGATCCGCGCTCTCCCCCTCGCCCAGCGCGGTGACCGCGAGCAGATCGCGCTCGACGAGCTGGAGCTGGCAGAGGGACGATGGGACATCGTCCCCGCCCACCACGAGCTGGGCGCTGGCCCCCGAGCCCAGGTCGAGGGGCTCCTGCCCGGTCGCGAAGTCGCCGAGCAGAGCGCCTCTCAGGCGAGCGCCACCCGAGGAGAGGGAAGATCCATCGTGGGAGGACCGAAGCCCTCCCACGATGAACATCGATCCATCGCGGATGGATCGTTGTCCTCCCAGGATGGATCGTCGTCCATCGCGGATGGACGAGGGTCCTCCTCGGATGGATCGCTGTCCTCCTCGGATGGATCGTCATCCTCCTCGGATGGATCGTCGTCCTCCTCGGATGGATCGTCGTCCTCCTCGGATGGATCGTTGTCCTCCTCGGATGGATCGTTGTCCTCCTCGGATGGATCGTCGTCCATCGCGGATGGATCGCCGTCCATCGCGGAGCCGAAGGGAGCCTGAACCTGATTCGGCAATCTCTTCGAAGGGTTACCTCATTCACGTGGACGGGTTCCGCAGCTCGACGAGCCCCTGCGCGAGGAGCGCGCGGAGCGAGCGAGGCCGCTGCATGGGGGCCTCCCGGTCGAGTTGCGGAAGATCGGACGGCGGCCCCCGCCGCGACGGCGCGTCAACGGCGGGATCGGCCCCTCCCAAGGCCCCCGGAGGACGATTCCTCTGCCCACGGCTCCTCGCGTAGATTTCACCTCGGCCGCGCCTCGAGGGCCGTAGACGCGGTTGGAGGTCGACCAGCTGCTCGTTCTCGACGACAACCCCCGCGGCGCCCCGGCGGCTGGGCATTCGAGCGGGCGGCGCTCCGGCCTGCTGGTCCTTCTCCTCTACTCGACCGTCATCGAGGCGCTCTGGATCGGCGCCGGGATCTTGGGGAAGCGGCTGGCCGGCAAGGCTGGTCTCGGCGACGCGGGGGCCATGCTGCTGGCGGGGATCGTGCCGGCGCTGCTCCTCATCTTCATGACGGCGCTCGCGCAGCAGCGACTCGGCCAGCTGTCGCTGAGCGACAGCCTTCGGTTCCTCGAGGGCGGCAACCAGCTCGGCGCTGCTCTTCGGGGCGATTCCACTTCGCCAACGTTCTGACGCACGGGCTCAGCGGCCATGGCAAAGGAAGGCGCCTCCATCGGCTGATGGCCGTCGTGCCGGAAGCGGCGGGGGCGGCGGGGCGGTCGACCCGGGGAGCAACGCGGCCGAACGGCGGCGTGGACCGGTGGAGCGGCGGGCGCGGTCGATGGATCAGCGGGCCGGGTCGGTCGATGGTGGGGCACACTCGACCGTTCGGCGCTGAGAGTCGGCCGATCAGCGGCCTCACTCGATCGATTGGCGGCGACGATCGCACGATCAGCGCCGTCATGCGGTCGAGTCACACCGCTGATCGGCGGAGTCACGCGACTGATCGGTCGAGTGGCGCCGCCGATCGGCGGAGTCGCGCCGCTGATCGGTCGAGTGACGCCGCTGATCGGTGGAGTCACGCCGCTGATCGGCCGAGTGAGGCCGCTGATCGGTGGAGTCACGCCGCTGATCGGTCGAGTGAGGCTGCTGATCGGCGGAGTCACGCAGCTGATCGATCGAGTGAGGCCGCTGATCGGCGGAGTCACGCGGCTGATCGGCCGAGTGAGGCTGCTGATCGGCGGAGTCACGCGGCTGATCGGCCGGGTGGGGCTGCTGATCGGCGGAGTCACGCCGCTGATCGGCCGAGTGAGGCCGCTGATCGGTGGAGTCACGCGGCTGATCGGCCGAGTGGGGCTGCTGATCGGCGGAGTCACGCCGCTGATCGGCCGAGTGAGGCTGCTGATCGGCGGAGTCACGCGGCTGATCGGCCGGGTGGGGCTGCTGATCGGCGGAATCACGCGGCTGATCGGCCGAGTGAGGCCGCTGATCGGTGGAGTCACGCGGCTGATCGGCCGGGTGGGGCTGCTGATCGGCGGAGTCACGCCGCTAATCGGCCGAGTGTGGCCGCTGATCGGTGGAGTCGCGCGGCTGATCGATCGAGTGGGGCCGCTGATCGGCGGAGTCACGCCGCTGATCGGCCGAGTGAGGCCGCTGATCGGTGGAGTCGCGCGGCTGATCGGCCGAGTGAGGCCGCTGATCGGCGGAGTCACGCCGGAGGTGGAACAGGTCAAGACATCCCTGACACTCGCAACGGCGAAAGGCACTCTGACAGGCAGGTTCACTTCGAGGCCGCCGAGCTGACGGCAGAGCTGCGCCTCCCTGTCCCCCGCCGAGTTCCCCGGTCTCGAGACCGAGGTGAAAGAGCTCGGGCCCCTCCTCGTCGCCCCCGAGAAGCACGCCGAGCGGTAGCATCGCCCTCGGGTCTGGCCCCTCATCGCCAGCTCCCGAGCCCACGCCCAGCCGGAAAAGCATCGCGCTCAGTAGCCTTCGCCCCCGCTCTCGACCTTCGCGCGGAAGATCCGAAAGGTCGCGGCGACATAGACCAGGGCGATCGCCATCCCGACGAGCCACCAGGTGAGCGCTGCGCGCAACGTGGCCTCCGGGGCGGCGGTGGCGGCGATGCCGAGGCTCCCGGACGCGCCCGCGGGGGCGGGGAGGAGGTTCGGATAGATCCCGATGGCCACGCTCGCGAACATCCCGAGCAGGTAGAGCGCCGAGGCCAGAAACGCGGCTCCGTCGCGGCGGCGCGCGCTGAGCGCGAGGCCGCCGATCCAGCCGACGAGCGCGGCGCCCAGGCCGAGTAGCGCCCAGGGGGCGCGGCCAAAGCTCGCGGCGTCGTCGGGGCGGACGTGCGCGGTGGCCCAGAGATCGAAGACCGTGAGCGGCCCCACGGCCCAGCCGAAGAGCGCCCCGAGGCGGCGAGCGCGGGCCTGCAGCGCTCCCTCGGTCCGGAGCGCGAGGAAGCGGGCGCCATGGGCCGCGAGCGCCGCGTAGGCGAGGAGCGCCAAGGCGACGGTGTACCAGTCGAGGGCGCCGATCGCGGGGCCCGTGCGAAAGTCGGTCCAGAGCGGGACGAAGAAGTGGCCGTGGGTGTCGAGCGGCACCCCGCGCAAGACGTTCCCGAGCGCCGCCCCGAGCACGATCGCGAGGAGGCTCGAGGCGACGCTGAAGATCACGTCCCAGAATGCCTGCCAGAGCGGATCGTCCAGGTGGCCGCGAAACTCGACGCCGATCCCGCGCAGGATGAGGAGCCAGAGGACCAGCGTGAGCGGGAGGTAGAAGCCGCTGAAGGCCGCGGCGTAGGCCGCTGGAAAGGCAAAGAAGAGCGTTCCCCCAGCGGCGATCAACCAGACCTCGTTGCCGTCCCAGTGGGGGCCGATGGCCCGCAGGAGAAGCTGGCGCTCGGACTGGTTCTTGCCGAGGAAGAGGTGGAGCGCCCCGGCGCCGAGGTCGAAGCCATCGAGGACGAGGTAGCCCGCGAGCATCGAGACGAGGAGGACGTACCAGAGCGCGGCCATCGATCAGCTCTACAGCGCAAGCGTGGGGCCGCGCGCGATCTCGCGGCCCACGAGGAAGAGGTAGAGGATCCCGACGAGGAGGTAGAGACCGCAGAAGCCGAGCAGCGTGAAGACGACGTTGCCGCTCGAGACGTTCGGCGAGGCCCCCTGGGAGGTGCGAAAGAGTCCGTAGACGAGCCACGGCTGCCGACCCAGCTCGGCGGTGACCCAGCCCGCCGTGGTGGCGATGTACGGGAATGGCAGCGCGAGCAGCAGCGCCCAGAGGAGCGGTCGGCTGCGTTCGAGCCGCCCGCGCCAGAGCATCAGCCCGGCGAGCGCCATCAGGGCGATGAACGCGGTCCCGAGCCCCACCATGATGTGGTAGGCGAAGTAGAGGAGCGGGACATCGTCGGGCCAGAGATCGCGCGGGAAGGAATCGAGCCCGCGGACCTCCGCCCCCCAGCGCCGGTAGGTCAGGAAGCTGAGCGCCTTCGGGACCTCGATGGGGTTGTCGAGCTCGAGCGTCGCCATGTCGGGCTGTCCGATCAGCGCGAGCGCGGCGCCCTCCTTCGAGTGGAAGAGGCCCTCCATGGCAGCCAGGGCCACCGGCTGGAAGCGGGCCACGTTCTGCGCCTGCTGGTCGCCCGAGGGGAAGAGCTCGAAGAGCGCGAACGAGAGCCCCACGATCACCCCGGCGCGGAGCAGGTCGCGACCGTGGGCGAGGTGGCGGCCCGAGAGGAGGTAGAACGCGCCGAGCGCCGCCACGGCGAAGGCGCCGGTGATCGCGGCGGCGCTCATGTTGTGGGCGAACTGCCAGACGAGCCACGGGTTGCCGAGGAGCGCCCCGAGACTCGAGAGGGCGAGGTGGCCATCGGGCATCGCGACATGGCCCACGGGATGCTGGAGAAAGGCGTTCGTCGCCAGGATGAAGAAGCCCGAGAGCCAGGAGCCGAAAAAGAGGAGCAGCGCCGAGCCGAAGTGGAGGAGCGGCCCAAGCCGCCGCTCGCCGAAGAGGAAGAGGCCGAGGACGCTCGACTCGAGGAAGAAGGCGAAGACGCCCTCCATCGCGAGCGGCTGGCCCACCACCCCGCCCGCGAAGGCGGAGAACGCCGACCAGTTGGTGCCGAACTGAAACTCCATCGGGATGCCGGTGACGACTCCGACCGCGAAGTTGATCGCGAAGATCCGACCCAGAAAGCGAGCGTCCTCGTCGAAGCGCTGCTCGCGCCGGACCAGGCCGAGCCCCTTGAAGACCACGAGCAGAAGCGACAGCCCCATCGTGAGCTGCGGAAAGAGGTAGTGGAAGATGATGGTGAAGGCGAACTGCAAGCGGTCGACGGTCAGCGCGTCCGGCACGGGCTCTCCTCGAGGGGAGGGGTAGAATTGGTAGCCACTGGAGGTCAGCGGCGCAAACGCCAGCGCCTTTCCGGCGCACCCTCCCAAGGCCCCCGGAGGACGATTCCTCTGCCCACGGCTCCTCGCGTAGACTTCACGTCGGCCGCGCCTCGAGGGCCGTAGACGCGGTTGGAGGTCGACCAGCTGCTCGTTCTCGACGACAACCCCCGCGGCGCCCCGGCGGCTGGGCATTCGAGCCGGCGGCGTTCCGGCCTGCTGGTCCTTCTCCTCTACTCGACCGTCATCGAGGCGCTCTGGATCGGCGCCGGGATCTTGGGGAAGCTGCTGGCCGGCAAGGCTGGTCTCGGCGACGCGGGTTCCATGCTGCTGGCGGGGATCGTGCCGGCGCTGCTCCTCATCTTCATGACGGCGCTCGCGCAGCAGCGACTCGGCCAGCTGTCGCTGAGCGACAGCCTTCGGTTCCTCGGCTTCGGCCGTCCGTCCCTTCGCTAATTCGCTAATTGATGGTGGGTATCCGTCCAACGACTCGCGTCGTGACGGCGGGCGAGCGGAGGGCTACTTCTTCGCGTCGTGAGGCGCGAGGGCACCCAAGGCGACGCGGCGGTAGACGTTCTGGGCGAGACGCTCCTGAGTGTCGTTCTGCTCCAGGGTCTTCTGCCAGTTGGCGGGGGCGAGCTCGAGGACGCGGCTCTTCGTCCAGCCGGGCAGCAGGCAGAGGAGGTCCCGCAGGTAGCCCTGGGGCTCGAGGCCGTGGAGCTGGCAGCTCGCGAGCAGCGAGACGAAGGTCGCGTTGGCCTCGGCCCCCTCCTCGCTGCCGACGAAGAGCCAGTTCTTCCGCCCCACCGCCTCGCGCCGCAACTCGCGCTCGCTCGCGTTGTTGTGGATGGGCAGCCGACCGTCGGCGAGGAAGCGGCAGAGGGCCTCGCGCTGGTTGAGCGCGTAGCCGATCCCCCTTCGGATCGGGGTCTCGTCCAGCACCTTCGGCGCCTCGCGCTCGCACCAGGCGAAGAAGCGCTCGACGACGGGCCGGGCCTCGAGCTCGCGCGCGGCCTTGCGCTGCTCCGGCGGGACGGACGCGCGCTCTCGCTCGACGCGAAACAGCTCGCCGATCATCCCGAGCGCCTGCCTGGCCCTCTCGGGATCGCTATCGAGCGCCTTGAAGAAGTAGCGACGCGCGTGCGCCCAGCAGCCGACCTCGGTCACCTTGCCCGTGGCGTAGAGGTGGTCGTAGACGGCGTGCGCGTCGGCGACGAGAAAGCCCTGGTAGCCCGCGAGCATCTCGTCGACCGCGGCGGAGTCGTGCCGCTTCGAGTATTGGAAGAGGACGTGCCGCTCGGGGGCGATCAGCACCCAGAAGTGGCCGCCCTCGCACTTCTCCTTGGCCTGGACGAGGACGCCGGTGGCGTCGGTGCACAGGTAGGGCGAGGCGAGGGCGTCGTGCCACATGGCGTCGAGCAGCGGCCTCGCCAGCCCGGCGAGCTCCTGGTGCCAGGCGCAGACCGTCGAACGGGCCAGCTCGAGCCCCTCGCGGCCGTAGATCCGCTCGAGCCGGTGGAGCGGCAGGTGGTCCTGCCAGCGGCGGACGATCGTGTCGGCGAGAAGATTGGGGCCGGCGAGGCCGCGCTCGATGGGCAGATCCGGCGACGACCCCTGCAAGACCTTCGTCTCGCCGAGCCGGTCGCGATCCCTCGGGACGAACTTCGGCTTCTTGACGCGCACGACCACGAGCGAGGCCGGGCGCCGCTCGATGGTCTCCGTCACGTCCTCGCCGATGCGCTCGAAGGCGTCGAGGCCCGCCCGCTCGACTTCGGGAGGCAGGACCTCGATCTCGACGCGAGGCAGCTTCTCGGGCAGCGGCTTGCGGCCGGTGGGCTTCTGGCGCGTGTGCTCGGGGACAACCGTCGCCGGCGCGGGGACGATGGCCTGGGCCTCGCTCGGTTGGCCGTCCTTGCCGAGCACCGTCTCGAGGACCGAGAGCGAGAGCTGCCCCTCGGCCGTGGAGAAGCGCTCCCGCTTCTGTCCGAGGATCCCGCGCTCGAGCTTGCGGCAGAGCTCGAGCATCGAGAGGTAGAGCTTGCGGTACTGGTCCCGCTCCTCGGCGAGCTTGCGGTTGGCCGCCCCCAGCGAGGCGACGCGGGCTTCGAGCGAAAGATCGGCTGAGGGGAGAGCGGCCTCGGGCACGGCCACTACTTAACCATTCATTCGCTCAGTTCAAGCGCCGGCGTTGCTTTTCTTCGCGCTCGACGCCCGCGAGAAGCTGCGCGAGCGCCGCGCCGTCGATCTGCACCGCCGGTCCCTGCCCATCGTCCCGCTTCGGCACGACGAAGAGCGCGCGGTGGAGCCGCTTGTAGAGCAGGCAGTAGCCGTTCTGGTCCCACCAGAGGACCTTCACGCGGGTGGGGCGCTTGCCGACGAAGACGTAGAGCGCGCCGCCCTGCGGGTCCTCGCCGAGCAGCTCCCGCGTCACGAGCGCGAGCTTGTCGAAGGAGCGCCGCATGTCCTGCGGCTCGGTGCAGACCAGGATGCGGACCGAGGGCGGCAGCATCAGAGGGCCTCCAGGGCATCGACGAGCTGGCGGACGGCGTCCGCGTCGAAGCGAGGCGGCACCCGCAGGCGCAGGCCGCGCGAGAGCACGACCTCGAGACTCTCCGGGGCCGCCGCCGGGAGGATCGTCGCCGGCGCGACCTCGATGAACGCCCGCGCCCGTTGGGGCTGGCGCTCCTTCCGCAGCCGCCACTGCCAGTACCGCAGGCTCCCGGCCCGGATGCCCGTCTTCGCCTGGAACTGCGTCGCCGTCTGGCCGCTCGCCTTCCAGCGCGCGACCCGCTCCGCCCACTTCTCACGCGTCGTCGTCTCGGTCATGGGCCGACAGATAAATCGCCCGCCCGCTCAGGTCACGACGCGAGTCGCTGGACGGATACGATGGTGGGGGTGGCAAGCGCGGCGCCCATCTTTCTGTTCTACGCCGTCGTCTGGATCGGCCTGCGCCGACCGCCTCGGCCGAGCCTACCGACACGGGCTGATATCCCCACCGCGAAAGCGGTCGGCGGACCAAGACTCCCAGAGCTGCTCCCCCGCAGGATACCCACCGTGCCATCGCCCTTGTCTGCGACCGCGAGGTCGGGGTAGCCGTCCCCGTTGAAGTCGCCCACCGCTACCGACTCGGGGGTGGGGCTCACTCTGAAGACGCTCTGGGGCGCAAACATTGGCGCCGTGCAGCCACCCGAGGAGCCGCCGGTGGCATCGGTCGTCGAGCCGCTTTCGTCGTAGATCGGTGAGCGACCGCAGGCAAGCTGTCCGAGCGCCAGCCCAGCAAGAAGAAGGGCTCGCACCCGGGTCTTCTCGCATGCCCATTTCTGCCGGTCAAGGAGCTGTGCAAGGCGACAACCAGCGGCGGGCCCTAGTTCATGTTCTGAATGAGGAAGGCCCCGGGGCTTGGAGACCCGGCCCCATACGTCTCGACATAGAGTTCGGCAGTAAGTGCCCCGATGGGGAAGAGGTTGCTCGTCGCCGTGCTTGCCTGCACCGTCCAGGTTACGTCGTCGGGAGATGTCTCCCAGTAGATCGTTCCCGCGGATTCGCGGATGCGGCGCCAGACGAGGCCGCTCGAATTGGCCAGGTCGACGAGATCAGTCGACACCCCTCCCACCGCGTAGCTGGCACTCAGGTAGCCGGACTGATCATACCATCGAAGGTAGTTGGACCGATCGATCTGAAGGGCGAAGTCCTCGTCCACGTTTCCGCCGCTGCTCACGTCCTCGACCGCATGGATGGCCCCTTGAGAGCCCTTCAGAGAGAAGAGCCCGTTGCTCAGCAGTGAGAGCTGAGTCGTCCCCGTACCTGCGTTCGGGCTGAGGCTGAGCATCGCTCCCGCTTCAGAGGCGGTTCCAGCCGATTGGTAGGGCTGCCACACTTGCTGATCGATCTCCCCGAAACCGAAGGTATCGCTGAGCAGGGAGGCTGGTGGGATGTCGAAGAAGGCGAACTTGGCGATGCCTGGACTCGCCGAACCCCCGCCCGTCTCCTCGGCGACAAAGGTGGGAGTCAGCGCCGAGAGAACGAATAGGTTGCTCGTCTGGGCGCTGGCCTGCTGGAGCCATGTGACGCCATCGGCGGAGGTGTCCCAGTAGACCGTCCCTCCCGACTCCCTCATTCGCCACCAGAGGTCGGAGCCGCCAGAATAGGCAACGGTAGCAAGCGTCGTGATGCTCCCGCCGTTCGAGTACTGCGCCTGGAGGTTCCCCGAGCTGAGGAACCACCTGAGCCAGTCGTTGGAGTCGGCAATGAGGGCGAAGTATTCGTCAACGCTACCATCGTTGGAGATGACCTGCGGCGCTTCGACCGTCATGAGCGACCCCTCGAGCGAAAGGGTAGAATTACCCTGAACCTGGAGTTGGGCGTTCAGGTTCGCCGCCGGGGCCAAGCTCAGCGCGCCGCTGCCTTCGGTGGCAGAGCCATTCGTCTGCTGAACCACCGTCCAGAGCGAGGAGTTGATGGATGTCCCGTTGAACGGGTCGCTTTGGGCGTAGACCGGCGAGACGTTGAAGTTGGAGAAGAGCACCGGTCCTGGGGAAGGGGTGCCTCCGCCATAGGTCTCGGCATAGAAGATGACGCCGACCTCGGCAAGCGCAAACGGCAGGGAACTCTGCGCCAGCGCGGCCTGCTTCTTCCAGACCGCCCCATCCGCCGACGTCTCCCAGTAGAGCATGCTCCCGCTCTGGCGCATCCTCCACCAGGCGACGTTGGCGTCGTACGGAACAATCGCAAGGGTCGTCAGGACGTTGCATGGGCGTTCGTCTAGCGAGGGCGGAATCTGTCAACGCGAATGAGACAGCGCCTCTGACAATTTAGACTCTCAAGCACAGCCTCCAGCCACGAGCTCCGGGACGGGCTGCGCGCAGTTTGCGCAGGCCGGACAGGAGCCGCAGGGGGTTTGGGGGCCGCAGGCCCCCAGGGGCTTCGGGGGATTGATCCACACTGCGCTGGGCGGCATCGCCGGGACTGGCTTGCCCTTCACGAACCGCTCGGGGTGCGCCAGGTGCGCGGCATCCAGGATCACCGCGCGTGCCGCGAGGCGCGCGGGGGCCCGGCCGTAGTGCACGTCGGCGGGCGTGAGCAGCCCGAGTCCAGAGTGTCGATGCTCGTCGTTGTACCAGGGGAAGAAGACCTGGCAGTGGCTACGCGCGTCCTCGCGCGAGCCGAAGCGGTCGGGGAAGCCCGGCCGGTACTTGAGGGTCTTGAACTGCGCCTCGGAGAAGGGGTTGTCGTTGGAGACGTGCGGCCGCGAGTGCGACTTGGTCACGCCGAGGTCGGCGAGCAGGAAGGCCACGGTCTTGGAGATCATCGCCGCGCCACGGTCGGCATGCACGGTGAGCTGCCCGGGGACGACGCCCTGGCGCTGGTAGCTCTCGGAGATGAGCTTGTCGGCCAGGGTCGCGGACTCGCGGTCGGCGATGAGCCAGCCGACGACGTAGCGGCTGAAGACGTCGAGGAGGACGTAGAGGTAGAAGTAGGTCCACTTCTGAGGGCCGAGCAGCTTGGTGATGTCCCAGCTCCAGAGCTGGTTGGGCGCGGTGGCCAGCAGCTCGGGGGCTTTGTAGTGCGGGTGGCGGAGCTGGTCGCGGCGCTCGCGGACCTCCTGGCTGGCCGCGAGGACGCGGTACATGGTCCGCTCCGAGCAGAGGTAGCGGCCTTCGTCGAGGAGCGTGGCGTAGACCTCCGCAGGGGCTTTGTCGGCGAAGCGCGGCTCGTGGAGCACGTCGAGCACCGCCTGGCGCTCGAACGGCGCGAGGGCGCGGGGCGAGGGCTGCTTGGCCGTTGGCGGCTTCTTGGGTGCGTGATGCCGGTAGAACGTCGCCTTCGAGAGCCCGAGCGCCGAGCACATCAGCGCGATGCCCAGCTCGGGGCCATTGGCCTTGGGTGCCGATCCCTAACTGATCGAATTTACTTGTGTTTTTCGCTGTCGGCGGAGCGCTCCATGACGGTTTGGTCATGAATGGCCCTGCAATGCCGGGATGAAAGGCGGTCTCCTGCTAGGGTTC
>JAJXUD010000104.1 GCA_021783235.1 Myxococcales bacterium | reverse complement strand
GGCCGGCGGGTCTCGGTCTGCGAGGTGCAGGTGACCGACGACGCGGGGGAGATCGTCGCGCTCTTCCACGGCACCGCCTACCGGCTCGGCGACGGGACGCCCGCGGGGACGACCGCGCGCGAGGCGAGGGTGGGGACGGCCCCCCGCCCGCGCCCGGCGGGCGCCGCCTCGCCACGTGCGCGCCCGGCCCCTGCGCGCCCGGCGCCGGGGGTGTCGGGCCCGGCACGCCGCGCCGCGCGACCCCGGAGGCGGGGGAGGCCGTAGCGCCCGTCTCGAAAGTTTCCCAAAGTGCCGGAGCCGTCCTGTAAGCCGGGAGCCCAAATAGCTGTCGCGGCTTGTCTCTTCCCGTCGCGGATCAGCGACAGGAAGGCGTGATCACGCAGGCTTGGCGGATCGACATGTCGCGGGCTGTCGCTGGCGAGCGACAGGATGCGACGCAAGTTGGGCAGAGAATGGGCAGCGTTACGGATGCGGAGTGATCGCCTGGATCTGGAGACCAGACGCCCGTCAAGCGCCGTGCTGCCGCGCGTAGACATCCCCCGAGTACATGAGTTGGTAGGCCGGCACGCCGAGGCGTCTTGTTACCGCATCTATGCACGGAAGGTACCCGCGCGGGAACCTATCGCCCATCATCAGGTAGACGAGCGCACCGTCGATGGGCACGTGCGCGTCTGGGCCAGCATCAAGGTCGTCTAGAAGAACGAGTCGGAACTCCCTCTCGCCCTCCCAGTCCTTCCGCTTCCTCAGGTAGCGAACGTGAGCGTGCTTCCTGCGGTACTCGGCCTTGTACGCCTCGGTTCCGACTTCGCGCAGCCGGTCGTTGTCGTAGGAGAGGGACGGTGTGTCGTCACTGTACGTGACGTTCTCAGCCAGCCGTTCGCCCCGGCTCGCGAGCGCCTTGTTGAAGGAATCGATCAGCATCCTGCGGTCGAAGGCCAGGCACAGGCCGCGATGACCATCCGCATATTGCGCCCACATCCGGTCCCTTGCCCAACCGACCCACGGGAGCGGAAAGTCGAGAGCAGTCGGATCCCGCGACGCTGGCCCGTCCTCGCGACAGAAGCATGCGACCCGCGCTCTCTTCACGTGCCGGTCGATCTCGTCCCAGGCAGCGAAGTCCGGAAGCTCTCTCCTTCTCGCAGAGAAGCCGGTCAGCTCCCTTCGCGACTCCCAAGGGTCGTTGGTGTCCGAGATCGAGTTCAGGCGGAGCATCATCGTCTCCAAGATGTGCTCGAGCGCGGTCGCCGCGCGCGTGTAGTGGAAGACGAGTTCGCTGTCCCGATCCGGGGCGTCCATGGTGGTCATCGACCATTCCAACGTTCTTGGTGGAGTTGACTCGGAGCTACGCCTCGTCCTCCCGAGCCTTCCAGCGGAGGTTCGCGGTGAGGGCCGTCGCAAACTGCTCCCGGACATGCGCCAGTTCTGAGTCACGAAGGAGTCGTGCGATCTCGGGGCCGGTGAGGCCATCGGAGGTGTCTCCGAGCACGTCGGAGATTGCCTCAAGGGTCGCGGCCGGGAGCACCGGGATGGCGGGCATAACGCACCGAGCCTACTTCCGAGATCCGACACCATCTGTCCGGGTCGGTCCATCCCGGGCCCCGCCCCTCGGGTGTCCGACAGCGCGCGTCAGAACAGGAGGCCCAACGGCAACTGAAGGTCCTGCAGCGGGACGATGTGGACCAGATCTACAAGCTTCGCGTGACCGGCGCGGCCAGGGTCTGGGGGGTGCGGGACGGAGCGGCGCTGTCGCTGCTCTGGTGGGACCCGGAGCACACCGTCTACCCCATGAACCGGGCCGACAACTGAGAGAAGCGGCGGCCGTCCACCACCAGCACGAAGTCGGGGCAGTCGCCGTGGATGACCTCCTCCCTGCGGAGCTTGTGCTCGAGCTCGAGGAAGCGAGCGATGTGGCGCTCCTCCGTGTCCATCTGCGCGGCGCGGTTCAGGTGCGCCACGGTCAGGCCTTGGTGAGCAAACTGCGACCCGAGGGATGGCGGATCCGCCGGAAGTAGCCGTGCTGCTCGCCCTCGACGATCCAAGTTGGGTTCACGTCCTCGGGGATCTCGCATGGTTCGCGTGACGCGTCGACCGTGCGCTTCGTCTCGGCCAACCAGGTCCGCATGGCTCCAGCGTCCTGCTCCTTCGCGAGCTCGTGGTCCCGCCGTTCCCTCGCCCACCTGTGGGCCTCGAGGGCGAGGGCGTGCGTGACCCTGGCGCGGCGAGCCTGTACCACCAGCCACGTCAGGTTGCCGGCCCCGAGGAGCAGCGCCAAAACGATGCTGGCGGCCTCGAGGTACGGCGCTCCCACACCCCACCAACTCGGCATGGCCACCCCCACCTCGCCAGGCTGCCTCGCGCCAGCCCGAACACGCCGCCGGACAAGCAGCCAACCGTCTAGTACCGCTCCACCAGGTCCTCGATGGTGATGAGGTCGAAAGGTTGCGTCTCGTCGCCGCCTTGCCAGCGAAAGAGCACCACCCAGGAGTGCGGGCAAACGTGCTGCCAGGCCTTGAGCTTGGCCCGCCGGAGAAAACTGGGATGTCCGGCGTCGCGAGGGTTCTCTTGGACCTGAAGGATGTTCTCCCGGACCACGTCGCGATCACGAGCGCCGAGCGTCTCAATCCGCTGCGCGACGATCGGGTCGAACCGGACCCTCTTCATCGTTTCCACGAGAGGAGGCTCGACTAGAGGCCGAGCACACGGGCTGCTTCGTCCGACGCAGCCTGGTCGAATGGTCTGGCGAGCAGGCTCCGGTCGCGCGGGGTAGTGGTGGCATCCACGACGTCTTCCCACCGCAGGCCGAGGAGTTTGCCGGTGTCGACGACGGCCCGGCGGCCGAAGTTCCACAGCATCCCGACCTTCCAGTCTTCCCAGTCGTCGGACGAGTAGGACGCCAAGGAGAGGGCCGCCGCGGAAGTAAACCAGGCTGCGAACCCCTCGGCCATCTTGCCCGTCGGCTTCGCTGGCCCAGAGCCGTTCGCCGGAAGGCTTGCGAAGAGCGAGATCCCGTCACGGAGATCGTCGAGAAACTCCTGAGCGCGCTGGTTCTTCGCAGAAGTGGTGCGGCCGGCGACCTCTCGGGCCTGCCCACAACGGATGACGCGCGCCACGAACGGATCCTTCAGGAGCTTGGCGACCTCTAGCCCGAACCGTCGCGTCGCCATCTGGTCGAACGCGGTCTCGAGTTCATCCTCGG
This sequence comes from Myxococcales bacterium, assembly GCA_021783235.1. Taxonomy (GTDB): domain Bacteria; phylum Myxococcota; class Myxococcia; order Myxococcales; family JAKAPL01; genus JAJXUD01. Next base: position 8,437 of record JAJXUD010000104.1, on the reverse strand, counting down.
AGCGAGCGCTGCGAAGGGTATCCACACGCCTGAATGTCTTCGCGAGCTTCGAGCGCACCGGCCCATCGGCGTCTAGGCCCGCGCCGGAGATGAGCAAGCGGATCGCCTCGGCCACAATGCCGGTCTGATCGTTCAGGGCGTGGGCGGCGGTCATGTTGCGAACTCCCCACCGAAAGCTTGGTGCAGCTCCCCGAGCAGGTCAACCTCCCGTCGGGGATGGGGCCGTTCCTAGCACGAGCTCCGGCGGCGACGGAACCCCACGCTGCCGGCCCGTTCAGGTCCGCGCCGGGCCCACATGCTGGTCCTCCGCCCCCACGTCGTCCCGGCCGAACGGCGCAGCTGCGGACGCCCGGGTCCGTGCCCGAGGTACATTCCCGGCTCGTCGGCCACTCGCCCGTGGCCGCTCAAGGGGGGGGGGGGGGGCCAACATGAGGATCGTCTTGGCCGTCGTCGCGGCGCTCGCATGCGCCTGCGGGGGCCCTCGGTACACCTACCGGTGGTCCAGCCCGGAGGGCCAAGCCTGCGTCAGCCGGTGCCAGAGCGGCTACTACGGCTGCCGCTCCCAGTGCAAGGGCTGGCCCGCCTGCATGGACGACTGCGCCAGTTCGGAGCACTTCTGCGCCGCAGCCTGCCCGGACGTCGTCGTGGAGCGAGTCCCCGAGCCCGACTACAACCGGCCGAAGCCGGTGCCATAGCCGCCGAGGAGGGTCGGGCGCGGGCTCCCCATCGCGAACACGGTGCACGCGGAGGAGACCCCGTTCGGCTGCCAGATCACGCGGCCCGCGGTCCCCTTGACGGGGAACGCCCCGGCGGCCTGCCCGGTGAGCCCGGCGACGAGACGTGCGGCGGGTCTTCCTGGCGCTCGAGGAGCGGTTAGGCGTCGGCTTCGCCCTCGGTGCGCTGGCCGGGCTCCGGCCGGGCGAGGCCTTCGCCCTCGGCTGGGACCAGGTCGACTTGGTGGCCGGCCGCATCCACGTCCGGGAGAGCGTCACCGGCGGCCTGAAGAACAAGGACAGCCGGGTGGTGCCCATCCTCGACCCGCTCATGCCGGTGCTCATCGGCTGGAAGCTGAAGTCCGGGGGAAGGGCCGGGTGCTCCCGCCGCTCCGCAGGGACGGCAAGGGCATCAACAAGGGCCCCCGCGGGCCGCGCCTAGCCGCAGCGCTGAAGGAGCTGGGCCCGTCCCGGCCGGGGCTCGGCTGGTACGAGTGCACCCGGCACACCTTCACCAGCCAGTGGGGGATGGCCGGGCGCAGCATCGAGGAACTGAAGGAGATCCTCGGGCACTACTCGGTGGTGGTCATCGAGCGGTACGCCCACCTCCGGCCAGACCTCTTCGCCGAGGGGGCTCACTCCGCCCTGAAGGTGGACCTGACGCCAGGAACCGCCACCGAACCGGCCCGGATTGGGCAGCCATCTGACAGCAGGCAGGAGTTGAAGCGTCCAAGTAACCGCAAGCGTTCCCAAAGTGCCGGAGCCGTCCTGTAAGCCGGGGTCGCCCAGCGTGGCCACGCCTGACCGCACGGCGTGGTCACGCGCTGTCATCCCGGGCGCCTGGCGCCCGACGTGACCTCGCGGGGATTCTCGGGGTGGGCGGCTCCGGTCGGCGGTTGGGCAGGGTTTGGGCAGGCCCTCGACCTACCTCACCGGCGCGGTCAGGGCGTCGGCGAGGCACGCCTGGATCGTCTTCTGCGCGTCGGCGGGCACCTGGGAGGAGTAGCCGGTCGGGTACGAGGGCGGACGCTCGTTCCGGTACTTCGCGATGCGCTGGAGGACCGTCCTCGCGGTCGCGACGGCCTCGCTGGAGCTCCCCGACCGCTTTTTCGCGAGCATGCACATCCCGAGCAGCTCGCCATCGAGCTCCATGTTGATCTCCTCGCGGAGCCCCTTCGAGTCCTCCTTGTCGAGCAGCAGCAGCTTCCGGTGGAGCAGGTTCGCGTTCGCGCTCGCACGCGGCAGCACCTGGTAGCCGTGGAAGTTGCCAACCACGTCCCCGCCGACCCACGCCCCCGCGCCGAACGCCACGGCGAGGAGCACCACCGCGCTCGCGCCGACAAGGATCGTCCGCCTGGTGATCTTGGGCGCCATCGTCCTCCCCCTTACGCCTCACACTAACAGAAGAAGTCGCCCCGACGGCCCGCACGCGGGCCGCGAGCGATTACGTGATGAGGAGCTACTCGTCGGGGATGTGGTCCGACCGGAACTCCGACATCGCCGCCGCGAGGTCGAACTTCTTGCCCCAGATCGCGGCGCGCTCCTCCTCCGGCCTCGCCCAGAAGGCGTTGATCTGGTCGTCGGCGAAGTGCTGCCACAACGGCTCGTTGAGCAGCAGGTGGGCCATGCTGTCGCGCGCAAGAGCTTCGGCCTCATGAGCACGACGGTAGCCGCGAAGCATGTCCTCCCGGCGAGCCAGAGGCGGCAGGTCCTGCGAGGGGTCCTGGAAGTGCTCGACGTTGCAGCGGATGACGTAAATCTCCCAGCAGGCGTCGGCCTGCTCCGACTGGACGAAGGTCTTGCACCTCTCCATGAACTTCGTCCTCCCGCCCCAGATCACGCGAGTGAGCCCATCGACCACGCGGACGAACTGGTGGATGCGGTCCCCGAGCTGCGGTGAGGACGCAGCGTTGAGGAAGGTGTTCACCGCCATCCGCATCCTCAGCATCTTGGCATCCTTGAACAGGCGTCCCAGCCCGGCCGCAAGCGAGGCCGCGCGCCGAAGATGAGCTTCGGTCACTCGCTCGGTCAGGATGCCGTGAACGTTGATGACGGGGTCGAGGTCCCCCACCTGGCGCACGCCGATACCGTCCTCGGCGTGACTGCCGGTGAGCTGGATGCCAGCGCCCGCAACCCGTACCCTCCCCGCCCCGAGGAGCCCCCAGTAGAGAGCGGCGACACGATGCTTGAGCCGCTCGTTCTCCCCGTCCAGGACCTCCGGCCGCTCGGACGTCGCCCTCGCGAGCAGCTTCAGGCTGGCGCGCTGAACCGCCTCGCTCTTGATCGTGCCGAGCCACTCCTTCCAGTGCGGCGGGAGCTCGAAGGCGCCGCCCGGTAGTGCGACGCAGCCGTCCCCGAGGTCGAGCGCCTCCCTGAGCTCGGTCCCGGCGTCGAGGGCGATGAGCGCGTACTTCTCGCCGCGTGCGATGGGAAGGGTCATGTCCGCATCCTAGCTTCCGCTCTTCCCACCGGGATCATCCTCGCCGGAGAATGGGATCATGCCTTCGACGCCCCGCTCCGACGCGCAGCGCGCCGCCTCCCGCCGCAACGGCGCCCGCAGCACGGGGCCGCGCACGCCCGAGGGCCGCGTGCGGTCGTCGGCGAACCGAACCACCCACGGGCTGAACAGCGTGCGCCTGCTCCTCGCGACCGAGGACGTCGAGGAGTACCGGCAGCACCTGGACGAGTGGGTCCAGTCGCTCGGCCCCGCGACGGCCGCCGAGCACCAGATCGTCCAGCTCGTGGCCGACCTGATGTGGCGGTTGAAGCGGGTCGAGCGAATCGAGCAGCGCCGGGCCGTCGCCATCCTCGGCGACCTCGTCGAGCAGACGTCGGAGTCGGCGGCCCGGGCGCGCGCACACGACCTGGCCCTCGGGCTCAACACCGTGGCGAGGATGGTGGCGTCGTCCCCCTTGCCGGTGCCGACGAGCAAGACGTCCGGGTTCCTCGCTGGCGTGCGCGGGGTCGAGAACCTCGTGGAGCAGCTTCGCGCCGCGCTCGATCCCGCGATGTGGCCCGGCGGGAGGGTCTCCGTCTTCCGGGCCGCCGTCGAGAAGCTCGCGGAGGACTCGGTAATGGAGACGGAGGTCTCCGAGAGCTTCACGGCCGTGGGGACGACCGCCGCCGCGCTCTCAACATCCGTCCGCGACCTCTTTCCCGCGCTCGACGCCGCCGTGGAGAAGGCCCGCACCGCGATCTCGACCGAGACCCTCCTCGTCGATGACGAGGACCGACGCTTCGAGCGCCACCGCCGCATCTTGGAGGCGAGCGTGGCACGGCGGCTCGACCTCCTCGCCAAAGTGAGGACCATGGCGAGGCCGGCCGCCTTGGGTTCGTTTGAACGCGCCCCGCAGGTCGAGCTCCGCGTGGCCGGGGCCGCCGGCGAGCGGCATCGCTGATCGCAACCCGCCGCCGGAACCGCAGCCCTGCAACCAGGGGTGGGATCGCTTCGGGAGGGTCAGTCCGGGGAGGCCGAGCGGATCTTCCCGGGCACCTCCGCAGCGGCGACGAAGTCGATGAAGGCGCGAGCAGCATGAGAGAGCCAGCCCCCCGACTTCCAGGCGAAGCCTGCTTCCACATGGAGGGCAGGACGAAAGGGGATGGGGACGAGTCGCGCCTCCGCCCGCGCGGCCATTCGCAGAAGCGTAGTCACACCCGCCCCGCTCGCTGCAGCCTCAACGAGGTGCGGGACGTAGTCCGACTCGAAGGCAACCTGGAGCGGGAGGCCGCGCTCCGCAAGTGCGCCCGTGACGAGGTCCCGCTGGAAGAACCCCGGCCTGAAGAGCAGCAGCGGCTCGGCGGAGACCCGTTCGAGCGTCACGTAGGTCTTCGAGGCGAGGGGGTGGTCGCGTCCAACGCAGGCGACGACTTCGTCGCGCAGGAGCGGGCGGTAGACGAGATCCTCGCGCAGCCCCTTGCGGGCGACGATGCCAAGATCGACTTCGGACGCGGCCAACTTCGTCTCGATGCTCCGGGCGCCGCTCGACTCGACCGACAGGGCGATCCCCGGGTAGTGCGCTCGGAACGCCTCGATCACGCCGGACAGAGCGTGCGTGGCGAGCATGGTGGGCAGGGCGATGGATAGCCGGCCTCGCGCGAGCCCCCGGCGCTCGCTCATCTCCTCCTCCAGGCCCCGCACCCGCCGGAGGATCTCCTTCGCCGCCGCGTAGAACTCTCGACCGTCGGTGGTGGGCGTCAGGGGTCTTGTTGCTCGGTCCAGTAGCTTCGTGCCGATCTCCACCTCCAGCTTCTGGATCGCGGCCGTGAGCGCAGGCTGCACCACTCGGATCGAGCGGGAGGCCGACGTGAAGCCGCCGCGCTCGACGATCTCGACGAAGTACCTGAGTTGTCGCAGTTCCATGCCGCCTCCATCACCGCCGACGATGGATGTGATATTGCCAATCTATTGGCACGATGATGGTGCAGGCGTCTATGGTGGCGCCAGGAGATCTTGATGACCGCAGGGTTCAAGGACCACTTCTCTGGCGTCGCCCAGGGGTATCAGGCCTTCCGGCCCCGGTACCCGCCGGAGCTGTTCGACTGGCTGGCGGGAGTCGCGCCGGGCCGGAGGCGCGCGGTGGACCTCGGCTGCGGCACTGGGCAGGCGTCCGGCCCGCTCGCTGAGCGGTTCCAAGAGGTCGTCGCCGTGGACCCGAGCGCCGCGCAGATCGCCCAAGCCGAGCCCCACCCCGGCGTGACCTACCGGGTCGCGCCGGCCGAGGCCACTGGGCTGCCGGACCGCTCCGTCGACGTCGCCATCGCGGCCCAGGCCCTCCACTGGTTCGACCAGGAGCGGCTCCACGCCGAGCTCGCCCGCATCGCCTGGCCAGGGGCGATCTTCGCCGCCTTCACCTACGACCTTTGCCGGGTGGACGCGGCCGTCGACGCGGTCGTGGACCGGCTCTACCGACCCATCCTGGGCCCGTACTGGCCGCCGGAGCGGGCCCACGTCGACTCGGGCTATCGCTCCCTCCCGTTCCCTTGGCCCGAGGTTCAGGCTCCGCCGTTCGCGATCCAGGAGCGGTGGGACCTTGGGCGGTTCGTGGGTTACCTCCGCACCTGGTCTGCCGTCTCGGCCTACACCAAGGCGAAGGGGGCCGACCCGGTTGCGCTTGTCGCCCGCGACCTGGAGGCTGCGTGGGGACCTGGCGGGCGGGAACAGGAGGTCACCTGGAGGCTGACGGTCCGCGCCGGGCGGATCGCGTCCACCGCAAGCCAGAACGGGAGCACGCCATGAAGACCTCGCTCGCAGCAGGCCTGAAGTTCACCTTCAGGTACACGGTTCCCGAGAACAAGACCGTGCCCCACGTCTTCACCGAGTCCGAGCGTTTCCGGGAGATGCCCCAGGTGTTCGCGACGGCTTTCATGGTCGGGCTCTTGGAGTGGGCGTGCATCGAAGCGATGCAGCCCCACCTGGACCCGGGAGAGCAGTCGGTCGGCACCGGCATCTGGGTCACGCACACCGCCGCGACGCCGCCTGGCCTCACCGTCACCGTGGACCTTACGCTGGTCGCGACGGAGGGCAAGCGACTTACGTTCGAGGTCCGTGCCCACGACGGCATCGACCTGATCGGCGAGGGGAAACACGAGCGATTCGTCATCGACCGGGAGAAGTTCGTGAAGAGGGTCGCGGCGAAGAAGGCCGCCGCGCTCGGCGCGTAAGCTGCGGGCGACGTCTACGGCGCGGCCGCGCCGAGCCTCGACGCCCCGTGCGGCCCGCCTGCCTCGGCCACGCGGGTCGGAGAGAGGCCGAGCGCCTCGCGCCGCCACGCCCAAGACGAGCGCCGGCACCGCCTCGCCCACGTCTAGGCCTATCGACTTCGTGAGCACCCGGGGCAGCGGGGGGACAGTGGGTGGTGAGCCTCGGGCTCGCGCACGAGGGGGTCCGGCCGCCCCTTCGAGTTCTTCTTCTGGTTCACCAGCGCGGGACTCCACCCCCGGTTCTCCGGATCGACCCCCACCCCACCCCCCGGCGTCCAAAGATTCTTGGGCCCGGTGGCGATCCGGAGGCCGCCCGGTAGTGACGTCGACGGCGAGCAAGCTCCCAGAACTTTTAGGGATAAGACAGTAGGTCCGGATGCTCTTGAGCAAACGGGCCTGCCGGAGCTTCGGCCTCGGGATCTCCCCGTGGGCCACCAGGGTCCGCGCTCCCCCTCACCTCGCCGACCATGGCGCGGATGCCCGCGCCGACCGGCGAGGCCTCCGTTTGCCCTGGTGCGGCCGGAGGCCCACCATGTTGCAGCCGCTCAAGGAGCAGTTCACGAACCTAATCGCGGCCGGCGGGTTCGACCCCGTCCGCCGGCACCTGTCCCCCGTCGAGCAGGACGACCGCATGTCCGAGGCGGTCGGCCAGGTCTGGGCGATGGCGGCCCGGAAGGCCGAGCTTGGCATCAAGCTCGACAATGCCCTGCTCGTTCACGCGGTGAAGCTCCGCGCCATCGACCACCGGCGGCAGCTCCCGCGCGGCGGCCAGCCGCGCCGCGACGCCCTGCACTTCGCCAACTACGTCGACGGCAAGGTGGTCGTCCACCGTCTCGACGGGCGCCTCGACGAGGACGGCGACTACACCGGCGAAGGCGACACCGCGCTCCAGTCGGCATGGCTCGCCGCCACCGCGTCGGACCCGGCCGACACGCTCGCCTCGGCGGTGGACCTGCGCGACTGGGTCGACGGGTTGGCGGACGAGGACCGCGAGCTCCTGGCGGCCCGCTTCGCCGGGAAGACGTTGAGCGAGATCGCGACCGCGACCGACAAGTCCGTCTCGTGCGTCTTCTCCCGGCTGCGGCAGCTCGGGGGCGACCTCGCCGCCCACGCCCGCTTCACGGCCCCGAACCGCCGACGCAGCCGCACGGGCGGCGGGAGACCGCACGAAAACGCATCAGCCTCGTGATGTTGCGCCTCTCCGTCGCCGCCCTCCCGCTCTTCACCATGTTCCGCAGGCGCCTGCGGGAGCGGGAGGTCGCCATGCGGTTGTGGCGTCGCGTGCCGTTGCCGCTCCTCGTCGAGATCGCGCTCGCCGTGCTCACGGTGATCGCGTCCCAGGCGAAGCGGCGACGGACGGGGCGGTAGGTGGAGCGGGGCACCCGGTCAGCTCCGTCGGGTGCCCCGTCTCTCTACTTGCCGCCGCGCTTGGGCCGCGCCGGCCCGAGGACGTAGCTCGCGATCTTCGCTCCGGTCGCCTTCGGGCCCGCGAACACGAGGTAGTAGAGGTGCCCGCCCTTCGAGTTCGTGATGAGCCGCGCCGTCGAGACGTGCCCGAACGCGGTCTTGAGCCGGCCGCGATACCAGTTCAGCAGCCGGTCGCCGGCGTCGGATCGCTTACGGACCCCAGACTCGAACAGCCCAGGCTCCGAAACGTAGACCTCGTCGTACCAGCCCGGATCCCCGAAGTAGAGTTCGAGCTTCGCTCGCGCCTTCTCGGTGAACTGCGCGCTCCGCGGCAGCAGTCGCTGGATCGCCATGCCGACCGGGAAGTTGATGAACACCTCGACCTGCTTCGTGTCGGCGAGCCGCTTGATGGTCGACCACGGCACCTGCATGCCGAACGGATCAAGGAACACGACGGCGCGCCACCGCGAATCCGACCCGAGGGCCGTCATGCGTGTTCCGGGCCATGCCGATCACCGATTCCGGGGCATGCCGATCGCTCATTCCGGACGAAGCCGATCACCGATTCCGGAGCAAGCCGATCGCTGAACGCATAGCCAGGTGAGAGGCCTTCGGGC
>JAJXUD010000103.1 GCA_021783235.1 Myxococcales bacterium | reverse complement strand
CCGGAGCCGGGACCGCGGCGGCGCTCGCGGCGGGCGGCACCGGTGGCGCCGGGGGCAGGGGAGCGGCGGCCTGTGCCGCGGCGGTCGGCTTCGGCGCCTGCGCCTTGTGCTGCTGCTGCTGGAGGAAGTAGGTGACGCCGCCGCCGGCCGCGACGAGGGCGAAGAGGCCGAGGAAGAGCGGGGCGCGGCTCGGCCGGACCGCCTGCCGCAGCGCCCGGTCGTCCACGTCGTCGTCGTCGTCGGTCGCGCCGCCCGCCCAGGCGGGCTCGCCCACCGCTTGCCTTGCCGCAGGAGCGGGCTCGAAGGCGCGGGGCGGCGAGACGCGCGTCGGCGCGCCGCTGGCCTGCTGCTGCGCGAGGAGCTGCGCCTGCGCCGCCGCCTCCACCACCTGGAAGAAGCTCGCGAGCTCCGGCATGCTTCCGAGCGTCCGCCACGCCTCTCCCGAGAGCGAGACCTCGTCGTCGCGGCCGACGCGCCGCTCGACGATCCAGCGCTGCAGCTCGCCGAGATCCGAGAGCGACGACAGCTCGCCCGTGCGGCGGCGGATCTTCCACTCTCGCGCGCGGGCGGGCTCCGGCGCCGGGGTCGGCTGGCGGCGCACCTTGAAGACGTGGCCGCACGTCGTGCACTTCACGGCGACGCCCACGTCGGTGAGGTAGGTCTCGTCGAACTCGTACTCGGTGCGGCAGCGCTCGCAGCGGACGTCCATGGTGAAGCGGGAGATTAGGGAAATCGCCGGAGGGGGGCAAGGGTCGGCTGCTCTCTCACCGAGGCGCCGCCCGAAAAATTGACCTGGCGCGCCATCGGCCTAGGTTTGTGAGCACCACACCAGGAGACGGAACGCGCATGGCCAGGCGAGGGAATCGCAAGCTCAAGAAGGGGACGAAGCCGCGCGAGATCTCCGCGCGGTCCGGGCGCAAGGAGACCCTCCGGCACGTCGGCGGCGTCTTCGGCGCGGGGGCGGGCCTCTTCGCGCTGCTCTCGCTCGCCTCGGTCGGCCGGGCCGCGGGCAACCTCGCGGGGCCGACGGGCGCGCGGCTCGCGGGCTCGTTGCTCGGCGAGGGAGGGCTGCTCGCCTTCGCCGTGCCGGTCGCCTGCGGCGTCCTCGCGGCGCGGCTCTTGCTCGACGGGCGCTGGCCGTGGCGGCTCGTCGCCCGCGCCCTCGCCGCCGCGATGACGCTCGTCTCGGGGCTGGCGCTCGCCGTGCTGCTCGCGCCCGGGGCCGAGGCGCTCGGCGCGCCGCTCGGCGGCGCCCTGCTGCTCGAGCTCACGGCGCCGCTCTCGGCCGCCCTCGGGGTGGCGGGCGGCGCGCTCGTCGTCGCCGCCGTCGCCTGGACCTTCCTCTCGCTCGCGACCGCCCACCGGACGAGCCGCGCCGCCGGCGTCGCGCTCCGCTTCCTCGGCCGGCTCCTCGCGCTCGCCGGGGCCTGGATCGCCGAGACGCTGCGGACCGCCTGGGGCGAGCAGCTCGAGTCCTGGCGCGCCCTGCGCGACGACGAGGAGGAGGAGAGCGGCCTGGATCAGGGTGCGCTCGACGAGGCCGTGGAGGAGGAGGCGGCGCGCCGCAGCGACGTCCTCGCGCTGCGGGCCTCTCGGCCCGAGGTCGACGCCGAGCAGGAGTCCGAGCTCGCGGTCGAGCCCGAGCCCGCGCCCGCTGGCCGGCGGGCGAGCCCGAGCGGCCGCCGCGGCCGGAGCGTCCGAACCGACGACGATCCGGCCTGGACGCACCCGAGCGAGCCGCCGCCGCTGGTGGTGGCGAAGGGGGCCTCCGAGCCCGAGATCCTCACCATCGGCGAGGACGGCCGGATCCGCGGCAAGGTGCAGGCGGAGCTCGCCCCGGCCATCGAGCTCTCGCCCGACGAGGTCACGATCGAGCCGGAGCCCTCCGAGGCGGCGTTCGCCAAGGCCCCGCCGGTCGAGCTCGCCCCGACCGAGCCCCCCGCGCCCCCGGCCATCGTCGACGCCCTCGACCCGCCGAAGCGCAAGAAGAAGGACGGCGCCTTCAAGCTGGTCAAGACCGGCGCGGGCTTCACGCTTCCGTCGATCGACCTCCTCGAGAACACGGCCGGCGTCCGCGCCGAGATCGACCGCGACGCGCTGACCGAGACCGCGATGCGGCTCACCGCGAAGCTGTCGGACTTCGGCATCAAGGGGCGCGTCGAGACCATCCGGCCGGGGCCGGTGATCACGATGTACGAGTTCGTGCCTGCGCCCGGCATCCGCGTCTCGAAGATCGCCTCGCTCGCGGATGACCTCGCCATGGCCATGGAGGCGCTGCAGGTCCGCATCGTCGCCCCCATCCCGGGCAAGAACGTGGTCGGCATCGAGGTGCCGAACCGGCAGCGGCAGAAGGTGCAGCTACGCGAGATCCTGGAGGAGGACGCCTTCCAGAAGATGACCTCGCCGCTCACGCTCGCCTTCGGCAAGGACACCGAGGGCGCGCCCTACGTCGGCGACCTCTCGCGCATGCCGCACCTGCTCGTCGCCGGCACCACCGGCTCGGGCAAGAGCGTCTCGATGAACTCCATGATCATGAGCCTCCTCTTCAAGGCGTCGCCCGAGGACGTCCGGCTCATCATGATCGATCCCAAGATGGTCGAGCTGTCGATGTACGAGGGGATCCCGCACCTGCTGTTGCCCGTCGTGCAGGACGCGCAGAAGGCGCCGCTCGCGCTCCGCTGGGCGGTCGAGGAGATGGAGCGGCGCTACCAGCTCATCGGCAAGCTCAAGGTGAAGGATCTCAAGACGTACAACGAGAAGGTGGCGCGGCTGAAGAAGGGCGAGATCGCGCCGGAGGCGCCGGCCGAGCCGCCGAAGAAGGTGGTCGTGGTCGACGTGGCCCAGGGCGAGACCGAGGAGGAGGCGCTCGCGCGGCTCGAGAGCCAGGCCGCCCAGGCCGAGGCCGCGCCTTCGAACGGGCCCGACCCGAGCGAGCTCGAGAAGCTGCCGTACATCGTCATCATCATCGACGAGCTCGCGGACCTCATGATGGTGGCGAGCCGGGACGTCGAGCAGTGCATCGCCCGCATCGCCGCCAAGGCGCGCGCCGCCGGCATCCACCTCGTCATCGCGACGCAGCGGCCGTCGACGGACGTGATCAGCGGGGTCATCAAGAGCAACCTGCCGGTCCGCATCGCCTTCCGACTCGCCTCGCGCCACGACTCGGCCACCATCATCAACGGCCCCGGCGCCGAGCGGCTGCTCGGCGAGGGCGACATGCTCCACATCCCGCCGGGGGCCTCGGACCCGCTGCGGCTCCACGGCGCGCTCGTGCGCGAGAGCGAGATCGAGCGGGTCGTCGACTTCTGGAAGGGGCAGGGCAAGCCGGTCTACGACGAGGAGATCCTCAAGCCGCGCGGCGACGAGCGCGAGGGCGGCGGCGCCGAGGCCGTGCCCGACGAGATCTACGACCAGGCGCTCGAGGTGGTCTCGCAGCTCGAGCGGGTCTCGATCTCGCTGCTCCAGCGCAAGATGGGCGTGGGTTACAACCGCGCCGCCGACCTCATCGAGCGGATGGAGCGCGAGGGCGTCATCGGACCCGCGAACGGCGTGAAGCCGCGCGAGGTGCTGATCAAGGGGCTGGGGCAGATGCAGATCTAGAGCTGGGGAGGGCGTCGGCGTTCACCCTACGCCTCCCGCTCGGGCTCCCCCGGCCGCCGCAGCTTCGCGAGGTTTCCCCGGTGGCGCCAGACGATGAGCGCCACGACGAGCACGCAGAGGCCGACCACGGGCAGCGGCTCGTGGCGAAAGAGGACGATCGCGAGCGCGGCGGCCGTGGCGGCGAGCGAGCCGAGCGCCGAGACGCGCGTGAGCGCGAGCACGAGCGCGTAGACGAGGAGCGCGCCGAGCGCGGCCGGGGGCGAGAGCGCGAGGAAGATCCCGAGCGCGGTGGCGACTCCCTTGCCGCCCTTGAAGCGCAGGTAGATCGGGAAGAGGTGGCCGAGGAAGGCGCAGGCCGCGGTCAGCGCCGCGGCGCCGACGCCGAGCTCCCGCAGCGCGAGCCAGCTCGGCAGAAAGCCCTTGAGCGCGTCGAGGAGCAGCGTGAGCGCCCCGGCGAGCTTCCCCCCGGCGCGGACCGCGTTCGTCGCGCCGATGTTGCCCGAGCCGACCGCGCGCACGTCGACGCCCGCGACGAGCCGGGTCACGAGGAGTCCGAACGGGATCGAGCCGATCAGGTAGGCGGCGACGCAGAAGCCCGCGGCGGCGGCGGCGAGGGCAGCCATCGGTCAGGCGAGGGCCCGCTCGACGCGGCGCACGGCCTCCGGAATCGCGTCACCCGGGACGTCGAGGTGGGTCACGAAGCGCAGCCGCCCGTGCTCGCCGTCGCCCGCGAGCAGCCCGTGCGCGCGCAGCGCCGCGAGCGCCCGGGGCACGTCCCAGCCCGGCTTCGTCAACCGCGCGAAGACGAGGTTCGTCTCGACGTCGGCCGGGTCGAGCGAGAGCCCGGGGATCTCGGCGAGCCCCGCCGCGAGCGCCTGGGCGTGGTCGTGGTCCTCGCCGATCCGCGCGAGCTGGTGGTCGAGCGCGAAGAGGCCGGCCGCCGCGAGGATGCCCGCCTGCCGCATCCCGCCGCCGAGCCGCTTGCGGATGCGGCGCGCCGCCCGCACGAGCTCGCGGCTGCCCGCGACGAGCGAGCCCGCGGGCGCGCCGAGCCCCTTCGAGAGGCAGACCGAGACCGAGTCGGCGCAGGCCGCGAAGTCGCGCGCGGCGACGCCGCTCGCAGCGGAGGCGTTCCAGAGCCGGGCGCCGTCCAGGTGGACGCAAAGGCCGTGCGCCCGGGCGAGCTGGGCGATCTCCTGGAGCGCGGGCAGCGTGTAGACCCGGCCGCCGCCGCGGTTGTGCGTCTGCTCGACCTCGACGAGCCTCGTGCGCGGGAACGAATCGGTCTCGGGCCGCAGCGCCTCGGCGACCAGCGCGGCCGACAGGAGCCCCCGGTCGCCGCGCAGCGGCCGCGCCTGCACGCCCGAGAGCGCCGCCAGCGCGCCGCCCTCGTAGTTGATGCAGTGCGCCCCCTCGTCGCAGAGGATCTCGTCGCCCGGGACGAGCTGGGCCCCGAGCGCCGCCTGGTTCGCCATCGTGCCCGTGGGGACGAAGAGGGCCGCCTCCTTGCCGAGCAGCTCCGCGACGCGCGCCTCGAGCCGGTTGACGGTGGGGTCCTCGCCGAAGACGTCGTCGCCCACCTCGGCCTCGGCCATGGCGCGCCGCATGCCGGGGGTCGGACGGGTGACGGTGTCGGATCGCAGGTCGATGGGGTGAACCATGGGGGGCACTCTACCTCCAGGCGCGGGCGGGTGTAGCATCCTCCGCCGATGTCGGAGATCGAGACGCTCGCGAAGGCCCCTCGGCGGCGCCCCGTCCGCTCGGTCTGGCGCACCCTCCTGCGGCTCAACCGCGGCTATGGCGGCGTCGACAAGGCCGCCCACGGCGCCCTCGGCTTCAACACCGTCGTCAAGGTGATCGGCTGGATCGGGCTCTGCGCCGTGATCTTCATCCTCGTGCAGAAGGTCAAGGAGATCGAGCTCCAGATCGACCCGGTGGAGCGGGGTCTCTCCCAGCTCGGCCACCAGGTCGACAGCGCCCAGCTGAGCATGGGCAGCGAGACCAAGGCGAGCCAGCGCGAGCTGGTGGACCTGCAGGCGCGCGCCCGGGCGCTCAAGGAGGCGCTCGACGACGCCTCGCGCGAGCACGAGCAGCGCGGAGAGAAGAGCCTCGAGGTGGCCGACCGCGAGGCGCAGGAGCTCGCCGACCAGCTCGCCCGCGACGAGGAGGCCGCGAAGGCCATCGCGGACGAGCGCGAGGCGCTGGTCAAGTCGCTCGCCGACTACGTGCAGGGATTGCAGGGCGCGAAGAGCACGCTCGCGACCGAGGCGGCGGGAGTCGCCGCCGAGACGGCCGGACTCGCCGACGGAGGCAGCGCCGCGGCCGGCGCCCTCGCCGAATTGGACGCCCAGGCGAAGGCGAAGGCGCAGGCGATCGCGGCGGTGAAGCCCGAGGACGCGCTCGGCGAGGTGACGGTGCGCGCGCAGGCGCTCTCGGCGCGGCTCGCGAGCCTCGAGCAGAAGATCGCGAAGCTCGAGGCGGCGCTGCCGAAGGATCTGCCGAAGCCCGCGGCGGCCCCCCCGCGCCTCGAGGCCGCCTCACCAGGCCGCGCCGCGCCCTCGATCGAGGAACAGACAGCCCCCGAGAAGCGGCACCCGGCGAAGGTCGAGGCTCCGAAGGCGACGTCCGAGGTCGCGTCGCAGCCGAAAGCCGCGGGAGCGGCCGAGTGAGACGAAGCGAGCACCCCGCTCGACCGTGTGCCGGCCCGACGAGATCTTTCGTGGCCCCCTGGAGATCGAGTGCCCGCCCGAATCGCTCGATTCGGCCGCCCCACGAGCCCTCGCATCGCGCCCACTTGGTCGAACGGGCGGACGACTCGACCGCCCATCGGAGATACTCGCTCGATCGGCGCTCTCGCCGCATCGAACGGCGCCCAGGCGAGCTCGTGCGGGCGCCTCATTGCATCCGTCGTGGCTCTTGAGGGCCCTCGCGGGGCGCTCATCGTTCGACTCTTCTGCCCCAGGAGCGGCGTCCTCCATCCTGAAAGGATCAGGTCGAGCGCTTCTGCTCCTCGCGGCGGAGCTTCTCGATCCTCTTCTCGAGGTGCTTCGCATACAGGATGCCAAGGACGCTGACGACGCCGAGCACGGCGATGCCGCCAGAGACGATGAAGAGCGCTCGGTAGTCCGGATTCATCGATGTTCGCCTTGCTGAAACGCGGTCTCGGCAGCCGCACCCATCAGCATGAGGATAACTCCGATCGCGGCGCAGAGCCACGGCCAGGCTGGGCCCTGTTTGCGTCCGCCGAGGAAGTAGTCGAGCAGACCGAAGACGAGGACGAGCATTCCTGCCTCCCGCATCGGACGGTCGGTGACGGACAACCCCACGCGCCGGCCGGTGGTCGCGAAGTCGCCCGTCACGGGCTCGCTCCGCTGCCGTGCCGGGCGCTACTTGCCGGACAGCCGCGCCGAGGCCTTCGCGAGGAGCCCCTCCAGGTTGTCGCGCACCAAGCCGCCGAGTGGGGGCGGCATGAAGCCCGGGCCGATCGGGAAGGTCCAGAGGGACCGATCGGCCTGAAAGGCGGGCTCTTCGCCCCGCCCATACGCCTCGACGAAGATCCAGGGCCTGCCGTCCTCACCCGAGTCGCAGGGCGTCGTGACGTGGACCCCGAAGACGAGATCGGCTCGAAGGTCGTCGGCGAGGCGGCGGGCCAGGGGGGGCGTCAGCGCGAAGGCCACCGGGCCGGTGATCGACTCGGTGCCCGGGAGCGTGCCGATGTTGATGAGGCCGGTGCCGCCAGGGCAGGCGAATTTGCCGAGCGCCCGCATCCCTTCGCCGACGAGCGGCGCGGGCAGCCGCTGCTCGGCGACGGCGACGTCGGCGCCCGGCACCAGGGTGAAGCCGCGGGCGGTGAGCCAATGGGCGAGCGCCCAGTAGGCCGGGTCGAGCGCCTGCTGAACGTCGGCCGGTGTCACCGTCGGGGTCCCCGACAAGGGCGGCGTGGCGCGGGCGCGCTGCTGGATGAGGTCGCTCCGAACGAGTTGGTCCGCCGCGTCGAAGGCGACGATGGCCACCCGCGCGCCGCCCTTCCAGTCGTCGGCCTTCAGTCGAAAGGGCCCTTCGTGGAGGTGGTAGGCACAGCCCGCGAGGAGGGCGAGGGCGCACGGAAGCGAGAGAGGGAGGCGGGATCGCATCGGACCTCGATGAAGACGTGGCGGGTCGGCGGATATTTACGAAGACGGTTTGAGATTCCACTTGCCTGCCTCCTTTTGGCGCTCCAGCGTCTGGCGACCAGGGCGAAGACGGGCCCGCCGACCGAATGCGGTTCGCGTCGGATGCCTCGGGGCGTAGACTTCACGCAATGCCTTGTCCCGGGAGGATCGCAATGAGCGTTCGCCGGCTCTCGTGGCTCCGGGCCGCGCTCCTGCTCGGCGCCGGGGCGACGTGCCTCTCGGCGCCACGGGCCCGCGCCTCCACGATCTACGTCGTGGATCTCCGCGCGGCCTATGTCGACTGCTTCGGCGGCTGCGCGGGTGGCATCGGCAGTCGAACGAACCAGCAGCTCCTCGACGACTTCGATCTCGACGCCTTCGCGGTGAGCGTCCAGGGGCTCGTCAACCGCTCGGGGCCGAAGCTCTACGTCTATGCGACCGCCGCCGACGTCTTCTGGCTCCAGCGCGCGCTCGACGCGGGTCAGCCGTGGGGATGGGCCGCCGGCAGCCAGGTCGTCACCTTGAACCAGCCGTCGGATGGCGATGCCCAGATCGTGGCCGAGCTGATCGCGAGGTTTGGCTCGCAGCTCTCGGGCTCGGTGCGCTGGACCGCCGACGTCCCCGCCGGGTTCAACGTCGCGACCAGCGCCGCTGGCGTCCAGGGGCTCGCCATCGTCCGGCAAGGGAGCAGCTTCGAGCAGCAGATCGCCGCGAGCTTGCCGGTCCAGCTCGATCTCGTGGGCCGCTTCCAGGACAAGATCGGCGCCGCGACCTGGGCGCGCCAGACGTTCCTCCAGAAGGGGCTCACTAAGCCCGGCCTGCTCGGCTACGCGCTCGACGGCTGGCCGTGGGCGCTGCTGGCAGCCGGCCAGCCGCTGCCCGGGGAGCCGTGGATCTTTCAGCGCGACTACCTCATCGGCGAAAAGGCGTTTCTCTTCGACCTGTCTCCCTGGTCCGGTACGGAGCCGGTCGACGATCCCACGGAGCCTTTGGGCGCGGACACCCAGGAGCTGCAGACGATCCTCTCGGACGCGCAGGGCGCCGCGCCGCCCACCGGCATCACCTCCGTCTGGGGCTTCGTGCCGGTGGTCAAGTACGCCTCGACCACCGATCCCAGCCAGGGGCCGGTGGCCTCCGAGTGGCGCTCCGCCCAGCTCCTCTCCTCCTACGATGCGCGCCTCACCGGCGGCGGCGGCGATTCTTACGGGCTGCAGCTCGCGAACGCCTCCTTTCATCGCTGGGGAACGTTTCCGGCCCACGCGCCGCGCAATCCCACGCCGACCCCGGGCCAGCTCACCGACCTCGGCTACCTGAACCAGCACCTCGTGAACCCGGGCTTCGAGTGGGGCGCCCCCGGCCCCTGGCAGCTCAAAACCGACAACCGGGCGATCTACGACGATCCGGCGCAGGCGGCGAGCGGCCGGGACTACCTCGAGGTCAACGTCCAGACGACCGGCGAGAGCTTCTACCAGGACACGACGTTCGCGCCGAGCGCGGGTGAGAGCTGGCGCCTGCGGGTGGCCTACCGGATCAAGGGCAGCGGGACGGCCCGGCTCGTCCTGTGGGCGCTCGGCCCGCAGGGCAACCTCGCGTTCCAAGCGAACCTCGGCCCCACGACGAGCGGCTGGCAAGAGGCGCAGGTCGTCGCGGGCCCCTTGCCGAGCCAGAGCTACACGGCGCTGCGAGCGCAGGTCTATGTCGACACCGCAGGCGTCAACTACGACTTCGACGAGTTCCGGCTCGCGCGGACGGCCCCCGTCGATCTGAGCGTGGCCCCGCTCACCTATGTCGGTTTCTACCTGGGCGACTACGACTCGGGCCTGCCCATCTACACCGTGCCCACCAGCGTCTACCCGAAGATCTGGAACGACGCGACGCGGGGGGCGACGCCCGTCGGCTGGGGCTTCGACCCGGACGCCCTCGATTACCTGCCGGGCGTGATGGCCTACTTTTACGCCACGCGCGGCGCCACCGACTATTTCACCTGCGGCGATTCGGGCGCGGGCTACGTGAACCCCTCCTCGCTCACGCCCGCGGGCGCCGGCCGCTACATCGGGTTCACCCGCCGGGCGATGGGCCGCTTCGGCGAGAGCTTCCTCTCCTTCTTCCTGAACGGCAACGACGGCATCCCCGACGCGGCGACCATGCAGCTTTGGAACTCGGTCGGGCCCGACGGGGTGATGGTGAACTGGCGGCAGCTCGGCGATCCGACCCGCCGGCTCGTCGGCGAGGTCCCGTGGTGCGAGCTCGAGCAGAACTGGTCCTATGGCGGCATCAGCGTGGCAGAAGCCGCGGACAACGTCGGCGCCGCCTACGAGGAGCGCTACCCGGGCGCCGACGCCGGGTCCTTTCCCCGGTTTCTTTACGGCCGGTCGGTTTACACGGGGACGGACATGGCGGCGGAGATGATGGACGCCGGAATCCAGACGAACCCCGAGCGCGACTACCGGCTCGTCGATCCCTACACCTTCGGCTATCTCTTGCGGGCGAGCCTGGGCGGCCAGAACGTCGGGCGCGCGAGCTGGCTCGACGACTCGATCCCGCGGACGCTCGCCGCGGGCCAGTCGGTCGGCGCGACGGTGACCGTTCGCAACGACGGCTGGGAGGACTGGCCCGCCGGCGCCTGCACGCTCGGGCTCGTCCTCGGCCGCGATCCGATGGCGACGCCCGACGCGCCGAACGGGGAGCAGGTCCTGCGCTTCCCGCTCCCTGGCGCCGTGGCCCCCGGCGGGACCGTTGCCATCCCCGTCTCGTTCACCGCGCCGGCGACCGTCGGCGGCGCCGAGCTCTCCTACGACCTCGATTGCGGCGACGGTTGGTTCGAGGGGTCGAGCAGCGTGAGCGATGGCGCGGCGCAGGTCACCGTCGCCAGCGGGAACTTGAGCTACCGCGACGGCGTCGCGATCGTCGCCTCCTTGCCCGACGGGGGGATTGTTGCCGACGGGGGCCTCGCGGACGGCGGAGCCCCAACGGGGGAGGACGCAGGGGCGACGGATGGCGGTGAGGGGGCGCCGACGGACGGCGGTCTGGCGCCGGCCTCGGATGGAGGAACAGGCGGGCCGGTCGCCGGATCGCCGGATGCCGGTTCGCCGGCCATCCTGCGCGCGGCTTCCGGTTGCGGCTGCGGCACCTCCGCGGGGCCGAGCGCGGCGCCACTCTGGATCCTCGCCCTGGCCCTCGGCCTCGCTCGGCGGCGACGCCGGGTTTGCCGGTGACCGGCCGGTGACGGCACCGCGCCCCGAGCGCACCTAGTTAGAAGCGTGCCGCGTTGCTGCACCGCCCGTTCGAGCACGTCCCGCCCCGGCAGTCCGAATCGGCGCCGCAGTGGCCGCAGCGGCCGTTCGAGCAGGTCCCGATCCGGCAGTCTGAATCCGCGCCGCAGTGGCCGCAGCGGCCGTTGGAGCAGAGGCCGTTCCCGCGGCAGTCCGAATCCGAGCCGCAGTGACCGCAGCGTCCGTTCGAGCAGGTGCCCTCGACGCAGTCGGAGTCCGAGCCGCAGTGGCCGCAGCGTCCGTTCGAGCAGAGGCCGTGGCCGTTGCAATCCGAATCGGAGCCGCAATGGCCGCAGCGTCCGTTCGAGCAGAGGCCGAAGCCGGCGCAGTCGGAATCGGAGCCGCAGGCGCCGCCGCGCGCCGAGGGCGCCATGAGCCCGATCGCCGCCAGCAGGGTGAAGGTCGCGACCATCGACAGGCGCTTGGCCATGAGCTCCTCCGGGAAGTGACCGCCGAAGTCTAGCCCCAAACCCGACCTTGTCGAGGCAGTCATCCTGAAAGGCGTTCGTGAGGCCGATGCCGCTCAGCTCGCAGAGCTGCCCGGCGTGAGCCAGGAGCTCGCCGAGCGGATCCTCGCCGCGCTGCGTCGACGAGGACTCGGGGTCGCAAAAAGGCTATTCTAGAGCTTGTCGGGCAACCCAGGGCAGGAGTGGGCGAGAAAGTCAGAGTGAGGTGGTATTGAAGCTCTCGTGAAGCCCTTGCGGGAGAAAGCAAATGCCACGAGCGAAGCGAGCCACCGTGGGGCAG
>JAJXUD010000102.1 GCA_021783235.1 Myxococcales bacterium | reverse complement strand
CGAGCCACCCGAGGTCGAGCCACCCGAGGTCGAGCCACCCGAGGTCGAGCCACCCGAGGTCGAGCCACCCGAGGTCGAGCCACCCGAGGTCGAGCCACCCGAGGTCGAGCCGCCCGAGGTCGAGCCACCCGAGGTCGAGCCGCCCGAGGTCGAGCTCCCGCCGCTCGCGCCGCCCCCGCCGTCGGAGGCGGGCTCCGGAAGGCAGGCCCGGCCCTCGCAGAACGTCCCCGCGGGGCAGCCCTCGCCGCACGGGAGGTCGCAGAGCTCGTCGCTCCCGCAGACGAGATTCGAAGGGCAGCTCCCGCCGTCCGCACAGGAGAGAATCCCGGCGCCGACCGAGGGGTAGCAGGCGGAGCCCGGCCCGAGGAGGGCGAGCGAGAAGAGGGAGATGGAGAGTAGAGAGACTCGCTTCATCGGGCACCTCGCTCTGGTTCGCTCGCCGAAGGGGGCGAATGGTTGCTGCGGCCGACGCCGGAGGGGCTCACCAGGCGATCACCGCGCCGCCCAGCCCGAGGAGCGCGACGCCGGCCCCCGCCCAGCCGACGACGTCCAACAGCTGCGCGCGTTGCTCGTCTGGGTAGGTCACGGCACCGGGCTTCGCCCGCTGTCCGAACTGGAGAACCTGAAGGAAGCCGTAGGCCGAGGCGACCGCCGCGGCGACCGCCACGCCCCCGAGGACGTAGGCCGCCGCGTGAGAGGGGGGTTCCGGCGCCTGGCCCTCGACGGCCGCGGCCGGGGCGGCATCGCTGGTCGCGCGGATCTCGCGGGGCTGGGCGCTCTCGCTGTCCTGGGCAATGGGAGGGGAGGGGGGCGGAGGGGGCGGAGTCGCCCGTGGAACTTCGGGAGCGGCAGCTCCTGGGGGCGGCGCGGCGGTGCGCGGGGCGAGGACCAGGACGGTCGGCGCCTCGGGGGCTGGGGGGGGCGGCGGCGAAGGGGCGGACGTGGGCTTCGGCGCCGGCGTCACCGAGACGGCCCTCGGGGCGGCGGCGCGGGCCTCCGCCGCGGCCTGCCGCTGCCGCATCTCCGCGATGAGCGCGAGCACCTGCGATCGGTTCTTGGCGGCGGGCCGACCGCGCAGGTAGCCCCGGTAGAAGAACTCGGCCTGCCTCCAGTGCTCGAGCGCCCGGTGGCACTGCGCGAGGTTGAAGAGCAGGCCGGCGCGGGGGTCGAGCTTGTAGGCCTGGGTGATGTCGCCGAGCGCGGAGGCGAAGTCGCCAACGTTGTACTCGACGATCGACCGCCGGGTGAGCCGCTCTGCCTCCCGCTCGGCGGGCGAGACGGCAAGGACGGTCGCGAGCAGGGCGAGGGCAGGGAGGGGCATCGGTCGCGGCCGATTCTAGCGGAGCCCCGCTTCGTTGCCCAGGCGTCATCCGTCGCGCTCTCCCAACCCCGGCAAGAAATCGCGCTGGTAGATCCGCAGCACCGCCACCGCCACCGCGAGGATGAGCGGGCCGATGACCAGTCCCGAGATGCCGAACGTGAGGATGCCGCCGAAGATGCCGAGGAAGGTGAGCAAGGGATGGAGGGTCATCCGCTTGCCGACGAGGAAGGGCCGGAGCAGGTGGTCGATCCCGAGGACGACGACGATGAGGCAGTAGCCCGTGAGGAGGAGCCCGTGGACGAGGCGGCCCGTGAGCGCGAGGACGACGCAGACGGGGATCCAGATGATCGAGCTGCCCACCGCCGGCGCGATGGTGAAGAGCCCGGTCAGCGTGCCCCAGACCACGGGGTCCGCGACGCCGAGAATCCAGTAGCCGATCGACGAGGCGACGCCGGACAAGAGCATGGCGAGGAGCGACCCGACCACCATCCCGTAGGTCGTGCCAGCGAACTCGCCGAAGAGCTCCTTGCCATAGGGCGTCCGCAAGGGAAGCACCTCGCCGAGCCAGCCGACGAGTCGCTCCCCGTCGAGCGTGAAGTAGAAGAGCGAGAGCAGCATGACGAAGACGTCGAAGACGGTCTCCCCGGAGATCGCGAGAACGCTCGCCGCCGTCGGCGCGAGCAGCTTCGCCGCCTCGCCCAGATCCTTGCGCACCGTCGCCACGTCGAACGGGATGATCTGCTGGATCTTCGAGGCCAGCGCCTGCACCGGCTCCGGGACGTGGCCCTGCACGAGCCGCTGAAATCCATGGGGGCCGAGCGCATGGCTCACCATGGCGAGGGCGTGCAAGAGCTCGGTCAGGAGGAGGTAGACGAGGAAGCCGACCGGGCCGATGATCAGGACGAGGACGCCCAGGGTGAAGAGCAGCGCGAAGAGATGGGGGCGGCGTCCGACGCGCCGCCTCAGCCAGAGCTTCACCGGTTGGAGGAGCGCCGCGAGAAACGCCGCGACGACCACGGGGATGAGGAACTTCCAGATCACCCAGAGGGAGAGTACCAGGGCCAACGCCCCGATGGCGGCGAGCGTCCTGTTCGAGAGGCGGCGTGGATCCTGCGCGGTGGTGGGCGCGGCGATGGGAGGGCCCTCCGGTCTCTGAAGGTAGGGCTCCCGGGGCCCGGTCGACAGCCTGCGGTTCGAGGCCCCTCGCGCGTGTGGTAGGCTCCGCGCCGTGGCGGTGGTCGTGCAGAAGTACGGCGGCTCCTCGGTCGCGTCGCTCGCGAAGGTGCGCCGCGTCGCGTCGCTGGTCGCGGAGCGGCGTCGCGGGGGGACCGACCTCGTGGTCGTCGTCTCGGCGATGGGCGACACCACGGACGAACTGCTCTCCCTCGCGAAGGGAGTGAGCCGGGATCCGCCAAGGCGTGAACTCGACATGTTGCTGACCGCCGGCGAGCGGATCTCGATGGCGCTCCTCTCGATGGCGCTCCACGAACTCGGCGTCCCGGCCATCTCCTTCACCGGCTCGCAGAGTGGAATCCTCACCGACGAGAGCCACTCGACCGCCCGAATCGTCGAGGTCCGTCCGGGGCGGATCCAGGAGGAGCTCGGCCATGGAAAGGTCGTCATCGTGGCCGGCTACCAGGGCGTCAGCCGCAGCCGCGAGGTGACCACCCTCGGGCGCGGCGGCTCCGACACCACGGCCGTGGCGCTCGCGGCCGCGCTCGGCGCCGAGGCCTGCGAGATCTACAGCGACGTCGACGGCGTCTGGTCGGCCGACCCGAGGCTCGTCCGGGACGCCCGCAAGCTCGACGCGCTCGGCTACGGCGAGATGCAGGAGCTCGCGCGGGCCGGCGCGAAGGTCCTGAACGCCCAGGCTGTCGACTGGGCGAGGCAGCACGGCGTCGTCATCCACGCGCTCCAGACGGGAGGCGGCGGCTCGGGAACGCGGGTGGCCGAGGATCGGCCCAGGGCCTCGGGAGCCGTCGGCGTGGCGCTGCTCGAGGGCGTCGCGCTCCTTCGAATCGAGGGCGGCGAGGGGCTCGGCCTCGCCCTCGAGGTGCTCGCCGGGGCGGGAGCCGCGCCGCACGAGCTGCAGGGGGACGGCGAGCGACACGCGCTCTGGCTCTCGCTCGAGAACCTCCACGGCTTCTCCGTCCTGCGCGAGGATCTCGGCCGCCGGCTCGGGCAGCGGCTGCGCGTCGACGATGGCCTCGCCGCCGTCTCCGCCGTCGGCAACGGACTCTGCGACACCGCCGCGCCGCTGCGCCGCGCTCTCACCGAGGTCGCCTCGCTCGGGGCCCCGCTGCGCGCGGTCGCTGCCCAGGGCTCGCGGCTCTCGCTGTTGACCTCGGCGGCCCACGGTCCCGAGGCGCTGCGCCGGGTTCACGCCGCGCTGGTCGGCTGAGCCGTTCCGGGGGTTGCCGGCCGACCGGTCGCTGCTTACCTGATGCGCCTCGCGGCCGGCATCGGGCCGGCAGAGGAGGACGCAGATGCGCATCGGAATGCTCGGCACCGGGAGCGTCGGCCAGACGCTCGGCACGAAGCTCGTCTCGCTGGGACACGAGGTGAGGATGGGCTCGCGCGAGAAGGGGAACGAGAAGGCCGTGGGCTGGGCGAAGGCCGCCGGTCCCAAGGCGTCGCAGGGGAGCTTCGCCGACGCCGCGTCCTTCGGGGAGCTGCTGTTCAACTGCACGAGCGGCCGTCACTCCCTCGAGGCGCTGCGGGCCGCCGGCGAGCCGAACCTCTCGGGAAAGGTCCTCGTCGACGTCGCGAACCCGCTCGAGCTCTCGAAGGGCGCGCCGCCGACCCTCGCGGTCGCGAACAGCGACTCGCTCGCCGAGCAGATCCAGCGCGCCTTCCCGAAGGCGAAGGTCGTCAAGGCGCTGAACACGATAAGCGCGGCCCTGATGGTGAATCCGCAGCGGCTCGGCGGCGATCACGACCTCTTCGTCTGCGGGGACGACGCCGCCGCGAGGCGGCAGGTCGTCTCGCTCCTGAAGGAAGGCTTCGGCTGGAGGACGGTTCACGACCTCGGTGACCTCACGGCCGCTCGGGGGATGGAGGCCTGGCTCCTGCTCTGGGCCCGGCTCATGGGCGCCTTCGGCAGCGCCGATTTCAACCTCCACATCGTTCGGGGCTGAGAGGATGTGGCCGCCCCCTCCCTCGGCCGGGTAGCCGATTCGAGGATTCAGCCGCTTCGCACCGGTCAGCTCGGCTCCGCGCAGACCGAGAGGCAGGAGGGGCGCAGGCAGCTGCCGCCGTCGCCCGCGCAGACGCAGCCGCCCCCGTCGACGCACTCGCAGCCGGGCGGGCCGCCGTCTGGGAACTGGTCGGGCGTGAGCGATATGCAGGCGGACTGGTTCGGGCAGCCCTCGACCGAGCAGAACGAGTGGCAGCAGTCGTTGCCGGTGCAGGTCGCCATCGACGTCGGCAGGCAGACGGAGCCGAGGTAGCACTCCCCGGCGGTCCCATCGGGGCCGACCTGGAACGGCTGGTCGCAGAGGAAGCTCGGGGTCTCCGTGAAGGGACCGCCGCATTGGCCGCAGCTCGAGAGCGCCACGAGAAGAGCGAGCGCGCCGCGTCTCATCGCCTTCGGGCCTTCGTTCGGGCCTCGGCCTTCGCCGCCTTCTGCGCCCGCTTTCGGGCGAGGAAGCCGGTCTTCTCGACGCCCCTCCGCCCCTCCGCCCCCGCCCCCGCGGCGGGAGAGGGGCCGGCCGGCTGGGCGGGGGTCTTGGATCGACGGGCGCGGGCGGCCGGTCGCGCCTCCTCGAGCTCTTCGGGCCTCTCCCCCTCGAGCGCGTACCAGAAGAGCCGGCGCGCCACGAGCGTCGCGTAGCTGCCGGGCGGCAGCGTGAACGCGAGCCGCACCCGCAGCCGGCCGCGAAAGTGCTCGTCCCGCATCGGCTTGCCGACGACGAGCTTACCGGGCGCGAAGGCGATCGGCCGATCCTCGTGCTTGAAGAAGAGGGGCGAGTCCGGGATGCGCAGCCGCTCGGGCGAGAGCCCCTCGCGCAGGAGGATCGCCCGGGCCGCGTCGGTCGCGGGCCCCGGCGGGAGCGGGCTGTCGGGCCCCAGCAAGGGGAAGGTCCCATGGCGCAAGAGCTCGAGCGCCTCGGTTGGAGCGGCGCGGGGGAAGAAGAGCGTGCCCGCCTGGTACGACACGGCGCAGAGATCGCGCTCGGCGACCAGCCGGCGCAGCAGCGCCTTGACGCCCTCGTTCCAGAGCCAGCTCTGGTAGGTGAACAGAACGAGGGCCCGCTCCCGCGGCTCGAGCGTCAAGAACGCCCCCTTGAAGTCCCGGGGGCTCTCGCGCAGGCGGCGGAAGACGTGCAGGTAGCGGCTCATCTCGGGGTAGGGGCAGCGCGCCGACCACTCGCCCCAGTGCTCCTGCCAGAAGCGCTTGACCTTGGCGTCCGCGGTCTGATCGAGCGGAGACGGCTGCGCGACGAGGTTGTGCAGCGCATGCTCCCAGTTGCTCTTGAGGAGATCCTTCGCGATGAAGCCCTGCCCGTGCTTCAGGTGGCCGAAGCGTTGGCTGTCGAAGTAGTTCACGACGCCGAGCCGCTGGATCTCGGCGATCGACTCGGGAAGCCTGTCGGCATCGGCGACCGACAGGTCGCGGACGGTCACCGCGAAGCGATTCGAGGTCGTGTTCCGGGCGGAGAGGGGGCGGTCGGTCTCGCCGACCTTGCGCAGCCGCAGGTCGGCCTCCTGGACCTCGACCTCGTGGCCCTTGACGGCGACGAGCTGTTCGGTGCGCCCCTGCTTGTCCTTGAGGCCGCAGAACGAGATGGAGGAGCGCGGCAGCCGCGAGAGCCGGGAGATTCGCTCGACCGCCGCGAAGGTGGTCAGCTTCTGCTTGTCCATCGCGTAGACGTGGTAGCCGCCGCCGGGCACCTCATCGAAGCGCCACGATTCGCGGACGACGAAGTCCTCTGGTCGATACTTGAGCTTCACCGCGCGGACGGTACGGCCAAACGGGGGTGGGCCGCAAACGGGATTTGAAGCCGGAGCTCCAGCGCGGCTGGCGAGCGGCGGAAAGTGGGCCTCCTTCGCGCGCCCGTGCGGAGGTGCGCTACCTCGCTGGGCGAGTGCCCCACCTCGCTCGGATTTGAAGGCGCCCTCGGCCCCATGCTACTGTGGCGGTGTTTCCAGGGAGGCGCGTGCCCCTCAAGCTCACGAAGTCGAAGGCGTGCCCGAGCTGCAAGACGGCGCTCCCGGACCCCACTCCCCCGGCCTGCCCCGCCTGCGGGCGGGCGCTCGCGTCCGGTCCTGCGCCACGGCTCGTGATCGACCAGCCCGACGGCCGGCAGGTCGTCCATCCGATCTCCGACCGGTGCACCGTCGGCCGCCACCCGGCCAACGCGATTCAGCTCGACGACCGCGAGGTGAGCAAGGAGCACGCGGTCGTCGAGCGGTCGCCCGAGGGCGGCTTTCGGATTCGGGATCTGCGCAGCTCGAACGGCACCTTCGTCAACGGCCGGCGGGTCACCGAGCTCGCCCTGCGCGACGGCGACGACATCCGCATGGGCACGACGAACCTGGCCTTCCGGGTCTCGTCGGGACCGGCGCCGACGGCGGGGCGCTCGAGCGGCTTCACCGTGATGCAGGGGCCGCAGCTCTTCTCGAACGTCCTCGCCTCCGTCAAGGGCGACGAGTCGGCCGACTTCAAGCCCGCGGCGGCGATCGAGGACGACGAGGCGCTGCGCGCCGACTACGAGAAGCTCCGGGCAGCGCTCGAGTTCCAGCGCCAGGTCGGAATCGAGACCGAGCTCTCGAAGGTCCTCGACAAGACGCTCGCCGCCGCCTTCGACATGCTCAAGGCCGACAACGGGGCCATCTTCTTGCGCAGCTCCGGCGGCCAGCTCCAGCTCGAGGCCGTGCGGCGGCGGGGTGGGCACAAGGAGGAGGAGGTCAAGCTCTCCGCCACGCTCCTCGATCGGGTCGTGAAGACGCGCGAGGGCGTGCTCACCGCCGACGCCGTCATGGACGAGCGCTTCGTCAGCTCGAAGAGCATCATCGCCCAGGGCATCCGCTCCGCCATGGCCGTGCCGCTCATCTCGCAGGGGGAGGTGCGCGGCGTCCTCTTCCTCGACACGCGCGAGCGGACCGGCGCCTTCACGGACAAGGATCTGCGAATCCTGGCAGCCATCGGCGTGCAGGCGGCGTCCGCCCTCGAGAGCGCGGAGCTCCGCCGCCGGCTCGCCGAGGAGGCGCGCGAGCGGGACAACCTCGCCCGCTTCTTGCCGCCCGTCCTGGTCGACCAGGTGGCCAAGGGGGAGATTCAGCTCCAGGATGCGGGCGAGCTCCGGCCCGTCACCGTCCTCTTCTCGGACATCCGCGGCTTCACCTCGCTCGCCGAGACCTCCGAGCCGCGCGAGGTCGTCGCGATGCTCAAGGAGTACTTCGAGCTGATGGCGGAGGTCGTCTTCTCGCACCGCGGAATCGTCGACAAATTCATCGGCGACGCGGTGATGGCGCTCTGGGGGGCCCCCGAGCCGCTCGACGACGCGGCGGCGCGGGCCTGTCGGGCCGCCCTCGAGATGCAGCGGGTGCTGCGCGAGTACAACGCCGCCCGGCTTCGCGCCGGCCGTGCCCCCGTTGGGGTCGGCGTCGGCATCAACACCGGCCTCGCGGTGGTCGGGCTGATGGGCTCCTCGCAGCGGCGCGAGTACACGGCCATCGGGGACACGGTGAACGTCGCCTCACGACTCTGCGGCCTCGCGGGCGCGGGGGAGGTGCTCATCTCCGCGGAGACGGCCCGGGGCGCCGGCAACTCCATCGCGACCCGTCCCCTGCCCGCAGCGCAGGTGAAGGGGCGGACCAAGGCGGTCGCGGTCTTCCGCGTCGTCCCAGACGACGGCTTCGAGGAAGAGCCGACGTTCATCCGCGGCTGAGGACGGCGCTGCGGCCTCCGAGTCTTGCCGGACCTGCGGTCGCCGTGGTCAGCTAGCGGCGTGATCCGGCAGAGGTGCCCGAACTGCCAGGAGGCGCACGACGTCTCGGTGTACGTCACCGGGCGGCGGATCGCCTGCGGCCGGTGCGGGATTCGGTTCGAAGTCGTCCGCGAGGACGTTCCCCGGCGCTCGACCGGGCGGGGCCTCGAGTCCCACCGGGCGGCGAGGCAACCCGACGAGCTCCGCGGAGGCGCGCCGCCGCAGGAGCGGCCCACCGAGCTCGAGCGGCAGCCCTCTTTGAGCCTCGAGGCGACGCTCACCCGGAGGGCGACCACCGCCATCGCTCGCGAGCCGCCGAAGCCCCCGGAGATCCCGGGCTTCGAGATCGTCGGGTTGCTCGGGCGCGGCGGGATGGGCGAGGTCTGGCGGGCCCGGCAGCTCTCGCTCGGCCGCGAGGTGGCGCTGAAGACGCTCTCGTCCCACCTCGCGGACGAGCCCGATTTCGTCCGGCGCTTCGAGAAGGAGGCCGCCGCCCTGGCGGCGCTCTCTCACCCGAACGTCGTCTCGATCTTCGACCGCGGCAATGCCGGCGACCGCTACTTCCTCGTCATGGAGCTCGTCGCGGGCCGGAGCCTGCGCGAGCGGATCTCCCTGGGGCTTCTCGCCGCGGGCGAGGCCGGGGCGATCGGCTCACAGCTCCTCGCCGCCATGGACTACGCGCACCGGCGCGGCGTCGTCCACCGGGATCTCAAGCCCGAGAACATCCTCCTCGCCTCGTCGGCGCCTCCGGACTCGCACGACGAAACCGTGAAGGTCGCCGACTTCGGCCTGGCGGCCGTCCTGGGGCGGGACTCCGCGCTCCACGTCACCCGCCCCGCCGTGGCCATGGGGACGCTCAGCTACATGGCACCGGAGCAGCGGCGCGACGCGCGCTCCGTCGACGGGAGGGCTGACCTCTACTCGGTCGGCGTCATCCTCTTCGAGATGCTGACCGGCGAGCTGCCGCTGGGCCGTTTCCGGCTCCCGTCCGAGCGGGGCCAGGCGGGCCACCGGCGCTTCGACGCCGTCCTCGAGCGCGCCCTCCAAGAGGAGCCGGAATCGCGCTACGCGAATGCCGGCGAGATGGCGCGGGACCTCGCGCGCGCCGTCGAGGCCGCGGAGGAGCCAGGCGTGCGCGGTTGGATCAAGCGCTTGCGGGGTTGATGGGCAGCCGGACGGTGAAGGTGGTGCCCCGGTCGGGCCCCGAATCGACGGTCACCTCGCCCCCGTGGGCGCTCGCGATCCGCTCCACGATGAAGAGGCCCAGCCCGAGGTGGCGGCCGCGCTGGGTCCCGGTCTCGGAGCCCCCCGAGAAGGGCTCGAAGATCTCGGGGAGCAGCTCCGGCGTGATCGTCCCTTGGTTGTGCACCGAGACCCACCAGCTCCCCGCCTCGGTGCGAGAGACCACCCGGATCTCGGTCTCCGGCGCGCCGTGCTGGATCGCGTTCGAGAGCAGGTTCGAGAAGAGCTGCTCGAGCCGGGACGGATCCCAGAGGCCACGGGCCTCGCCGGCGAGTTCGAGGGTGATCCCGCGCTGCGGCTGGGCGATCCGTTGCTCGTCGACGATGCGCCGGCAGATCTCGGCGCCGTCCGCGGGCTCGAGCGCGAGCTCGATCGCGCCGAGAAAACGCGCCCGCGTGTAGTCGAGCAGGTCGCGGGTCAGCGCCGCCATCCGACCCGAACTCCGCAGGATCTGGCGGGAGATGCGCTCGATCTGCTCTTCGTTCAGCGTGCGGCGCTTGAGCAACAGCTCCGCGCCCGCCGTGACCGCCGCGAGCGGGCTGCGCAGGTCGTGCCCCACGACCCCGAGGACGAGGTCCTGCAACTCCTGGGTTCGGCGCCGCAGCCGCTCCCGCCGCATCTCCTCCGCCTGGGCCGAGATCGCCGCTCCGAGGAGTGTGAGGACGAGCAGGATCGCGCCCGCCGTCATGGTGAGGTTCGTTCGCGCCGCCGCCCGACCGGAGGCGGCGAGGAGGTTCGCGAGGCGCAGCCGGTAGTCGCCCCGCAGCGCCTCGACGATCTGCTCGATGCGCCCCATCAGCGCGATCCCCTCTTCGAACCGGGGCACCAGCGCCTTCACCGAATCGCCCCGCTGGGCGGCGGCGACGACCCCGTCGAGCTGCTGGAGATGGCTGTCGCCGAGCGAGGCGAGGGCCTCGACGCGCCCCGCCTGGGCGGGTTCGACCACCTCGGCGAGCGCGGCGACGTCCGCGGGGAGGGCCTGAGCCGCGGCCCGAAAGGTGGCGAGCAGCCGCCCGTCGCGGGTGATGGCGAAGGCGCGGGCGCTCGACTCGGCCTGTTCCAGATCCAAGACGAGCCGGTCCACCCGGTCGAGGATGAGGAGGTGGCGCTCGATCTGGCTGCCAATGCTCCGCGACCGCTGGACCGTGAGATAGGCGAGCGCCGGGAAGACGACGAGCCCTACCAGGGTGAGGCCGAAGGCCACCCGGCTCGGTCGCACGGGGCCGGGGGCGCCGGTCATCCGCGCGGTCCCGCGATCGGTTGCCGGGCGCCCAGTGCCCATCCGGCTGGCTGGCGGCGTTGCCCCCATTCGCTCGCTCGTCTGCTCCGCGCAGGCGCGTCACTCCGATCGGGAGGCCGCCCGCTGCCGGTAGAAGAGGAGGATCGAGAGGCAGTGGAACTCGTTGTCGCTGGACTGGCGGACGACCTGGTCGACCACCTCGAGATCCGAGTTGCTCTTGATCCAGCGCGTGACGTGCTCGCCGAGCTCCTCGCGCTCCTTCGCCTTCGTGGCCGAAAAGATCTTCACGCCCGTGAACATGGCGAAAACCTCCGCGATGGGGGCAGCGAGTGTAGCACTCGCCCGGCCCCGTGGGCAGCTCTGTCGAGCGCCCGCCCAGGGGTGACCTGTTCCGCGACCGCGCGCCAGTGGTCCACGACCATGCGCCCGTGGTCCATGACCGCGCGCCAGTGGTCCACGACCATGCGCCAGTGGTCGGCGACCATGCGCCAGTGGTCGGCGACCATGCGCCAGTGGTCGGCGACCATGCGCCAGTGGTCGGCGACCATGCGCCAGTGGTCGGCGACCATGCACCAGTGGTCGGCGACCATGCGCCAGTGGTCGGCGACCATGCACCAGTGGTCGGCGACCATGCACCAGTGGTCGGCGACCATGCACCAGTGGTCGGCGACCATGCGCCAGTGGTCGGCGACCATGCGCCAGTGGTCGGCGACTACGCGCCAGTGCTCCACGACTACGCGCCCGTGGTCGGCGACCGCGCTCGTCGGCGACATCGCAACCCCTCGCGATCACAGGCCGAAACGCTCCTTCGCAGAAAGTTGCCGCGCTTTTCGATCTTCCTGGCCCCTGTATCTATGAAGGCCGCAACAGAAGGCCGTGGCAGTCCAGGGCGCCGGAATGGGTCTTCAGCCGGGCAAGTCGAGTCGGCCGGCGCCCTGGATCAGGTACGGAGCGTCGAGCCAGACGGCAAGCAGGTCCCGGGGTTGACCCGAGGACCTGTCGCGCCGGCGGACAAGACGCCCAGCGGCTCCGGCAACCAGGGCCCGTAGTTCCTGGTGCGGCACGGCGCGGTCCGTGCA
>JAJXUD010000036.1 GCA_021783235.1 Myxococcales bacterium | reverse complement strand
AAGCAGCGCCGCCTTCTCAGCCGGTCGCCGCCTAGTAACACGCGACTCCCCCTCAGATCCGGGCCAACACGCTGATTCCACAACAGGATCCGGCGTCTTCATGTGCCCAGGCTTGTCAAAGTCGGGCAGTAGCGCATGTCCTTTTCTATCATGGGCGCGGCTCGTCCCCCAATGGAAGCGCGTTCGAAGCGGGGTACCGCTCGCACCGGGCTGCGTGCTCGCGGGGGTGCTGGCCGGAGCGGGCGCGCTGTTCGGCGCCGCGGGCCCAGCGACGCTCACGTCACCCGTCGAGCACACCACCGGGGTGGTGTCCACGGGCGCCTTGAGGGCCGCCTTCTCCACGGAGGCGGCCACGAGCGGTCTCCGCCGCTCGGCGGCGCTCGCGAGTTCGCCCTCAGCGCGGCAGGTCGATCTCCGCCAGCTGGTGGTTCCGGATCTGGTGGAAGACGCAGTCCTCCGGGGCGCCGATTGTCTGTGCGATGCCCTGAATGTCCCAGACGGACACGGCGGCGCCGTGGATGCGGCTGCTGACCAGTTCGACGGGCGCCAGCAGCTCGGCCGCGAATGCGTTGGCCACTGGGGTCGCCCGTGAGAATTGCCGCGAGAAGACCGCGGCATGCCGCCGATCGGGTCCCGGCCCGAAGAGCGCGACATAGAGGTCGCGCGCCTTCGCGAACGGCCGGGTCTGTGCCTCCAAGCGAACGGGAGTGTGCCCCCGCTCCCAGGCGATTCCTTCGAGGTCGCCTGGAGCCTTCCAGCTGAAGTGGCCCATGGCGAACGGCACCAGCAGCTCCTCGGTCGCGCCCGCCGCTGCCGGAGCACCGACGCTCTTGCGATAGAGCTTCGCGGCCTGCCAGCCCAACTCCCAGGCCGGCATGCTCGCCGCCGGTGTCCAGTCGCGCTTCAGGTCCGTCCAGAGTTCACGCCACCTCGCGTGCGCACCAGCGGAGCTCTCGCACTTCTCCCACGCGGCCTGCGATGAGCGGAGGAGCTCGGGGAGTGAACCCACGGTGGCCCCATCGGCCACCAGAGCGTCAAGGGGCGTCTCGAGCTGGCGGGAAAGGCCTCGGACGCGCTCCTTGTCGGACTCCTCCATCGTGTCCCAGAGAAGACCCAGGCGAGCCGATAGGACTTCTGCGTCGTGGTCTGGCGCCCCTCGATCCTGCACCCTCCGCCAGATCTCCACTAGTTCGGCGGTGCCGCAGGCCGAGGGGGCCGTCGCCTCCAGGCGGCTGAGCACGCGGTCGACGAAGTCCCGAAAGGATCTCTTCAACTCCTCGCGCGGGATCTCGACCTCCTGGGGCGGAGTGAGGAACTCCACCCGCTCGTAGGCTGGGGTTCTCGGTCCGTCGGGCTGGATCTCCAGCGCCACGAGCTGCTCGGCGACGGGCGAGAAGCGGACGTCCGGAAGCGCGATACCCTCCCCGGCGTGCCGCCAGGAGTGCGTCCTCTCCCAGCGATAACGCTCGCCAGACTCCGCGATCCGCGGCGGCTCGCGGCCGGAGCGGAAGAGATGCGACCAAGAGCGCGCGATCCAGGCGGCCAGGGGCACCACCGAGCCGTAGACGCCATCGCGCGTCGTGCTTGCACGCCGATCGAGGACCCGAGTGAGGATCACCCTCGCCGGCCCCTCCAGGGTGATTTGCAGGCGCGCCCAGGCAGCCGCATCGGCGGGATCGGCGATTCCCGGTGCCTCCTCCCATTCGGGAAGGATCTGAAGCATCACGGCCACAGGAGGGCCCTCACGGACTCCGGCATGAGCTGGCTGTGCCGGGCCTCGTCGACCGGGTACGCATGGTATTCACCGGCGGTGGCGTTGGTGAGGCGCGCCTCCCAGACGAGCGACAGCGGAACAGCCGCTGCATCCCGAAACTCGGAGCGCCCCCAGATGAGGCGCGGAAAGCCTTGGGCGCAGCCCCGTGAGCAGAGACCCTCTTCGAGGCTGGCGCCGAGTGCGGCCTTCAAGACGCGCTCCGCCTCCTCGTAGGAGACCTCGGGCGGGCACTCGGTCTTGTCGCTCCGCAAGCCGGGCGCCCCGGCGGGAGACGGGTAGCGCTTGTGGGCAGGGCTCCCCTGGTAGCTGGCGGCCGACGCGCTCATCGTTGGTTCCAAAGCCGAGCAATACCACGAATGGGCGCTCCCGGCGCGCGGCCTGACTCCCGCCGTTGGCGGGGCGGAACGTGCGACCAGTTGCGTCTCCGGAGGGCGCTATGCTCGGTCATGCATGGCTTCCGCGACGCCCGATCTCCTCTTCGTCCCCGCGCACATGCTCAACGAGCACGCGTACTGCCGTCTCCGCCGCTGCGAAGCGGCGGTCCCACTAACGGCGCCGAGGAACGGGCCCTCGGCGTTCCGCTGCGGCCGATTAGCCGCACGACTCCGCCGATCAGCGGCGACACTCGACCGATCAGCCGCGCGACTCCGCCGATCAGCGGCGACACTCCACCGATCAGCCGCGTGACTCCGCCGATCAGCGGCGACACTCGACCGATCAGCCGCACGACTCCGCCGATCAGCGGCGACACTCGACCGATCAGCCGCGCGACTCGACCGCATGACGGTGCTGATCGTGCGATCGTCGCCGCTGATCGGTCGACTCTCGCGGCTGATCGGTCGAGTGTGACCCCACCATCGACCGAGTCGGCCCGCTGATCGATCGAGTAGGGCCGCTGATCGGCCGACTCTCGCGGCTGATCGGTCGAGCATGACCTCACCATCGACCGATTCAGCCCGCTGATCGATCGAGTGAGGCCGCTGATCCGCCGACTCTCGCGGCTGATCGGTCGAGTGTGACCCCACCATCGACCGACTCGGCCCGCTGATCGATCGAGTGAGGCCGCTGATCGGTCGCCTCTCGCGGCTGATCGGTCGAGTGTGACCCCACCATCGACCGACTCGGCCCGCTGATCGATCGAGTGAGGCCGCTGATCGGTCGACTCTCGCGGCTGATCGGTCGAGTGTGACCCCACCATCGACCGACTCTGCCCGCTGATCGATCGAGTGAGGCCGCTGATCGGCCGACTCTCGTCGCCGATCGGTCGAGTGTGGCCCCTCGACCGATCCGGCCCGCCGATCCATCGACCCCGCCCACTGCAGCAGCGAAGCCGCGAAGCTGTTTGCACGCTGTTCCGCAGCCTTCGGCCACAGCCGCCTGGGCGCTGGCGTTCCGACGCCGAACTTCATGGGGCTATCCAACCTCCGGGCGCCCATCCGCTCGCATCCTCACCGGGGGATGAGAGCGACAACGACGAGAATTGAGCTTGACCCGCGAGCGTCGCGGCGACCATCTGTTCCTCCGAGGAGACTGGCTGAGATGGGCTTCGATTCGCGGTGGTACCTGGCGGCCAACCGCCTGTCAGAACGGACGCCCTGGCTTCATCCCGTCGCCGCCGCGTACGCGCTGTGGGCCGGACTCGTGCTGCTTGCCGTCCTGCTCATCGCCGCGTGGTGGACGTCCGCGCGTCGTGGCGAGGACCCGGCACGTCGCGTTGCGACGGCCGTCGTGACCGGCCTCGGAACGGTCCTCGCGCTAGGCGCCAACCAGCCGCTGTCTGCCGCCGTCGCGCGCCCGCGGCCGTTCATCACCTTTCCAAACGCGCTCGTCTTGCTGCAGAAGTCGGCCGACTTCTCCTTTCCGTCCGATCACCTGATGATCGCCGGAGCCTTCGTCGCAGGCTTCTGGTGCCTCGACCGCCGCCTCGGCGCGGTGTCGCTCCTCTTCTCCGTCGCATTGGCCTTCGCACGTGTCTATTCGGGCGTGCACTACCCGAGTGACGTGGTCGCCGGGCTGGTCGTGGGTGCGGCGATCGGTGCAGCCATGCAGTTCCTCGTGCGCGGACCGGTGGGCAAACTGCTCCGCGCGGCCGAAGCGACCAGGTTCCGTCCGCTGGTCCGCCGCGGATGAGCGACGTCGGGGGCGACGTGATCAAGCAGTCCGGAAAGCGTCGAGGACTCGCGCACCTCATCTTCGAAATCGGCGTGCTCATCAAGGGCGTCGACGGCGTCGCCGAAGTGCTCGGTGGCGTTCTGCTGCTGCTGGTCTCGCCGGAGTCGATCGGTCGCACCGTCGCGGCGCTCACGCAGCACGAGCTCAGCGAAGACCCGCGCGACTTCATCGCGAGCCACCTGCTGCATGCGGCGAATCGGGTCTCGCCGGAGGTGAAGGTCTTCGCCGCAGTCTATCTGCTCGCGCACGGGCTCATCAAAGTGCTCCTCGTCTGGGCGCTCCTGCGATCGAAGCGCTGGGCCTACCCGACGGCCATCGCCGTCTTCGGCGCCTTCGGCGTGTACCAGATGTATCGGTACGTCTTGTCCCCATCCTTCTCGATGAGCGTCCTCACGGTGCTCGACGTGTTCGTCATCGCGCTGACGTGGAACGAGTACCGGCAGATGCGCCGCGCCGGCGCCAGCCCCGGCAAGGCATAGCGAGGAGCCCTCGCGGCCGGCGTCCCCCGGGCCGCATTCCCCTGCGGCGGACTCGCCGGTGACAGCCGCCTCGCCCGCACTTCATCGTCCAGAATCGCCGCCGATTGATCAGCCTCTGGACCGCATGAAGGCGGATCTGCCCCCAGATCGGTCGACGCTGGCCGGAGATCGGTCGGATCGACGCCCAGATCGGGCGCGACGGCCCGTCGATCGGACGGATCTCGGGGAGAAGAGGCCGGATCTCGACGAGCATGGGGCCGATTCGGGCGCAGATCGGCCGGATCTCCCCGTAGATCGAATCGATCTGCGCGCAGATCCGACCGATCTCTCCGCCGATCCGAAAGAGGGAGCCCTCAGG
Organism: Myxococcales bacterium; assembly: GCA_021783235.1. Taxonomy (GTDB): domain Bacteria; phylum Myxococcota; class Myxococcia; order Myxococcales; family JAKAPL01; genus JAJXUD01. Next base: position 40,684 of record JAJXUD010000036.1, on the reverse strand, counting down.
CCGCCTGGGCGAGCTCGGTCTCGGCGAGGCCGAGCTCGTGGCGCTGGACGTAGTCGCGGATCATCCGCCGGTAGGCCTCGGGCAGGACGGTGAAGCGGATGGCGGAGCCCTCGCCGCCGCGGCGGAGGCCGTCGCGGACGATGAGGCCGCGGGCCCAGAGGATCTCGTCGCAGCCGGGGAGCGCGAACTCGAGGCAGACCTCGCGGCCGTGAAAGCGCGGCTCGAGGAGGCGCGCGAGGTAGACGGCCTCCTCGCTGACGTCGACGGCGCGGCACATGTAGGGCGACTCGCGGAAGAACTTGTTCAGGTAGACGTTCAGGGGGGCGCGGGGGAGGCGGCGGAAGGTCGACACGGGTCACGCTCCGAAGGCGAGGGGTCCGCCCTCGACGTTAGCCCCGCCGCCGCCTCCGGCAAGTTTTCAGCCAGAGGGCGAGGCCGAGGGCCGCGAGCGCGAGCGGCGCCGGCTCGCCCGGCGCGGCGGCGCAGCCGGTCCCCACGGCGGGCGGCAGCGGCACGGCTCCGGGGAAGCTCGCGATCCGCTCGCCCCCGACGAAGAGGTGCCTCCAGAGGACGCCGTCGCGGATCTCGAGGAAGCGGCCGAGCGTGTGGACGTGCTCCTCGCGGCCGTCGCCGAAGCGGACGTCGCGCGTCCGCCGCTCGCCGTCGAAGGCGTAGCCGTAGCTCGCCGAGAAGCCGGCGCCCGCCGCCGCGATCAGCCGCCCGGCGGCGTCGTAGGAGAGCGCGAGGCCGCGGCCGCTCGTCCGCTCTCCCGCGGCGTCGTAGCGGTAGCTCCCGAGGGCGTCCGAGGTGAGCGCGTGGGGGCCGGCCCCCGCGCCGTAGCCGAGCCCCTCCCCGGGCAGCCGCGGGTCCTGGGGCGAGGCGAAGCGGGCGAGCAGCCTTCCCTCGCCGTCGAGCCGCTCCTCGCGACCGCCGAAGGGGCCGTCCTCGGCGACGAGCCGCTGGAGCCCATCCTGCGCGTAGCTCGTCGTCCCGCTCTCGTCGGTGGCGCTCGCGAGCGCCCCCGACTCGAGCAGCGTCCAGCCGAGCTCGAGCAGGGGCCCCCCGCCCGCCGTGGCCGACAGCCCGGTCTGACGCTCGGCGGCGTCGCGCGAGATCGCCACGGCGATCCCGTTCGCGAAGCTCCGGGCCGTCGGCTGGCCGGCGGCGTCGTAGCTCGCCCGATCGAGCAGCCCGGGGATCGCCGTCACCCGATCGCGCCCGTCGTAATCGAAGGCCACGGCGCTGCCGTCGGGCTCGCCGAGCCGCGTCAGCCGGCCCGCGGCGTCGTGGTCGAAGGCGAGCGCCAGCGGGCGCCCGTCGACGACGAAGCTCTCCGCGGCGAGCCGGCCGCGGGAGTCGTAGCCGAAGCAGCTTCTGCCGGTGGGGTCTTCCACCGAGACGAGCCGGCCGGGCGCCGGCGCGCCGCAGCCGCTGGAGACGGGCGCGTCGTAGGCGAAGCTCGCGCTCTGGCCGCTGCTCTGCCGCTCGGAGAGCTTCCGCCCGGCGCCGTCGTAGCTCCAGTCGATCGTCTCGCCGCGGGCGTCCTGGAGCCGCAGCGGGTGGCCGGCGCCGTCGTAGCTCCAGCGGAGCGCTCCCGCGTCGGGATCCACGACCTCGACCGGGTGGCCGAGGCCGTCGTAGCGGGCGGTGGCCACGGCGCCGCCCGGGCTCGCCCGCTCGACGAGCCGGCCGAGCGGATCGAGCTCGAAGGAGAAGGTCAGCTCGCCCTCCCCCGGCGTCGCCTGGAGCGCGCCCACCGTCCGCCCCCAGGCGTCGATGAGCCGCCGCTCCGGCTCGGCGCTCCCCCGGGCCGCGAGGGCGCCGAAGTGCGTCACGAGCGACGGCGCGTGGAGCCAGCGCTCCTCGCCGCCCGCGGGCAGCGTCCGCCGGACGGGCCGCCCGAGCGCGTCGCGGAAGATCTCGCTCCCGGGCGTGCCGGGCGAGGGGTCGATCTCGAGCAGCCCTGGGGAGAAGAACGGCTCGAAGCGCTCGCGCGCGCTGCCGCGCGCGCCGAACGCGACCCGCTTCGAGACCGCGTAACGTCCCCCCTCGGCGCTCTCGACCTCGGCCAGCTTTCGCAGGAAGCCGTCGTAGACGGTGGCCCGCTCGACCGAGAAGGGCTGCCCCGGCGCGGGGCGGATCCGGACGACGAGCGCCGGCGGGCCGCCGCCGAAGCGGTACTCGCGCCGCTCGGAGGGGTCGCCCGAAGGATCGTCCGGCGCTTCGACCGAGACCAGCCGTCCGAGCGCGTCGTGGCCGTAGACCGTCACGGCGCCGTTCGCGTCGACGAAGCGGGCGACCGCGCCGGTCGTCCAGTCGACGGCGGCGTCGAACCGGAGCGTCGTCCCCGGCGAGGGGAGGCGCCGCTCCTCCACGGGCCACTCGTGGAAGCGGGTGTCCCAGTCGACCTCGCGCCGCCGCCCGTCGGCGTCGAGACTGACCGTGGCGTTGCCCCAGCGATCGAGCTGCCGCCGCTCGGAGTCGACGAAGCGATTGCCCGCGACCCAGCGCCGCTCGCGCACGAGATCCCCCCGCTCGACCGCGCCGAGCGGCAGGCCCGAGAACGGCGCGCCGTCGTAGAGCCGCTGCTCGAGGGCCACCCGCTCGCCGCCGCGCCACGTGGTCTCCCGCTCGGCCACGAGCCCGAGGATCCAGGGCCGCTCGTCCTCGGCGTAGCGGGTCGTCACGACCCAGGCGGCCGGGTCCGGCGCGCCGCCCAGCCGCCCGTCCTCGAAGCGGACCCGCACGTGGCCGTAGACGTCGAACTGCTGCCGGATGCGGCGCACCAGCGGCGCCGCGCCGCCCTCCCAGCGCTCGATGGTCCGCTCGATCTCGACGGGGACGCGGCAGACCTCGCCGAGGACGCCGCTGGCGGTGGCGTTCGCGGCGTACGTCCAGCGCGTCCGCGCCATGAGCGCCCCGGCCTCGGTCCGCTTCTCCTCGAGCAGCGGCTTGCCCGCGAGCGCCTCGTCCTCGCCGTCTCCCGTGTGCCACTGCCGCACGGTGACGAGCCCGTCGGCGTGGTCGTCGCCGAGCGCCTGCTCGCGGCCCTCGCCGAAGCCGCGCAGCGCCCGCTGGAGGCCGTCGTAGAAGGGATCGCGAAACGAGCGGACCGTCTGCTGGACGGCGCCGCCGCCGCCGGGATCGCCCCGCTCCTCGGTGGCGACGAGCAGGGGAAAGGGGGCGAAGCGACTCCACGGCCGGCCCGCGGCGACGGCCTCGGCCGCGAGGTCGCCCGTGGGGCGGTAGCCGAAGCGGCGCACGCCCCCGAAGCCGTCGTCCACCGAGGCGAGCAGGTTCGGCCGCGCGCCGTGGGTGAGGTCGAGCCGCAGGAGCGACGGGCCGCCCGGGCCGCCGTTCGAGTAGACGAGCTCGGAGGTGCCGTGCGCCTCGAGGTCGGCGACGCGCAGCGCGGTGCTGGTGGGATCGTACTCGGGCGCACCCGCCACGCGGATCTCGGCGCCGAAGGATCCGTCGCCCCGGTTCGGCCAGATCGAGAGGCGGCCCGGCGCGACGTAGTAGACGTCGGGCAGCCCGTCGCCGGTGAGGTCGGCGAGGCCGAGCCGCGTGTCGTCGCCCTGCACGTCGGGCGCGCCCGCGAGCGGCTCCGGCGGGCCGAAGCTGCCGAAGCCTCGGTTCATCAGGAGCTGGACGCTGCCGCTCTGGACGTAGACCAGATCGACGAGGCCGTCGTCGTTCATGTCGGCGAGCCGCAGGTGGGGATCGGTGAGCGCGAGCCAGGCCACCGGGGGGACGACCGGAAGCGGCGCCGAGAGCGCACCGCCGCCCAGGTTCAGCCAGGCGGTCCAGCCGCCGGCGTCGCCGCGGAGCGCGTCGACGCGGCCGTCGCCGTCGAGGTCGAGCCAGCGGATCGCGGGATCGTTCGGCAGGAGCCCCGCGCCGCCGGGCCCCTCCACCGGCGCGCCGAGCCCCGCGGCCACGGCGGGGTAGTAGGCGAGGCCGCCCACGCCGCCGAAGCCCGGGGCCATCAGCAGATCGGCACGACCGTCGCCGTCCATGTCCTGGAAGGCGACGCCCGGCGACGAGAGGGCGGCGCCGGGCGCGCCCGCGAGCGGCTCCTCGGGGCCGAAGCCGCGCGGTCCCAGGTTGCGCCAGAGGCTCGCGCCCATGGGGGTGAGCCGCACGACGTCCGGCAGCGCGTCGCCGTCCACGTCGACCAGGGCCGTGTCGGGGTCGCCGAGCCAGATCCCCGGCGGCGCCAGCGAGACGAGCGAGGCCGACGAGGGATCGACCTCGCTGGTCCGCAGCGTCAGGGCGGGCAGGCAGGTCGCGCCGTCCGAGCCGCAGACCTCCGCGCGGGCGAGGCGCGAGAGGCCCGGCCCCGGCGCGTAGTCGAGGCTCACCCGCCGGACGAGGCGGCCGTCGGCGAAGGTCTCGATGGCGGCGAGCCGCCGCGCGGTCGTCAGAAGAAAGCCGGGCCGCGCGTCGGGAAAGACGTCTGGCCTGCCCTCCCAGCGCAGCCGCGCCTCCGCCTGAAGCCGGCCGTCGCGAAACCAGGAGACGCGGGTCGGGTAGCGCTGCCCCAGATCTTCCGCGTACTCGTAGCGGGCCTCGTCGCCGTGGACGTCGACCGCCCGCTCGACGAGCCAGCGGAAGGTGCGGGCACCGTCGGCGACACGCGAGGCCGCGGACGAGCCGAGGAAGAGCTTCGTGCCGTCCGGCCGGTCGGCGCGGAAGCCGGCGCCGTCTTGGACCAGCCGGACGAGCGGCCCCTCGTCCCGCAGCCGGAAGAGCCCGCCGCCGACGTCGACGAGCCGCGCGCCGTTCCAGAGGAGCTCGTCCTCGGGGGCGCCGTCCGCGCCGTAGCGCGGCATCCCGCGATCGGTGCGCCGCTGCACGGAGGGGACGTCGAGCGACCAGCCGACGCCGAGCGGCCCGTTCCCCTTCCGGCTGTCGTAGCGCAGCGTCAGGTCGGGCACGACCGCCTTCGGCCCGGGCGGCAGCGCCACGGGGATCTCGTAGAGCAGCGCGCCGGTGGCCGGCTGGACCCGGCCGCTCTCTCCCATCCCCATCAGCGAGCCGGGGCCCGTCGGCAGCGAGATGGCCTCCGGGCGAGTACCGCCCTTGTCGGGCGGATCGGTCAGCCCGTCGGCGCGGGCGACTGCCGCGGCGCCGAAGATCAGGACGAGGGCGAGCGTGCGCATGCCCCCCGGCCAACGCACGCCCCGTGCCAGCGAGAAGCCCGCGAGATCGCGGACGCGGGCCGCGCCTCGGGGTTCGAGATCGCGACCCCCCGGGTCCGAGCTCCGGACCCTTTCCTTTCCTTGTGTCGCGGGGCCTGCCCTCGTATACACAGGACCTTGAGCCCCCATTCTTCCGTCAGCTTCGAATCGCTCGGCCTGCCGCGACAGGCCCTCGACCTGCTCGCCAAGGTCGGTTTCCAGAAGCCCACCCCCATCCAGGCCCTCGCCATCCCGCCCGCGCTCGCGGGTCGAGACGTCATCGGCTGCGCCGCCACCGGCACGGGCAAGACCGCCGCCTTCGTGCTCCCCATGGTCGAGCGGCTCGCCGGGAAGGCCGGCGCGCGGGCGCTGGTGCTCGCGCCCACCCGCGAGCTCGCGCTGCAGATCGCCGTGGAGATCGAGCGCTTCGGCGCGGGGCGGGCCTTTCGGGCCACCACCGTCATCGGCGGCCTCTCCCTCGACGCGCAGGCGAAGGAGCTGCGGCACGGCCGCACGGCCATCGTCGCGACGCCGGGGCGACTGGTCGACCACCTCGAGCGCGGTAGCGCCTCGCTCGGCCAGATCGATCTGCTCGTCCTCGACGAGGCCGACCGGATGCTCGACATGGGCTTCGCCCCTCAGCTTCGACGTATCCTCGCCGCCCTGCCCCCGCGCCGGCAGCGGCCGCGCCAGACCCTCCTCTTCTCGGCCACCATGGCGGCCGAGGTCACCGAGTTCGCGCGCGGCCACCTCGTGGACCCCGTCCGCGTGACCGCCGATCAGAGCGGCACCGCCGCGCCGCGGGCCGAGCAGCGGGTCTACCTCGTCCCGCAGACCCAGAAGCCCGCCCTCCTGCTCGCGCTGCTCGACGAGGACCAGGACTCGACGCTCGTCTTCACTCGGACGAAGCGGCGCGCCGACCGGCTGGCCCGCGCGCTCGACCAGGCCGGCCACGCCGTCGCGCGCATCCATGCCGACCGCTCGCAGGGACAGCGTCGCCAGGCGCTCGACGGCTTTGCGCACGGCCGCTACCGCGTCCTCGTGGCGACCGACATCGCGGCGCGCGGCATCGACGTGGCCGACATCGGCCACGTGGTGAACTTCGACCTGCCCCACGTGCCCGAGGACTACGTCCACCGCATCGGCCGGACGGCACGCGCCGCGAAGAGCGGACGGGCCTCGAGCTTCGCCTCCCCCGAGGAGCACGACCTCTTGCGCGGCATCGAGCGGCTCACGCGCCAGCCGGTGCCTCGCGCCGAGGTCCCGCGCGCCTCGCCGATCTTCCAGGCCGCGCTGGCCCGCGTCGCGCAGAACCCGCTGCCGCCCGAGCGGTCGAAGCGACCGCAGCGGCCGGCCGGAAAGCGGCCCCACCGCGGCCCGGCCAAGTCGGCCGACCGTGCCCCCCCGAGCACTGGCAAGCCCAAGCTCGTGGGGTCGTGGCGCCCGAAGCGCCGCCGTTAGCGAAGCCGGCCGGCGAGCGGTCGGGCGAGTCCGGCCTCAGCCGGGCAGCTTGATGCCGTACTCTGCGATCTTGCGCGTGACGGTCGGGTACGAGACGCCGAGCACTCGGGCGACCTCCGAGCGGTTCCCCTTCGCGTAGACGAGCACCCGCTCGAGGTAGCGCTTCTCGACCTCCTCGAGCGGCGGTGGCCGCCGCTCATCGTCGAGCTGGACCTCGAAGAACCGCTCCTCGCCGGCCGCGCCTGCCGGCGGACCCAGCGCCAGGGCGTCGGGCCCGATGAGCTCGCCCCGCTCGGCGATGAGCGCCCCCTCGATGGCGTTTCGCAGCTCGCGGACGTTGCCCGGAAAGTCGTGGGCCATGAGCGCGGCCTCGGCCTCGGGGGAGAGGCTCGGGACGGGGCGGACCCACTGGCTCGCGATGCGCTGGAGGAAGAAGCGCGCGAGCGGAAGAATGTCCTCGCGCCGCAGCCGCAGCGGCGGGATGGAGAGCTGCACGACGTCGAGCCGATGGTACAGCTCCGCGCGAAGCGCCCCCTGGCGCACGGCGCGCGCGAGGTCCGCTGTCGAGGCGACGATGACGCGGGCGTCGAAAGGGGCGGTGTCGGTCCCGGCGAGCCGCCGGACGCGGCCCGTCTTCAAGGTTCGAAGGAGCTCGAGCTGGAGCCGGCCGGGCAGCTCGGCGACGTCCTCGAGGAAGAGCGTCCCGCCGTGGGCCTGCTCGAGCGCCCCCGGGGCCCGCTCGAGGCCGAACAGCTCCGCCTCGAGCAGCTCCTCGCCCGCCCCGGCGCAGGCCACCCTGACGAAGGCCCCGTCACGCCGCTCGGGCGTGCACGCCTGGATGAAGCGCGCCAAGACCTCCTTGCCGCTCCCCGCCTCGCCCTCGATCCGGACTGGCGTCTCGGGCCGCTCCCCCACCCGCGCGGCCCTCTCGAGGACGGCGCGCATGCCCGAGTTCTCCGAGACGAACAGCGCCTCCAGCCGTCGCGCCGGACTCACGGAGAGACCCCGCTGCCGGCGGAGATCCGTTCGGCCGCCGCGCAGGCGGTCTGGCTTCCCGCCCGGCAGACCTGCCGGTAGAGCGCCGCCGCTCGGCCGAGATCCCGGGGCGCCCCCTGCCCACGCTCGAGCAGGACCGCCACGTTGTAACAACCGCCCGGATCGCCGAGGGCGCAGCCGCGCTCGTAGAGCGAGAGCGCCCGCGGCAGATCCAGCGGCACGCCGTGGCCGAACTCCGGGTAGCGCCCGGCGAAGGTGCAGGCGAAGCCCTGCCCCGCCTGGCAGGCGGCCTCGCACGATCGGAAGTCGCCGCAGGCGTGGACGAGGCTCGTCACCGGCGTCGGCCCGGCCCACGGCTTCGCAGCCCGCGCGGGCCCGCCGTGGCAGCCGCCGACCGCGAGGGTCGCCGCGGCCACGACGACGAAGCGGGAGAGCTCACGCAATGGCGCCACCCGCCTCCGGCGGCGGCGCGCCCGGGGTCGTGGCCTCCGCCCTTCGGCGCCGCTTGCGCGCCTCGATCCAGTCGTAGGCGAGCACCCGAAGCGGCGGCTGGAGGACGCGGGTGAGGAGCGCGAGCTGGAGCGATCCGCCGATGACGACGATGGCGAGCGGCCGCACCGTGTCGGCGCCGATGCCGTGGGAGAGCGCCGCCGGCAAGAGGCCCAGCGTCGCGACCAGCGTCGTCATCAGCACCGGACGAAAGCGGCGCTCGGAGGCGAGCCGCGCCGCCTGCTCCACGGTCATCCCCTGCTCGTAGTGGAGCTGCTGAAAGTAGCTCACCATGAGCAACGCGTCCTGGACGGCGATGCCGAAGACCGAGACGAAGCCCATCGCCGCCGAGGCCGAGAAGTTCGTGCCGGTGACGAGCAGCGCGAGGATGCCGCCGGTGATCGCCACCGGGATGTCGATCATGATGATCACGAGGTCGAGGAGGTTCCCCGCCGCCCGATAGACCAGCAGCATGATGAGCAAGAGCGTGAGCGGCACGATGATCGCGAGCCTCGAGAAGGCGGCGTTCATCTCGTTGATCTCCCCCTCCCAGACGAGGTGGGTGTCGTACGGCAGCTTCACCTGCTCTCTGATCCGCCGCCGCGCCTCCTCGATGGTGCTCGCGAGATCGCGCCCTCGGACCGAGAACTTCACCGGCGTGTAGCGGTAGCCGTCCTGCCGGTAGATCACCGTCGGCCCCTCGACGGTCTCGATCTTCGCGAGCTCGGCCAGCGGGATGGAGTTGCCGTCCGGCGTGGGCACGGTGATGTGCCGGATCGCGTCCAGGCTCCTCCGGTAGGGCTCCGCCCAGCGGACGCGCAGGTCGTAGTGCTGCTCGCCCTCGTAGACCTGAGTCAGCACCGTGCCGCCGATCGCCGCCTGGATCACCGCGTTCACGTCGCCGGTGTTGAGCCCGTACCGCTCGCAGGCGCGCCGATCGACCCGGATCACGAGATCCGGCTGGCCGATCGACGGGAAGACCCCCAGGTCCTTGACGCCGTCGACCTTCCCCATCACCGCGGCGATCTGGTTCGCCTTCTCGTCGTCGGTGGCGAGATCGGGCCCCACCACCTTCACCGAGTTCTCGCCCTTCACCCCGCTGACGGCCTCCTCGACGTTGTCCGAGATGTACTGCGAGAAGTTGAAGCCGACGCCGGGGAACTCCCGCCGCAGCTCCCGCGTCAGCTCGTCGGCGAGCTTCTCCTTGGTGAGGCCCCGGGGCCACTCGTCGAACGGCTCGAGCGGCGCGAAGAGCTCCAGGTTGTTGAACTGCGCGAGATCCGTGCCGTCGTCCGGCCGGCCGAGCTGCGAGACGACCCGCTCGACCTCCGGGTGCTTGCGCGCCTTTGGGTCGCACGCCTTGGCCGAATCGAGCGGGCAGCCGAGCAGGATGGCTCGGAGCTTCGATACGTAGCTCGCGCTCTGCTCGAGCGAGATAGAGGTCGGGAACGTGCAGCGCACCCAGAAGTTCCCCTCCTCGAGCTTCGGCATGAACTCCTTGCCGAGCAGCGGGAAGAGCGCGACGCAGGCGAAGACCGGGATGGCGCGCAGCACGACGGCCAGCTTCGGCCGGCGCAACGCCTGGTCGAAGAGCGGGTCGTAGAGCCGGTGGAAGAAGCGCATCACCCGCCCCTCGTCCTCCTCGGTGTCCTCCGGGACGAAGCGGGAGGCGAGCACCGGCGTGAGCGTGAGGGCGAGCACGATGGCGCCGCCGATGGCGAAGGCGTAGGTGCGGGCCATCGGCGAGAAGATGACCCCCTCCGCGCCGCTCATCGCGAAGAGCGGCAAGAAGGCCGTGGCGATGATGAGCGTCGAGGTCGCCATCGGCCCACCCACCTCCGAGGCGGCGGCGAGGATCCGCTCCTTCATCGGACCCTGGCCGTGGCTGCCGAGGTGCCGGAAGACGTTCTCCATCATGATGACGGTCGAATCGACCACGATGCCGAAGTCGAGGGCGCCGAGCGAGATGAGGTTCGCGGGGGTGCCGGTGAGCCTCATCCCGGCGAAGGCGGCGAGCAGCGCGATGGGGATGTTGATGGCCGTGATGAGCGCCGCCCGGCCGCTCCCGAGGAAGAAGAAGAGGAGCACCGTCACGAGGAGCATCCCCTCGAGGGCGTTGTGCAGGACGGTGTGCGTCGTGAGGTGGGTGAGGGTCCCGCGGTCGTAGTACGGCTCGATCTCCATCCCCGGCGGCAGGAGGTGGTTTCGCCGAATCTCCTCGAGCTTCTGGTAGATGCCCTCCAACGTCGGCAGGGTCTCCCCGCCGTACTTCATGAGCACGATGCCCTGGACGATGTCGGCGTCGTCGTCCATCCCCACGATGCCGAGCCGCGGCGAGTGGCCGATCGCCACCGTCGCGACGTCCCGCACCCGGACCGGGGTCCCGTGCTGCTCCGAGACGACCACGTCCTCGACGTCGTGGACATCGTGGATGAGCCCGATGCCGCGCACGTCGAACGACTGCTCCCCGACCGGCAGCCGGTCGCCGCCGACGTTCACGTTGGCGTTCGAGAGGGCGTTCTCGACCTGGGTGACGGAGAGCCCGTAGCCCCGCAGCCGCATCGGGTCGACGTCCACCTGGTACTGCTTCGTGAAGCCGCCGTAGCTCGTGACGTCGACCACCCCGGGGACCTGCCGCCAGTTCTTCTCGAGGATCCAGTCCTCGGCGCTCTTGAGCTCGGTGAGCGTGTAGCCCTTGCCCCGGAGCCGGTAGCGAAAGATCTCCCCGATGGCGTTCCAAGGCGAGATGCCGGCCGTGACGCCGGGAGGCAGCGTGATCCAGGTGGCGATCCGGTTGATCACCTCCTGGCGGCCCGCCTCGTAGGTCGTCCCCCACTTGAAGTAGCACTTGACGTCCGAGAGGCCGAAGATCGACTGGGACCGCATGTGCTCGAGACCGGGCATCCCCGAGAGCCCGACCTCGGTGGGCACGGTGACGTAGCGCTCCACCTCCTCCGCGCTCCAGCCGATGGGCTGGCTGATGACCTCGACGAGCGGCGGCGTCGGCAGGGGGTAGGCCTCGACGTCGAGCGTGTCGAAGGCCCACAGGCCGATGGCGATGACGCCGATCGCGAGGAGCACCACGAGCGCGGGCGTGCGCAGCGCCCAGGCGACCACGCGGCGAATCATTCGCTCACCGCATCCGACACAAGCAGCGCGCCCTTCGTCACGATCCGATCGCCCGCCGCGAGCCCGTGCAGCACCGGCACGTACTCTCCGGCCTGATCCTCGTCCAGGATGACCGGCCGCCGCACGTAGCGGTCCTTCGCGGCGTCGACGCCGATCACCAGCTGCTTGTCGCCGAAGTGGAGGATGGCCTCCCGCGGCACCGCGAGGGTCTTTTTCCCCTCGGTCTCGATCGAGACGGTCGCGTACATCTGCGCCTTCAGCAGGTGAGCGGGGTTCTCGAGGGTGCAGCGCACCGAGACGGTCCGCATCACGGGGTCGAGCTCTCCGGAGATCCAGTCGACCTTCCCGTGAAAGAGCTCGTGCGGGTAGGCGATCGTCGTCACCGTCACGGGCGTGCCGACGTGGACCCTCGGGAGATCCTGCTCGTAGACGTCCGCGAGGACCCAGAGATCGTCCTGCTGGCCGATCGTGTAGAGCTCCTGGGTCGCGCCTCCGCTGTACTGCCCCTGGACGTCGAGGCCCGGGTTGATCTGACGGGCGACCACCTCGCCGTCGATGGGAGAGACCAGCGGGAAGGTCTGGCTGACCCGGTCGGCATGGAACTGCCGCATGAGCAGCTGCAGCTTCTCCTTCGCGCGCTGCAGCTCGGCCACGGCCTGGTCGTAGCTGGCCTGGGCCGCCTCGAGATCTCGCAGCGGGCCGGCCTGGTGGGCGTAGAGATCCTGCTGCCGCTTCAGCTCCTTCTCGGTCTGAGTCACGGCGGGCTTCGCCTTGTAGACGTCCGAGACGGCGTTACCCAGGTCGGGGGAGCTGATGATGGCGAGCGTCTGCCCCTGGCGGACGTGATCGCCGAGCTGGGCGACGATCCGAGCGACCCGGCCCGTGACGGGCGAGAAGAGGTGGGCGACGTGGTTCTCGTCGAAGACGATTCGAGCGCTGCTCGCGATCTCCCTGCCGACGACCTCGTCGCCGACCGGCGCGACGGTGAGCTGGGAGTTGGGCTGGCTCGGCTTCGGCTGCTCGGTCGCCGCGTCGTCCGAGGCCCGCGCCTTCGAGCTGCCGCAGGCCGGGGCGACGAGGGCGCCCACGATCGCCGCGAGCGCCAAGGGAAGACGGGGGTTCGAGGGCATGAGCGACTCCATGGGCTAGCGGCGCCGCACCAGCCGGCCGAGCAGCAGGCGCGGCCGCGACTGGAAGGGCCGGGCGACGCTCCGGCGAGGCGGCGGCCGAACGGGCCGTGCCGCGTGACGGAGCGTTGGGGAGAGAGCGGCCCGGGGTTCGGCCCGGAACGGCGACAGGACCGGGGAGCGAGCGGGGCGAGGCTCCTGCCAAACGACCGGCCGGACCGGCGAGTAGGCGGTGTGCGGGCCGACGTGGAGCTCGTGCGGCGCGAAGGCAGACGCCACCGCTGGCGCGAGGAGGCTTCCGACCGCGAGGGCGATGGCGAGCGGCTTGCCCGAAATGCGTGGCGTCATGGCACGGCTTCCTTTCATCGTCAGTGAAACCTCAGGTTCGTGGCCGCTTCGAGCTGGAAGACGGAGGACCAGTAGTTCGCGAGGTCCTGGTGGTACTCGAGCTCGCTCGCGACGTAGGTCCGCTCGGCGAAGAGGAAGTCGACGAGTGAAGCGGCGCCTTTCTGGTACATGACCTGGGCGAGGTCCCGCGAGAGCTTGGCCTCCGCGATGAGCTTCGCCTGCATCCGCTCGATCTGCTCCCTGGCGGCCGCATAGCTGGCCCAGCCCTGCGTCACGTCCGAGAGGACCTGCGCCTTCGTCTTCTCGAGAGTCCGCCGCGCCTGCGCGACGTTGGTCTCCGCCCGCCGGATCTCGCCCTGCTGCTGGTAGAGGACCGGCAGGTTGCCCGAGAGGCCGAGCTGGAAGCCGGGGGCCGAGGAGCAGGTGCCGCCGCTGCAGATCTCGCTGTAGCCGGCGTTGACGCTCACGTCCGGGAGGAGCGCCCGCTTCGCCGCTCGGAGCGCCACCTCGGACTGCTCGAGGTTCCTCTGCGCGATCCGGACGTCGGTGCGCCGCTCGATCGCCTGCGCCAGGAGGGCGTCGGCGCTCTGCCCCTGCAACGCCGGGAGGGCGCGGTATTCGATGTCGCTCGTCAGCGTGACCTGCGGCCGGCCATCCCGAACCCCCAGCAGAAAGACGAGCGAGGCCACCGCCTGGTCGTAGCCGGCGCGAGCCGTGGCCAGGGCCTGCAGCGCCTCGAGCTGCGCGGTCATCACCTGCGAGAGATCGAGCCGCCCGATGGCGCCGTCGTCGTACTGCCGCTGGTTCAGCTTGAGCTGCACGTCGTAGGTGTCGTAGGTCTCCTTGGCGGCCTGCATGTTCCGCTTCGCCATCACGGCCGCGACGTAGGCCTGCCCGAGCTGCGAGAGCTCGATCCGCTTCACGTCCTCGACGCCGATGCGGGCCGCGGCCAGCGCCTTCGCCGCGGCCTCGATGCGCAGCGATCGCTTCCCCGAGAGCTGATCCTCGATGCCGGCGTTGTCGTCGAGACCGAGGCCGAAGCCCCAGGTCCCCGTCGTGGCGTTGTTGCCGAGGTTGCCGTAGAGCACGTCCCGGGAGAGCGCCGGGACGTAGTAGACGGTCGGCTGCAGGTTCGGGTTCGGGTGCTGGCCGGCGGCGACGAGATCGCCCTCGGCGCCATGCGCGCTCGCCTCGGCGATCAGGACGTCGAGGCCGCGGGCCCGAAAGATCTCCTCGGCGTCCGCCAGACTGAGCCGCTCGGGCAGGCCGTGGTTCGAGCCGTCCCCGGGCGGCTCCGCCCTCGCGAAGAGCGGCGCCCCGAGGGCCGCGAACAAGAGGGCGTTGGAGAGAAGACGACGCACGCCTCCCGGATAGGCAAGTCGTGTGCCATTGCATTTCGCCGCGAAAACAGAGGAAACGGGCCGCCCGAGCCCGCTCGGCTCTCAAGAAACTTTCGAGCGCCGATCGCGAGCGCGACGGCTCGTCATTTTGTTCGAACGGAGAGGGGAGGCGCCCCGCGACGGCCCGGCCGCCGAGAGCCGCCGTCCGTGGGCGCTCACCAGCCGAGGCCCTGCTTCGCCGCCAGCCGCGCGGCCTCGTAGCCGTGAGGATCGTGAGACCACTCGCCGACGCCGCTCTTCCAGCCGGGGCTGTACCAGTAGGGGTCGGTGTCGCTCCAGTTCAAGGCCGCGCCGATCAGGCCATCGGCGATGGCGTCGGAGGCGGCCTGACCGCTCTTCGCGGCGAGGAGCCAGAGATAGAGGTAGTCCTGGTAGCTCCGGCGCCAGAGAGCCATGCGCATCGAAGGAACCGGGCCCTGGATGTTCGTGAGGCCGATGAGGCCGAGCTGCTGGCCGGGGTAGAAGAGGATGCCGTCGCCTCCTCCCGCGGTCGTGTAGGGCGTGTTCGCGGCGGTGCAGGGGTTGCCGCCCTTCGGCCAGAAGTCCGCCACCCAGAAGAAGACGCCGTCGACGCGGTACTTCCAGGCGATCCAGTCCCAGGCGCGCTCGCTCGCGGCGTCGGTCTGAATCCAGATCCCGCCCCCGAACGGCTCGCCGGACTGGTAGTACCAGCTCTCGAGTGGAGCCGGTGCGCTCGAGTACCTCTTCACGCCGTCGACCGTGTAGTCGGGCTTCGCGCCCGTGACCGGAAGCTCGGGCACGTAGAGCGCGGGGTTTGGCGCCCAGTCGAGCACCCAGGAGCTCGGGACCCCGCCGACGCTCGGGTAGGCGAGCCCCTCGTGATCGGTGCAGGCCTGGCCCACGTCGTACTGGAAGAGCGGGTCGTTCGGAATCCCGGGCATGCACTGCGGGCTCGTGGTCAGGAAGAACCGGACCGGGTCCTTCCAGCCGACCGCCGCGTTGGCCTGGTTCACCGCCTGCGCGTAGAGCTCGATCGAGTGGTAGAGCGGGTCGGTGCTCGACTGCAGCGACTTTCCCGGCTCGTCCCAGAGGTAGCCGAGGATCTCGGTCTGGTCCCAGTGGTTCGCCGCGGCGTGCTGGGAGATCTGGGTGGAGTAGTCCTGGACCGCCGCGAGCAGCCCGGCCGGCGGCAGGGTCTCTTGGCTGGGATCCCAGCCGTAGCCCACGCCGCTGCTGTCGGCGCCGAGGAAGCTCGCATCGTCGCCGCCCATGGGCGACTGGAGGACCGCGAGCCGCGTGCCGTCATTGAAGAGGGTTCCATCCATGGCTGGACCGTTGAGCGCGTCGAATCCGCTCCAGTCGATCGTGTAGTGGTTCGCCTGGAGATCGAGCGTCGTCTGCGGAGGGGTGGCCTCGAGCTGGGTGTCGAAGTCGTAGGCGTGCGCCACCTTCTGGTATCGCTGCGCCCAGCTGATCGCCTGGGAGCAGAACGGCCAAGGGCTGCAGGCCGGGTAGCCTGGGCACTGCCCGTCGAGCCCCTCGCCCGGGTAGAAGTGCGCCGGGTAGAGGGGAGCCCACACCTTGAGCAGCGTCGGGTCCGAGGCGTAGAGCGGCAGCTTGCCGTTCCAGACCTGGAGATCGAGCGAGAGCGTCGCGAGAGTGGCGCCGCTGGAGAGGATCCGGATCGTTCCGGCATAGGCGCCGGCGGCCGCGGTCGCCGGAATCGCGACGTCCATCCAGATGCCTTGCGTCTCTCCCGCCCCCACGTCGAAGGGCGGCACGATCCGCGCTCCGGTCCCGTAGGGATCGAAGAAGGGAATCAGCGGATCCGGGTAGGCGCCGGCGGGCTGCAGGGCGCCCCTCCCGCCGGCGCCCTCGCCGACGTACCACTCGCGAAAGAGCGTGATCGCCGACGCCGGCAACGCTCCGGCAGCGCCGGCTGGCGCGGAGACTTGAACGTCCAGGGCCGGAACGGACGCGCCCGCCGAGGCCGTGACGAAGAGCTGAAACGCGACGGTCTCGCGCTGGGCGCCCGCGATCGAGACGGTGGAGGTGGCGGCGCTCCAGACGTCGTTCGTCGAGAGGTAACTCTGAGGGAAAAAGTAGCCCCCCTGCGTGGGCACGACCGGTTGGTTCGAGGCTGGGTCGTTGCCCTGGAGAACCTTGATCGTGTCGTCCGCCGCCCAGATCGACACGCCGCCGTCGGTGGTGGCCTCGGAAGCCGCGCTGCCGCCGGCGATTGCCGTCCAGCCACCGTCCGGAGGGGTTGGAGCTGCCGGTGGCGGCCCCGCGCTCGTGCCCCCCGAGGTCGAGCCTCCGCCCGTGGCGCCGCTCGTCTCGCCACCGCTCGTCCCGCCACCGCTCGAGCTGCCCCCGAGGCCGCCGGAGCTGCTCGATGAGCCGGTGGCGCAATCGCACGGGCTGTAGCTCCGACCATCCGGCTCGCAGACCTGGCTTCCCGTGCAGCCGGCCGGACCCGCGCAGAAGAGCGATTGGCCTGGAACGCAGTTCGCGCTCGCGCCGCCGTCGGCGCCCGAAGGGGGGAAGGTCGCCGTGCCGCTCACCGGACATGCCGCGAGGCCGAGGCAGATCGCAGCGAGAAACCCCGATCCAGGTCGTGTCATGGGGAAGCGAACAGCAAGAATCAGACCAGGGTCGACGAGGCCCAGTCGACGCGGGGTTACCCGTCTTTCGCCGAAGTGAATGCGGTCTGCGCCCCACACTTTCCGAGGTGGCCACCCCGCGCTCACTCATCGGGGTGGTGCGAGAGCGCGAGCCGGTTGCCCTCTGGGTCGCGGAAGAAGAGGCTCCACGGGCTGCGCCGCTCGACCGGGACAGCCTGCTCCCGGAGGCGGGACTCCCAGGCCTCGCGATCGGCGCGCGCGATCCGGAGCGCCAGCACGAAGAGCCCGGGGCTCGACCGCTCCCAGCCGCCCGCCTCTCCCGGCGGATCGGCACAGCGCTCGAGCGCCACGAAGGCGTCGCCGCCGAGGTCCAGCCAGACCGAGCGCTCTCCCCCTCCCTCGGCTGGCCAGCGGCGAAGGACCGAGAGGCCCAGGACCGCGCGGTACCAGCGCTCCATCGCCGGGAGGTCGTGGACCTGGATCGCGAGGTGGTGGGGGCCCGCGGGCTTCACGGCAGGCCGAGCAGCTTCGCGAGCGTCTTCTCGTCGGCCTCGGGGAACGGGTACTCGTCGATCTCCTCGAGCGTCACCCAGCGGTGGTCGTGGACCCGCTTGTGCTCGACCTTCCCGGAGATCAGCCGGCATCGGTAGACGCTGAAGTCGATGTCGTAGTGCGGGTACTCGTGCTCCACGTGCATCGCCCGCTCGCCGACGTCGACCTTGATGTCCATCTCCTCGCGCAGCTCGCGCGCCAGCGCCTCCTCGTCGGTCTCCCCCTCCTCGACCCGGCCGCCCGGGAACTCCCAGAGGAGCGGCAGCGAGGCGCTCGGCGGCCGCTGCGTGATGAGGTACTTGCCCGAGAGCTCGATGAGCGCCCCCACGACCCGGATCTTTTTGCGCATCTCGACCCTCACTTCGCTGATGGTGGCTTCTTGCGCGAGGCGATCTCGTCGTCGACGGCCGCCTCGAAGAAGGGAAGGCTCACGACCCCGAGCGGGCGACCGTCGAGGAAGAAGGACGGCGTGCCGTCGAGCTTCAGCCGCTCGGCCTCCGCCTTCTGGGCTCGGGCGAGATCGAGCGCGGGCCCGCCGGCGAGGGCGGCGCGGACGGCCTTGGGGTCGACGCCGGCGCCCTTCGCCACCTGGAGCAGCTCGTCGACGTACGGCCGCTCGCCGAGCCCTTCTCGCTCGGCCTGGCTCGCGAAGAGCGCCTTCGCCATCTTCCAGTACCTGCCCTCGCGCGCCGCCTCGAGCGCGGCGGCCGCCGCCAGCATCGAGTGGGGGTGGATCGGGAACTGGAGGACGCAGAGCCGCGTCGCGGGCCGTGCGGCGAGCAGCTCGTCCACGATGCCCTGCGCCAGCGCGCAGTGCGGGCAGTCGAAGTCCGAGAACTCGGCCAGGGTCACGGGCCCCTGCCCCCGGCAGGGTGCGCCCGTGAGATCGATCTTCTGGCGCGAGGCCAGAGAGAGCGACTGTTCGTACTTCGTCGCCGCCGCGAGCGCGCTCTCCTCGGTGCCGCCGCCCGCGACGTCGGCGAGGCCCACGAGCGCGTCGGCCCGCGCCCGAGCGCAGTCCGGCCTCTTCTGCAGGCAGTCGTAGAGGCTCGACTGGCAGCAGGAGCCGACCACGAGATCGCGCGCGAACGTGCAGAAGACCCGCCGGTCGTCTCTCGGCGAGCGCGAGAGATCGACCGCGCCCGAGAGCTCGGCGCACGGCTCCTCGGCCCGCGCGGGCGCGGCGAGGGCGGTCAGTCCCAACAACGCGGCGGCGATGGTTCGCCTCATCCGGTCTCCTCCTCGTCCTGCTCCCAGCCGGCGCGCGCCTCCCGGGCGTACGCGACGAAGGCGCCCTCGCGGATCGCCCGTCTCGCCCCAGCCATCAGCGAGAGGAAGTAGGCGAGGTTGTGGATCGAGTTGAGCCGATAGGCAAGCAGCTCCTTCGCCTGGAAGAGGTGGCGCAGGTAGGCCCGGGAGAAGGTCCGGCAGGTGTAACAGCCGCAGGCCGGATCGGGAGGGCCGTCGTCCTCGGCGTGGACCCGGTTGCGGATGACGAGCCGGCCGCGCGAGGTGAAGAGGAGGCCGTTGCGGGCGCAGCGAGTCGGCAGGACGCAATCCATCATGTCGACGCCCGCCGCCACGGCGTGGAGGAGGTCGTCCGGGCTGCCGACGCCCATCAGGTAGCGCGGCCGATCCTCGGGGAGGAGCGGCGCCGAGAACGCGACGCCCGCGTGCATCTCGGCCGGGGTCTCGCCGACCGAGTAGCCGCCGAGCGCGTAGCCCGGCAGGTCGAGGGCGCAGATCTCCTCGACCGAGCGGCGCCGCAGCCCCTCGTCCATGGCCCCCTGGACGATCCCGAAGAGCGCCGACGGGCCGTCGGGGTGCCAGGCCGCGCGGCAGCGGCGCGCCCAGCGGGCGGTTCGGGCGAGGCTCTCCTCGAGGTAGGCCCGCGGGGCGTCCGCGGGCGGGCACTCGTCGAAGGCCATGGCGACGTCGCTGCCGAGCGCCTCCTGGATCTCGATGGAGCGCTCGGGCGTGAGCTTCTGGGACGATCCGTCGAGGTGCGAGCGGAACTCCACCCCCTCCTCGCTGAGCTTTCGGCGCTCGGCCAGGCTGAAGAGCTGAAAGCCGCCGCTGTCGGTGAGGATCGCCCGGTCCCAGGCCATGAAGCGATGGAGGCCGCCGCGCCGCTTCACGAGCTCGTGGCCCGGCCGCAGGAGGAGGTGGTAGGTGTTGCCGAGGACGATCCGGGCGCCGATGGCCCGCAGGTCGTCGGGCCCGACGGCCTTGACCGTGCCCTGGGTCCCGACCGGCATGAAGATCGGCGTCTCGACGAGCCCGTGGGGGGTCGTGAGCAGCCCGGCGCGGGCAGCGCCGTCGCGCGCCTCGACCTGGAAGGCGATCACGCGATCAGCATGCAGTCGCCGTACGAGAAGAAGCGGTAGCGAAGCGCCACCGCCTCCCGGTAGGCGGAGAGGATTCGCTCGCGGCCGGCGAGCGCGGCGACGAGGACGAGGAGCGTCGAGCGCGGCAGGTGGAGGTTCGTGAGCAGGCCGTCGACGGCCCGAAAGGCGTGGCCGGGCCTCACGAAGAGGTCGGTCTCGCCGGGCCCCTCGCGCAGGGTCGAGCCGTCGAAGGCCGCCTCGAGCGCCCGCAGCGCGGTGGTCCCGACGGCGACGACGCGCCCCCCCCGCGCCCGCGCGGCGGCGACCGCGGCGGCGAGCCCGACGGGGATCTCGAAGCGCTCGGGCTGCATCCGGTGATCCTCGATCCGCTCGGCCCGCACGGGGAGGAACGTCCCGGCCCCCACGTAGAGCGTCAGCCGCTCCACGGTGACGCCGCGCGCCGAAAGCGCTCCGAGGACCCGCTCGGTGAAGTGGAGGCCGGCGGTCGGGGCGGCGACCGCCCCCGGCGCGCGGGCGAAGAGCGTCTGGTAGCGCCGATCGTCCTCGGGCGTGGCCGCGCGGTCGAGGTAGGGCGGCAACGGCAGCTCGCCGCGCCGCTCGGCGAACGCCCAGAGGTCGGCCCCCGCCTCGACGTCGATCTCGAAAAAGCCCTCCCCCCGCAGCGCGGCCACCGTGGCGGCGAGCTCGCCCGCGAGCAGCAGCCGCTGTCCCGGCCGAAAGCCCTTGGACGCCTGGCCCAGGCAGAGCCAGCGCGCCCCGCCGAGCGGCCGGTCGACCACGAGCTCGACCTTGCCGCCGGTCTCGACCTTCTCGCCGCGCAGCCGCGCGTGGAGCACCTTGGCGTCGTTGACGACGAGCAGATCGCCGGGAGAGAGCAGCGCCGGCAGCTCGCGGAAGGCGCGGTGATCGAACGGATCGCCGCCGAGCGGCACGCGCATCAGCCGCGAGGCGTCGCGCTCCGCGAGCGGCTCCTTCGCCACGAGCTCGGGCGGCAGGTCGTAGTCGAACTCGGCGAGGAGCATCTACCGGACGAGCCGCGGCCGCAGCAGCGGCTCGCCCTGCGCGAAGGCGGCCTGGAGCTGCTTCGGCGGCGGGGTCGAGCGGCCGATGGGGCGCACCTCGGCCACGTCGGCCTCGCGCCGCCAGGTCGCGATGAGCCGCCCCTCGATCCAGACGGTCCCGGGCATCTCGCCCGAGGTCGGGAAGGCGGCGGCGAGCCCGGTGCCGAGCCGATCGCGCGTGGGGCAGGCGATGAGGAGCGGATCCTGCTCGGGAAGCGCGAACGACGGCGCCTCGGCGGGATCCGGCGCCTTCTTCAGGGCCGAGACGTCGTCGGGCAGGACGAAGCTCGGCTTGCCGTCCACCTCGACCTCGACCGCCTCGAGCTTCGCGAGCGTCTCCCGCACCGACGACGCCGTGGCCCCGAGACAGGTGGCGACGTCCGAGAGCGGCGCCGGCGGAAAGGCGCTCAGGTAGACCGAGACCAGCCGCTCGAGATCGGGCCGAGGCTCGACGGGCTCGCCCATCCAGCGCTCGAGGGAGCAGTAACGGGCCGCGGTGCCCTCGCCGCCGCACCAGCAGAGCCGGCCTCGCGCCCCCGCCTCGCGGATGATCCGCATGTAGACCGCCGAGGGCGGCGCCTTGCCGGTGAGGTGGAGGTGCCGCTCGAAGCGGCGCGCCACCTCGCTGCGCGAGAAGGGGCCGGGCATGAGCAGCCCGAGGATCTCGTCGCGCCGCTTCTCGTCGATGGAGAGGTTCGCGTCGAGGAAGCGCGACCACTGGTGGGCCTCCTCCTGCGCCGCTGCGAGCTGGGCCCGGACGTCCCGTCGGTGGACGACGAGCTCGGCCCCGCGGACGCCCCAGAGCCGCAGCAGCGTCTTGTCCTGAAGGAGCGGATCGTCGAGGTGGGCCGACTGGTAGCCCGAGAGGCGGGCGGCCAGCGAGGCGTGGGCCCATTCGAGCCGCTCGGCCCGGACGCCGCCCAATCGCTCGACCAGCGCGCAGACCGTGGCGATGGAGGACTTCGTCGGCCGGAGCAGTCCGGAGCGCAGCAGCAAGAGGCCGCGCGCCTGGTCGGCGGTGAAGCGAGGGATCTGACTCTGGCGTGCCATGGCGCGAGCCGTCATTCTAGCCGATCTCGCCCGAGCGCGGAGGCGAAAACGACCGAGCGGTCGCGGCACGACCCCGGCGGAGCGGCTCGCGCTCGCGTTCCCCGGAGGCGAGCCCCCCCCCTCCCCGCGGCCCGGGAGGCGGCTCAGCGGCTCATGCTGCCCAGGAATTCCTGGTTCGACTTGGTCGGGCGCATCTTCGAGAGCAAGAACTCCATGGAGTCGATGGGGTTCAAGGGGTGGAGGAGCTGCCGGAGCACCCAGACGCGGTTCAGGTGGTCGGCCGACAGGAGCAGCTCCTCCTTGCGCGTCCCCGACTTGTTGATGTCGAGGCAGGGGAAGATCCGCTTCTCCATGAGCTTGCGGTCGAGCACGATCTCCGAGTTGCCGGTGCCCTTGAACTCCTCGAAGATGACCTCGTCCATTCGGCTGCCCGTGTCGATGAGGGCCGTGCCGACGATGGTCAGGCTGCCGCCCTCCTCGATGTTGCGGGCCGCGCCGAAGAAGCGCTTGGGCTTGTGGAGCGCGTTGCTGTCGACGCCTCCCGAGAGGATCTTGCCGGAGGCCGGCACCACCGAGTTGTAGGCGCGGGCGAGCCGCGTGATGGAGTCGAGCAGGATGACGACGTCCTTGCCGCACTCGACGAGCCGCTTCGCCTTCTCGATGACCATCTCGGCCACCTGGACGTGGCGCGTCGCCGGCTCGTCGAAGGTCGAGGAGACGACCTCGCCCTTCACCGACCGCTCCATGTCGGTGACCTCTTCGGGCCGCTCGTCGATGAGGAGCACGATGAGGACGACCTCGGGGTGGTTCGCGGTGATGGCGTGGGCGAGGTCCTGGAGCAGCACCGTCTTGCCGGCTCGGGGCGGCGCCACGATGAGGCAGCGCTGTCCCTTCCCGATGGGGGTGAGCAGATCGATGATCCGCGTCGTCATGTTCGCGGGGTCGTGCTCGAGCCGCAGCCGCTCGTTCGGGTAGAGCGGGGTCAGGTTGTCGAAGAGGACCTTCTCCCGGTTTTCGACCGCCTGCTCGCCGTTCAGCGTCTCGACGCGGGAGAGGGCGAAGTAGCGCTCGCCCTCCTTCGGCTGCCGGACGTGGCCCGAGACGGAGTCCCCGGTGCGCAGGCCGTAGCGGCGGATCTGGCCGGGCGAGACGTAGATGTCGTCCGGTCCGGGGAGGTAGCTGAAGTCCGGGGAGCGGAGGAAGCCGAAGCCGTCGGGGAGCACCTCGACGACGCCCTCGGCGAAGACCTCGCCCGTGCGGCTCGCGTTCGCCTGGAGGATCGCGAAGATGAGATCCTGCTTCTTGAAGCCGGCGCCGTCGACGTTGAGCTGCCGGGCGAGCTTCGCGAGCTCGGTGGCCTTCATCTCCTTGAGCTGCGTAAGCGAGAGGATCTCGATGGGCGGACCGGTCGGGGCCGTGGGCTCGGGCTCGGCGGCCGCCTCGACCGCGGGCTCTGCCTCGGCCTCGGCCGCGGGCTCTGCCTGAAACGGCGCGGCCGGCTCGGGCTCGGCGGCGATCGCCTCCCCGCGAGCCTCGCCCTTCTTGGACCGCGGCTCGGCCTCGGCCGTCTCCTTCGCCCTAACGACCTTGGGCTTGCGGCTGCGCCCCGCCCCCTTGCGGGGCGAGCGCTCGGGGGCCTCGCCGACCTCATCGGTGTCGCTGGTTTCGGCCTGACGGCCGGTCGCTTCTGGGTGACGCATCGTCGCTCTCGCGGGTCTATCGGAACGGCACCGGGGCAGCGCGGACGGCGCTCCCGCAGCGGGCAGTTCGGGGCTGGAACGAAGGCTTCTGCGAAAAGGGAAAGACGGCGGCAAACCCACCGTCGTCGGGAAGGCTAGTCTCGGCCTCCGTTCAAGTCAAGCTCCAGCGGAGGATTTTCATTCCTCCAGACCGGCGCTGCGCCTTAGGATGCCGCCCGTGACCGGCCCCGGCGCGGCGGAGGAGATCGACCGGCTGAGGCGGGAGATCCGCGAGCACGACCGGCGCTACTACGTGCTGGACGCCCCGACCGTCTCCGACGCCGAGTACGACCGGCTGATGCGACGGCTCGAAGCGCTCGAGACCGCGAACCCGGCTCTTCGAACCCCCGACAGCCCGACTCAGCGCGTCGGCGGCGCGCCCTCGGAGCGGTTCGCGCGGGTCGTCCACCACCAGCCGATGCTCTCGCTCTCGAACGTCTTCTCGGCCGAGGAGCTCGCCGAGTTCGACGAGCGGATCCGAAAGCTGCTCGGCAAGGACGAGATCGACTACGTCTGCGAGCCCAAGCTCGACGGCCTCGCGATCGAGCTCGTCTACGAGCGCGGCCGCTTCGTGCAGGGGTCGACGCGGGGCGACGGCGAGGTCGGCGAGGACGTGACGCCGAACCTGAGGACGCTCCGGTCGCTGCCGCTGCGGCTCCAGGCGCCGGGGAGCGACGGGCCACTGCGCGAGATCCCGGAGCGGCTCGAGGTGCGCGGCGAGGTCGTCATGCTCAAGAGGGAGTTCGCGAAGCTGAACGCGCGCCGCGAGCAGGAGGGCGAGCCCGTCTTCGCGAACCCGCGCAACGCCGCAGCGGGTTCGTTGCGGCAGCTCGACTCCAAGGTCACCGCCTCGCGGCCGCTCGACCTCTTCCTCTACGAGACGGGGGAGGCCTCGGTTCCCTTCGAGACCCACTGGGACAAGCTGCGGGCGCTCCGCCAGCTCGGGCTACGCGTCAGCTCGCGCTGCCGCCGCTGCCGCGGGCTCGGCGCCGTGCGGGCCTACGTCGAGGAGCTCGCGGCCGCCCGCGACGGCGAGCCGTTCGAGCTCGACGGCGTCGTGGTCAAGGTCGACTCCGAGGACGAGCGGCGCCGGCTCGGCCGCGTGGCCAAGGCCCCGCGCTGGGCGGTCGCCTACAAGCTGCCGCCCGAGGAGGAGACCACGCTCGTCCTCGAGATCGGCGTCAACGTGGGGCGGACCGGGGCGCTCACCCCCGTGGCCAAGCTACGGCCCGTCCGCGTGGGCGGGGTCACCGTCTCGAACGCGAGCCTCCACAACGAGGGCGAGCTGCGTCGCAAGGACGTGAGGGTCGGGGACACCGTCCGGGTGCGGCGCGCGGGCGACGTCATCCCCGAGATCGCGGGAGTCGTGCTGGAGCGGCGCCCCAGCGGCGCGGAGCCGTACGTCTTCCCGAACCGCTGCCCCGTCTGCGGCTCGCACGCCGAGAAGGCCGAGGGCGAGGCGGTGGCCCGCTGCGTCGGCCTCGCCTGTCCGGCGAAGCTCGAGCGGGCCATCCAGCACTTCGGGAGCCGGCGCGCCATGGACATCCACGGTCTCGGCGAGGCGCTGGTGGCCCAGCTCGTCGGCCAGCGGCTCGTGCGCGGACCGGCGGACCTCTACACGCTCCGGCGCGATCAGCTCCTCGGCCTCGAGAGGATGGCGGAGAAGAGCGCCGACAACCTGCTCGAGGCCATCGATGGGAGCCGGGGAACCACCCTCGCCCGCTTCTTGAACGCGCTCGGAATTCCGGGCGTCGGCGAGACGACCGCCCTGCTCCTCTCCCGCGCCTTCGGCGACGTGAGGGCGCTCGCCGCGGCCGGCGAGGAGGAGCTCTTGCGGGTCCGCGACGTCGGCCCCGAGCTCGCGCGCTCCATCCGCGCCTTCTTCGACGAGCCTCAGAACCAGAGCCAGCTCGAGCGGCTGCTCGAGGCCGGCGTGCGCCCGGCCCCGGAGGCCGCGGTCGCCGGCGGCGCGTTCGAGGGGAAGACGCTGGTGCTCACGGGATCCCTCCCGTCGATGACCCGGGACGAGGCCAAGGCCGAGATCGAGCGGCAAGGTGGACGGGTGGCCGGCTCGGTGAGTCGAAAGACCGACTTCGTCGTCGCCGGCGACGAGGCGGGCAGCAAGCTCGAGAAGGCCCGCGCACTCGGCGTGGCCATCCTGGACGAGGCGGCGTTTCTCGCGAGACTCGGGGGCAAGGCGTGAGCGAGGCGATCGAGAGGGTGGAGCTCGTCATCACGGGCAAGGTGCAGGGCGTCTTCTTCCGGCAGAGCGCCCTCGGCGAGGCGCAGCGACTCGGCCTCCTCGGCTACGTCCGAAACCTCTCGGACGGGTCGGTCGAGGCGGTGGTCGAGGGAGCGGTCGAGGCGGTGAACGCCTTCGAAGCCTGGTGCCGACGCGGCCCCATCTTCGCCCGGGTGGAGGAGGTGCAAGCCCGGCGCGGCCCGCCCCGCGGCGAGTTCCGCACTTTCCGCGTCGAGCGCTGACGCCCGCCTAATTGTGCCGATCGGCGAGCAGCCGCTCGACCTTCGCGAGCGCCTGGCCGAGCTCCTTCGGCTTCGCCCTTCCCCGATCGGTCTCGTCGAAGAGATCGAGGGCACGGGTGGCGGCGCGCCGGATCTCGCCCGCGCGGGCCGCCGTGGTGGTTCCGCGGGCCAGCGCGGCGAGCTGGCCGACGAGCGCGCCGACGATGTCCTGCCGGGTCTGCACCCGGGGGCGCAGCCGGCCGCGCGCCTGGGCGAGATCGACGATCTTGCCGTTCGAGTCGCCACGGGCGCGCCCCGGGTGGGGGTTCGTGAGTTCGGTTGATTTCGCCATCGAGGCCAGAGAATCGCCTCGACCTCCCCGAGACTCAAGTTTTCATCCGGACCGGGTAGAGTGGCCCCGTGGACCCGCCTTCCATTCGCCCGCTGGCGCCGGCCGACGTCGCCCCTTGCGCCCGCTTCGTCGCCGCGGCGCCGCTCTGGCGCCGCTACGGCTACGGCGAGGATCGCTGCGCGCGGGATCTCGCCTCGGCGCTCGAGGGGGCGGACGACGCGCTCTTCTGCGCCGAGCTGAGCGGCGAGCCCGTCGGCCTCGCCTGGGTGTTGCGCCGGGGCGCCTTCGGCCGCGCGCCTTACCTGAAGCTCCTCGCGGTGGCCGAACCGGCGCGCGGCCGGGGGGTGGGCGTCTTGCTGCTGCGGGAGGCGGAGGGGCTGACGGGCGAGCTCTTCCTACTCGTCTCGGACTTCAACGCCGACGCCCGCCGCTTCTACGCGCGGGAGGGCTACGCCGAGGCCGGCGCGCTTCCCGACTTCGCCGTCCCGGGCATCACCGAGATCCTGATGTGGCGGCGCCGCTAGCCACCCACTGATCGGCGGCCTCGCGCGCGTCGAGGATGGCGCGCCGCGAGAGCTCGGCGACGTCTTCGGCCGCCGGCTCCAGGCTCTTCCGACACGCCGCGAGCTCCGGCCGAGAGAGCGTTTGGGCCACCGCCCGATCGAGCCTCGGGCCGTCCCACTGCCCGAGGCGCGAGAGGACCGCCCGCTCGCGCTCGAGATCTCCGCCCCCTTCGTTCGCGAAGATCCGGACGGCGCCGACGAGCCGGGTGGCCTCGAGGAGCTTCGGCTCGATCGTCGAGCCGTCCTCCCGCATCGCATCGCGGGCCGCCCGATCGAGCTTCGCGTCCCAGCCGCCCCCCACGACCTCCAGCCGGTCGCCGGCCGCCCGGAGGGCGTCGAGATCGAGGGCGAGGTCGTCCGGCAACGAATCGGCGATCTCCGGCCGTCCCGCGCTCCGGGCGACGGCGAGCGCGCGGGCGGCGACGGCGTCGAGCGCGGCGGAGCCGATCGGATCGCCGGAGCTCGGCGGCACGGGAGCAGGCGTGCTCTCGAGGCTCGCGAGCTCTCGCGCCACCTCCTCGGCGCCCGCCGCGTCCGTCTTCGTCGCGACCGGAAGCCCGTCCAGCGCGAGCCGCTGCGAGCCGGCTCCCACGGCGAAGCTCGTGTCGACGACCCGCCCGGGCGAGGCCGTCCCCGGAGCCGAAGGCGGGCCCGGATGAGCGACCGCTTCAGCCACGAGCGCGCGGAGCTGGTGCGTCCCGGGCGAGAGCGCGAGCTTCGCGCCCGCCCCCGAGAGGGGGACGGGGCAGCCGTCGATGGCGAGGCGGGCGGCGCCCGTCAGCTCCACCGTGCCGAGGCCCGCCTTCCCGACCGGCTGAGGGCGGGCCGCCTCGACGCAGGCGCCGTCACTCCAGGCTGCGGGCGATCCGGCCGCCTCGGCTCCGGCCTCCGCGGCCCGAGGGCGCCGCGCCAACCAGCCGCTCAGGGCGACGGCCGCGCAGGCGCCGAAGGCGACCCGCTGCCAGAGGAACGTCGCTCGCTGGGAGGAGAGCGCCTGGGAGAGGAGCTGGACCGAGGGGCGCGCCCCCGGCAGCCCCTCCCGAGAGCGAGCGATCGCCCGCAAGGCACGGCGCCGGGCGAGCGCCCACGAGCCGGCCCGCACCTGGGCCACCGCCTGCTGCGCGCCTTCGCCGAGCAGTCGGATCGCGTCGAGCGCGGCGGCCGCGTCGGAAAACCCCTCGCCGGGATCGAGCGACTGGCAGCGCTCGATCCACTCCCCGAGGCGGGCGCGAGGGCGATCGGCGTCTCCGAAGGCCCCGATCGGCGACCAGGCGCCGAGCGGCTCCCCGCCCCGGAGGAGCGCTTCGGCGATGCGTCCCACCGCGTAGACGTCCCCCTGGGGCGACGGGACCTCGAGCCCCGGGCGAGCGTATCCCTTGCGGGGGTCGCGGCCGCTCGGCACGCCCCGGAAGAGCACGGCGCAGAGGTCGACCAGCCTGAGGCAGCCCTGGTCGACGTCGAGGATCAGGTTCCCGGGGTGGAGCCTCCCGTGGGCGCGCCCCTCGCGATGCAGGGCGACGAGCCCCTCGAGCGCCTGGGCGACGAGCCCCGCCACGACGGCCGGCGGCTGCCCCCGGCCCGCGACGAGCGCGTCGAGCGTCGGTCCGAGGGCGAGCTCGCTGACGACGACGACCTCCCCGTCGTGCACGTGGATCGCGAGCGTTCGGGCCAGGTTGCGCTGCGGCGTCCCGGGAAACGGCAGCGGCGGCAGCGCCTCGGGGGCGAGCGGGGGATCGCCCCGCTCGAAGCGGCGCAGCGCCACCGGTAGGCCCCGCGACTCGTCGTGGCCGAGGAAGACCGCCCCACGCGCCCCCGCGAGCGCGGGGCCCAGCTCGAATTCCCGGTAGCGCAAGCGCCGCTAGTTCTGAACGGGCGGCGAGGCCGTCGGCGAAGCTGCCGGCGCCGCCGAGGCGACCGGGACGTCGTCGAACTTCGGCAGCTCCTCGAGGTTCGGCATCACGGCCACCTCGATGCGCCGATTCTGCGCCTTCCCCTCGACGGAGTCGTTCGCGGCGATCGGGTCGTACTCGCCGTAGCCGGCCGCGGAGAGCCGCTGCGGCTCCATGCCGTCCTTGGTCATCAGGTTCACCACCTCGACGGCGCGCGCCGTCGAGAGCGACCAGTTGGACGGGAACTTCGCCGTGTGGATCGGGGTATCGTCGGTGTAGCCACAGACCTGGAAGTTGCGGCCCGGGATCGCCTTGAGGACGTCGGTGAGCTGCGAGAGCGCGTCTCGCCCGGCCGGCTTCACGTCGGTGCGACCCGGGTCGAAGAGCACGTTGTCCGGCAGCTTCACCACCATCTTGCCGTTGCGGATCACGACCTGGAGCTTGCCGGCGTCGATCATCCCCTTGAGCTGCGCCACGAGCTTCTGGAAGAGCGCCGCGCGGTCGCGCTCGGCCTGCTCCTGCCGCTGAAGCTCGGCGAGCTGCCCCTGGAGCTTCCGCATGTTGTCCGCGAGGCTCCCCTTCTCGGTCGCGAGCTCGGCCGAGCGCTGGCCCTCCGCCTGCAGCTCGAGCTGCTCCTTCTCCGCGAGCGCGGTCGCCTCCTCGAGCTGGCGCTGGACGTTCGCCTTCGCCTTCTCGAGCGCGGCGATCTTCGCCTCGAGCGAGGCCTTCTCCTCGGCCGCGTCCTTCTGGCAGGCCGCCAGCTCGTTCTCCTTCTGCTCGTAGCTGCTCTTCCAGACGACGCAGCCTTCCAGCGTCGCGAGGGCGAGGACCGCGAGAAGCTTCGACCTTCGCATCGTTGCCTCCTTCGTTGGGCTGCGGATGATAGCGGAAGCTCTCTGGAAGGGAAACGGCTGATCCGTCACGACGTGGCGCGGCGCCCCAGCGCGCCCGGGGCCGTCCGGGGGGCCGGAAGCGAAGTTGGGGAGAGGCCAGCGGCGGAGTATGATGGTCCCATGGGGGCTGGGCCCGAAGACGAGGCGGAAGCGCCGAGCGTCCGTGAGCCTCGGGTCGATCTCGAGCTCCCGGTTCGCTTCTACTTCATGGGAGAGGAGCGGGTGGGCGCCCTCGTCAACGTGAGCATGGGCGGCGCGTTCATCCGCCTCGACGAGCCGCCGCCCGTCCAGACCGTGCTCGCGCTCGCGCTGCAGAGCCCCGTCGGCCCGCCGATCTTCTTCCACGCGACGGTGGTCCGGGTGGGCGAGGCGCTCGACCAGCGCCTCATGGCCAGCTCCGGCTGCGCGGTCCACTTCCTGAACCTCTCCCCGGAGAGCGAGGGCCGGCTCGCCTACCTGCTCAAGCAGCTCGCGTGGAAGCCGTAGCGCCGCAGGCTAGGGGCCCGCGATGGCGGACTTCAGCTTCGCGAGGAGCGGCTCCGTCCGGAGGCCGGGATCGCCGAGCTGCTTCGCGACCTCGTCGACCCCGAGCTGGTTGCCCCACCTCCAGAGCGAGACGAGGAGCTGGCCGGCTTTCGGGTCGTGCCACCAGGTCGCGCCGAACCGCTGGACGAGCTTCTCCTCGATCTGCGCCGCGAGGAACCAGGCGCGGAAGTAGTCGGCCGAGTAGAAGAAGTCGTCGTGGTCGACGAGGTAGCGCTCGGCGTCGCTCTCGGAGACCGGGAAGGCGTAGGCCCGCGAGAGCTCCTTCCGGTAGAGCTCCTTCGGATCCTTCGCGCCCGCGTGCCAGGCGATCTCGAAGCGGAGCTTCCCGGCGTAGCGGCGCAGCATGTAGAGCTTTCGCACCGCGGCGCCGCGCAGCTGGGCGCGCAGCTTCTCGCCGGAGAGCCCGACGGTCTCCTCGAGCCAGCGCGGGTCGCCGACGAGATCCTCGAGGACGAATGCGTAGGCCTCGGTGGGCGCGCCGTCGCCGAGCTGCTGGAGCTCCCAGAGGGTGACCGTGCTGTTCGCGTAGTGCTCCGCGTGGCCGGTCTCGTGGAAGAGCGCCTCGTAGTCGGGGAGGCCGCCGAGCGGCTTCACGGAGAGGCGAATGTCCGTCGGCACCACGATGGGGAAGCAGACGGCGCGCGGGTTCTTCTTCGGCAACGGCGAGTCGTCGACCCGGATCGCCCTCTGCTTCGGCAGGTCGAGCCCGAGCCCCGCGAGCGTCTTCTCGAGCCGCGGCATCATCTGGTCGGCTGGGAAGTAGGCGTCGAGCGAGGCCACCCGATCGAGGCGGGGGACGTCGGCCCGGCGCATCCCGGCGAGCGAGATCCCGAGCGTCGCCTGGACCTCGGTCTCCATGGCCGACCGGTAGAGCGACTCGGTGTCGTCCAGGACCTTCCCCGCGAGCGCCGAGAGGGCGTCGAGATCGGCCCCGCGTAGCTCCGCCCCGAAGGCGGCGTAGCTCGGGAACCCGACCTGGGAGAGCAGCGCCTGGGTGCGCCGCTCCTTCTCCTCGAGGATCGGGGCGAGCTGCCGGACGACCGACAGCGCCGCGTCCGAGAGCTGCCCGCGCAGCGCGTAGCTCGGCTCGTTCGCGAGGAGCTTGTTCAACTCGCGGTACGGCTGCTCGATTCCCGAGGGCGTCTGGAAGGTCGCCGCGGCCTCGAGGTTCTGCGCCTGGTCGGAGAGCGGCGCGACGGCGCGACCGATGACCTCTCCCGCGAGGTAGAGCCGGAAGTCGTCGAGCGCGAGACGCTCCACCGGATCGGCCGTCTGGTCGCGCAGCCTCCTCACGGGCGCCATCGACGCCGGGGAGAAGAGCGACTCGTGCCCCGCGTAGGTCGCGGCGAGATCGATCGGATCGCCGAAGACCCAGTTGCGCCAGGCGAGCTCCGACTGCTTCTGGACGAGCGCTCGAGCCTCCGAGCGCATCGCGGCGACCACGTCGGTGAGGCTCGGCTCCTTCACCTGGCTCTCCTTCGGCGGCGGGGGGACGGCGGCGCAACCCAGCGCGACGCCGAGCAGCGCCGCGGCGACGAGGCGCCTCACCTCGTCTCCAGCCGGACGAGGAGGTGGGGGAGCCTCGAGCGTCCCGTCGAGAGTTGCTCTCGCGACCGCTCGATTCGGGAGAGCAGGCCGGGCCGGTCGCCGTCGGCGAGAAGCCGCCCGCTCGCGTTCCAGCGGCCAGGCGCGAGGCGGCCGAGCAGCTTCCCGTCGCGGACGGCGAGGCCGTCGTAGACCGTACAGGAGAAGGAGGCGCGCGCCCGGTCGGCGCCGTGCAGCCCGAGCAGGCCGACGAGGACGAGCCCCCGCTCCATGCCCTGGACCAGCTCCGAGAAGCTTTTCTCGCCCCCCTCGACGATGAGCCCGGAGAGTCGATCGCGGACCGGCGCCTCGTTCGGAGGCTCCGCGATCATGGGCGTCCGGAAGCCATTTCCCGTGGGGGCGATCCCGAGCTCCTCGCAGGACGCGCGCGAGCCCAGAAAGCCGGTGAAGCGGCCTCGCTCGATCACGGCGCGCGAAGCCCCCGGCGTGCCCTCGTCGTCGGTGGGCGCGTGGCTCGAGAGCCCGGGCTCCTCGGAGCTGTCCCAGAGGGAGAAGCTCTCGTCGGCGACGAGATCCCCCGGCCGGAGGTCGCTCAGCCCCTTGGCCGCGCTCTCGGCGAGGAGCTTCTCCTGAAGGGCGGTCCGCAAGATCGCCTCGGCGAGTCGCGGGTGGAGGAGCACGGGCAGTTCGCCCGTGCCGAGCTCCTCCGGGGTGACGATCCGATCGGGCAGCCCCAAGAGCGCCGCGCGACCGACCCCGCGGATCTCGGCCAGCGCCTCGGGGGTCGCCCTCGGCGCGTGGACGATCTCCGAGTGGGCACCCTCCACGTCGGCCCAGGCGGCCAGCGCGGCGCGGGCGACCGTCGACTCGCCGCGGCGGGTGACGACGGCGCGAGCGGTGCGGTGGGCGCCGACCGCCCCTTCGAACGCCTCGATGCTCGCGGCGCGCGGGAGCGAGAAGAAGCCGTCGCGCAGCGCGACCGCGAGGGAGTGGAGCGCCTTCGGGTCGTGGGCGAGCGCCTCGAGCTCGGGGTCGACGTCGACGAGCGGCGGCGGGCGGGCGGCGGCGAACTCGGAGAGGCGCGACGGGCGGGCCACGCGAAGCGCCGCCCGGAGCGCGCGGGCGTTCTCCTCGGGGTCGAGGGTCGCGGTGGCGGCCATGGCGAGCCTCCCACCGCGCAGCGCCCGGAGGCCCACCGCCACCTGGCCGAACGAGACCTCTGGGACGATCTCGCGATTGCGGACGGCCCAGCTCCGCTCGTCGGCCGACCAGAGGACCAGCTCGACGTCGTCCGCCTCGCCGGAGAGGGCGCGCACGACGGCTCGCCCTGCTTCGCAGAGCGTCTCCTGCTCGGAGGTCTCAGAAGCCAAGCGTCACGTCCTCGGTCTTGCGCAGCCGGGTGAGCGGCCCGCCGTCGGTGACGGTCTTCATCTGCCCCTTGCCGCAGAAGCCCGGGTCATCGCAGCGCAGCGGGCCCGCGAAGGCCTCGATGCCCTTCAAGGAGCCGAGCGCGCGGACCGTCAGGTTGCCGGGGAGGAGCAGCTCGTCCGTGAGCCGGCCGTCGCGGATGACGCGGCCGAGCTGCACGGTGGTGCTCATCCCCTCCTTCGAGACGGCGCCGCCCATCGAGCCTTCGAGGTAGACGCCGAAGGCGATCCCCTCGCAGAGCCTCTCGAGCCCGTCCAGCCAGGGGGCTCCGGCGGCCGGGTGGAGGTAGGTGTTCGTCATCCGGACGAGCCGGCGCTGGCCGAGCTCGGAGAAGCCGCGGCCGTTCGGCGCCTCCCGGAAATGGTGGGCGGTCTCGCGGTCGTGGAGCTTCGCGACGATCTCGCCCCGCTCGACGAGCCGCACGGGCTTCACCTCGACCCCCTCGTCGTCGATGAAGTGGCTGCCGAAGCCCTCCCCTTCGGCGAAGCTGCCGTCGGGGCGCAGCGCCGGGCCGTCCCAGACGTCGACCACCGGGGCGCCGAAGGGCTTCGCGCGCGGCGCGCCGTCCGGCGTGAAGAGGCCCGACTGCCCCTCCTTGATGAGATCCGCCTCGAAGTTGTGCCCCTCGGCCTCATGGACGAAGACCATCGCGGACGGAGCGAGCACGAGGTGCGTGAGGCGACCGAGCTCCTCGCTCGAGAGAGCGCGCGCCCGCTGCAGGCCCACCGCGGCGCGGCCGGCGCCGCCGATCTTCTCCCGGAAGTCCGCCCGCAGCCCGCCGCCCGGGCCACCCTCGAAGAGCCACGAGATCGCCCGGATGTCCCCGAGCCGCGTCCGCTGCTGCGTGAGCCGCCCGCTGCGCGGATCCTTCGCCCTCGCGAGCAGCTGGAGGAAGGTCTGGGGCAGCGTCTGCGTCTTCACGAGCCCCTCGGTGTCCTGGACCAGCTTCTCCTCGACCTGGGCGTAGCACCAGAGCTCGGTCTCGACCGCGAGCCCCGAGGAGGCGGAGAGCCCCTCGTCGAGCGCGGCGACCTCGCGGGCGAGCGCGTCGAACGAGGCGGTGAGGTCGGGCGAGCTCGGGTCGACCTCGCCCTTGAGGCCGTAGCGGACCCGATCGCGGTTCGGCACCTCGGCGAGCCCGAAGCCCGGCCGCTCCTCCTGGAGCCAGAGGGACGAGAGCGCCTCCTCGAGCCCAGGGCGCAGCTCCGCGAAGGGCCGCAGGCCGAAGGAGGCGTCGAGCGCGCGCCCCTTCGCGTCGACGAGCCGGACGGTCATGGCGCCGCGGGCGGCGTAGGGCTTCACGAGCTCGCGCCCGCCCGGGAGCCGCTGGTACTCGGCCTTGCGGACGCGCTCGATGAGGAGGTCGGCGTAGGCCACCTTGGGGCGCACGAACGCGAGCAGCGCGCCCGCGAGCTCGCGGAGCTCGGACTCGCGCTCGAGCGCCAGTGGCTCTCGACTGGTCGAGATCGCGCTCACCCGAGCCTGCCC
This sequence comes from Myxococcales bacterium, assembly GCA_021783235.1. Lineage (GTDB taxonomy): Bacteria > Myxococcota > Myxococcia > Myxococcales > JAKAPL01 > JAJXUD01. The sequence continues at coordinate 6,049 of JAJXUD010000036.1, read as the reverse complement.
ATGACCTTCCCCGTCGCGGGATCGATGGCGAGGAGGCTCCAGAGGCAGCCCGCGTAGAGCCAGCCTCCGCCGGCGACGAGGACGGGGCTCGTGGCCCCGACCTCCGGCAAGCTGGATTCCCAGAGGCGGCGGCCGTCGCGAGCGTCGATGGCCGTGAGGCGATATCCATCGCCTTGCTCGAAGGTCGCGACGATCCGGCCGCCGAACAGCAGCTCGCCAGCCGGCGACTGCGCCATCGTCGGATCGGAGGCCGCCAGATCCTCGCTCCAAAGCACGGCGCCGGTCGCCTCGCTGAAGCCGACGACGCGGGGGACCGGCGTCCCGGGGACGCGGTGCCCGAGGGCGACGCCGGTGCCGGCCTCGAGAAGCACGTGCTCCGCTCGAAAGCCCGGGACCTGCGGCGGCCTGGCAGCGGACCGACCGGGCCCCTCGACGCAGCGATCCCCGGCCGCCGCTCGCCGAAGCGAGGGCGCCTTCGCATCGACCGCCCAGACGGCGCCATCCACGGTGGGCACGAGGATCCGGCCGTCCGCCGTCGAGCAGAGGCCGCGATCGGCGGGGCGATCGCTGATCGGGAACGTCCCCACCTCGGCGCCACCCGAGAGGTCGTAGACATGCACCTTCGCGCGCACCTCGGAGACCACGAGCCGCTCTCCCGCGATCTGGAAGAAGGTGGCGCGGTAGCCCTCGCCGTAGCTGCCGAAGGGGCCGGCCCGCCAGACCCGCTCGAGCGAAGGAGCCGAGCGAGCCTCGACGTAGAGCTGATCCGAATCGCCTTCGCGAAAACGGGCGACGACCAGCTCGCGGCCGGGCAGCCGCGCCACCTGCGGCGGGCCGCCCACCTCGTCCCAGATGAAGCGTTCCCCCGCTCCCCCTCCGGCGACCCTGGGGCTCGCGGGGCCCCTCGTGGCGGCGACGGAGACCGAGTGGCCGGAGACGTTCCAGAGCGCGGAGAGCGCGACGCCGACGCCGGCCAGGACGATCGAGACGACCACGATCGCGGCGATTGGGCCTTGGCGGACCTTGGCCGGGGCCGGGGCCGGGGCCGGACTCGCCGGGGCGTCCGGATGGGCGGCGGCGACCGAGGCGAGCAGTCGCTCGATCGAGGGCGGCGCGCTGGCGCCGTCGACCACGAACGAGCCGATCGACTCGATGACGACGGGTCGTCCAGACGCGTCCACCCCGACCGGGCGGCCCGAGGGCTCGAGCAGGTAGCGCTGGCCGCAGTAGCTACAGCTGCAGCTCTCGCCGGGCTTGGTCTCGGGAAGATCTCCTCCACAGCGGCGGCACTGAAGGGCGACGAGTGGCATGGTCGAAGGTTCCGGGCGCCGGTCGCTCGTTCGAGCGCGACCGCGAGCCTCGCCACAGTATTGGGCGTCGTCCGAGGCGTCAACGCGCGGCCGTGGGCGAGCACGGCTTTCCGCTTGACGGTCCGTTCGTCGGCGGGCGATATCCGAAGCAACGCATGCCACGTGCCGGCTCCCTGGCGAAATTGGTAGACGCAGCGGACTCAAAATCCGCCGGCCGCAAGGCCATCCCGGTTCGAGTCCGGGGGGAGCCACCGTTCGTCCGAGCCCGCGCTTGGGCCTCTCCCCTCCTCGCGGCGCTCTCGCTGATCGGCGCCGGCTGCGCGCAACGGGGCGCCCCCACCGCCCCTCCGCCGCCCCCCCCGGACTGCGCGCGGCCGAAGATCCTGGCCGACGTGATGAACTGCAGGATGAAGCCGTTCTCGCAGGGAAAGATCCCCGAGGCCGAGATCCGCGCGACCCTCGTGAAGCTGCGCGAGGCCGTGCCGGATCCCTCCTGGGCGAGCGGAGAGAACGGCTGGCCGCAGATCGTCGACCGGATGCTCTCGAGCCACGACTACGCCGCCGGCTGCCGCGAGTGCCACCGCGCCTACATCCAGGCGTACCGCAAGCAGTATCGGGACCAGCCGCTCGAAGGCTTCTGAGGGACGGCGCGCCGGGCAAGCCCCCCCCGGAGCGTCAGCGGCGCTGCCAGACGACGCGTTTGCCGCCGGAGAGCTCGGGCGGCAGCCGCTCGAGGTGAAACTGGAACCAGGCCGGCTCGTAGGCCCGCATCTTCATCTTCTTCTTGTTCTGCAGCGCGGCGAGGTTCGACTTGAGCCGATCGTCGGAGGGGTTCGCCTCGACGGCACGGGCCATCACGGCCTGGGCCTTGTCGTGGTCGCCGGCCTTCTGCCAGCAGTAGGCGTAGGCGCTCCAGGAGAGCCCCTCGTTCTTCCCCGCCTTGACGGCCCGCTCGAAGGCCTCGGCCATCTTCTCGTAGTCCTTCCTCTGGAAGTAGAGCGCGCCGAGCGTCGCCTGCGCCTGCCAGTCGCGGAAGAAGGAGCGCTGGAGGTGGGGCAGCGCTTCGTCGAACTCCTTCTTCGCGTAGAGCAGGACGCCGAGCGCCCCGTTCAACTGCGAGCCGAGCAAGAACTGCCAGCGCGCGAGCGGGAAGCCGGCCCGCAGCGCCTCCATGGCCTTCTCCGCCCGGCCGGCCGAGAGGTCCTTCTGCACGGCCGCCATCAGCGCCTGGACGCGCTGGCTGATCCGACGGTTCAGCAGGAGGAAGACGACCAGGAAGACCCCGATGGTCGGGAGGATCGCGGCGAGGACCGAGAGGTGGGCGCCGAGCCTGAAGACGAGCAGTCCAGCGGCCGCCGCGAGGAGAGAGATGGCGAGGTTGATCATTCGAATGCTCCGGCCCTTCGGTCTCCGCCCGCCGGTCGACGAGGCCGAATTCGTCCGGGGCCGCTACTTAGCCGGCTCGACGGTGCCCTCGCAAGGCCAATCAAGCCGCCTGGACCGGCGGCGTGGGCGGCGTGCCCGTCCCCGTGGCGGCGCCGCGCGAGCGGCGGCGGGAGCGGACGAGCAGGTAGAGCGCGAGCAGCGCCACCGCGCCCACGGCGCCTCCGACCAGCTCCGAGAAGACGAGCCGCTGGAGGGCCCACTGCATGGCCTGGCCGCAATCGCAGCCCTGCTGGAACGGCGGCTGCGCGTACCAGTGGATGAGCTGCGGCCCGATCCAGCCGGTGAGGGCGGTGCCGAGCAGGGCCCCGAAGAGGAAGAAGACGAGCGCGCGCATGAGGCTCCCCGTGCTATGGCGAGAGGCGATGAGGCGGGGCACCCTAGCAGCATTTCGGACGGCATGCGCGGCGCTCGCGCTCGCGGGCTGCGCTCACCTGCCGGGCTCGCCCGGCGGTCGCGGCCTCGCGGTGCGCGGCGACGGCTTCTCCGGCCGGCTCGACCGCCCGTCCGTACCGCTGCCCCGCCGTGCCGCCGTGCTGCTCCTGCCGCCGTGCCTGCCCGCGCTCGGGCCGCTCGCGGGCCGGATCGCCGCCGCGGCGGCCGACGCCGGCCTGCTCGCCCTCTCGCTCGACCGCGGCGATCCCGACCCGGCCATCCGCTGGCTCGCGAGGCGGGGCGCCGAGCGGACGTTCGTCCTCGCGGCGGGTTGCCCGCCCTCCGAGGCGCTCGCCGTCGTCTCCGGGGACGACGCCGCGGGGGCGATCCTGCTCTTCCCCCCGCGCCCGCCACCCGCGAGCCCGCTGCCGCTGCTCCTCATCGACCGCGCCGCCGCCCAGAGCTCCCAGCAGCTCGCCGATCGGTGGGAGCTCGGCTTCCCCATCGCGGAGGGCGCCTCCTCGCCGGGGCCGGCGGACGAGCGCTCGCTCGTCGAGGCGACCGCGCTCTGGCTGCGCGACCGTTCGGGGGATTGAGATCACCCAACCCCTTCCATGATCTGAGAGCACGAGTCGGTGCGCGGAGCACGAGTCCACGTGCGCGGAAGCCGAGTCCGCATGCGCGGAGCACGAGTCCACGTGCGCGGAGGGCGAGCCAGGGGCGCGGAGGTCGAGTCCCCGCTGCGGGGAGCCCTTCCCGACACCGGACGAGTGCGAGTTGTCGCGAGACGAGCATCCAGACAGGAGCGCCGCTTCGTGGGACCGCGGCTCCTCGTTCGCAACCGCGCGCTTCGCTCCGTTCGCTACGGCCCGCTCACGCCGCCAAGGCGGCGCCCCAGGCTGGGCGCACAGACGAAAGCGGCGCGGTCCCGTCGCCGGGCCGCGCCTCTCTCGTCCATGCGTTGGGGGCTTGGACTTAGAAGTCCATGTCTCCGCCGCCGTAGTCGTCCATGCCTCCCATCCCGCCCATGCCTCCCATTCCGCCCATCCCACCCATGCCGCCGCCCATGCCGCCGCCGGCGCCGCCGCCCTTCGCCTTCTTCTTCGGGGCGTCGGCGATCATGGCCTCCGTCGTGAGCAGGAGCGAGGCGACCGACGCCGCGTTCTGCAGCGCCGTCCGCTCGACCTTGGTGGGGTCGATGACGCCGGCCTTCTCGAGGTCCTCGAAGGTCTCGGTCGCCGCGTTGAAGCCGAAGGCGCCCTTCCCTTCGCGGATCCGCTGGATGACGACGGGACCCTCGTGCCCCGCGTTGCCGGCGATGCGGCGGGCGGGCTCCTCGAGGGCGCGGCGCACGATGTCGACGCCGCGCTGCTGGTCGCCCTCGACCTTGAGCTTCTCGAGCACCGGCAGGCAGCGGATGAAGGCCACGCCGCCGCCGGCCACGATGCCCTCCTCGACGGCCGCGCGGGTCGCGTGGAGCGCGTCCTCGACGCGCGCCTTCTTCTCCTTCAGCTCGGTCTCGGTGGCCGCCCCGACGTGGATCACGGCGACGCCGCCGACGAGCTTCGCGAGCCGCTCCTGCAGCTTCTCGCGGTCGTAGTCGGACGTCGTCTCCTCGATCTGGGCGCGGATCAGCTTGATGCGCCCCTCGATGTCGGCCTTCTTGCCGGCGCCGTCGACCAGCGTGGTGTTGTCCTTGTCGATGACGACCCGCTTCGCGCGGCCGAGCTCCTTGAGGGTCAGCTGCTCGAGCTTGATGCCGAGCTCCTCGGAGACCACCTGGCCGCCGGTGAGCGTGGCGAGGTCCTTGAGCATCTCCTTGCGGCGATCGCCGAAGCCCGGCGCCTTCACGGCGGCGCAGTGGAGCGTGCCGCGCAGCTTGTTGACGACGAGCGTCGCGAGCGCCTCGCCCTCGACCTCCTCGGCGATGACGAGGACGGGCTTGCCGCCGCGGGCGACCTGCTCGAGCAGCGGCACGAGGTCCGCCATGGCCGAGATCTTCTTCTCGGTGATGAGGATGTAGGGATCCTCGAGGACCACCTCCATCCGCTCGGGGTTGGTCACGAAGTACGGCGAGATGTAGCCTCGGTCGAACTGCATCCCCTCGACCACCTCGAGGGTGGTCTCCATGCCCTTCGCCTCCTCGACCGTGATGACGCCTTCCTTGCCGACCTTCTCCATCGCCTCGGCGATGATGTTGCCGATCGTCTCGTCGCCGTTCGCGGAGATGATGCCGACCTGGGCGATCTCCTTCTTGCCCTTGGTCTCCTTCGAGAGCTTCTTCAGCTCCGCGACGACCGCCTCGACCGCCTGATCGATGCCGCGCTTCAGATCCATCGGGGCGTGGCCCGCGGCGACCAGCTTGAGCCCCTCCTCGAAGATCGACCGGGCGAGCACGGTGGCGGTCGTGGTGCCGTCGCCAGCCTTGTCCGAGGTCTTGCTCGCGACCTCGCGCACCATCTTGGCGCCCATGTCCTCGAACTTGTTCTCGAGCTCGATCTCCTTCGCCACCGTCACGCCGTCCTTCGTGATCGTGGGCGCGCCGAACGACTTCTCGATGACGACGTTGCGCCCCTTGGGTCCGAGCGTCACGGCCACCGCGTTCGAGAGCGTGACGACGCCGCGCAGGATTGCCTCGCGGGCGAGCTGGTGGAAGTAGATCTCTTTTGCCGGCATGGGGGTTTCCTCCTCCGAAAAGGTCAACGTCGAAAAATGCAAAGACTTCGGGGCGGCGGAGCCGCCCCGGGCGCGCGTAAGGTAATCGGCCGAGGCGGCCTGTCAAGGGTCCCCCCGCACAGGAGCTACCCCGAGTTCTTGCGGGCAGGCCGCGCGAGAGCACAGCGGCCCAAGGACTCGAAATGACTCGGGATTTCGAACAGGGCTAGTGAATACGAGGAAAGCCTAGTACGGCAAGCGTTTCG
>JAJXUD010000101.1 GCA_021783235.1 Myxococcales bacterium | reverse complement strand
GCGCGGGGGTTGGCCTTGTCCAAGGCGCGGCTCACCTGGGCGCGGGCGACCTCGGACTCGAGCGCCGGCAGCGGCGTCGCGACTCGCGTCCGCGGCGGCAGAGAGGCCACGAGCGGCGCGGCCTGGCGCGCCTGCGCGGGCAGCGCGGGCAGCCGGCCCGTCCGCTCGGAGCGGCTCCCCGCGGCCGGCAGCCCCGCGGGAGCCACCCGCTCCTTCACGTTCTGGAAGCCAGTGGCGATGATGGTGATCTTCACCTCTTCCTGCATCGCCTCGTCCACGAGCGCCCCGAAGATGATGTTGGCATCGGGGTCGGCCGCGCCGTGGACGAGCTGCATCGCCTCCTCGATCTCGAGCAGCGAGATCTCGCGCGGCCCCGTGATGTTGACGAGGATGCCCATGGCGCCGTCGATGGCGACGTCCTCGAGCAGCGGGGACGAGATGGCCATCTGCATGGCGTCGAGCGAGCGCTTGGGGCCGCCGGCCCGACCGGTGCCCATGAGCGCGAGCCCCTGGTTCTGCATGATGGTCTTCACGTCGGCGAAGTCGACGTTGACGAGCCCGGCCATCTGCACCATGTCCGAGATGCCCTGAACGGCGTTGAGCAAGACCTCGTCGGCCTTCTTGAAGGCCTCGGTGAGCGCCATCGACTGGTCGGCCACCGCGAGCAGCCGCTGGTTCGGGATCACGATGAGCGCGTCGACGGCCTGCTTGAGCTCGATGAGCCCGCTCTCGGCCTGCTTGCGGCGCCGGTTCCCCTCGAAGGTGAACGGCTTCGTGACGACGCCCACCGTGAGGGCGCCCACCGAGCGGGCGATGTCCGCCACCACGGGGGCCGCGCCGGTGCCGGTGCCGCCGCCCATGCCGGCGGTGACGAAGACCATGTCCGAGCCCGAGAGCGCCGCCTCGATCTGTTCGCGGCTCTCGAGGGCGGCCTCGCGGCCCACCTCGGGGTTCGCGCCGGCGCCGAGCCCCTTCGTCAGCTTCTCGCCGAGCTGGATCTTCTTCACCGCCCGGTTCGCGAGTAGCGCCTGGGTGTCGGTGTTGCAGGCGACGAACTCCGCGCCCACGAGGGTCGCGCTCACCATGGTGTTGAGCGCGTTGCCGCCGCCCCCGCCCACGCCGACCACCCGGATGTTGGCCCCGAGCTGGGGCCGAATGAGGCTTTCCATTTCCCTCTCCTCGCGCCCGCTCAAAAGATCTCCCCGAGCCATTCGCGCATCCGCGATCGGACCTTGTGGTAGACGTTCTCGTCCCGCGCCCGGAAGCGGCGCAAGCCCTGGTGCTTGCTACCGTACTGCACGAGTCCGACACCGGTGGCGTACATGGGGGACTTCACCACGTCGACGAGGCCTCCGATGGCCCGGGGGGCCCCCCGGCGCACCGGCAGCCCCAGCACCTCCTCGGCGAGCTCGCCGACCCCCGCGAGCAGGGTGGCGCCACCCGTGATGACGACTCCGCCTGCAAGCAGATCCTGGTAGCCGCACCGCTCGATCTCGCGGCCGACGAGCTGGAGGATCTCCTCGACCCTGGGCTCGAGGATCTCGCAGAGGATCTGCCGCGAGAGCACGCGCGGCGCCCGGCCGCCCACCGAGGGCACCTCGATGGTCTCGTCCTTGTCGACCATCGAGGTCAGGCAGCAGCCGTGCCGCTGCTTGATCCGCTCGGCCTCGTGGGCCGGGGTCCTGAGCCCGATGGCGATGTCGGAGGTGAGGCTGTTGCCGCCGAGCGCGATGACCGCCGTGTGGACGACGCTCCCCGACGAGAACAGGGCGAGGTCGGTGGTGCCGCCGCCGATGTCGATGAGCGCGACGCCGAGCTCCTTCTCCTCGTCGGTCAGGACCGCCTCGGCCGACGCGAGCGGCTGGAGCACGATGTCGGCCACGTTGAGCCCGGTCTTGTTCGCGCACTTGATGATGTTCTGCGCCGACGAGCAGGCGCCCGTGACGATGTGGACCTTCGCCTCGAGCCGCACCCCGCTCATGCCGAGCGGCTCCTTGATGCCGCCCTGGTCGTCGATGATGAACTCCTGCGGCAGGACGTGGATGACCTCGCGGTCGAGCGGGATGGCGACGGCCTTGGCGGCGTCGATGACCCGGTCGACATCTGCCTTCTTCACCTCCTTGTCCTTGACGGCCACGATGCCCTGGCTGTTGAAGCCCTTGATGTGGCCGTTCGCGATGCCGGTGTAGACCGTGGTGATCTCGCAACCGGCCATCAGCTCCGCCTCCTCGATGGCGGCGCGGATGCTGTCGACGGTGGCCTCGATGTTGACGACCGCGCCGCGCCGCAGCCCCTTCGAGGGGTGCGACCCGATGCCGATGACGTCGATCTGTCCCTCGGCGCCGACCTCGCCCACGATCGCGCAGATCTTCGTCGTGCCGATGTCCAGGCCGACGATCAACTCACCCTTCTTGCCCATACGACTTCCTCCTCGTTCTCTTTCGAGCCCCTCGGCCCGAAATCCCAATCCCGCCGTTCGGGCGGGTGCGTTCCGAAAGGTTCAGTTCCCCGGCCCCGCGAGCGCCACGTCGACGCGCTCCGGGTGCTCGTCGTTCGAGAGATCGATGGTCGCGGGGGCGAGCCGGCGGCGCGAGAGCTCGCGCCGCGCCCGCTCGAGCCGGTCGAGCTTTTCCGGCAGACCGTCCCAGCCGAGCTTCGCCGCGATGGGGCCCGGGCCCAGGTAGACCGTCAGCCCGAGCAGCTCGTCGACGTGGATCTCGGAGAGCTGCGGCAGCTCCCGGTGCCCGAGGAGGCCGAGCAGCTCGAGCGCCCGGTCGAGCTCCTCGCGCGCCTGGGAGCGCTGCTCCGCGAAACTCTGCCGCCCGATGCCGGTGATCACCGGCAGGTCGGCGCCGTCCGCCGGGACGGCCCGCTTGAAGATCTCCCCCTCCTCGTCCACGAGGTAGAGCCCCCCGAGCTCGACCTCGGCGACCGGGCGGCGCTCGTCGATGGAGATGCGGAGGCGGCGGGGCAGCTCCCGGACGACCCGCGCCGAGCGGATCCAGGGGTTGCCGAGGAGGGCCTGCGACGCGCCCGACAGGTCGGCGCGAAAGACGTTCTCGCCGGGCGAGAGGCCGGAGAGCTGTCGCACGAGCGGCGCCGAGAGCCGTGAGGCGCCGTCGACGGCGATCTCGTTCACGGCGAAGGTCGGCGAGCTGGTCGCCCAGCGGAAGGCGGCGCGGCCTCCGGTGGCGAGCGCCGCGAGCCCGGCGGCGAGGAGCGACAGCCGCCAAAGCGCGCGGCCCAGCGCTCCCAGGGCGGCCTTCGCCCGGGCCGCTCGCTCTTCGCGGTCCGGAAGCCGGCGATTGGATCTTCTTCCGAGGGCCATCAGAACTCTCCCACCCGCCGGATCTCCGGCTCGAGCGAGACGCCGAATCGCTCGTGCAGCCGCGCCATCGCGAGCTCCACGAGCGCCTGCGCATCGGCCGCCCTCGCCGCCCCAGGGGCGAGGTTCACGAGGAAGTTGGCGTGCCGGTCGCTGAAGGCGACGCCGCCGATCCGGTGCCCCTTGAGCCCCGCCGCCTCGAGCAGCCTCCCGGCGTGGTCGCCCGGCGGGTTTTGGAAGGTGCTGCCGAGGTTCGGCTGGTCCCACGGCTGAGTCCGGCGCCGGTAGGCCAGATCCTCCTGAACCCCCGCGTCCGCCGCCGCGACGTCCCCCCGCGAGAGCCGCAGCCGCGCTCGCACCACCACGCCGCCCGGCGGGAGGCGACAGCGCCGGTAGCCGAAGTCGAGCTCCTTTGCTGGAAGCCAGCCCGCTCCATCGGCGGTCGCGATCTCGGCGGCGACCAGGAGCGAGGAGACCTCGCCGTGGCGCGTCCCCGCGTTCATCGCCACCTGGCCGCCCAGCGTTCCCGGGATCCCCACGAGGAACTCTGGCCCCACGAGGCCGCGCTTGCGCGCCGCCCGGAGGGCCCGCATTCCAGCGACGGCGGCGCCGAGGACGACCTCGTCCTCCGCGGGCCATTCCTCGCCGTCGAAGCCGTCGGCGAGCTGGACCACCGGCTGCCGCACGCCCCGGTCGCCGACGAGGGTGTTGGCGCCGCCGCCGAGCAGCCACGGCGAGGCCCCTTGGTCGCGAAAGATCCGGAGCGCCGCCACGAGGTCGTCGGTCCCGGTGGGACGGAAGAGGAGGTCGGCCGGCCCCCCGAGCCGGATGGTGGTGAGCCGGTCGAGCGGCGCCCGCTCGACGATCTCGCCGCGGACGCCGGCGGCCAGCGTTCGGGCCAGCGTCACGGCCGACCTCCCAGCTGCAGGAGCAGCTCGGGGCCGAGCTTCGTCACGTCGCCCGCGCCCAGCGTGAGGACGATGTCCCCCGGCCGCGCGCGGGCGGCGAGCTCGCGCGCCGCGGCTGGCCGGTCGCGCGCGAAGACGACGTCTCGGTGGCCGTGCGCCCGGATGCTCTCGGCGAGCGTCTCGCCCGTGACGCCGGGGATCGGCTCCTCGCCCGCGGGGTAGATCTCGAGGCAGACGAGCGCGTCGGCGTCGTTGAAGGCGGTGGCGAACTCCTCGCCGAGGTCGCGGGTGCGACTGAACCGGTGGGGCTGGAACGCGACGAGGAGGCGGCGCCCGAAGGCCGCCCGCGCCCCCGCCAACGTGGCCCGGATCTCGGCGGGGTGGTGGCCGTAGTCGTCGACCACGGTCACACCGCCGGCCTCGCCACGCACCGTGAAGCGCCGGTCCACGCCGCGAAAGGCGGCGAGCGCCTCGCGGACGATCTCGCGTGGGATGTCGAGCTCGTCGGCGACGGCGAGCACCGCGAGGGCGTTCTCGACGTTGTGCGCCCCGACCATCGCGAGCTCGTAGCGGCCGAGCGGCTCCTCCCGCCGGAAGGCCTCGAAGGTCGAACGGAAGCCCGACAGCTCGATCCCCACCGCGCGGTAGTCGGCCTGCGGTGCCCGCCCGTAGGTGACGTGCCGCTTCTCCACCTCCGGGAGGAAACCCTGCACCGTGGGATGATCCAGGCAGAGCACCGCGAGGCCGTAGAAGGGGACCCGGTTGACGAACTCCACGAAGGCAGCCCGCAGCCTCGCGACGTCGCCATAGTGATCCAGGTGCTCGGGGTCGACGTTCGTGACCACGGCGATGGTGGGCGAGAGCCGTAGGAAGCTGCCGTCGCTCTCGTCCGCCTCCACCACCATCCACTCGCCGCGCCCCAGCTTGGCGTTCGATCCGAGGTTCACCATCCGGCCGCCCACGACGGCGGTGGGGTCGAGGCCCGCCGCCGCGAGGACGTGGGCCACCATCGAGGTGGTGGTCGTCTTGCCGTGCGAACCGGCCACGGCGACGCCCGTCTTGAGCCTCATCAGCTCCGCGAGCATCTCGGCGCGCGGGATCACGGGCACGCTGCGGGCCCGCGCCGCTAGGAGCTCGGGGTTGTCGCGCCGCACCGCAGACGAGGTGACGACGACGTCGGCGTCCGCGCCGTTCTCCGCCCGGTGGCCGCCGAGAGCGATGCGCCCGCCCATGGCGGCGAGCCGCTCGGTCAGCTCGGAGCCGCGCAGGTCGCTGCCAGAGACCTGGTAGCCCAGGTTCAAGAGGACCTCGGCGATGCCGGACATGCCGATGCCGCCGATACCCACGAAGTGGATCCGCGGCTTCTTGTCGCGAAACATCGTCATGGCTCGAGCCTCTCGGGAGGCGCCTCGGCGGCGAGCGATCGATGGGCGGCGAGCAGCGCGCAGGCGTCGGCGATCTCGCGCGCCGCCTCGGGCCGCCCGAGCCTTCCGGCGGCCCGGGCCATCTCCTCGCGGCGGGCCGGATTCGACGCCAGCGCCGCGATCTCCCGAGCGAGCCGGTCGGCGTCGAGGTCGCGCTCGGCGATGGCGACGGCAGCGCCCTTCGAGACGAGCGACTTCGCGTTCACGGTCTGGTGGTCGTCGGCCGCGGCCGCGAACGGCACCAGGATGGAGGCCTTGCGGCAGACGGTCAGCTCGGCGAGCGTCGAGGCGCCGGCGCGGCAGACGACGAGGTCCGCCGCGCGGTAGGCTCCCGACATGTCGTCGATGAACTCGCGGACGTCCGCGGCGAGGCCGAGCTTCTCGTAGCCCGCCCGGACCTCGGCGAGATCGCGCCCGCCCGTCTGGTGGACGATCCGGATCGACGCGCGCAGCGGCTCGGGGAGCCGTCCGATCGCCTCGACCAGCCGGACGTTGAGCGCGTGGGCCCCCTGCGATCCGCCGAAGACCAGGAGCGAGAAGCCACCGTCCCGCGGGGGCGCAGGCCGCAGGAAGTTCTCCATGAGCGAGCGCCGGATGGGGTTGCCGAAGAGCCAGACCTTCCCGCGGGGAAAGTGCGCCTCGGCCTCCGGGAAGGCGGTGAAGACCGCCCGGGCGAGGCGACCCAGGATCCGGTTCGTCACGCCGGGCACGGCGTTCTGCTCCTGGACGGCGATCGGCAGCCTCCGGAGCCAGGCGGCGAGCAACACCGGACCCGAGGCGTAGCCGCCAACCCCGACGACGACGTCTGGCCGGTGGCGCCGCAGGATGGCGACGGACTGCAGGAGCGCCAGGGGGAGCTTCAGCAGGCCGCGGATCTTGGCCCAGAGCCCCTTCCCCTTGAGGCCCGAGACCTCGACGAGCTCGAGCGGAAAGCCCGCCTTCGGGACCTCGCGCAGCTCGATCCCCCGGGCGGTGCCCACGAAGACCGCGGCGTTCTTCGAATGCCGGGTCGTGATCTCCTCGGCGAGCGCGATGCCCGGAAAGAGATGGCCGCCCGTCCCGCCGCCGGCGATGAGCACCTTCATGCCGACACCTCGCCGCCGACCCGGGACGCGAGGGAGCGATTGCCGCTCCCCCGCTGGGGCACGAGGAATCCGCCCTGGCACTGCGAGATGGAGAGCAGGGTGCCCGCGCAGAAGAGCGAGCCGACGAGCGAGGTGCCGCCGTAGGAGATGAACGGCAGGGTGAGCCCCTTGGTCGGCAGGACGCCCATGGCGACGCCGAGGTTCACGCAGGCCCCGAGGCCGATGAGGAAGGTGAGGCCCAGCGCGAGGTAGGCGCCGAAGGGGTCGGCGGCCCGCAACGCCGCCCGGATGCCGCGCCAGACGACCACGCCGTAGAGGCCGATGACGATCGCCGCGCCGACGAGGCCGAGCTCCTCGCCGACGATCGAGAAGATGAAGTCGGTGTGGGCCTCGGGGAGAAAGAAGAGCTTCTGCCGGCCGTCGCCGAGGCCGAGCCCGGTGAGCCCGCCGGAGCCGATGCTCATCAGACTCTCGGCGACCTGGTAGCCGATGTCGTGCCGGTGGGCCCAGGGGTCGAGGAAGGCGAGGATCCGGCGCATCCGGTAAGGGGAGTGAGCGACGGCGATCCAGCCGGCGGGAAGCGCCAGGAGGAGCGAGCCGACGAGCCAGAAGATGCGCGCCCCAGCGGCGAAGAGGAGCGCGAAGAGGAGCAGCCCGATGGCCACGGAGCTCCCGAAGTCGGGCTCGAGCATGAGGAGCCCCACGAGCAGCATCCCGACGAGGCAGTGGGGCAAGAAGCCGATGCTGAAGATCCGGACCTTCTCGCGCTTCTTCGAGAGCGAGTGGGCGAGGTAGACGGCGAACGCGAGCTTCGCGAGTTCGGCCGGCTGGAACGAGGCGCCCGGCAGCCTGATCCAGCGGCGCGCCCCGCCGGCCGAGGCGCCGATCCCGGGGGCGAGGACGAGCGCGAGGCCAAGGAGGCCGAGCACGAGCAGCGGATAGGCGAGCGGCGCGAGCCGGCGGTAGCCCATCCGCAGGGCGCCGAGAAGCGCGCCGATCCCGAGCAGCGCCGCGACGACCTGCCGCTCGAAATAGAAGAGCGCGTTGCCGGTGGCGGCGCGGGCCGTCACCGCGCTCGCGCTGTAGACCATGACGAGGCCAAGCGCCGTCAGTGCGAGAACGGCCCAGAGCAGGATCGGGTCGAAGCTCCCCGGCGCGCCGCGCGCGGGAAGCGTCGTCGAGGAGCCACCGTGGCGCGTGGGCTCGTTCACAGCTCGGTCACCAGTTGGCGGAAGCGATCGCCCCGCTCCGCGTAATTCTGGAACTGGTCGTAGCTCGCGCAGGCGGGCGAGAGGAGGACGGTCTCGCCGCTCCGTGCCCGGCTCGCCGCCTCTCGGACCGCGGCCTCGAGCGTACCGACTGGCGCGACCGGTCCGACCCCGGCGAGCTCGCGGCCGATCCGCTCGGCGTCCTCGCCGACGAGGAGCAGCCCCTTCGCCCGCCCGTCGAGAAGCGGCCGCAGCGGCGCGTACGGGGCGCCCTTCCCCCGACCGCCCGCGATCCACCAGATCGGCCCGGGTATGGCCCGCAGCGCGACGGCGGTGGAGTCGACGTTCGTGGCCTTCGAGTCGTTGATCCACTCGACGCCGTCCCGGACGCGGATCCGCTCGAGCCGATGCGGCAAGCCCGCGAAGCCGTCGAGGGCGCGCTGCACGGCGTCGGGCGGAACGTCGAGCGCGCGGGCCGCAAGTCCTGCCGCGAGGGCGTTCGCGAGGTTGTGGGCGCCCCGCAGCGCGGGGTTTCGGAGCCGGTAGCGCTCGGGGCGCCCCGCCTCGAGCTCGAGCTCCAGGCCTCCCTCGGCCGGACGCCCCGCCGCCCCCGGGAGCTCCAGGGCGAAGTCGAGCCGACGCGCCTTCGTCACCGCGGCCATCCGCTCGGACCAGGGATCCTCGCCGTTGAGCACCGCCGCTCCGGACGCCTCCAGCCGCTCGAAGAGCCGCGCCTTGGCGGCGGCGTAGTCGGCGGCCCCCGCGTAACGGTCCAGGTGATCGGGGGTCAGGTTCAAGAAGGCGCCGACGCGGCAGCGGAGGCGATCGACGGACTCGAGCTGGAAGCTCGACAGCTCCACCACGAGCGCGTCCCAGCGCCCGCCCACGGCATCGCAGAGCGGCGTGCCGAGGTTGCCGCCGACGAAGACCTTCCGGCCAGCCGCGCGGAACATCTCGCCGCAGAGCGCCGTCGTGGTGCTCTTCCCGTTGGTCCCGGTGATCCCCACGATCGGCGCGTCGAGGAACCAGCTCGCGAGCTCGACCTCCCCGACGACCGGGGTTCCCTGCGCCACCGCCCGGGCGACGTCCGGGTGGGCGCGGGGAACGCCGGGGGAGAGGACGACGAGGTCATGCCCCTCGGTGGCGAAGCCCGCCTCGCCGACCCGGGCCGGGGCCGCGAGCCCCTCGAGCCCCGCGAGATCCGGCCGGCCCTCGTCCGCGCCGAAGACGCGCGCCCGCTCTCGGGCGAGCAGCCTCACGGCCGCCTTTCCCGAGCGGCCGAGCCCCAACACGAGGGCGTTCTTTCCTTCGAGCGCGGGCGTCATCGGAGCTTGAGCGAGGCCAGCGAGGCCAGCGAGAGCAGGATGGAGAGGATCCAGAAGCGGACGATGATCTTCGGCTCGGCCCAGCCCTTGAGCTCGAAGTGGTGGTGGATGGGCGCCATCCGGAAGACGCGCTTGCCGGTGGTCTTGAACGAGGCCACCTGGATCATCACGGAGAGCGCCTCGACGAGGAAGATCCCGTCGATGATGGCCGAGAGGAGCTCGTTCTTCGTGAGCACCGCGAGCGTTCCGAGGGCGCCGCCGAGCGCCAGCGACCCGACGTCGCCCATGAAGACCGAGGCCGGGTAGGCGTTGTACCAGAGGAACGCGATGCCCGATCCGGCGAGCGCCGCGCAGAAGACCGAGAGTTCCTCGGCGCCGTCGAGGTGCGGGAGGTAGAGGTAGTGGGCGATGTTGAAGCCGGCGATGACGCTGCCCGCCACCCAGGCGAGGACCCCGAACGTCACCGCGCTCACGATGGTGGGGCCGATGGCGAGCCCGTCGAGGCCGTCGGTCAGGTTGACGCCGTTCGAGGTTCCCACCACGACGAGGAGCGCGAACGGCAGGTAGAGCCAGTGCAGGTCCGGGTGAAGGTGGCGGGCGAACGGAAAGTAGATGTGGCTGTCGAGGTGCGAGCCGACACCGAGGAACGGGAACTCGGCGACCCGGTGGAAGTGCAGATCGGTGCCGAAGGCGAGCCAGGCCCCCACGAAGATGGCCGCCTGCCAGAAGAGCTTCTGCTTGCCCGGCAGCCCCTTCGAGTTCTTCTTCGAGACCTTGAGGAAGTCGTCGGCGAAGCCGATGGCGCCGTAGCCGAGCGTCACCGTCAGGGCCATCCAGACGTAGCGATTCGAGAGATCCGCGAGCAGCAAGGTCGGCAAGGCCACCGAGAAGAGGATGAGTCCGCCGCCCATGGTGGGCGTGCCGCCCTTCTTCTTGTGCTGCTCCGGGGTGTCCTCGCGGACGTTCGAGACGCCGTACTGCCGCTCCTTGAGCTCGCGGATGAACCACGGGCCGAGCAGCATGCCGAGCACGAGCGCGAGGAGGCCGCTCGCCACCATCCGGAAGGAGGGGTAGCGGAAGACGTTGAACGGCGGGAAGCGCGTCGCGAGCGGGTAGAGCCAGCGGTAGAGCATCAGTGCCCTCCCGCCGGAGCGCCGAGCGCCTCACCGAACCGTTCCATGCGCATCCCACGGCTCCCCTTGAGCAGGAGCCGGTCGCCGGGCCGAAGCTGCCGCTGGAGCCAGCCCAGCGCGGCGTCGAAGTCGTCGGAGTGGAAGACCTCGGGCACGCCCGCCGCACGCGCCCCCTCGGCCAGCGCCGCGGCTCGCGGGCCGAAGGCGCAGACCCAGGCGAGGCCGCGGGTCCGCTCGCCGGTCTCGCGGTGGAGCCGACCCTCCTCCGGTCCGAGCTCGAGCATGTCGCCCAGGACGGCGCCGAGCCGCGCGCCTCCCCCGACGCCCCGAAGCGTTTCGAGCGCCGCCGCCACCGAGGACGGGTTCGCGTTGTAGCAGTCGTCGATCAGGACCACGTCCTGGGGCAGTCCGACGACGGCGAGGCGATGGGGCGCCGGGCGGGCGAGGGCGAGGGCGGCCGCCGCGTCGGCGAGCGGGACACCGGCGGCGAGCGCGACGGCCAGCGCCGCGCAACCGTTCAGGGCGTTGTGCTCGCCGAGGAAGGCGACGCGCGCCTCGACCCCGACGCCCGCCGCGCTGGCGCGAAAGGCCAGGCCTCTCCAGCCGCTCGAGAGCACGCCCTCGAGGCGGACGTCGGCGTCGCCTCGACCGAAGGTGACGATGCGGCGACCGGAGGCCTTCGCCTGCTCCAGCGCCAGCGGATCGTCCGCCCAGACGACCGCGACGCCGTCTCGCGGCAGCCCGCGAAAGAGTTCGCCCTTCGCCACCGCCACGCGCTCGATGGTCCCGAGGGTCTCGAGGTGGACTCCACGAACGTTGGTGACGAGGCCAATCGAGGGCTCGGCGATGGCGGCGAGCCGGGCGATCTCCCCCTCGTGGTTCATCCCCAGCTCGACGACCGCGGCGCGCTGCTCGGGCGCGAGCCGGAAGAGCGTCAGCGGAACGCCGATCTCGTTGTTGAGGTTCCCCTCCGTCTTGAGCACCGGCCCGAGCGGCGAGAGGGCCGCGGCCGCGAGCTCCTTGGTCGTCGTCTTGCCGACCGATCCCGTCAGCCCGACGACCAGCGCACCGTGGAGGCGCCGGTAGCCCCGCGCCAGCGCGCCGAGCGCCGCCAAGGTGTCGCCGACCTCGAGGAGGGGGAGCCCCCCCGCCTCGATCGCGCGGGCGCCGCGCGCCACGAGCGCCGCCCCCGCGCCAGCCCGGATCGCCTTCTCGACGAAGGCGTGGCCGTCGAACCGCTCGCCCCGCAACGCGACGAAGAGCGATCCCGCGCGCAGCTCGCGCGAATCCGTCGAGACTCCCTGGAAGGCTGCGGGCAAGCTTCCCGAGGGAGAGCCGCCGCTCCAGGCGACGGCCTGCTCGAGCGTGAAGAGGCCGGCGCTTGTATGACCTGCACTCATGGGATCTGACCTTCATGAGTCGCCGCCGTACTGACGAGACTCGGAACGAGTCTTCTCTGCGCCTGTTCCCGGAGGGGTGGAGGGGGGGCCGGGGGGGAGACT
>JAJXUD010000100.1 GCA_021783235.1 Myxococcales bacterium | reverse complement strand
GGCGTTCACAGCCGGCACCCCAGGGCCGCGTGACCTGGGGCCGAGCGGGAGCGGCCTCTCCCGCGACGGCGACCGCGGCCGACGACGGCGGAGAGCCCCGGGGATCGAAAGGTCCCCGGGGCTTTTGGTCGGTGCGCTGTGCGAGCGTGTCGGCATGTGGCATCGTCGTGCGATCGTTGGGGCGCTGCCCCACCACGGCTTGGAAAGGGCGAACCAACGCTTGGTCGGTGCCCCCGCTCGCAGCTGGGCGCGATTGCCAACTTACTTGTGTACGGCCGCACGCTCGCGCGCTACACGCCAAGCTCGCGGAGCAGCTTGTCAAGACTCTTGCTCCCGCGACGCGCCACCTGGAGGTCGAGCTTCGAAAAGAGCTGGGGGCCGTCAACCGTCTTCCGGTAGGGCCTGCGGAGAAGGGCCTCGAGCTCCACGACGCCCTTGCGTTGCTTGCGACCCAGCTGACCATCGAATGTCTGTCCCGACCCGGCGAGCAGCCAAGCCTCGAAGGCACGGTCGGCGACGACGACCGAGACGGTGGCGAGAGCGGTCACGGGCCGATCCTTGGCGACGTAAACCTTCACCAGTTCCCCGTGGATCGCCCTCGCGAAGCTGGGTGAACAGTCATGGCGCTGCTCGCGGTCGACGCAGACAACTACCCGTGGCCGACCGGCAACTTGGTGAGCGATCACATGCGGCGCCACCTGGTTCGCTATGGCTGCTGGCGTCTTGTGGCTGCCAACGCCGCCGAGGTTGGTCGCCTTCAAGGGCGGGCAGCCTGCGATCAACCGCCGCCTGTGAAGCAGAGGCAAAGCCGCGAACTCTGTGTCCCCCTCGACGACCAGGCCGACGGTCGCAAGGATACCTGGCCGCCGTCTGCCTCTCTTGCCCATCAGGCGTCGTTCCCAGAGGAAGGAACACCCCCTAGCGTCCCCCCCATCCAGACATCACCGAGCTGCTGGCCGCTTTCGCGGAGGATGGCCGCGAGCGCAGTCTCCACGCTTAGCGCGGGCCTGATGTGGGTTCCATCCGGCTCGCTCTCGACGATGAACAGGGACGCAGGGTCTCGCACGGCGTTGACGACTGTCTCGGAATGGGTCGTTACCAGGGTGACTCTTCCGCCGCCATTCTGAGCTCGTTCGACCATCGCGCGGATGGACCAAGGATGGATCCCATTCTCCGGCTCCTCGATAGCGAGGATTCCACTGGCATTCTGGTCGCTGAGCATGATCAGCAGAGCGAGGGCATGGAGGACGCCATCGGAGACGCTGTCCTGGCCGAGCTCCGCGTTGATTCCGGATTCCTCGAAGCTGAGCGTCCATCGCCCCGGCTGGGGCGACTTCGCATGAACCTCCTTCACCTGCGGGTAGACGCGCTGCAGCTCAACGAGGATCCCCTCCCAGGCCCCCTTGCGCTTCTTGAGATGATCAACCGCTGCCGCCAATCCTTCGCCGTGTGGGCCGACGAGCTCCCGGCCGAGGGACTCGGGGTACTGCGCGTCACCTCGAAGTGCGGAGGCGTCGAGCCGGAAGCGGCTCACGCGGCTTGCTCGAATGCAATAGTTGAACCAGGGCGCCCGCAACCGCTGCCGGTTGAGGAGGCGAAGGAGAGATGGCTCCGCTTCATGTTCGCCTTCAGAAACAACGAAGGAAAGGTAATCTCGGACGCGATCGAGGATCGATGCGGGGCCATGCCCGGAATCTCTGGCAAAAAAATTTCCGATGGCCTCCGCCTCAGGAAAGGCCGAGCGCGCGAGGAAGACGTCGTTTCCCTCGTCGAGGGAGATCCCGCTTGGGCTGAACTCAACGCCGAAACTCAGGTCGCCTCGGCGAAGAGCAAGGCGCTCCCTCGAGACAGTAACGTCGTCGTCCCCCACTGCCCCACCAAGCCGCAGTTCTATGTCTACATGAACCGCGTCGTCATGAGAGCTCGATGGCATTGGCTGTCGGTCGAAGATCTTGCCAGGGATCGAGAAGGTCGCCTTGAAGCCGATGCCCGAGCGAGCTGGCTTCTTTCCTCGGCGAATGATTCGCCCCCATCCCTCTTCGCGCGCCGGGTCGGTCGTCCCGCGATCGAGAAGCTCGCCGAAGAGCTTGAGAGCTCGCACGGCGTTCGTCTTTCCGGCGCCGTTCGGCCCGACCAGGACCATGAACCGCCGGAGCTCCAACGTCTCAGACTGGATGGACTTGAAGTTCTCGACATGGAAGGACGTCATCATGGGCCGGCTCCTCGTCAGGACGTTACCACGAGCCTGGACCAAGCGTCCCCGCGTGATGTGCCCGTCGCGTACGAGACCTCGGGCGTTTAGGGCCCGCGGCGGCTGGGTCCACGCCCTGCATCTATCCATCCCAGAGCAGGGTGGGCCCGCGGAGCGAGGAACCGCTGTCACGGATCTCGACCCTCTGACCCATATCCAGGAACAGAGAGCAGGAGAGGCCCGAGGGCGTTCTCGTGGGCTTCGGGCGGCCGGCGGTCGGTCGCCCGGGGGCTCACGGGTCCCGTGGCGAGGAGAGGAAGCGCGAGCGACCGATCTGAACCGCGGGGTGCCTCGAAGCGAATGCTCCGCCCGGCGGCAATGGTTGCCGACGGTGGGGGCGTCCGAGCGCTTGGGAACGACTGGGCCCAATCCGGTCAGAAAGGAAAATAAAGATGGTCAACAACAACAACGGCAGCACCCCCGCCAGCGGTAACGGCGGGGCCGCCGGCAGCGGTAGCAGCGCGGCCGGTGGTGGGAGCCAGGGCAAGGCGGCGTCGGGAGCGATCCCGGCGACGACGATGCCGAAGCACGGCTTCCAGGACGAGGTCGGCGCGATGGCGAGTGGCATCGGGAGCGGGATTCCCGACGGCACGAGCCTGACGCTGGCCGGTCAGTCGATGCAGAAGCAGGACGTCGTCGCCGCCCTCCAGGCGGTGCTGGCGCTCTTCGCGGACGTCGACGCCGGCGTCCAGTCGCTCAAGCAGGAGCGGCTGGCCCTCAAGGCGGCTCTCCCTGGGGCGCACCAGCTCATGGTGAACCTCAAGGCGTTCCTCGTCAGCTTCCTCGGCAAGGGCAACCCTTCCCTGGCGGCTTTCGGGATCGTCGAGAAGCCCCGCCGCAAGCTCACTCCCGCCGAGAAGGCGGCGAGCGCGGCCAAGGCGCTGGCAACTCGAGAGCTGCGCGGGACCCTGGGCAAGCGCGCGAAGCAGCGCGTGAAGTTCACGGGTCAGGTCGAGGTCCAGACGGTGATGAAGCCGTCCGGCGCCCCGATCGCGGGCCTTACGGCCCTCGCGCCCGGTGGCGACACCGGCGCCTCGTCCAGCACGCCCTCCGCGAAGTAGCGGCGGGCGTTCACAGCCGGCACCCCAGGGCCGCGTGACCTGGGGCCGAGCGGGAGCGGCCTCTCCCGCGACGGCGACCGCGGCCGACGACGGCGGAGAGCCCCGGGGATCGAAAGGTCCCCGGGGCTTTTGGTCGGTGCGCCGTTGGTGGTAATCCCACGATGGGCCGACGAAGCGGAGAGGCGCATGACGAAGAAGCCCAGGAAGAACGACGATTCAGCAGCCCTCCTGGAGCGGATCACCCTCGACGCCGAGGGCGATGACGAGGCGCTCTGGGCCCTCGCGGAGGCGATCGCCGGAGAGCTGACGACGCCGGCGGACGCGTTCGTCGTGGGCGAGCCGATCGAGGTCACGTCCATCGACTACGAGGGCAACCCGAGAGCCGGGCTGCTCGCGACCTGCAGACGAGGAGACGACCGTTACGTGGTCGGCTTTGCCGACGTCGTGTTCAGTCCCGGCACCGATGGAGCACGGCTCTCGGCGGTCTACCGCAAATGGCTTGGCCTCGTGCCTCACGAGGTGGGCCCAGCGAGCCCGCTCCGTCCCCAGAAGCGCCACAAGGCCGAGCCCGGGGAGATCGAGCTGTCCCGCCCGCTCGACCTCATCGTCCTGGCGCTCAAGTCGAACGCCCTGCGCTGCAGGGTTCTCGGCACGGAGCGCGAGATCACGCTCCGGACCGCGGTGCGCGACGAGGTCCCAGGCGAAATCATCACGCTGCTTCCCAAAAAGCAGTGGACCCACGCGGGCCACCCGTACCTCTCCGGGAAGGTGCAGGGCAGCCGTCTCGATGAACGTGCGCTCGGGCTCGTTCCGCTCGCCCTCGAGCGCGAAGGCGACTGGGACCCCGAGGAGGAGTACTGGGGCGAGGAGGGAGAGCCGCTCGACGAGTGGGCGAAGCCGATCGTGGCGCGCGGCAAGCGCCCAGCCTTCGAGATGGAGCAGGTCCTTCCGGGCGCGGACCCCGATGACCCGGACACGGACCCGATCATCGAGGCCAGCGAGCTCGCCGCAGCCGGTGATCGGGGCGCGGCCCGGGAGCTGCTCATGAAGCTGGTCGCGGAGGATCTGCGCTGCCTCGACGCCCACGCGCACCTCGGCAACTTCGAGTTCGAGCGGCGGCCGAAACAGGCGATGCGCCACTACAGGGTCGGCGCGGCCATCGGCGCCCTCACCCTGGGAGGCGAGTTCGACGGCGTCTTGCCGTGGGGGCTCATCGACAACCGGCCGTTCCTCCGCTGCCTGCACGGGGTCGGTCTCTGCCGCTGGCGTCTCGGGGAGCTGAAGGCGGCCGCCGAGAGCTTCACCCGCCTGCTCTGGCTGAACCCCTCGGACAACCAGGGCGCGCGCTTCAACCTCGCGAACGTCGAGGCGGGGCGCAGCTGGGACGAGTGCGAGAAGGGTGGCTGACGAGCGGGTTCGGATCGGCGAAGGCGTGGCGGTCGCTCGAGCGGGCGAAGCTCCCCGAAGCTCGCGAGGCGCTCGCGGGCGGCGCTACTCCACCGGCTCGCGGATCTTCTCGAGCGCGGCCCGGTAGCGCTCGGGGATGGGCATGGCCTCCATCTTGTCGAGGTTCACGGTGGCGGTGGTGATCTCGGCGCGGGCGCAGAGCTTGCCGTCGCGCAGCACCCGGTAGGCGCAGGTGAAGCTCGAGCGGCCCATCTTGAGGAGGGTCATCTCGACGTCGATGGCGTCGCCGTGGCGCAGGGGGACGCCGAAGTCGGTCTCGACGTGGACGGTGGGGAAGCCGACGCGCTCCTTCGAGAGGAGCAGATCGTAGGCGTGGACGTTCTGGTTCCAGAACTCCTCGAAGGCGATGTGGAAGTAGTTGAAGAAGCGCGGGTAGTAGACGATGGCCGCGCCGTCGACGTCGCCGAAGCGGACCTTGAGCGCGACGCGGTGCTTCACGCGAACGCCGGGATCCCGGTCAGCTCTTCGCCGAGGATGAGGGTGTGGATGTCGTGCGTCCCCTCGTAGGTGTAGACGGTCTCGAGGTTCACGAGGTGGCGCATCACGGGGTAGGAGTCGGTGATGCCGTTGGCGCCGAGGATCTCGCGGCAGCTGCGGGCCGCCTCGAGCGCCGCGCGCACGTTGTTGCGCTTCGCGAACGAGACGTGCAGGAAGGTGGCCTCGCCCGCGTCCTTGAGCTGGCCGAGCCGCAGGTTCAAGAGCTGGCTCTTGACGATCTCCGAGTAGACCTCGACGAGCTTCTGCTGGGTGAGCTGGAAGCCGGCGATGGGGCGGCCGAACTGGACGCGCGAGAGCGCGTAGTCGCGGGCGCACGAGAAGCTGTCGATGGCCGCGCCGGTGGCGCCCCAGGCGATGCCGTAGCGCGCCTGGGTGAGGCACATGAGCGGCGAGCGCAGCCCGTGGGTCTCGGGGAGCAGCGCCTCCTCGGGCAGCCGCACGTCCTCGAAGGCCAGCTCGGCGGTGAGCGAGCAGCGCAGGGAGAGCTTGCCCTCGATCTCGCGGGAGGAGAAGCCGGGCGTGCCCTTCTCGACGATGAAGCCGCGGATCGACTCGGGCCCGCCGCCGTCGGTCTTGGCCCAGACCACCGCGACGTCGGCCACCGTGCCGTTCGTGATCCAGAGCTTCGTGCCGTTGAGGATCCAGCCCTTGCCGTCGCGGCGGGCCATCGTCTTCATGCCGCCGGGGTCCGAGCCGTGGTCCGGCTCGGTGAGGCCGAAGCAGCCGATGAACTCTCCCTTCGCCATCTTGGGAAGGAAGCGCTGCTTCTGCGCCTCGGTGCCGAAGGCGTGGATCGGGTACATCGCGAGCGCGCCCTGCACCGACGCGAAGCTGCGCAGCCCCGAGTCGCCCCGCTCGAGCTCCTGCATCAGGATGCCGTAGGAGACGTCGTCCATGCCGGCGCAGCCGTAGCCCTCGAGGTTCGCGCCGAAGAGGCCGAGCTCCGCCATCTCCGGGACGAGCTCGAAGGGGAAGGTTCCGGCGCGGAAGTGGCGCTGGACGACCGGACGGAAGCGGCGGTCGACGAAGTCGGCCACCGCCCGGCGGGCGAGGCGCTGCTCCTCGGTGAGCAGGTCGTCCAGCCGAAAGAGGTCGAGGCCGAGCGGGCTCTTGGACTTCGCCATGGGGATCCTCCGCGACGGCGCGCAGTTTCGGGCGCGCCCCGGCGGGAGTCAACCACCGGCCTGGGCGAGCTTTGAATGATCCTGGACAAGCCGCCGGGGGCGGCGCCGGTTTGCATCCGGGGGCTCGATCGGTACGATGCGCCTCGGATGAGCCCGACCCTGCCCCTGCTGCTCGCCTCCGGTTTCGGCGCGGGGACCGCGGGCGCCCTGCTCGGGATCGGCGGGGGCGTCCTCTTGGTGCCGCTCTTGACGCTCGGGTTCCACGTCCCGCTCGCGTCGGCGGTGGCGGCGAGCCTCGTGGCCGTCATCGGAACCTCGAGCGGGGCCGCGAGCGCCTACGTCACCGACCGGCTCTGCGACGTGCCGCTCGGCATGACGCTGGAGCTCGCCACGGCCGCCGGCGCCATCGCGGGCGCGCTCGCGGAGCCCTTCTTGCCGAAGGCGCTGCTGCGGGCCGTCTTCGCGCTCCTGCTCCTCTACGTCGCGGGGCTCCTCGCCTTCGGCCGAAGCCGCGCCCACGACCAGGAGGGCGCGGCGCAGGACTACGCCGTCCGGCGGCTTCCGTTCGGCCTCGGCGTCTCCCTGCTCGCCGGGGGACTGTCGGGGACGCTCGGCATCGGCGGTGGGCCGATCAAGGTGCCGGCCATGAACCTCGCCATGGGGGTGCCCTTCAAGGTGGCCTCGGCGACGAGCAACTTCATGATCGGCGTCACCGCCGCGGCCAGCGTGGTCTGCTACTACGAGCGGGGCCAGATCGACCTCGCGCTCGCCGGCCCCATCGCCGTGGGCGTGGTCCTCGGGGCGATGGTCGGCTCGAGGCTGATGCCCCACCTGCAGACCCGCGCGCTCAAGCGGGTCTTCTCCCTGGTGCTCGCCTTCGCCGCGATTCAGATGGGCCTGAGGGCGTTCGGAGGGGCCGCTTGAACGCCGCCCCGACGGTCGCCGCGGCGGGCGGCGAGGCGGCCCTCGCGCGGCTCGACGCGGAGTCGAGCTTCGTGCTCGGCCGGGTCCTGCTCCTGGGTTCGCTCGGCGGCGTCATCGTCACGGCGCTGGGGCTCTCGCTCGGCGGCGCGTCCGAGCCCCGGGTCGCCGCCTCGCTCGGCGCGCTCCGGTTCGGCCTCCGCCACGGCGAGCCCTGGGCGCTCGTCAACCTGGGCATCCTCCTCATCCTCGCGACCCCGGCGCTCCGCGTCGCCTGCTCGGCCTTCATCTTCGCCCGCCGGGGGAACCGGTCTCTCGCCGGCCGGGCGCTCGGGGTCCTCGCGCTCCTCGGGCTCGGCGCCCTGCTCGGCGTCCACGGCTGAGCGCAGTCCCCCCGGGGCCTCCGGGGCCGCCGCGCTCCCGACGCGACTGGCGGCGGCGAGACGTGGGCTCGTCGAGCGTGGACTCGTTGACTTGCCCGCGCCACTGAAGGCAGAATCCGAACATGAAGGGTTGGGTCGCGGTCTGTCTCCCGCTGGGGCTCACCGTGCTCGGCTGCCCCGACGTCGTTCCTCACGGGCTGCCCGACGGCGGCGAGACGAGCTTCAACCACGTCTGTCTCGTGTGCGGCACCGGGGGCTCGACCTCGGGTGGCCAGACGTCCGGCGGTTCGACCTCGAACGGTTCGACCTCGAGTGGCGGTTCGACCTCCGGCAGCAGCGCGACGTCCGGCGGCAGCTCGACGGGCGGGACCAGCGGCGGCAGCGGCACGAGCGGTGGGAGCACGGGCGGAGTCTTGGACGCCGGCCCGGCGGACGGCGGCGCCGCGGACGCTGGCCTCGTCTGCCCGATCCTGAGCCCGGACTCGGGGACGCCTCCGTGCCCGCAGGGGATGATCGGCTTCGTCGTGCCGGGGGTCTACGACCTCTCCACCAACGGCCCGGTCGCCGGGGTGGAGGCGCAGGCGATCTCCGATAACGGAGTCGCGATCACCCAGGACACGACCGATGCCTGCGGCGGCTTCGAGTTCTGCTTCACGCCGGTGGACGGGGGCACGCCGCGGTTCTCCACCTACCTGAACGGCGGCGCCATCGTCCCCACGTTCATCGAGGACTTCCAGCTCGCGAGCACGACCTTCTTCTTGGAGTCCTCCGTCGGTCAGTTCGCCACCGTGCACGGGGTCCCTGTCCTCGATCAGAGCACCTACCAGAGCTACGCGAGCTTCGTGAACAGCCAGGATCCGCTCGTCATCGCGGCCATGGCGCTCGACCCGCTCTCGACGAGCTGCACGGGGGCCGATCTCGCGGGCTGGACGCTCTCCCTCGTGACGCCGGACGGCGGCACCGTGGGGAGCCAGGCGCACATGGTCTACCTCGGGCTCAACGACCTCCCGAGCACCACGGCCACCTCGACCACGGCGAGCGGAAAGGCGATCTTCTTCGACCTCGATCCGTCCCTCACCGAGGTGAGGCTCATCGCGCAGAACGCCGGCAGCGGCTGCGTCTCGGCCGATTCGGACTACGGCCTCGTCGGCGTCGCCCGGGTCGCTCCGCAGAGCGTCTCGTACATCATGCACGCGATCAAATGAGGCGGTTCGCGCTGCTCGTCGCGCTGCTCGGCTCCTCGTGCAGCGGCCAGAGCTACGTCCTCGTGCAGGTGCAGGCGGCGGCCGGCCTTCCGCCGGTCGCGCAGCTCGCCCTCACCGCGAGCGACGGGTCGGCGCAGTCCAAGACCTCGGTTCCGGCGACGCCCCAGTCGCCGGGGATCAGCTTCCCGAAGAGCTACGTGGTCGCGCTGCCGGCCGGGGCGTCCTCGCTCTCGGTCTTCGTCGAGGGGCTCGATTCCACGGGCCAGACCGTCGCCCGCGGTTACGGCTCGACCGTCCTGTCGCACGGCGGCGGGACGATCGAGGTCCCGCTCACGCTGGCCTGCGCGAGCTCGCTCGATTGCGACCAGTCGCGCTTCTGCGCGGGGGCCGAGCTCTGCGGCGACGGCGGCGCCTGCATCGAGGTGACGCAGTCCCCGCTGCCCGCGGGCTCCGCCTGCAACCCGGGCGGCGCCGGAGCGGTCGGCGGCTGCTTCCCAGTGGACGGCGGCTTCGCCTGCCTCGGCTTCGGGGTCTGCGGCGACGGGGTCGTCAACGAGGATCTGCTGCCGGACGGCGGGATCTTCCAGGAGCAGTGCGACTGGGGCAGCGACGGCGGGCGGCTGACCGACGGCGGCAACCGCTGGGCGCCGGGCGCTTGCCGTCCGACCTGCAGGCTGCCGATCTGCGGGGACGGCATCGTCGATCCCGGCGAGGTCTGCGATCTCGGCGCGGACCTCCCGGACGGCGGCGGCAACGGGACGAACCACGGCTGCAACGCGACCTGCACGCTGACGGGCCAGACCGAGCCCATCGCCGGGGACGGCGACGCGGGCTACCTGGACTCGCCGGACGGGCTGGCCGCGCAGTTCTACGCCCCGAAGGGGATCGGCGTGATCGGCGGGACGCTCTACGTCGCGGATTACGGGGGCGGCCTCGCCGCGACCTCGACTCCCGCGGGCGACGTGATCCGCGCGGTCGGGCTCCAGCCGCCGTTCCCGGTGCGGACGCTCGCGGGCGAGCCCGGGAACCCGGTGACGGTCGACGGCACGGGCGGCGACGCGGGTTTCGTCTTTCCCTCGGGCATGACGGTCGCCGACGGCGGCCTCTTCGTGGGCGAGCTCGCGGCGATCCGGTCGGTCACCGTCGGCGGGACGGTCACCACGATCGCCGGCCAGGGCAACACCTCCGTCTTCTGCCTGGACGGGCCCGTCTCCAGCGCCAAGGTGGGCGACGTCTCGGGCCTCGCGCTCCTCGGCGGCGACGTCTACTTCTCCGACCAGGGCTGTGGGCGCATCTCGATGCTCGATCTCGCGGCGCGCGTCGTCACCACGGTGGCCCCGCTGGGGAACGCAAGCCCCCTCGACGCCCCCGCCGGCGTGGTGGCGTTCGGCGGCGCCATCTTCTTCACCGAGTTCAGCGGCCACCGGATTCGCCGGCTCGATCCGGCGACCGGCGCGGCCCCGGTCTTCTCGGGGAGCGGCGTTCCGGGCTACGCCGACGGTCCCGCCGCCACGGCGCAGTTCGACGGCCCCGTGGCGCTCTGCGCGGACGGACGCTCGATCTACGTGGTCGACAGCCAGAACGTCGCGATCCGGCAGCTCGACCCGACGACGGGCGCCGTCACCACGGTGGCCGGTGGTCCCGCGAGCCCGGCCTTCGGACTGCCGAACGGCTGCGCCTTCGATCCGGCCACCGGCTTGCTCTACGTCAGCGAGGGCGGCATCCAGGGCAGCACGATTTACCCGAGTAAGATCGTTCGAGTGCGCTAGCTCCGCCCGCCCGCCGAGGGTATCATCGCGGCGTGGGCGCCGAGCAATTCGGAAGGTATTCATTGCTGCACAAGCTCGCCTCGGGCGGCATGGGCGAGGTCTGGCTCGCGCGCCAGGGAGGACCGGCGGGTTTCGATCGCTTCGTCGCCATCAAGCGGCTGCTCCCGAACCTCGCCGAGAACAACGAGTTCGTTCAGATGTTCCTCGACGAGGCCCGGCTCGTCGCGCGGCTGAACCACCCGAACATCTGCCAGGTCCACGAGTTCGGCTGCGAGAACGGCTGCTACTACCTCGCGATGGAGTACCTGCACGGCGAGTCGCTCGGCTCGGTGATCGAGCGATCCGTCAAGGAGAAGAAGCCCCTCGACGCCTCGATCTCGGCCTACGTCCTCGCCGAGGCGTGCGAGGGGCTTCACTTCGCGCACGAGCGCAAGGACGAGGCGGGCAAGCCGCTCGGGCTCGTCCACCGGGACGTCAGCCCGTCGAACGTCTTCGTGAGTTACGACGGCAACGTGAAGCTGCTCGACTTCGGCATCGCCAAGGCGGCTCACCGGCTGACCCAGACGGTCGCGGGAGCCGTGAAGGGAAAGTACGGCTACATCGCGCCCGAGGTCTACCAGGGCGCCGAGATCGATCGCCGCGTCGACGTCTTCGCCCTGGGCGTCGTCTTCTGGGAGATGCTCGCGCGCAAGCGGCTCTACCGCCGGGCCACCGAGTACGAGACGCTGCGGGCCATCGTCGAGGAGGCCCCGCCCGACCCGCGCGAGCACGACCCGTCGATTCCGGCGGCGCTCGTCGACGTCGCGCTCAAGGCGCTGGAGAAGGAGCCGGCGAAGCGCTTCCAGACGGCGATGGAGATGCGGCGGGCGCTGAGCGCCCACCTGCGGACCTTGGACGACGAGCTCGACGCGACCGCGCTCGCCGGCCGCATGTCCGACGTCTTCGGCCAGGTCTGGATCGACGTGCGCTCGTCGGTCCTCGAGTCGTTCAAGGAGTCCTCGGACATCTCGAAGGCGAACCTCCTCGAGTCGCCCCAGACCGATTCCGGGCTCGGGGCGGTTCCGCTCAGCTTCGCCCGCACGGTGATCCCGCCGCCCGTGGCCACGCCGATCCCGACCTCGGGCCCGGTCTCCTCGCCCGCCCGGTCCCAGCGCAGCGGCTGGCCCTGGGCCGCCGGGGCCGGGGCGGCGCTCGCGCTCGTCGTCGCCGGCGCCCTCTGGCTCCAGCGGCCGGCCCCGATGGCCGCCCGACCGAGCGCGGAG
>JAJXUD010000099.1 GCA_021783235.1 Myxococcales bacterium | reverse complement strand
TCCTCGTAGTCCGAAGGCAGGCAGTCGAGCAGCGTCTCCCAGTCCGCGATACCGTGCGCGTGTTCCATGTCTGAAGATCTCGCACGGCTTCCGGCCCCTGTCCAAAATTCTGCTAACACCTATGGGGAGGTGGCCCCCGGAGAGCGCGAAGAGGAGAAACGGTACGACCTCGGGGGTGGTGTGGGCGAAGATGTAGACGATGAACTTGCGGACGTTGTCGTAGACCCGCCGCCCCTCCTCGACCGCGACGGCGATGGTGGCGAAGTCGTCGTCGGTGAGGACGAGCGTCGCGGCCTCCCGCGCGACGTCGGTGCCCGATCTCCCCATGGCGACGCCGACCTGGGCCCGCTTGAGCGCCGGCGCGTCGTTGACGCCGTCGCCCGTCATGGCGACCACCTCTCGGTCGGCGCGCAAGGCGTCGGCGATCCTCAGCTTCACCTCCGGGGAGCTGCGCGCGAAGACGAGATCCCGCGCCTCGCGGAGGAGCCGGCGCAGCTCGGGTTCGCCCAGCCGTTCGACCTCCTCGCCGGTGACGACGTGGGGCGGGCCGTCCACGAGGCCGATCGCGCGAGCGATGGCGCCGGCCGTGAGGCCGTGGTCGCCGGTCACCATGATGACGCGGATGCCGGCCCCGCGGCAGCGGGCCACGGCCTCGGGCACCTCGGGGCGCGGCGGATCGAGCAGGGCGATGAGCCCGAGGAAGACGAGGGCCGACTCTGCCTGGGCGCGATCGGGGAGCTCCGCGCCGGTCAGCGGCCGGTCCGCGACCGCGAGGACTCGCAGCCCCCGGCTCGCCCAGTCGACGACCTTCCGCTCGATGGCCGCGCGCTCCTCGCCCTCGAGGGGCCGCAGGCCGTCCTCGCCCGCGATCTGGGTCGTTCGGCGCAAGATCGCCTCTGGCGCCCCCTTCGTGTGGAGCCAGAGCGTGCCGTCGATCGCGTCGGCCGTGGACATGAGCTTGATCGCGGGGTCGAAGTGGAAGAGCCGGCGGCGGCCTCGCTCGCGAACGGCGCGATCGACCGGCTCGCCGAGCCGCGCCGCCAGCCGGAGCAGCCCCACCTCGGTGGGATCGCCCCGCGGCGGGCCGCCCTCCACGAGCTCCGCGTTGCTGCAGCGAGCGATGGCCCGGGCGAAGGGAGCGAGCGCGGCGCTGGCCGAGGGCAGCGGGCCGTCGCCGGAGACGTCGAACTCCCGCCCGCCCGTCCAGATCCTCGCCGCCTGCATCCGGTTCTCGGTCAGGGTGCCGGTCTTGTCGGTGCAGATGACGGTGGTCGAGCCGAGCGTCTCGACGGCGCTCAGCCGCTTGACGAGCGCGCCTCGCCGCCCGAGCAGCCGCACCCCGACCGCGAGCGCGAGCGTGATGGTCGGGAGGAGCCCCTCGGGGACGTTCGCGACGAGCAGGCCGACCGAGAACTCGAGCGCGGAGCGCCAGGAGAGGCCGGCCCCGAGGAGGCCGATCGGGATGAACGCGAGGGCCGCTCCGACCGAGACGCCCGCGATGAGCCAGGCGACTCTCCGCACCTGCCGCTCGAGCGGGCTCTCCTCGCGGCGAACTCGCTGCGAGAGCGCCGCGATGCGGCCGAGCTCGGTGTGCATGCCGGTGGCGAAGACGATCGCGAGCGCCTCGCCGCCCGTGCAGCTCGTGCCGCTGAAGAGGAGGTCCGGCAGCTCGAGCAGCGGGCGGCCGCGCCCCTCGGCGCCGGCCTCGCGCAGGGCAGGCTGGGCCTCGCCGGTCAGGGTCGAGAGGTCGACCTCGAGGGCGCCCTCGACGAGCCGCGCGTCGGCGCAGATCCGGTCGCCCTCCTCGATGGCGAGGACGTCGCCGGGGACGACCTCGGCGGCGTCGATGGTCCGCCGCCGCCCGTCGCGCAGGACGGTCGCTCGCGGCGGCAGGTAGCGGCGGAGCGCCTCGACGGCGCGCTCGGCCTGCTGCTCCTGGACGAAGGCGACGAAGGCATTCAGGAGGATCACCCCGACGATGGCCCAGGCGAGGGTGGGGGTTCGGCTGAGGAAGCTGAGAAGGGCCGCCGCCCAGAGCAGGAGCGCGAGCGGGTGAACGAGCTGGCTCGCGAGCTCGCCGACCCAGCGAGCGCGCCGGTGGCGGTGCAGCTCGTTGCGGCCGTAGCGACGCAGGCGCCGGGCGGCGCTCACGGAGGTGAGCCCCTCGGGGCGCGCGTGGAGGTGGCGCAGGAGGAGGGAGACGGGCTCCGTCGTCGCGGGGCCAGTGGCCTCGGCCTCGGTGCCCGGCAAGTCGCTCACGGGCGAAGGTTCCCCAGCCTCGACCTCCGTCCGTCCCTAGGACAGCCGGCGACGCAGCTCGCGGAGGACGTCGAGGTACGAGATCACGCCGACGAGGCGATCGCCGGCGCCGACCACGGCGACGGCGCCCATCCGCTCACGCAAGAAGAGATCGATCACCTGCCCGACGGGCGCGTCCTGCGGCACCGTCGCGGGCGAGCGGTTCATCGCGTCGACGACCTGGAGGTCGAGGATCTGCTGCTTGACCCGATCGTCGTTCACGATCGCCAGCGGGTTGCCGACCAGCGCCCGCACGTCCTGATCGGAGAGCATTCCGATG
Organism: Myxococcales bacterium; assembly: GCA_021783235.1. Classification (GTDB taxonomy): domain Bacteria; phylum Myxococcota; class Myxococcia; order Myxococcales; family JAKAPL01; genus JAJXUD01. The sequence continues at coordinate 9,384 of JAJXUD010000099.1, read as the reverse complement.
ACGCGCAGCTCCTTGTCCACGACGGGCAGGTGGCGGATGCCCCGGTCGACCATCTGCCCCACCGCCTCGAGCAGCCAGGCCCCCTCGTGCACGTGCGCTGGCTCCGGGGTCATGAAGTCCCTCGCGAGCTGCTGGCCGTTCGTCTCACCTTCGGCGCGGCGCACGTGGGCGGAGAGCAGGTCGCTCGTCGTCACGATCCCGAGGAGCTTGCCCCGGTCCACCACGGGGAGGCAGTCGATCTTCGAGGAGAGGAGGCGCGATTCGATCTCCGTGACGTCGTCCTCCGGGCTCGCGACCTTGGGGTGAGAGGTCATCGCCATGGCGACCTTGGTTGAGAGGCCGGCCCGGCGCGCCAGCACGTCGCGTTCGGAGAGGATCCCGACGAGGCGCCCGTCGAGCTCCACTGGAAGGTGCCGGAAGCCGCCCCAGGCCATCTGCTGCGCGGCGAGCGACAGCGTCTCCTCGGGACTCACGGATTGCAGCCGCTGGCCGCGGATGAGGTCGGATGCCTTCATGTCTTCCTCCGAGGAGGGAATCTCGGCCCTCCTCGTCCGCGCCGCCAGTGCTCCGGAGCCCAGACAGTGCGTCCCGGGTGGGGGACGGCCGTCACTCGGGGAGGTAGGGGAGCTCGCACTCCTCGCATTCCCGCATCTGGCCGTACATCCAGCAGCCGACGCAGAAGCCGAGCGCGGCCTCGAGCCAGGTGAGCGCGAAGCAGATGGAGAGCACCCCGATGATCCAGCGGTTTTGGGCGTGGGCGAGCCGGAGCGACAGGCAGGCGACCCCGAGGGCTCCGCCGAGGATCCAGGCAAACCGCTTGGGTGGGGTGGGCTTCCACTGGGGGCGGAGCCGCAGGGTCAGGGCGGTCCCGAGCAGGCCTGCCGGGCTGAGGGGCGTGAGGCCGGTGGCCGCCGCGACGAACATGTCGAAGATGACGAAGGGGCCGACGTAGACGACGGGGTCGAGCTGGGGGGCCGCGATCAGGATGAAGATCGTCGTCGCCGACAGGACGTTCAGCAGCCCGGCGCGCGCCCGCGTGGCCGTCTCGTTGATCCGCGGGCTGGCGTAGCCGGGGACGGCCTGCCCCATCGCCCACCAGGGCGTGTTCAAGAAGGTGTGCGCTCTGCGCATCGGTCTCGTCTCCTCGGCTGCCCCGCAGGTCGGTTTTGGATCGCTTGGGGGGTGAACTGCAAGGAGACGGAGCGGCTACGAATCGGCGAAGCGCCGGTCCGGTCCGGCGGGACGGTTGGCCCGCGGCGATGGTCCCACTCGAACGGGCCCTCCTCGCGGGTTCGTCCTCGTCGCTCGAATCGGGAATGGCCGGTGGCAGCGCGGTCTTTGCTTGCGTCCCTGGGCGCGTGTTACTTCCTGTTGACGTATGGCTGCCGAGCCGGTGGGCGACACCTGGACGCCAGAGGATACGGCCAGATCCCCCCGCCCGTCCCCGGGGCCCGGCAGCGTGCTCGGGAGCTACCGCCTCGTCGAGCGGCTCGGCGAGGGGGGCATGGGGGAGGTCTTCCTGGCCGAGCACGTCCGGCTGGGGCGCCGCGTCGCGCTCAAGATCCTGCGGCCCGAGCTCTCGGCGCAGCCCGACCTCGTCCGCCGCTTCTTCCAGGAGGCGAAGGTCGTCAACCGGATCTCGCACCCGAACATCGTCGAGATCCACGACTTCAGCGAGGAGCCGGTCGCCCACTTCATCATGGAGCTGCTCTCGGGTCGGGATCTCGCCCGGGCGCGGGCCGAGGAGGGCCCCTTCGCCCTCGGGCGAATCACGGCGATCGCGCGGCAGGTGGCGCTGGGGCTCGCGATGGCCCACGAGAAGCGGGTCATCCATCGAGATCTCAAGCCCGAGAACGTCTTTCTCTGTCGGCGCGAGGGCGGGGACTTCGTCAAGATCCTCGACTTCGGCCTCGCGAAGCTCGCGGAGAGCGGCTTTGGTGGCGGCGAGGGGTCGCCCCACACCCAGCTCGGCATGATCCTCGGGACGCCCGAGTTCATGTCCCCCGAGCAGGCGGGCGGCCGCGCCGTCGATCTGCGCTCGGACGTCTATGCGCTCGGGCTCCTCGTCTACTGGATGCTCGCGGACGAGGTCCCCCTCCGGGGGCGCTCGTTCGGCGAGATGGTCGCGCTGCGCGAGACGCAGCCCCCGCCGCCGCTGCCGGAGATCACCGCCAAAGGAGAGCCGCTGCCCCCGGCGCTCGCCGCGCTGACCCTCGACTGCCTCGAGCGCGACGTCACCCGACGGCCGGCCAGCCTGCGGCTGTTCCTCGAGCGGCTCGCGGCCCTCGAGCCCGAGGCGGCGACCGCTGCCCAGCGGCCGCGCTCGGTCCAGAGCTCGCTCTCGCTCTTCGCCGCCCTGGCCTTCGCGGCGCTGGTCGGCGGGGGCGTCTGGTGGTTCGATCGCCGCGCGCCGCCCCCGCCGGTCGTCGCCGCGCCGACGCTCGAGCCCGCCGCCGTGGCTGCTGGATCCGCGAAGCCACGGGTGGTGGGCCCAGCCGTGGTCGTACCCGCCGAGGCGCCTCCGGCGACTCCCGTGGCCGCGGCCAAGGTGCCCAGTCGCCCGGCCCGTCCGAGGCGGCGCGCGAAGAAGGGCCCGAAGGCCAAGCCAAAGGGGATCGTCGGCCGGGGCGACATCGTCGACCCCTTCCCGCACTGACCCGAGAGCGCCAGCCCGCGCTGGCGCCGTCCTTGGCGGGTGTGCTCCCGACTCCGGGAATGGCTGGTGCGGGACGGCGAGCGAGTCTGGGGGCCGCGGCCCCGTTCGGCCCTCGCCGCTGCCCTGGCGTCAACGGCCCTCGCGCTGGCAGCCCCCCCGACGGTCGTGCTACCGATCCCGGAGATGACCGCGCTCTGGCTCATGGCGTCCTTGCTCCTCCCCGCGAGCGCCCCGGGTGGGCTCGCGGGGGCGCGCCGCCTCTTCAACGAGGGGACCCTGGCCTACGACGCGGGCCGCTTCGAGGTGGCGCTCCGCGACTACGAGGCGGCCTACCAGGCCGCGCCGCTCGCCGGGCTCCTCTTCAACATCGCGCAGTGCCAGCGGCAGCTCGGCCGCTGGAAGGAGGCCGAGGACGGCTACCGGCTCTACCTCGAGGCGCTCCCGGACGCGCAGAACCGGGCGCAGGCCGAGGCCTACCTCGCGGAGATGAAGTCGCGCCTGCCGAAGGTGAAGCCCGCGCCGCCGGCCGTGGTGCGGGCGCCTGCCCCCGCCGCTCCTCTGCCCGCAGCGGCCGCCGCCATCGCTGCCGGGCCCACCGCGCTGGATCTCTCCCCGCCGCCCCCCCGCGCCTCGCCAGAGCTCGTGGTGGAGTCGCCCGCCGGCGCACCGAGCGGAGTCCGCTGGCTCGGGATCGGCGGCGCGGCGGCCGTCGTGGCGGGCGCGGCCTGCCTCGCCGTCGGGCTCGTCCTCGCCGGCTCCGATCTGGGCAAGCCGAGCGGCCACCTGAACCCACCGCCGACCGACCTCGCCGCGAACGATTTTGGTTACGCCGGCGAGGGGTTGCTCGCGACCGGCAGCGCGCTCCTCCTCGGCCGCGCCGCCTGGGCGCTCTGGGGGAGCCGCTGAGGCGTTCGCTCCTCGGCGTCGCCCTGGCTCTCACCTCCGGGGCGCTCATCGCCTGCCCGCTGGTGCCCGGAGACCTCGGCGGCACGACCGGTGGCGGCACGACCGGCGGCGGCACGACCGGCGGCATCACGACCGGCGGCGGCACGACCGGCGGCGGCACGACCGGCGGCGGCACGACCGGCGGCAGCACGACCGGCGGCAGCACGACCGGCGGCAGCACGACTGGCGGCGGCACGACCGGCGGCACGACCGGCGGCACGACCGGCGGCACGACCGGCGGCACGACCGGCGGCACGACCGGCGGCACGACCGGCGGCACGACCGGCGGCACGACCGGCGGCACGACCGGCGGCAACACGACCGGTGGCAGCACGACCGGCGGAAGGTGCCAGGCGACGGGGACGTTCGGCAGGCTGGCCAGCTACCCTGCGGGGATCAACCCCACCCAGGTGGCCGTGGGAGACTTCAACCGCGACGGGTCACTCGATCTCGCCGTGGCGAACTCCAGCTATCCCGCGCCCGGGATCAGCGTGCTCTTGAACGACAGGGACGGGGGGTTCCTCTCCCAGGTGACCTACTCCTACTCCGCCGACGCGGGTGACTACCCCTACTCAGTGGCGGTGGGGGACTTCAACGGCGACGGCGCGCTCGACCTGGCGGTGGCGAACTTCAACAATCGCACGGTCGGCGTGTTCCTGAACCAAGGCGACGGGGGCTTCGGCCCGCGGACGGTCTACCCGGTGGGGGCCGTCCCCGACGCGGTGGCGGTGGGGGACTTCAACGGTGACGGCGCGCTCGACCTGGTCGTGGCGAACAATGTCGATGGCACGGTCAGCGTGCTCCTGAACGACCATGACGGGGGCTTCGCAGGCCAGGTGACCTACGACGCGGGGAGCAACCCTAACTCCGTCGCCGTGGGGGACTTCAACGGCGACGATGCGGGCGACCTCGCCGTGGTGAATTACAACGACGGCACGGTCGGCGTGCTCCTGAATCGAGGGGGCGGGACATTCGCCGCCCCGGTGACCTACCCCGTCGGGAACGAGCCCGCGTCCGTGGTGGTGGGGGACTTCAACGGCGACGGCAAGGCCGACCTCGCCGTGGCGAACTCTTACGACAAGACGGTCAGCGTGCTGTTGAACCAGGGCGACGGTGGCTTCGCCGCCCAGGACGTCTATGCCGCGGGCAATGACCCGTCCTCCCTCGCCGTCGGCGAGCTCAACCGCGATGGCGCGCCCGACCTCGCGGTCGTGAATAGAGGCGACGACACGGTCAGCGTACTCCTGAACCGAGGCGACGGGGGCTTCGCCGCCCAGGTCGTCTACGATGCGGGCAGCGCGGCCCAATCCGTGGCGGTGGGGGACTTCCACGGCGACGGCGTGCTCGACCTGGTCGTGACGAACTCTGGCGCTGACGGCGGCACGGTCAGCGTGCTGCCGAACGTCTGCCAGTGACGCTCGCGGGACCGTCGGCGGCGGCGGTGGCGCGGCTGCGCGAGAGGGTCGCGAAGAGGCGTTGAGCCGAGCCGTCGACTTGATTGAAGTCATGATTCCTGGGGCGGGATCGTGACCAGCTTTCGGAGATGGAAAAGCTCGGAGCTGGGCGGGTGCGTTGTCTGCTGGTGCGCCCGGAGTTTCTCGAGAACACGTTCTACAACCCCCGCGAGGTCTTCCGCCTTCTCGGCGCGAGATCCGCGGCGCCGCCGCTGGGCCTCTTGACCGTGGCGGCATACCTGCCGCCCCACTGGGAGCTCGAGTTCGTCGACGGCGACGTGGCGCCGGTGACCGACGCGCAGCTCGCCTGGGCGCAGGTGATGATGATCTCGGGGAAGGGGCCCCAGGAGATCCCCATTCGCCGGCTCATCGAGCGCGCCCGCGCGCGCGGAATCCCGGTCGTGGTCGGCGGAGCGGGCCCGACCTTGCAGCCGGAGCTCTTCGACGCGGACTACATCGTCGCGGGCGAGGCCGAGCCGGTGCTGCCGCGCCTGCTCGCGGACCTCGCCGCGGGCGTGTCCGCGGGGATCTACAGGTCGACGACCTCGGCCGATCTGTCAGAGGCGCCGGTTCCGCGGTACGACCTCGCGCGGCTCGACAACTACCTCTTCGTGGGCATGAACTACACGCGCGGGTGCCCGTTTGGCTGCGAGTTCTGCGCGCAGATCGAGATCTTCGGGCGCACGGCGCGCACCAAGCCCGTCGAACGGATCCTGCGGGAACACCAGGCGCTCTTCGACCTGGGCTACCGCGGCCAGATCGACTTCGGCTACGACAATCTGATCGGAGACCTCCCGAAGACCGAGGCGGTCCTGGCCGCGATGCGGAACTGGAACGCGGCGCACGGCTACCCGTTCTTCTACAGCACCGAGGCGACGATGAATCTGGCGAAGCTGCCGCGCATCCTCGGGCTGATGCGCGACAACGACTTTCGCTATGTATTCATGGGGATCGAGAGCGGCGATGAGGAGGTGCTCAATCGGGCGAAGAAGGGCCAGAACACCTCGATGCCCGCGGCCGAGGCCGTGCGGACGCTCAACTCGTACGGGATCTCGGTGAACACCGGGCTCATTCTGGGCTTCGACGGAGAGAGCGACCGCTCCGCGGAGAAGATGCTGGCGATGGTCCAGGGGACGGGAGCCTTTCCAACGCTGGTCCTCCCACTGCATGCGCTGCCGAACACCCAACTCAGCAGACGCCTGGAGCGCGAAGGGCGCCTCTTCCGGCGCGGGGTCATCGAGATCGTCGACGGCGACCGCACCGACACGGCGACGACGGGGCTGAACTTCGCGACCGATCGGCCGCGCGCGGAGATTCTCCGCGATCTGGCCGAGGTGCTCGAAAAGCTCTACCGGCCCGAGGCCCACTGCGCGCGCGTGGCGTTGACGACCCGGCAGCTCGAGACGGCCCACAAGTCGCGACCGCCGCTGCGGAAGCTTCCGCAGCTTCTGCGCGCCTTCGCCGGAATCGTTCGCCAGATCGGCTTCGATCGCGAGGCCGGGCCCTACTTCTGGAAGAGCTTGGCGCGGGCAGCCCTGACCAACCCCGGCGCGCTGGAGATGGTCCTCGCGACCTGGGCGATGAACGCGAGCTACGCGCGTCAGTCGAGGTCCTATGTCCAGGCGCTTCGCGCCCAGATCGCCCATGTCGAGAAGGTGGGCGAGGCGGAGGTCAACCGCAGCATGGGCGCGACGCGGGTCGAGGTCGTGCGGGCGTAGCGACCTCGGCCCCCCATCCCCGCCACCTCCGCCGCCGTCACCGACCTCGTGGTCCTTCTGCTTCCCGTCGAAGCGCCGCGCGAGGATCTCGCGCCCCTCGCGGGGGAGGGAGCAGCTCTTTCCCGCGTGGCGCACGAGGAGAGCGAGCGGTGCGCCCGCGTCGGAGCGGGCGCGCTCCGTCCGCTCGACGGTGGGCGCCGGCGCGTCGGGGCCGCCGGAGAGCGAAGGCGCGAAGGGCTCCTCGCGAACGACCTGGAGGATCGAGAGCGGGCCGACGCGGGCCAGCCCTCCCGCGCCGAGCCGCGCGCGAGACGAAGCGTGGCCATTGGGATCCGCGATCTTCCCCTCGCCCAGCGCGGTGACCGCGAGCAGATCGCGCCCGACGAGCTGGAGCTGGCAGAGGGACGAGGGGACGTCGTCTCCGCCCACCACGAGCTGGGCGCTGGCCCCCGAGCCCCGGTCGATGGGCTCCTGCCCGGTCGCGAAGGTGCCCAAGAGAGCGCCTCTCAGGCGAGCGCCACCGGAGGTGCGGGAAGATCCATCGCGGATGGATCGAGGCCCTCCCAGGATGGACCTCGATCCATCGCGGATGGATCGCAGTCCTCCCAGGATGGATCGTTGTCCTCCCACGATGGATTGCAGTCCTCCCAGGATGGATCGTTGTCCTCCCACGATGGATCGCAGTCCTCCCACGATGGATCGTTGTCCTCCCACGATGGATCGTTGTCCTCCCACGATGGATCGTTGTCCTCCCACGATGGATCGTTGTCCTCCCACGATGGATTGCAGTCCTCCCACGATGGATTGCCGTCCATTGCCGATGGACGAGGGCCCTCCTCGGATGGAAGACGATCCATCCGCGATGGAACGTGATCCATCCGAGGAGGAGATCGGTCCTCCCGCGATGGATCGATCTCCTCCTCGGATGGATCGCCGTCCATCGAGCAGCCGATCCGGCTGGATCGAATCGATCCGCGCGGATCGCGAGAGTGATCCGCGCGGATCAAGCCTGGGCAGACGAGAGCCCCCTCTCGGGCGGCTGCCGCTAGAATCCTTAGTGGTTGCGCGCGGATGCCCTTCGCGCCGGCCGTTGGGCACGCCCTTGCAATTCCCCGCCTGCGACGGCGCGAGGCAAGGGAGCCCCGGCCGAACGAAGGACCGCGTGAACGAAAGAGAGAAGCCATGACGAACAACAGCCCGAAGGGGCAGGAGCAGAAGGTCTTGACGGCTCTGAACGGCGTCGAGACGGCGATCCCGGCGACGAGCAGCGTGCCCATGGGGGGCACGCCGATGACCCAGCCGCAGGTCGTCTCGAAGCTCGAGGGGTTCGAGGCCGCCTTCCAGGCGGTGCGGGACGCGAAGGCGGCGTTCCAGAAGGCCAAGCAGGCCCGCGAGCAGCAGTCGGCCGAGCAGAGGACGTTCATCGAGCAGCTGAAGGCGGCGCTCGTGGCGCTGCTCGGGCCGAACAATCCCGAGCTCGCGAAGTTCGGCTTCGCGAAGAAGACGCCGGTCCGGGCCACGAGCGAGCAGAACGCGGCCAGGGCGGCGAAGGCGCGGGCGACCCGGGAGATGCGGGGGACCCGCGGCAAGCAGCAGAAGAAGGCGGTGAAGGCGGTCGTGGTCGGGCCGCAGGCGGTCGTGGTCGGGGGCATCGTCAAGCCCCCCGTCCCCCCGGTGAACCTCGAGAGCGGGGCCACCGAGGCGCCGGCGACGGGGAGCGCGAGCGAGCCGCCCAGCAGCTCGAGCGGCGGCGGGCAGAAGAACGGCAACGGCTAGCGGCTCAGCCGACCGACAATGAGGCCGATGGGCCCCCGGGGACGTGGAGAGCGCCTCCGGGGGCCCCCGGGCCATAGGGTGACCGGCCGGTAAGTCAAAGTTGAGCCCGAACCCCACGCATGCGGTCGGGTGCACCCCCCTCTGCCGGGCCGCCCTCCAAGACTCCTTGCGCAGCGCCTGCTTCGTAGAATCGTCGGTTGGACTCTTTCCCGTCCGTTCCTCAAGTGTCAGGAACAGGTGGACATTTATTTCGCGTGGAATTCTGCTCCTCGCCAGCCCTCCGCCTCGCATCTGCACCCTTCTCGACGGCCAGGGCGTTGGGGCGCAAGGCATTCGCTCGTTACGGGCGGAGCAGGGGCCAACGGAGCTGAGCGACGACACTGGCCATCCCCCAGCTGGTCGACTAGCGTCTCGCAACGGAGGTGGTCATGCGGGTGTCCTTCTGGATGGCAGGCGGGGCGGCGCTGCTCTCGCTCGCGCTTTCGGGCTGCCCCGGCGCCACGCCGGGCAACGGGAGCGACGGTGGCACGGGCAACGGCACGAGCGGCGCAGGCAGCGGCGGCACGGTGGTCTGCGCGGGCGTCGTCTGCCCCCCCTCCCAGGTCTGCGCGGGGGGCCACTGCGTCTCGCCCAGCAGCATGACGGGCGGCGGCTCCAGCACGGGCGGTACGACCTCCAGCGGTACGACCTCCAGCGGTACGACCTCCAGCGGTACGACCTCCAGCGGTACGACCTCCAGCGGCACGACCTCCAGCGGCACGACCTCCAGCGGCACGACCTCCAGCGGCACGACCTCCAGCGGCACGACCTCCAGCGGCACGACCTCCAGCGGCAC
>JAJXUD010000035.1 GCA_021783235.1 Myxococcales bacterium | reverse complement strand
CGCGGGCAGGGCGACGGACCAGGGCCCGCGGGTGGCGGGCGCCCGGGGACCGTTCGGGTCCCCGGACGCCCGGGTGAGCTTCCGCGGCGGCTCACCGCGCCGTCGCTCGACGAACTACGGCGTCGAGCTGCCGTTGCCGCCCTGCGTCCCGCCGGCGGGCGCCACCGGGCCGCGGGTCAGACCCGGGACCAGCTTGCCGTCCGGCTGGACGTAGACGACGCCGCCCTGACCGTCGGGGCGGATCGCCAGTCTCTGGCGACGCCCCTTGTCGGTGCCGCGGGCCTTCTTCGTCAGCTTGCCCTTCGCTGCGGCGGTCGCCTTGGTGTCGGCGGTGGGCGCCTTGCGGGGGGCCGTGCTGAACCCGAACTGCCCGAGGACGGGGTTACCCTTGCCCAACGTGGCCTGGAGGTACCTCTCCAGGGCCAGGTAGAGCGGCTGGGCTGCTTGGAGCGACGCTTCCTGGGCCTGCACCGCACCCTGGTACGCCGCCTTGGCGTTGATGACGGACTGAATCGCCGCCAGCGCTGCCTCGAAGACGGACACCAGCTGCGCCGGTGTCTGAGCCTTCCCGAGCAGAGTCACGGTGGAGGTCTGGGGGAGCTGCGTCTTGCAGCCCTCGATCACCGCCGTGAGCTTCACCTTCTCGTTCTTCTTGTTGAAGTTGCTCATTGGTTCATCTCTCCTTTCTGCGTACCTGGCCGAGGAAGACGTCCGGGCTTTCTCCCGGCTGAAGACCGATTCCGGCCTCCTCGGACCGCCACGCCCTTCGTTGCGGCCTTCACTGAGTAGGGGGTCTGCTCGAGCGAAAAGCGTGACAAGCGGCGGGTCGATTTCAGGCAAGGCCTCGAAACGACGACGGGATCTCGCCGAGGACGACCGCGTCCGAGACGAGGACGGTCGCGCGGTCGCCTCGGACGGTCGCGCGGGCGCTTCGGACGGTCGCGCGGTCGCTTCGGACGGTCGCGCGGTCGCTTCGGACGGTCGCGCGGTCGCTTCGGACGGCCCCGCGGTCGCTTCGGACGGGCCCGCGGTCGCTTCGGACGGCCCCGCGGTCGCCTCGGACGGCCCCGCGGGCGCTTCGGACGGTCGCGCGGTCGCTTCGGACGGCCCCGCGGTCGCCTCGGACGGCCCCGCGGGCGCTTCGGACGGTCGCGCGGGCGCTTCGGACGGCCCCGTCCGAGACGGCCCGCCCGCCCCCCGCTTGCTCGGCAGCCCTCGATGGGCTAGTCTTTCGCCCGCGCGAGGGCCCCCCATGGTCGAGATCGTCCAAGATGGCCGCCTGCTGCTGCTTCGCTGGGATGACATCCCTGCCCCCGAGATCGAGCGCCGTCGCTTCCAGCGCTGGCCGCTCGCCGCGCGGGTCAAGCTCGCGGCGCGCGAGAGCGAGCTCTCGGCCCGCTGCCTCGACGTCTCGCTCGGCGGCGCGCTGCTCGAGATCGACGCCCAGCGGCTGGACGCGGCCCTCCCCGGCCAGGTCCTGCTCTACCTGACGCTGCCGACCGAAGCGGCCCCGCTCGCGCTGGTCGCGCGGCTGGTCGAGCGGCGGCGCCGCCGCGTCCGCGTCTCGTTCGATCCGCTCCCCGCCGAGGCCGCTCGGGCGCTCGTCCGCGCCATCGTCGCCGCGCCCGTCTCGCCGGCCTCCTCCCAGCCGCTGCCGAACTGATCCCCCATGAAGCCGCTCGCCCTCGCCCTCGCCCTTCTCGTCGGCGGCGACGGCTCCTTGCCGGTCGTCCGGTCGGTCGACGAGCTCATCCGGCTCGCCCCGCGCAGGGGGCCGGTCGTGCTCCACTTCTGGGCCACCTGGTGCGCCGCCTGCGTCCGGGACATGCCCGAGGTGCATCGGCTCGCCCAGCGGCTCGGCCAGCGCGGCATCTCCCTGGTCGGCGCCTCGCTCGACGCCCCCGGCAAGGCCGGGGAGGTGGCCGCGTTCCTCGAGAAGGAGCAGCCGGGCTTCGACGCCTCCGCCATCCTCGACAGCCCCGACCCGAAGCCCATCGTCGAGCGGCTCGACCCGGCCTGGGACGCCCAGCTCCCCGCTACCTTTTTGCTCGACGCTTCTGGTAGAACCGTCGGCGCCTACCTCGGGCCGACGCCCGTCGCGAAGATCCTCGACGACGCGCGCCGCCTGCGGCCGTAAGAAAAAAGGAGCTCGCACATGAAGAAGACCCTGCTCGCCATCGCCGCCGCCCCGCTGCTCCTCGCCGGATCGGCCCTCGCGAAGGACGCGACCGCCACCCTCAAGGTGTCGGGCTGGCACTGCGCCGGCTGCGCCCAGGAGACCGAGGCCGCCGTCAAGGAGCTCAAGGGCGTCAAGAGCGCGACCGCCGACTTCGACAAGAAGACGGTCGTGGTCGCCTACGACGACTCCAAGGCGAACCCCGGCGCCATGGAGAAGGCCGTGGCGAAGGCCGGCTACAAGGTCCAGAAGTAGCCCCCGCAAGGCTTCCGATCAGGCGGCGGCCTCGGGTAAGGTGATCCCGTGGCCGCCCGCCTGAACGTTCAGGATCTCTTCGCGCTGCTCGGAAAATCGGTGGAGGCGGCGAGGCGCGCGCTCGGCGCCGCGTTCGTCCTCGTCCCCCTCGAGCCTTGGGTCTCGGGCGAGATCACCGCCAACACGGGGGTGCTGACTCTGACGGGGCGCGCCCAGATGGTGCAGACCCGCGCTGGCCGGCAGGTCCCGGTGCTCACCGCGGCCTGCTTTCCGCTCGCCGGGGAGGGGCCGCTGCTCGCCGGCAGGACCGGGCGCACCCACCTGCTCGTCGATCAGCCCACGGTGTCGCGGCTCCATGCCGAGCTCCGCGGCTGCGAGGGCGGCTACAGCGTGGCCGACCGCGGCTCGTACAACGGCACCATGGTGAACAACCGGGTCCTCGAGCAGGGCGAGGTGGTGAAGCTCGCCGACGGGGACGTCGTCGTCTTCGGCGAGGCGCAGCTGCTCTTCGCCTCGCTTGATCAGCTCTCCGAGCTGATCAAGCGCCCGCGGTGAGACCGCGCGGCGGGTCGGCCCGCTCGATCTTCGCCGCGGCCTCTTCGGCCCAGCGGTGCTCGAGCGCCGCCGGCGCCGCCCCTCCGGCGCGACGGACCGAGAAGGCGCGCGCGAGCCGGCTCCGCTCGCGGCCGGCGCCGTCCGAGGCAGAGACCACGAGCTCGTAGTCGCCCTCGGGCAGCGAGAGCGAGGGGATCTCGAGCCGGAGCCCGGGCCCGGGGGCGGGCCGGGGCGAGCTCTCCCAGACCTTCTCGCCGGCGCGCCGGATCTCGGCCCTCGCGGCGCCCGCGCGGTCCGGCGGCTCGGCGCCCCAGTCGATCGCGGCCCGGAGGAGCTCGCCGGGAGCGAAGGCCTCGCGCTCGCCCTCCCGACCCTCGAGCCTCAGGCCGCCAGGCTGCGGCAAGGGGGGCGCCTGCGGCGCCTCCAGCGGACCCACCGTGGCGGTGCCGGCGCGCTCCCGCTCGGCGACGGCGCGACGGTAGGCCGCGACCACCTCCTTCGGATTTCCCTTCGCGGCGATGGTCCCGTGGTCGATCCAGACCGCGAGGTCGCACCACGACTGAACCATGCCCGCGTCGTGCGTGACGAGCACGATGGTCTTGCCGCGCCGCCGGAAGTCCTCGATGCGGGCGCGCGACTTGCGGGCGAAGTGCTCGTCGCCCACCGCGAGGATCTCGTCGATGACGAGGATGTCCGGGTCGACCAGGGTCGCGATGGAGAAGGCCAGCCGCATGTACATGCCCGAGCTGTAGGTGCGGACCGGCTCGTCGATGAACTCGCGCAGCTCGGCGAAGTCGACGATCGACTCGACGAGCGCGTCCATCTCGCGGCGGCTGCGGCCGAGGATGATGCCGTTGATGTAGACGTTCTCCCGGCCGGAGAACTCGGGATGGAAACCGGCGCCGAGCTCGATGAGCGCCGAGAGCCGGCCGTCGATGCGGATGCGGCCGGCGGTGGGCCGGTAGATGCCCGCGAGGAGCTTGAGGAGCGTGCTCTTGCCGGAGCCGTTCTGCCCGACGATCCCGAGCGCCGCCCCGCTCGGGACGGCGAGGTCGATCCCCGAGAGGACCCGCAGCTCGCGGGCCGGGAAGCGCTGCCGGCTGCCGCGCAGGAGGCCGACGAGCTGGCTCTTGAACGTGGTGTGGCCGCCCGGGATGGTGCGGCGGCGGAAGGTCTTCGCGACCCCCGACAGCTCGATGGCGAGCTCGCCCATCAGACGAGCTCCGGGAACTCGTCGCGGCGCCGCTCGAAGGCGAAAAGCCCGACCCCGAGCAGCGCGATCGAGGCGAGGGCGGCGACGCCGAGCGAGACCGGATCCGGCCGCCGGCCCTCGTAGAAGATCGCCTGGTAGCTCGTGACGAAGACCGCCATGGGATCCGAGCGGATGGCGAGGTCGCGGAAGGCGACCGGGATCGCCTTCGCCTGGTAGACGACCGGCACGAGGAAGAACCAGAGCGTGAGCAGGTTGCCGAGCACGTGCTGCAGGTCGCGGTAGAAGACGTTGATCGAGCTCGTGAGCAGCACGAGCCCCACCGTGAAGATGGCCTGGAAGAGCAGCACGACGGGGAGCCAGACGACGCCCCGGTGGAAGGCCACCGACGAGAGCAGGCCGAGGCCGATCATGAGGGGGAGGGCGAGCAGGTAGTTGCAGAGCTCGGCGAGGATGACCACCGCGGGCAGGACCTGCGGCGGAAACTTCACGCGGGTGAGCAGGTCGCGCTTGCTCGACAGGCTCATCGTGCCGCCGCTGACCGAGTTCGAGAACCAGATCCAGGGCAAGAGCCCGACGAACATGAAGTAGGTGTAGTGCGGGATCTGCTGCTGGAGGAAGACCGAGAAGACGAGCGCGTAGACCCCCATGAGGAGGAGCGGGTTCATGAAGGTCCAGAGGAAGCCGAGCACCGAGCCGCGGTAGCGGGCGCTCAGCTCGCGCGTCGTCAGCGCCCAGACGAGCGCTCGGTACTGGAACAGCTCGCGCAGGTTCGTCAGCATCGCGGTCGCGGAATGTAGTCGAATCCGTCCCGAATTCAACCGGCCGCCGCCGCGGCGGGCGCTCGCGTCCCAGGCCTCCCGAGAGCGCTCGCCGCGCTGGCCGCGAGCGAGAGGGCGAAGGCGAGGTTGTAGGCGACCTCGCCGTCGTAGAGCGCGTCGTGGAACGTCCCCACGATCGCGAAGGCGAGCGCCGCGAGGCCGCCGCCGAGGCAGAGCCCCACGGGCCATGCGACGCCGCTCTCGTGCCGCCTCCGCCAGGCCGCGAGCGCCTCCGAGCCCGCCGCGGCGAGCAGCCAGAGGTAGGCGAAGAGGCCGAGGGGGCCGCACTCGACGAGCAGGCTCAGGAAGAGGTCGTGCGACCAGGTGCGCATGAAGAAGCCCTTGTCCCAGCGGTCGTAGTAGGGGCCGAGCCGCTCCTGGTAGCGGCCGAACCCGATGCCCGCGACGGGGTGATCGAGCGCCATCTCGGCGCCCCGCGCCCAGAGGAAGAGCCGGTCGGAGTTCTTCGCCGGCTGCAGCCCCGCGGCGGCCCAGCCGCGGGCGCCGGGCGCGCCGATCCAGAGCAGCCCCCCCACGAGCGCGGCCGCGCCGAGGCCCGCGGCGCGGCGCCGGTCCCAGCGGAGCAGGGAGGCGCCGCCGGCCGCGCCGAGGAGCGCCGCGAGGGCCATCCAGGCGGCGCGCGCGAAGCTCGACCAGACGCCGAGGAGCCAGGCGGCGAGGGCGGCGAGGCGCGGCCGGGCTCCCCCGAGATCCCCCGCGAGCCGCCGCCCGAGCTCCATGGCGGCGCCCAAGAGCAGCACGTGGGCGAGCGTGAGCCGCGAGTTGAAGCTGCCCGTGCCCGCGAAGCGGCCGGGGTGCCGTGGCTGCTCGACCCGGATCGGCGCCCGCAGCCCCAGCGCCGCCACGAGGTCGAAGCCGGTCCAGTGCTGGCAGAGGGCGAGCAGCCCGGCGAAGGCGGCCGCCCCGGCCCAGGCGGCGAGCGCCCAGCGGAGCGTCCTCGGCGGCGAGAGCGCGGCGGCGCGGCTCATCGCGAAGTAGGAGAGCAGCGTCCAGAAGGCCGTCTGCGAGAGGGCGGCCCGCGGCGCGCCCGAGAGGAGCGCCGAGCCGAGCGCGGCGGCGGCGAGGGCGAAGAACGGCCCGTCGAGGGCCGAGGAGAGCCGCGGCCGGGCCCCCCGGGCGATGGAGACGAGGAGGAGCGCCGCGGTCGCGCCGATCGCGATCTGCATCCCGGCGATCGAGAGCGGCAAGAAGAGCCCGGTCGCGACGAGGGCCGCCTGGAGGAGGGGGGGCGCGGGCTCGGGGGACGGCCCCTCTCGCCGGGCGGGGGGGAGCCTCTTCGGGGGAGCCCCCGCCACGACCGCGAAGCCGCCGAGCGCCCCGCCCACGACCGCGAGCTCCGTCCAGAGGAGCGCGAGCGCTCGGCTTGGGGCCAGCGCGTGGTAGGGGTCGCGCGAGAGCGCGAGCGCCGGCAGGAGCGCGCCCAGCGCGACGCTTCCAAGCGCGGCCAGCAGCGGCTCCCACGCGAGCTCCCCGCGGCGCGCCCGCCAGGCGGCGAGGCAGAGCCCGAGCGCCCCCGCCGTGGCCCCGAGCGCGGGAAGACGGACGGCGAGCTCGCCGAGCGCCAGCCCGAAGGCGGCCCCGGCGGCGGCCCGCGGGATGGCCCGGAGCTCCATGCGGGCGCATCCTTTCACGAATCCGAGCGGGACCGCAAAGCGGACGAGCGTTCGCCTACCTTGGGCGACGTGGTGGTTTTTTTGACTACATCGGCCCTGTGCCGCACGCTGATCTCGGCGGTACGATCTCATCACCGGAGGCGCGAATGGCGGAGCGCAGGCGCAGCAATCGTTTCGACAAGGTCTTTCCCGTCTACCTCTCGGGCGAGCTCGGGATGGCCCGCGGCATCGCCCGGAACATCTCGGGCGGCGGGATGTTCGTCGAGACCGCCGGCGCCTTTCCGCTCGGCTCGCGAGTCGTCGTCACCTTCACCACGGCCGAGGGGGCCGCGGAGATCGTCGCCCGGGGCGAGGTCCGCTACCAGTGCGCCCTCGAGTTCGGCGGACCCCAGGGAGGGCGGGGCCAGCTTCGGGGCATCGGCGTCCGGTTCCTCTCCTTCGAGACGAGCGAGCGGACCGAGCACGAGAGCGCGCAGGCCCATGTCCTCCACTGAGGCGCGGCTTGCCCAGAGCCCCCCGGGTTTGCTAACGCCTCGGCGCCCGTGTCGAACGATCTCTCACTGAAGGATCGCCTCCTGCTCGCCGCCCTCAAGGTGAGCCCGCGGCGGGCGCTCACCCGGGCGGTCGGGGAGGCCGCCGGCTGGACGCGGCCGGCCCCGCTCGCCCGGCTCGCGGTGAAGGCCTTCGCGAGGCGCTACGCGCTGGAGCTCGGCGAGGCCGAGCTGCCGCTCGGCGGCTACCCGTCGGTGCGGGCGCTCTTCACGCGCCGGCTGCGGCCGGGGGCGCGCCCGCTCGCGGGGGGCGATGAGACGGCCATCGTCCCCGCGGACGGGCGCGTCTACGAGGCGGGCGAGACGCGGGAGGGGAAGCTCGTGCAGGCGAAGGGGCGGACCTACGACCTCGCCGCCCTCCTCGCCGACGGGCCGCTCGCGAAGCGGCTGATCGGCGGTCCGTACGCGGCGGTCTACCTCTCGCCGCACGACTACCACCGGGTCCATTTCCCGCTCGGGGGCCAGGTCGAGGGCGCCGCGCTCGTGGCAGGGGATCTCTGGCCCGTGAACCCCGCGAGCGTCGCGACCGTGCCCGAGCTCTTCGCGCGCAACGAGCGGCTCGTCGTCTCGCTCTCGACGCCCGTCGGCCCCTGCGCCATCGTCATGGTGGGCGCGACGGTGGTGGGCGGGCTCCGCGCGAGCTTCGACCCCGAGCTTTGGGGCCGCGCTGGGACGCGTCGCTACGCGCCGGCGCTGCCCGCCGAGCGGGGAGGCGAGCTCGGCCATTTCGACCTGGGGAGCACCGTGATCGTCTGCTTCCCCCCGGGGGTCCTGCGGCTCGCGCCCTCCATCCGGGCGGGCGCTCGGGTCCGGGTGGGCGAGCCGCTCGCTGGGCCGGCCTGAGCCGAGATGAGCGCCCCCGTCGAGCTCCGGCTGCATCGCCCGACCAGCGCGGCCCAGCGCCTGGGCGACGCCGCCGCCTGTCCCATCGATCTGCGGCGGCTCATCGACGCGGCGG
This sequence comes from Myxococcales bacterium, assembly GCA_021783235.1. Classification (GTDB taxonomy): domain Bacteria; phylum Myxococcota; class Myxococcia; order Myxococcales; family JAKAPL01; genus JAJXUD01. The sequence continues at coordinate 38,205 of JAJXUD010000035.1, read as the reverse complement.
CGGGCCTCAAGCGGCCGATCGTCGCCTTCCGGCCGCCGTTCGCGGCGCTCGGCTCCGCCTCGGCGGGGATCCTCCGGGCGGCGCGGGAGCGGCGCGCGTGCGTGGCCCTGATCCTCGAGGTCGCCGAGACGCCGTCGCAGGCGCTCGGCCCGATCCTGCAGGCGGTGGCGGCCGCGAGCGACGACGCGGGCTTCGACTGGCCGCTCGGGCTCCTCTCCGAAGGGCCGACGCTTTGGGCCGAAGGCGACGTCGAGCCGGCGCGCGAGCGGCTCTCCGCGTTGATCGAGGCCGGGCTGTCGAACGCCGTCCTCCGGCTGCGCGGCTCTGCCCCGCTCGCGGCGCGCTGGCTCTCCGCCGCCGCCGAGCCCGCTCGCGAACAGGAGCTCTCGTGGGCGCTGCGGCCCGAGGGGGAGCTGCCCGCCTCGTTCGCGGCCGGGGAGGGGCCGGCGCTGGTCTGGCTCGATCCGCGGCTCGTCCTCCGGGACGGCCGACCGACCGGCCGCGCGGGCTGGGTCTCCACCACGGGGGGGGAGCCCGCCTCGGTGCGCGAGGCGCTCGTGCGCGCGGAGGTGGCGCTCGTCGAGGCGCCGCTCGAGCTGCCCCCCGGGGCGCGGGGCGAGCGGGCGGAGGCGCTCGCCTACTTCGCGGCCGACCGGGCGCTCGTGGCCTGGGACGTGGAGGAGACCGCTCCGCGCATGGCCGCGGCGCTCCTCGAACGCTGGGGGGCCTGATGCGGATCGTCGGCGGAAGCGCCCGCGGGAGGCGGCTATTCGGGCCCTCGGGCGCGGCGATGCGGCCGACCGCCGACCGGGTCCGGCAGGCGCTCTTCGACGTCCTCGGCCAGCGGCTGGACGGCGGGCGGGTCCTCGACCTCTATGCGGGGACGGGCGCGCTCGGGATCGAGGCGCTCTCGCGCGGCGCGTCCTCGGCGCGGCTCGTCGACCGCGCCCCCCGGGCGCTCGACCTCTGCCGCGCGAACGCCGAGGCGATCGGCTTCTCCGACCGGGTCCTCGTCGAGCGGCTCGATCTGCCGCGCGAGCTCGGCCGGATGGCTCACGTCCCGGGCTTCGGGCCACCCTTCGAGCTCGCCTTCGCCGACCCGCCCTACGCCGCCGGCGGCGAGCTGCCCGCCGTGATCGAATGGCTCGCCTCCGGGGCGCTCGCCCCCGGCGGGCTCGCGCTCGTCGAGCACGACCGGCGGCTCGAGCTGCCGCGCGTCTCGGTCGGCTCGCGGCGGCTCCGGCAGGTCGACGTCCGCCGGTTCGGCGACACCCTCGTGACCTTCTACCGCGCCGACGCCGAGTGACCGCGCGCGCCGTTTCGGCGGGGGCCCGTCAGTCCGCTCGCCGGCTCCGCCGACGAGTGGGTGATTGCCAAGAGTCGGCCTCCTCGGGCATCCTTCGCGAACCCCCGTTGCCGCGGAGGAGAGCATGGCGTCGACCGCGATTTACCCGGGATCGTTCGATCCGCTGACGAACGGCCACCTGTCGATCATCAATCGGGGCCTCGTCATCTTCGACCGCCTGGTCGTTGCCATCGCCAACAACCCGAACAAGAAGCCGCTCTTCACCGTCGAGGAGCGGCGGGGGCTCATCCAGGGGGCCGTGGGGCCGAACCCGCGCGTCGAGATCGACAGCTTCGACGGGCTGCTCGTCGATTACGCCCGTAAGCGGGGGACCCACACCATCCTGCGCGGTCTGCGGGCCGTCTCGGACTTCGAGTACGAGTTCCAGCTCGCGAACATGAACCGCCACCTGTTGCCCGACTTCGAGACGGTGTTCATGATGACCGGCGAGGACTACTTCTACATTTCGTCGAACCTCGTCCGGGAGGTCGCGCTCTTCGGCGGGGACGTCTCGGGGCTGGTGCCCGCGAACGTCTATGCCGAGATCAGCCGGCGCTTCCAGAGGAAGCAGCCGTGAGGATCTCCGAGCGCGCCCGCGCGATCCGACCGTCGCCCACCCTCGCCATCGCGGCCGAGGCGAAGGCGCGAACGGCGCGCGGCGAGGACATCGTCGGCTTCGGCGCCGGCGAGCCGGATTTCGACACGCCGGAGTACGTCAAGCGCGCGGCCATTCGGGCCCTCGAGGAGGGCTTCACGAAGTACACGCCGACGGCCGGCATCCTGGAGCTCCGGCAGGCCATCTGCGAGAAGCTGCGCGCGGAGAACCGGCTCGACGTCTCCCCCGAAGAGGTCATCGTCTCGTGCGGCGCGAAGCAGAGTCTCTACAACCTCTTCCAGGCGCTCCTCGACCCGGGCGACGAGGTGGTCGTCCCCTCGCCCTACTGGGTGAGCTACCCCGACATGATCGTCCTCGCGGGAGGCCGGCCGGTCTTCGCGAAGGCCGGCGAGGAGGACGGGTTCCAGGTGACCGCCGGGGCGATCGAGCGGGCGCTGACGCCCCGGAGCCGCGCCCTCGTGCTCAACAGCCCCTGCAACCCGACCGGGTCCGTGCTCTCGCGCGAGCGGCTCGGCGAGATCGCGGAGCTCGTCGCGGCGAGGCCGGACCTCGTCGTGGTCAGCGACGACATCTACGAGCAGCTCATCTATTCGGGAGAGCCCTTCGAGAACCTCGCCTCGATGAGGCCGGCGCTCGCCGAGCGGACGGTCGTCGTCAACGGGTTCTCGAAGACCTACGCCATGACCGGCTGGCGGATCGGCTACGCCGCCGGGCCGAAGGAGCTCGTCGCGGCGATGGGACGGATCCAGGATCAGTCCACCTCGAACCCGACCTCGTTCGCGCAGAAGGGGGCGCTCGCCGCGCTGCTCGGGGGCGCCGAGGGCCGCGCGGTTCTCGAGCGGATGCGGACGGAGTTCGACCGTCGCCGCCGCCGGATGCTCTCGCTCCTCCGCGAGATCCCGGGCGTGAGCTGCGTCGAGCCGCTCGGCGCCTTTTACGCCTTCCCGAACGTCGAGGGGCTGCTCGGCAGGCGGCTCGAGGGGCGGATCCTCGCCACGGCCGTCGATCTCTGCCAGGCGCTCCTTTCGCGAGGCGTCGCGGCCGTGCCCGGCGAGCCCTTCGGCGCCCCCGGCCACCTGCGGCTCTCCTTCGCGCTCGGCATGGCGGACCTCGAGAAGGGGGTCGGCCGGATCGCACGGCTCGGGCGCGACCTCTCCTGAGCGGCGCGGCTAGGGCATCGCGAGGAGCGCCCGGACCGTCCCGACGAGCTGATCGAGGCGGACCGGCTTCGAGAGGCAGACGTCCGCGCCGGAGCGGCGCAGGGCGAGCCCCACCTCGCCGTCCGCGCGGCTGCTCACCACCGCGATGCGCGTCGACGGCGAGCGCTCGCGCACCTTCGCGACGAGCTCCGCCCCGGACATGCCGGGCATCTCGACGTCGGTCACGAGGAGCTGGATCGGGCGCGCCATCAGCAGATCGAGCGCCTGTTGGGCCCGAACCGCCACAGAGACCTCGAAGATCCGCTCGCCGCCCGGGAGCACCGCCTCGGCCTCCCGGATCATGTCCTGCCAGATCTCGAGGCAGAGCCGGTCGTCGTCGACGAGCAGGATCCGATAGGGCGTCCGCTCCCGCGGCGGCGCTCGCCGGTCTTCGACGGCGCGGGCGATCCGCTGCAGGATCGCCCGGCTGCGCGGGTCGGTCTCACGGACGCGGACGGCCAGGCCCGCCGGGGCCTCCTCGGAGGCCGAGCGGGTCCGGACCACCTCGGCCTCCACCTCGGCGGGCGCGAGCAGGTCGGGAAACGAGAGTTCGAGTCGGAGCCGCTCGCCAGGCGCGGCGGTCCGGCTGGTCTGGACGAAGAGGCCGCCCTCACTGACGTTCTCGGTGAAGGCGGGTTCCTCGACGCCGCCGTCGGGCCAGTGGACCCGGAGAGAGAGGTCGTGCCGCGGGTGGGCGCGTCGGTCTTGCTCGTTCATCTCGTGGGGTTCCGGCCGTCGATGTGAGAAAGCCAAGATAGAACGAGGCTACTCCTGCGTCCAGCTTTTTCCGAATCCCCGCGGGCCGTCTTGACACCCCGCCTGCCTCTTCTTACGATCGCTTCGAAAAGAGAATACCGGTTGCCCCCTGCCTGGCCCGTGATTGGGTGGCAGATATTCGAACCTATACGTCCATTCCGGGGCGGTCGACCGCACTTGCCACCATGCGCAAGCCCTCCGCTTCGAGAGGGAAGCCTACGGCGGCCGTCGGCCACCCCACCTGAATTACAGGGTTCAATGGACGCCAGCCACACGACCGAGGCGGGGGGCTCTTTCATCGGCCGCGGGGAAGTCGGCGTGGCCGCGTGAGCTCTGTGAAGAAGGAGCTTCGGCTGGCGATGCTCGCGCGGGCGCGGGAACTCGGCGACGCGGAGCGCGTGCGGCAGCTGGGCGGGCTGCTCGAGCGGCTGCGCTCCCTGCCCGAGCTCTCCTCGGCCGGCACCGTCGAACTCTTCGCGCCTCTGCAGAGCGAGCCGGACGTCTTCCCGCTCTTCTTCGAGCTGAGGGCGCGCGGCGCGCGCGTGGCGTTTCCGGGCTACCACGGCGGGCCAGCCGCTCCGGAGCTGCGGCTCGCCGCCGACGAGTCCGAGCTGTCCGTGGGCGAGCACGGCTTTCGCCACCCTCGCCCGGGCAGAGCGATCGCGGTCTCGGAGGTGGATCTCTTCCTCGTGCCCGCGCTCGCCTTCGATCGCCGCGGTCACCGGCTCGGCCGCGGCCTCGGCTACTTCGATCGCCTCCTCGCCGGGCGCCGCGCGGGGTCCTTGGCCGTGGGGGTGGTCTTCTCCTTCGGCCTCGTCGATCGGCTGCCGAGCGAGCTTCACGACCGGCCGGTCGATCTCGTGGCGACTCCCGAGGAGCTCGTCGACCTCAGGCGCGGGCCGCAGGGGGCCTGAGTGAATCCTTGGATCGACTGCCGGGCGCCGCGAGCGGTTCGTTCGGCCGCCTTCAGACCTCGATGATCCCCTTGCGGATGCCCTCGGTCACCGCCTCGACCCGGTTCGTGACCTCGAGCTTCTCGTAGATGTTCTCGAGGTGAGTCCGGATCGTCCCGGTGGTGATGCCGAGGATCTTCCCCGCCTCGCCGTTCGAGAGCCCCTTCGCGATGAGCTCGAGAATCTGCCGCTCGCGCTCCGAGAGGTGGACCTTGGGCTCGACCGCGAGCGCTGGCTTCGGCGCGGCCGGCTCTGGCCGGTTCGGCGCGGCGGCGGGATCGAAGTGGCGCAGGAGCCGGCGCGCGAGGCTCGGCTGGATCACGGTCCCGCCCGCGCGGACGTCCTTGATCGCCTCGACGATCTTGTCGGCCGTCGCCCCCTTGAGGAGGTAGCCCGCGGCGCCGGCGCGGATCGCCTCGAGGACCTTCTCCTCCTCGTCGAAGATCGTGAAGATCAGCACCTCGATGGACGGGTGGCGGGCCTTCACGGTGCGCGTCACCTCGATGCCGCTCATCTCGGGCAGCCCGAGGTCGCAGAGCACCACGTCGGGGAGCCGCTCCTCGATGGCCGACAGCGCCTCCTCGCCGCTCATCGCGGAGCCGAGGATCTCGAGGTCGCCCACCCCCTCGAGCAGCTTGAGCTGGTTCTTCAGGATCTTCGCCTGATCCTCGACGACGAAGAGCTTGATCCGGTCCATCGGCGCCTCCCTATCGAGATCCCGCGGCTGCCCCGAGCGCGCCGCCGGCGACGGCCGGCTGGGTGAGCGGCAGGAGCAAGGTGACGGTGGTCCCCTGCCCCGGGGACGATCGGATCTGAGCCTCCCCGGCGAGCTTGCGCGCCCGCTCGGCGAGGTTCACGAGGCCGTAGTGGCCCGGCGCCGCGCCGCCCGAGAAGCCCTTGCCGTCGTCCTCGACGACGAGCGTGAGGGAGTCGCCCGCGAAGGCGAGCTCCACCTTCACCCGGGTCGCCTGGGCGTGCTTCGCGACGTTCGTGAGCGACTCTTGGAGCACCCGGAAGATCGTCAGCTGCGTCTCGGGCGAGAGCGGCGCCTCGGCGCCGTGCTTCGTGAAGTCGATCGGGAGGCGGATTCGCTCGCCGAACGTCCGGCATTTCTCCTCGAGCGCCGGAACGAGATCGAAGTCCTCCCGCATCATCCGAAGCGATCGGCGCAGCTCGTCGATCGCCTCCTCGGCCGCGCCCTTGAGCTCCTCGAGCTCGCGCCGCAGGTCGTCCATCCGGTCGGGGCCACGCGCGAGCTGCTGGAGGTACTCGGCCTGCAGGATGAGCGAGGAGAGCGCCGCGCCGAGCCCGTCGTGGATCTCCCGCGACAGCCGGTTGCGCTCCTCGACCACCGCGAGCTGCTTGCGCTCGCGCTGCAGCGCGAGGAGCTCGCGTCGCTGCGCGTCGTCTCGCTGGTTCAAGAAGACGATGACGTACGCCACCACCGCGTTGATGGCCGAGTACCAGACGACCACGAGCGAGGCGAGGAACGGCGGCCCCTGCCCCGAGACGAGCTGGTCGATGCGGGTCACCACCGGCAGCGTGAGCAGCGGCGGCACGATGGCGAGCGGCTTCGGGAAGAGGATCGCGAAGAGCATCGTGAACATCACCTGCGTCGCCAGCAGGGGACTCTCGAGGCCGCCCGACGCGGAGATGAGGTAGACGATGACGAGGAGATCGGCGCAGAGGGTGACGAAGGTGAAGGTCCGTCCGACGCGGGGATGGTCGAGCAGGACGTAGTTCGCGATGCTGTAGCCGAGCATCCCGAAGTAGACCGCGAAGCCCACGTGGCTCTTGATGCCGAAGGCGGCCGACCAGGTCGGGATGGCGAGAACGCCGAGCCCGAGGAAGAGAAACGCCATCCGCGCATAGAAGAGGGCGCTCGCGCGGACGACGAAGCGCTGCTCGGCGTCGACGTCCTCGGAGAGCAGCTCCGCCCCGGGGGCGAGGATCGGCGCTGGAAGGAGGGTCGGCTCCACGCGTCGATCCTATCCCAGGCCCAGCCCGATCGGGAGGGCAGCCGGGCCGCGGGTCGGCCGAACGGCCGGGTCGGCGAATCCCTAGCCGATCGATGTTAATTCTGTTATCCGGTCGGACATGAAGCTCTCCGCCAGGTGCCTCTACGGCCTGCGGGCCGCCTTCGACATCGCCTTCCACAACCGAGGGCGACCGACGCAGGTCCGCGAGATGGCAAAACGGCAAGGGGTCGGCCCGCGGATGCTCGAGCAGGTCCTCGGCCGCCTGAAGGCCGCGGGGCTCGTCGGCGCCCAGCGCGGGCGACGCGGCGGCTACTTCCTCGCCCGGCCGGCCCACGAGATCTCCGTCGGCGACGTGGTGCGCGCCTGCGACGGCGCGCTCCGGCTGACCGTCGGGCAGCTCCCGAAGGGACCCGCCGCGCCCGCCGACGCCGTCTGGGCCGGGCTCGAGCGAGACGTGACGGCGGTGTTCGACCGGGTCACGCTCGCGGACATCTGCCGGCAGAGCGAGCGGACCGGCGTGGCCCGCGCCGGCCCCGACGAGCCGACGATGTTCTTCATCTAGCGATGGCCGCCCGATCGAAATCGACCCGCAAGCCCGCGAGCCCACCCGGCCGGCGCCCCCCCGCTCCGCCGTCCGGCGAGCCGCCGGTCCCGGCTCCGCTCGACTCGATCCTCGAGGCCATCGGCGAGACGCCGCTCGTTCGGCTGCGGCGCCTCAGCCCGCCGCAGCGGACGATCTGGGCGAAGCTCGAGGAGCTCGAGCCCGGCGGCAGCGTCAAGGACCGGATCTGCCTCGCCATGATCCGCGAGGCCGAGCGGCAGGGCCGGCTGCGGCCGGGCGGAACGGTGGTCGAGCCGACGAGCGGCAACACCGGCATCGGGCTCGCGCTCGTCTGCGCGGCCCGCGGCCATCGGCTCGTCCTCACGATGCCCGAGAACATGAGCGAGGAGCGGCGCGCCCTTCTCGCCGCGTACGGAGCCGAGGTAGTCCTCACGCCGGCCGGCCGCCTCATGGGGGGGGCCATCGAGAAGGCACGGGCGCTCGTGCGCGAGCAGCCCGACTGGTTCATGCCACAGCAGTTCGAGAATCCGGCGAATCCGCTCGCCCACCGCGAGGGCACCGGCCCCGAGATCGTCCGGGCGCTCGAGGCGGAGGGCGTCGAGCCCGACGCGGTCGTCCTCGGCGTCGGCACGGGCGGCACCCTGAGCGGGGTCGGCCACGTCATCGAGGAGCGTTTCCCCGAGGCGCTCGTCGTGGCCGTCGAGCCCGCCTCCTGCGCCGTGCTGACGGGCTATCCCCCGGGCGTCACCCGAATCCAGGGGCTCGGGGCGGGCTTCGTGCCGGCGATCCTCGACCGATCGGTCATCGACCAGATCGAGGCGGTCGAGGACGAGGAGGCCTGGGCTCACGCGCGCCGCCTCGCGAGGGAGGAGGGGATCCTCGTCGGGATCTCGTCGGGCGCAGCGCTCGCGGCGGCCCGCCGGGTGGCCGAGCGGCTTCCCGCCGGGGCGAACGTCGTGACGCTCTTCTGCGACACGGGCGAGCGCTACTTCTCTCTCGAAGGAGAGTTCTCGTGAGCGGAGTCGCCATCGTGGGGGCCGGCGGCCTGGGCGCTCCCGCGGCGCTCTGCCTCGCCCGTGCAGGCGTGCCGTTCTCGATCTTCGATGGCGACCGGGTCGAGCCGCACAACCTGCCGCGGCAGCTCCTCTACCGCGACGGGGACGTCGGGCGGCCGAAGGCCCAGGCCGCCGCCGGGCGGCTGCGCGAACTCGTTCCCGGCGCCCGCGTCGAGGCGCGCGTCGCGTTCGTTCGGGCCGCCTCGGCGCTCGAGCCGTTCGAACTCTGGCTCGACGCCACCGACTCGCTCGAGACGAAGCTCTGGCTCTCGGACGCCGCGGTGCGGCGCGGCGCGACGCTCGTCCACGGCGGCGCCCTGCGGCTCTCGGGCCAGGCGCTGCTCGTCGTCCCGGGCGAGGGGCCGTGCCTGCGTTGCCTCCTCGGCGACGACGGCGACGGCCTCAGCTGCCGCCAGGCCGGCGTCCTCGGCCCCGTGGTCGGCCTCGTCGGGGCCGTGATGGCGCGCCTCGCGCTGCAAGCGCTACGGGGCGAGGCCGCGCCCGGTGCCCTCGTCACCGTCGACGCCCGCCTGGGCGTCCTCCGCGAACGCGTCCTCTCCCGTCGTCGCGACTGCTCCACCTGCCAGGAGGTCCAGATGCCCATCGTCCGCATTCCCGCGTCGCTGCGCAGCTTCACGAAGAACCAGGAGGAGGTGCAGCTCTCGGGCAGCACCGTCGGCGAGCTGCTGGCTGCGCTCGAGAAGAGCGCCCCCGGCATCGGCGCTCGCCTGTTCGACGAGAAGGGCGGCGTTCGCCGCTACGTCAACATCTTCCACAACGACGAGGACATCCGCTTCCTCCAGGAGCTGAAGACGCCCGTCAAGGAAGGGGACAAGATCTCCATCGTCCCGGCCATCGCGGGGGGCTAGGTGCTCGCGTCCTCCCAGGCCGATCGCTTCGCTCGGCAGATCCTCGTTCCCGAGATCGGCGCGCGCGGACAGGAGCGGCTCCTCGCCGCCGAGGTCGAGGTCCGCGCCGAGGGCGAGGCCGCCGACGCCCTCGTCGCCTACCTTTCCGCCGCCGGAGTTCATTCGTTCGGCCCGAAGGCGCACGGATCGCGGGCCCCTGCGGGGTCCAAGGGCCACCCGCGCGTCGTCTCCCCCGCCGAGGCCGTCTCGACCGACCGCTGGATCCTCGCCCCCAGCGCCGTCGCCTGGTCCTGCGACCTCCCCCCCTGCGGTCGCTGCCTCGCCGAGGTCATCCCGGCCGAGCCCGCCCCCGCTCCCTTTGCCCACGCCGTCGCCTGGGCCGCCGGCGCCGCCCTCGCCGCCCAACTCCTGCTCCTCCTCGCCGGCGAGCACGATCCCGCCCCCGGCGCCTGGCGCTTCTGGCCGGAGGCGACCCTCCTTCCGCTCCCAGCGCGGTGCCGTCATGGCTGAGCCGCGAAGCGCCCCGGCCGCCGAACCGCCCGTCCGGCTCCCCCGTTTCGGCCCGAGGCCGCTCTCCTCCGTCGTCGAGGCCGTCGGTCGCACGCCGCTTCTCCGGCTGCATGGCTTCGAGCGCGAGGAGGGGCTCGTCGCGGCTGGCGTCGAGCTGTACGCGAAGCTCGAGTTCTTCAACCCGGGGGGGAGCGTCAAGGACCGGCCGGCGCTCCAGATGATCCTCGACGCGCGCGAGCGCGGCCTCCTCGGCTCGGGCAAGGGCATCCTCGACTCGACCTCGGGCAACACCGGCGTCGCCTACGCCTGGATCGGCGCGAGCCTCGGCGTCCCCGTGACGCTCGTCATGCCCGAGAACGTCTCGACCGCCCGCAAGCAGATCACCCGCGCCTTCGGGGCCGAGATCGTCTTTTCCGATCCGCTCGAGGGTTCGGACGGCGCCATCCGGCTCGCCCGCCAGCTCGCGCGAGAGCAGGCCGATCGGTACGTCTACCTCGACCAGTACTCGAACGAGAGCAACCCGAAGGCTCACTTCCTCGGCACGGGCCGCGAGATCTGGCAGGCGACGCAGGGAAGGGTGACCCACTTCGTCGCGGGCGTAGGCACGAGCGGCACCGTCATGGGAACGGGCCGCCGCCTCAAGAAAGAGAACCCGAGAGTCCGCGTGGTCGGCGTCGAGCCCGACGAGAGCTTCCATGGCCTCGAGGGGCTCAAGCACCTCGGGAGCTCGCTCGTCCCCGCCATCTATCGGGGCGGGGATCTCGACGAGACCCTCCACCTCTCGACCGATGAAGGCTGGGACGTCGCCCTGCGGCTCGGCAAGAAGGAGGGGCTCCTCGTCGGCCACTCGAGCGGCGCCGCCGTGGCAGGCGCCCTTCGGATCGCGCGGCGGCTCCGCGAGTCGGGCGAGCGCGGCGTCGTCGTGACGGTCCTGCCGGATCGCGCCGATCGCTACTTCGAACGAGGGCGCCGGTGATCGACTACGGGGACGAGGCGCTGCGCCGAATGATCGAGGACGTCGAGCGGGCCTACCCCGCCGAAGGCTGCGGCCTCGTCTTCGAGGAGGGCGGGGCCGTCCGCGCCGTGCCCGTCGAGAACGTGCTCGACCGCTACCACGCGAAGGATCCCGAGCGCTTCCCTCGCGGCTCGCGCACCGGCTACCTGCTCGATCCGCGCCGGCAGCTCGAGGCCATCGAGGCCGCCGAGGCGCGCGGTGGCCGGCTCGCCGCCGTCTTCCACTCGCACGCCGACGTCGGCGCCTACTTCTCGCAGGAAGACCAGGCCCAGGCCCTCTCGGCGGACGGGGCGCCGCTCTTGCCGGCCGTCGAGTACCTCGTCCTCTCCGTCCGCGTCGGCCGCTGCGACGCCATCAAGGCCTTTGCCTGGGACGGCCGGGCCTTTCGGGAGCGCGAGGTCGCGCTGCCGGGGCGGTGACCTCCGCTCGCCCGGAGCGCGGTCGAAGGGCGAGCGGCGATCTCCTCGGCGGCTTCCCCAGGGGGGTCCCCTGAGGCCGGAGCTCTACCCCGCCGCCGTCGCCAGCGCCGGCTCCGGCTCCGGGGGGCCGCTCCCGAGCCAGCCCCCGAGCGCCAGCTTCGAGAGCGCGAGCAGCGCGGTGAAGGCGAGCGTCGCGAGCGCGAGCATCCCGATGGCGCGCGGCGGCAGCGGCGCCATGAGCCAGCCCAGCGCGGCGAGCGCGCTCGTCGCGGCGATGGCCCAGAGCGAGCTGAGCGCGAGCCAGAGGCTCGGCCGCTCGCCCACGACCCGCTCGCGCCCACGGATCAGGTAGACCGTCCCCTGCCCGGTGAAGACGAGCAGGAGGAACGAGAGCGTCTGCAGCCGTGGCAGGTCGAAGTGGAGCGTCCGCCTGGCCACGAGCAAGGCGGCCACCGAGAAGGCGACCCAGAGGCTCGCGATGGCGAGGCCGATGAGGCTGAGCGCCCGCAGCCGCCAGCGCTCGGGGCCCCGCGAGACCCCCACCCGGTCGGTCGCGAGCGACATCGTCACGAAGTCGTTCGCGAAGAGGAGCAGCACGATGAGCCGCGGCGTCACCGCGAGCGTCCCGTCGAAGAGGTACCAGCCGCCGAGGAAGAGCACCGTCTGGAGCGTCTTCACGATCTTGTTCAGCGTGTAGGTGAGCAGCCGCTGGTGGATGCGGCGTCCGATCTCGACGATCTGGAGGATCCCCGAGATGCCCTCGCCGACGAGCACCATCCCCGCCGCGGCCCGGGCCACGTCGGTCGCCCCCGCCACCGCCACGCCGACGTCCGCCTGCTTGAGCGCCGGCGCGTCGTTGACGCCGTCGCCGGTCATGCCGGCGAGGTGCCCCTGCTGCTGGAGCGTCCGGACGATCTCGAACTTGTCCTCTGGGAAGACCTCGGCCACGACCCCGGCACCCGCGAGCGCGGCCGGCCGTTCCCGCAATTCGGCAGCGCGGAGCACCGTCCCCGAGACGCCCACCTGACCCGCGACGTCTCGCGCCGTGGCGACGCTGTCGCCCGTGATCATGATGACCCGCAGCCCGAGCGCCTCGAGCCGCGCGATCGTCTCCTTCGAGTCGACCCGCGGTGGGTCGGCGAGGCCGATGAGCCCCGCGAGCTTGGGCGAGCCCTCCGGTCCGGCCGCGATGGCGAGCACGCGGATGCCCCCCGCCGAGAGTCGCTCCACCTCGGCGCCGAAGCCCTCCGGCGCGCCGACGAGCGTCCCGATGATGGGCGGCGCCCCCTTGAGGATCCGGAGCGTCCCGTCGGACGCAGGGCCCAGCTCGACGATCGCCTCCGAGCGCTTCGTCGCCGGCTCGAACGGCACGAAGCGGCGCCGCCGGCCGAGATCCAGCGCGAGGCCGCGCCGCGAGAGCTCCTCCAAGATCGCGACGTCGATGGGGTCTCTGGTCGACGGGTCCGAGGCCCAGGCGGCGAGCCGGAGGAGTTCGCTCTCGTCCTGCCCGGGGGAGGGCAAGAGCCGAGCCACCGCGAGCTCGTTCTTCGTGAGGGTCCCCGTCTTGTCGCAGCAGAGGACGTCGAGCGAGGCGGCCGATTCCACCGCCGGCAGCTTCGCCACGAGCACCCCGCGGGCAGCGAGGTCGCGCGAGCCGAGCGCCGTCGCGAGGGTGATCGTCGCCGGCAGCGCGACCGGCACCGAGGCGACGAGCAGCATCAGGACGAACGGGACGATCTCCTGGGGCGGCGCCCCCTCCGCGACGGCGCGGGCGACGATGACCGCCGCGACCAGCGCGTCGACCACCACGAGCACCTTCACGACGCCGAGGACGATCTTTTCGATGTGCCCCGCCGCGCCGGCCGCCCGCACGAGCTCGGCCGTCTTGCCGAAGCGCGAGGCCGTCCCCGTCCGCAGGACCTCCGCCGTCGCCTCGCCCCGCCGCAGGGTCGTCCCCGAGAAGACCTCGTCCCCGGTCGCGACCTCCTGCGCCAGCGACTCGCCCGTCACCACCGAGCGATCTTCCAGCAATGCCCCGTCGAGCAGCCGGCAGTCGGCCGGCGTCACGTCCCCCACCCGCAGCCGCACCACGTCCCCCGGCACCAGCTCGCGGGCCGACAAAGTCGCCCAGACTCCGTCGCGCAGCGCCCGCGCCCGGATCTGCAGCCGCGCCCGGAGGAGCTCGATCGCCTTTCGTGCCCGGTCCTCCTGCAAGAAGCCGAGGAGCGCGTTCGAGACGAGCAGCGCGAGGACGATGAGCGCCTGCGTCCGGTGGCCGAGGACCAGCTCGAGCAGGACGCTCGCCTCGAGCATCCAGGGAACGGGCGACCAGAGCTTGTGGAGGAGCCGCAGCAGGGGCCGCTCGCGGGACTCGGCGACCTCGTTCGCCCCGAAACGCGCGAGCCGCTCGGCCGCCTCGGCGGAGGTGAGCCCGCCCGCAGCCGAGGGGAGGGTGGAGGCTTCGGTCAGGATCGTGGCCATGGAGGACAAGGGATGTAGCGCGCGCCGGCACTCCCCTGCAACGGGGCCCCTCCAGTTCATCCCCGACGAGCGAAGGCCTTGGGCCCCGCGCGACGGATCGGGTTGCGCCAGCAGTTCTTGACGCCAGCGTTCGGATGGGGTACGAGCGAGCTACAACTCAAATCGCTTCGGGTGCCCCACGGGGCATAACAGGGAAGCCGGTGTGAAGCCGGCGCGGTCCCGCCACTGTAAGTGGGAAGCCGTCTCGAGATGCCACTCGGTGCGAACCGGGGAAGGTCGAGGCGGCGCAGAAGGTCGAAGAGACCTTCCGAACCCACGAGCCAGGAGACCTACCCGGAGTTGGAGTCGCATGCCTCAGGCTTGCGGCCCGTCGGGTGCGGCGAACGCCCGGGGGGGCCCTCACACATTGCGCCGCAGCAGCGCCACCGGGTCGCTGGTTCCCGCCAGCCGAGTGCGTGCGCCGTGGCGTCTCCCGCGCCACGAGCGCGCGGCGCCCTCTCTCCACCGCAGCTCACGGAAGTAGAACCCCCACTCAGGGAGTCATTCCCTGTCACCAGAGGAGCGCATGATGCCGACTCGGCAACGGATGGACCAGCGCCACGGCAGCCCGGAGGCGAAGCGGCCCGCGGACGCGAACCGCGTGATCGGGTATCGGAAGTCGGGCGTCGCCGCCGGGACGGGGCTGTCGCACTACGTCCTGCTCGAGGCCGAAGCGGAACGCCCTGCGGTCCCCGCGGCCGCGATCGTTCGCTGATCTCAATTCCCCCCGCTCCCTGAGCGGAAAGTGTCGCTCGACCCATACCGGTCGCGCCCTCGGTGCGGCCGCCTGAGGTGAGTCATGTCATTTGAAATCGCGGCTGCGTCTTCGCGGGGTCTGCACTTCAACCTGGGCAACGGCCCCACCCTCGCTCCGATCGACATCGGGCATCCGACGCACCTCGCCCTGGTCGAGCCCGAGACCGCGTTCTGGGCGCTCGTGCGCAAGGACGAGCTCGGCGCTGCCGCCACCGAGGGCAGCCTGCTCCAGAGGTATCGGGAGCGGCGTGAGGCGATGGGCGCGGAGATGCGCATGCTGCGGTTCGGGAGCCGGCCGTCGGCCGTCTATTTCAACCCCACCGAGCGCTGCAACCTCGATTGCGGCTACTGCTACCTGCCCGCCGGCGCGCGCAAGAAGGGCGTGGAGATGTCGTCGTCGCAGCTCCTCGAGGCGCTCGGGGCGCTCCGGGAACACTTCGCGCGGACCTTGCCGGCGGAGGCCTTGCCGCAGATCGTCTTCCATGGCGCAGAGCCGATGATCAACCGCGATGCGATCTTCGCTGCCATCGACGCCTTCCGCTCCGACTTCCGCTTCGCCGTCCAGACGAACGGCACGCTCCTGGACGAGGCGGCGGTGGAGTTCCTCACGTCTCGGGGAATCAGCGTCGGGCTGTCGCTCGACGGCGACGTGGACGAAGTCGCGGACCGGACGAGGAGAGACTGGGCGGGCCACGGCGTCTCGGCGAAGGTCCGGCGTGCGTTGGAGCTGCTGCGCGGCTACCCCGCGCACAGCGTCATCTGCACCGTGACCACGCAGAACCTCCAGGCGTTGCCGCGCATCGTGGAGCGCTTCCACGCGCTCGAGATCCCCACCTGCATGCTCAACCCCGTCCGCTGCACGCAGCCAGGCGGCCGCGAGCTCAAGCCCGCCGACCACGAGCTCGCCCCCCGATTCATCGAGGCGCTCGACCGCAGCCTCGAGCTCTACCGCGAAACCGGTCGCAAGCTCGTCGTGGCGAACTTCGCGAACACCCTGCTCGCCATCGTCGCTCCGACGGCCCGCCGCCTCATGTGCGACATCTCGCCCTGTGGAGCGGGCCGCTGCTTCTTCGCGCTGTCCGCCGCGGGCGACATCTACCCGTGCAGCGAGTTCCTGGGGTTGCCGGAATTCTGCGGAGGCAATCTCTTCTCGGACGGCGTCGCGCGCGCGCTCGAATCCCCTGCCTTCGCGCGGGTGACGGGGCGGACCGTGGACCGGATCGACCCCTGCTCGAGCTGCTCGATCCGAAACTACTGCGGAGCGCCCTGCCCGGCGGAGGCGCACGCGGCCGCGGGGGCGCTCGAAAGGCCTGGGGCTTTCTGCGAGCTCTACGAGGAGCAGGTGCGGTACGCCTTCCGCCAGATCGCCGAGGGCAACGAGGACGCGTTCCTGTGGGACGGATGGGACGACGGCCTGGCGACCACGCTGACGCTCGCATGAGGACGCCGTCCCCGACCACGGATGCCATCGGCCTCGAGCGGGCGCGCTGGCTCGCGGCCCTGATGGCGCTCGCCCTGCTGCTCGTCCCGCGCGAGGCGCTCGCGATGCACCTCGCGGAGGGCATCCTCCCGCTCGACTGGGCGGCGCTCTGGACCGCTCTCGCCATTCCCTTCGTGGCGGTCGCGCTCCACCTCTTCGGCCAGCGCGCGCGCCGCAACGCCGTCCACAAGCCTCTCGTCGCCATGGTCGCGGCGGCGGTCTTCGTCATGTCGTGCATGCCCGTGCCCGTTCCGACCGCCGGAACGTGCTCGCACCCGTGCGGAACCGGCTTCGCGGCCATCATCATCGGCCCGTGGATGACGATCCTCGTCACCGTCGTCGCGTTGCTGCTCCAGGCGACGTTCCTCGCCCACGGTGGCTTCACGACGCTCGGCGCCAACGTGCTGTCGATGGGGATCGTGGGAGCGTTCGTGGGGCACCTTGTCTTCCGCCTGTTGCGCAGGCTGGGCGCGCCGCTCTGGGGCGCCGCGTTCGCGGTCGGGCTGCTCGCCGACTGGGCCACCTACGCGATGACGTCATTCGAGATCGCCACGGCCTTTCACGGCGCTCGCTCCCTCGGCGCGATGTTCGTCGCGGTCGCGCTGGCGTTCGTGCCGACCCAGCTCCCGCTCGCGATCCTCGAAGGGTTCCTCTCCGCTGGCGCGGTCACCTTTCTCGCGCGGCGGCGCCCCGAACTGCTCGCGCGGCTGGGCGCGCGCCCGCTGCTCACCGGGGCTCTCCCTTGACCTTCCCCGGCATGGCCGTGGTCGCGCTGCTGTCGGCCGGCTCACCGGCCGCCACCGGGTGGCGGGGCGTGGACGAGACGGTGGTGGAGCGAATCGCGAGGGATGCCGGGCGCGCGCCCTGGCGGCCTCTCCTCGACACCAGCCACGGCGATCTGGCGCTCTTCGCATTCCTGTGGGCCGGCATCCTCGGTGGAGCGGTGTTCGGCTACTGCCTTCGCATGATCGTCGTCGAATCCGTCGATGGGGACCCGACGGGGGAACGCGACGATGCCCGCTGAGGTGGACCGGCCCGCGGCGCGGAGCGAAGCTCGCGTCGCGCTCCTGATCGCGTTCTCCGCCCTCGGCGTTGCCCTGGGCTCGCCGCGGCCCGCGACGTCGCTGGCGATCGCCGCCGCCGCGGCGATTCACCTGCTCGCCTCCGGCGTGCGGCCGCGCGTCCTCGTCCACGGCGTCGCTCACCCGCTCGTCCTCGGCGTCGGCGCCGCGGTTCTACGGATCCTGGTCTCACGGGGGGCCCCAGGGCCGTCCTCGATCAGCCTGGGACACCAGCTCACCTTCTCGCGGGAGGCGCTGGCCCAAGCCGAGCTGCTCCTCTGCCGCATCTCGGGCGCGAGCCTCGTGGGCCTGTGGCTGCTCTCGCGCGTGGAGCTCGATCAGCTGCTCGGCGCATTCGCCTGGCTTCGGCTGCCACGTCACCTGCTCGAGATCGTCGCGCTCGCGAGCCGCTACCAGCACGTGCTGCGCGAGAACGCAGAGACCGTCCGGGCGGCCCAAGTGCTCCGCCTCGGATACGAGGGGATGCGACGGAGCCTCGCCGCGATGGGGGTGCTCATGGGGTCGGTCGCTTGCCGTGCGATCGATCAGGCCGCCGCGACCTCCGAAGCCATGCTGCTGCGAGGAGACCAGGGCCGGATCTGGCTGCCGGAGCCGGTCCCGCCCGGCGTGGCCGACGGAGTCCTCGCGGCGGCGGCGATGGCCGTGATCTCGGCGAGCGCGGCGCTCTCGTGGGGCTCGAGGTGACGACGCTGGCTCTCCAACTCGGCTTGGAGCGTCTCGGCTACCCGAACGCCCCCGCCGCGTTGACCGATGTCCAGCTCGAGGTGTGGCCCGGTGAGCGAGTGGCCGTGATCGGCGGAAACGGTACGGGAAAGACCGCCCTTCTCAAGACCAGCATCGGTCTCTTGCCCGCACCGCGCGGTGGCGTCCATGTCTTCGGGCATCCCATTGGCGGCTCGGCGGCCGAGGCCGTGCGGGCCGGCGCCGGCCTCGTCTTCCAGAACCCGGACGATCAGCTCTTCGGCGCGACCGTCCTCACGGACGTCCTCACCGGCCCGCGGAATCAGGGGTTGTCGCCCGAGGAGGCCGGCCTCCGGGCGCGGGCCGCGCTCCGCTGCGCCGGGATCGCCCATCTCGGTGGTCGGCGAATCGAGACGCTCAGCTTCGGCGAACGGAAGCGCGCCTGCCTCGCCGGTGTCCTCGCGATGCGGCCGGCTCTGCTGCTGCTCGACGAGCCGACCGCCGGGCTCGACCCAGTCGGCGAGCTGGCGTTCGTCGACCTGCTCCGGGACCTGGCCGAGCCCGAGGGCGTGGCCGTCGTCGCCGCGACCCACGCGGTCGACCTCGTCCCCCTCTTCGCCGACCGGCTGGTCCTGCTCGGCGAGGGTCGCATCCTCGCCGACGGCCCGCCGGACGAGGTGTTCGGCCAGACGGCGTCGCTCGCGGCCGCCCGGGTCCGCGCACCGGCGCCCCGCGGCGGCCCGCCAGCCTCGGTTCGACCGCTCGACCACTCGCTCCAACCCGCAGGGAGGCTCTCATGACGTTGCTCCAGACGACGTGCGCTCGCATCGCTCCTCCAGACCCCGCGGTCCACGCCGAGGTGCAGCGGCGGCTGGACCAGAAGACGAAGCCGCGCGGGAGCCTCGGGCGCCTCGAGGATCTCGCCTGTTCGTTCTGCGCCATTCGCGGAACCACGATCCCGGAGCTGCCGGCCAAGGCGATCGTCGTGATGGCGGGCGACCACGGTGTCGCTTCGGAGGGCGTGAGCGCCTTTCCCCAGGAGGTGACCGCGCAGATGGTGCTCAACTTCGCGCGCGGAGGGGCCGCCATCAACGCCCTCGCGGGCCACGCCGGCGCCCGGCTGGTCGTGGTGGACATGGGCGTGAAGGCGCCGCTCTCGCACCCGGACGTCCGCTCGGTGCGCGTCGGCCCCGGCACCCGGAACTTCACCCGCGGCCCCGCCATGACGCTCGAGGAGACCCTCCGGGCCCTGGAGGTCGGGATCGGCGTCGCGGGGGAGCTCGCCGACGCCGGGGTTGGACTGATCGGGCTCGGCGACATGGGAATCGCCAACACGACGGCCGCGAGCGCGATCACCGCCGCGTGCACCGGCGCCTCGCCCGAAGAGGTCACGGGCCACGGCACGGGCGTCGACGAGGTGACCCATCGGCGAAAGGTCGGGGTGGTCAGGCGGGCGCTCGAAGCGAACCGGCCCGACCCGACCGACGGCCTCGATGTCCTCGTCAAGCTGGGCGGCTTCGAGATCGCGGGCCTCGCCGGCGTCGCGCTCGGGGGAGCGGCACGTCGGGTGCCGGTCGTGATGGACGGTTTCATCGCCAGCGCCGCGGCGCTAGTCGCGGCACGCATCGCCCCGGCCGCGGCCGGCTCATTCATCGCCTCTCACCGCTCCGTCGAGGCGGGCCACCGATTGGTCCTCGAGGCGATCGGTGCGCGGCCGTTGTTCGATCTCGAGATGCGGCTCGGCGAGGGCACGGGTGCCGCGCTGGCGATGGGCCTGGTCGAGGCATCGCTGCGGGTCCTTCGCGAGATGGCGACGTTCGAGTCGGCCGGCGTGAGCGACTCGGGGGCCTGATGGCGGTGGACCGCGCCACATTGATCGTCGGACACGGCAGTCGCGACGCACGGGCCAACCTGGAGTTCGAGAGGCTGGTCGCCCGTTTCGCCGCCACGCGCGGTGGCCTCGAGGTCAGGCACGGCTACATCGAACTCGCCGCGCCCCTCTTCGAAACGCCGCTGCGCGAGCTCGCCGGCCGGTGCGAGCAGGTCTCGGTGGTGCCGCTCTTCCTCTTCGCCGCGGGACACGTGAAGGACGACGTCGCGCGCGCCGTCGCGTCCGCACGCCGCGAGTTTCCAGGAGTGGCCCTCGGCGCCTCGCTCGCGCTCGGCGTCCACCCGCACATGACCGCGGCGGCCTCCGACCGGCTCGCGGCTTGCCTGGGCGCGGCTACGGCGCGCTCGCGGACCGTCCTCGTCGTGGTCGGGCGAGGCTCCTCCGACCCGGACGCCAACGGGGACCTCTGCAAGATGGCCCGGCTGATCGCCGAGGAGCGTGGCTTCGAGGGGGTCGTCCCCTGCTTCGTCGGGATCACCCAGCCGCGCCTTCCCGAGTCGCTGGAATGGGTCGCGCGGACGGCTCCGGAGCGCGTGATCGTGCTGCCCTACTTCCTCTTCGAGGGCGAGCTCACGGCCAGAATCGAGTCACAGGTGGCACACTTTCGCGCGGCGCACCCGTCGATCGAGGTGGCGCTCGCGCAGCCGCTCGGGTCGCACGAGCGGCTGTTCCAGCTCGTCGAGGAGCGCGCCGCCCAGGCCTTCGATGAAGTCCATCGGCTGCCCTGCGACAGCTGCGAGCATCGAACCGACGCCGCCGGGGGCGAGCCGGCGGCGAGCGGCGGCGCGGAGGACGCTCGGTGAAGGGGAGCACGGCCAGCGCGGGGGAGAAGCCACTGCGCAGCGGCTTCACCACCGGCGCCTGCGCGGCCGCGGCGGCCAAGGCGGCCGCGCGTCTGCTCGTCGTCGGCGCGCCGCTGCGGGAGATCGACACGACGCTCCCGAACGGCCGGCGGGTCTCGTTCGTGTTGCGGCGCTGCGAGCGAACGGGCCTCGGCGCGATCTGCAGCGTGGTCAAGGACGCGGGCGACGACCCGGATTGCACCCACGGCGCCGAGATCACGGCCGAGGTGTGGCTCGAGGGTGACCACGACATCCGGATCGAGGGTGGTAGCGGGGTGGGCCGCGTCACCCGGCCCGGTCTCGGCCTGGAGGTGGGGGGGCCGGCGGTGAACCCGGTGCCGCGGCGGAACATCGCGGAGATGGTGCGCGAGGAGATCGGAGAACGGCGCGGCGCGCGGGTGCGACTCTCGGTCCCGGGCGGCGAGGAGATGGCGAAGGAGACCCTCAACGGCCGGCTGGGCATCGTCGGGGGCATCTCCATCCTCGGCACCACCGGCATCGTGCAGCCGTTCTCGACGTCGGCCTGGCGCGCGAGCGTCATCCAGCAGATCGACGTCGCTCGCGCGCGCGGCCACGCGGAGCTCGTCTTCACCACCGGCGGCAAGAGCGAGCAGTACGCGATGAAGCTGCTGCCGCACCTGGACGAGGAGGCGTTCATCCAGGTGGGGGACTTCATCGGGGTATCGCTGCGCTACGCGGGGAAGCAGCAGGTGCCGCTGGTTCACGTGGCCGGGATGATCGGCAAGCTCTCCAAGATGGCGGACGGCCGCATGCAGACCCACGCCGCGGGATCCGAGGTGAACATGGAGCTCCTGGCACGCCTGGCCGCCGAGGAGGGCGCGTCCGACGAGGTCCAGGCGGAGATCCATTCCGCCAATACCGCGCGCCACGTGCTCGAGATCTGTGCCGCGAGGGGTTGTCCGGGGATCGCGACCCGGATCTGTCGAGAGGTGGTCGAGAAGCTCTCGGCGCACGTGGGCGGAGCGGTCGAGCTGCGCGCCTGGCTCGTCGACTTCAACGGAGCGCTGATCGGCCACTGGGCCCCGGCGCAGGAGAGGACAACATGGAGCGAACCCCGAACGACATGCGCCAGATGACCGAGCTCGGTCGCAGCATCGAGGACGGCAGCTTCGCCATCATCGACGCCGAGGCCGGCGCCCACGAGTTCTCGCCTCCCGCGTGGCAGGTCGTCCGGCGCGTCATCCACGCGACCGCGGACTTCCAGTTCAAGGATCTCATGCGGCTGTCACCGGACGCGGTCGGCGCGGGCGTCTCGGCGCTCCGCGGCGGCTGCCACGTCATCGCCGACGTCAAGATGATCCTCGCGGGCCTCAACGAGGAGCGGCTCGAGAGCTACGGCTGCAAGACCCATTGCTTCATCTCTGACGCCGACGTGATCGGCGAGGCGCGGCGCAATGGCTCGACCCGGGCCATCGAGTCGATGCGCAAGGCGGCCCGGGAAGGACTCCTCGATGGCGCCATCGTGGCGGTCGGGAACGCCCCGACGGCGCTCCTCGAGGTTGCGCGGCTGGTTCGGGAGGAGGCCGCGCGGCCGGCGCTCATCGTCGGCGTGCCCGTCGGCTTCGTCTCCGCGGCGGAGTCGAAGGAGGCGCTGCTCGGGCTGCCGACGCCCTGCATCGTGGCGCGCGGCCGAAAGGGCGGCAGCACCATCGCGGTCGCGATCCTCCACGCGCTGCTCCTCCTCTCCACGGAGGCGACGTCGTGAAGGCCGTGACGGTGATCGGCGTGGGCGACGACGGCTGCGTCGGGCTCTCGGCGCGCGCCGTGAACGCGGTCGCGGAGGCGCAGCTGCTCGTCGGAGGCGAGCGCCACCTCGCGTTCTTCCCGCAGTTCCAGGGCGAACGAGTCTCGCTCGCGGGCGGCGGGATCGCGGCCGCGCTGGAGACGGTCGAACAGCTCGCGGCGGAACGGAACGTCTGCGTGCTGGCCTCGGGCGACCCTCTCTTCTTCGGCGTGGGCGCCCTCGTCGCGGCGAAGGTCGGGGCCGCGCACGTCGCGTTCATCCCTCACCCGTCGAGTGTGCAGGAGGCGTTCGCTCGGCTGGGTGTGAAGTGGGACGACGCCGAGCTGATCTCCCTGCACGGCCGCCCGCGACAGGGCCTCCTCGCGCGCCTGCGGCGAGCCTCGAAGGCGGCGATCCTGACCGATGGCGAGAACGCCCCGCCGGCGCTCGCCCGCTACCTGCTCGAGAGCGGCGAGGGTGGGTGGACCGCGCACGTCTGCGAGAGCCTCTGCGGCGAGGGCGAGCGTGTGCGCCGGTTCACCCTCGAGGCGCTCGCGCGCTGCGAGGACGTGGGGCCGCTCAACGTGCTCATCCTGTTGCGGGACGATCCGCGGTGGCGTCCGCCACCCGCGATCGGGTTCCTCCACGAGGACGCGTTCGCGAAGCGAATGCCGAAGAGAGGCCTCATCACCAAGCGCGAGGCGCGGCTGCTGTCGCTCGCGTCGCTGCGGCTGCGCGCCGACAGCGTCGTCTGGGACATCGGCGCCGGCTCGGGCTCGGTCGGGATCGAGGCGGCGCTCCTCGCGTACGAGGGGCAGGCATTCCTCGTGGAGGTGGACCCCGAGGGCGTCGAGATCTGCCGCGAGAACGCGCGGGGACTCGGTGCGGACAACGTCACCGTGATCGCCGGCCTCGCCCCCGAGGCGCTCGTGGGCCTCCCGGAGCCCGACGCGGTCTTCATCGGCGGCAGCAAGGGAGCGATGCAGGAGATCGTCGACGCGGCGTTCGAGCGGCTGCGCGAGGGTGGCCGGCTGGTCGTGAACGCGGTCACCTTCGAGAACGTGGCGGAGGGCCACGCCGCGTTCAAGCGGCACGGCATCCAGCCCGAGGTCACCTTGCTGAGCGTCGCGCGCGGCGAGCCGCTCGCGAGCTACCTGCGGTACGAGGCCCAGAATCCCATCCACATCTTCGCCGCGACGAAGCCCGCGGCCGCGGAGGAGCGGCGATGAAGCGGGGCACCCTCATCGGCGTCGGCGTGGGGCCGGGAGCGCCCGATCTCATGACGCTTCGCGCCGTCGACGTGCTTCGCCGCGCCGATGTCATCGCGATCCCGCGCCGCTCGGAGCGGGACGAGTCGTTGGCGTGGCGCATCGCCAGGGACAACGTCGGCGAGGTCGCGGGGCAGGAGCGGATCTTCTTGACGTTCCCGATGACGAAGGAGCCGGAGCGGCTGCGCCCCGCGTGGGAGCGGATCTTCGAGGCGCTCGGCCCGCATCTCTTGGCCGGGAAGCGCGTCGCCTTCGTGACCGAGGGCGATCCCTTCGTCTATTCGACGTTCATCTACCTCATGGACGAGGCTCCACGGCGTTGGCCGGCGGTGGAGATCGAGGTGGTGCCGGGCGTCTCGTCCCTCACCGCGGTTCCGGCGGCCGCGCGCGTGCCCATCGCCGATGGCCTGGAGCGGGTCGCGCTCCTTCCCGCCACCTATGGCGTCGACGACCTGACGCGGGTGCTGCGTGAGTTCGACACCGTGCTCCTCATGAAGGTCGGCTCGGTGATGCCGCAGGTCATCGCGGCGCTGGAGCAGGAAGGGCTCCTCGACAGGGCGGTGTACGTGTCGAAGGCGACGACCGGCGAGGAGAAGGTGGTGCGCGACCTGCGCAGCATCGGCGGCGAGCGGTGCGACTACTTCTCGATGGTGGTGATCGCGAAGAAGGAGCGAAGCGGGGCCCTGAAGGGAGCCGGCCGGTGAGCGGTCGCAAGCCTCTCGCGCTCTACGCCATCACCGCGCACGGCCTCGGCGTCGCCGAGCGGCTGCGCGCGGGCGTTCCCGGCGCCGAGCTCTACGTCTCGGAGAAGCTCAGCGGGAGAGCGCCCGCGGGGTCCCTGCCGATGCCGCTGCCGATGGGGCCCACGCTGAAGCGGACCTTCGCCGCGTACGACGGCCACGTCTTCGTCGTCAGCGTCGGCGCGGTGGTGCGAATGATCACGCCGCTCATCGAGGACAAGAAGACCGACCCGGCCGTCGTCTGCGTGGACGACACGGCGCGCTTCGCCGTCTGCGTCCTCTCCGGACACGTCGGCCGTGGAAACGAGCTCACCGACCGGGTGGCGGGCCTTCTGGGGGCCCAGAGCGTGGTCACGACCGCGTCCGACGTGCGGGGCACCTTCGCGGTGGACATCCTCGGCCGGGAGCTCGGCTGGACGCTCGACGACCCGGACCGAAACGTCACCCGCGGCTGCGCAGCCGTCGTGAGCGAGGGGCCGGTGCTCTTCGTCCAGGAGTGCGGGGAGCCGTCGTTCTGGCCGGAGGCGCGGCCGCTCCCGCCGGGGATTCGGTACGCCACCTCGCTTCAGGGTGTCGACCCAGCGGCGTGGGAAATTCTCCTCATCGCCTCGGATCGGGATCTGGCCGCCACCCAGCCCGGCTGTCTCGAGAACGCCGTCGTCTACCGGCCGAAGAGCCTCGTACTCGGAATCGGTTGCGACAAGCAGACGCCCGCCGATCTCGTCGAGCGCGGCGTCGCGACCCTCCTCGCGAAACATGGGCTCTCTCCGCGGTCGGTCAAGGCGGTGGCGACGGCCGACATCAAGGCCGAGGAGCCGGCCATCCGGGAGCTGTGCGCGCAGCGCGGCTGGGCCCTCGTGACCTACGGCGCCGCCGAGCTCGACGCGGTCGAGGTTCCGACGCCATCCGAGGTCGTGAAGCGGCACGTCGGGACATGCGGCGTGGCCGAGCCCGCGGCGCTGCTCGCCGCGAAGGCGCAGACGCTGATCGTGGCGAAGCAGGTCTACACGGAGCCCGGCGCCGGTCGATCGATGACCTTCGCGGTGGCGCGCGTTCCGCACTTGCCGCGCAAGGAGGCGAGGTCGTGAAAGAGGGAGTTCTCTCCGTGGTGGGCATCGGGCCGGGGGCGGCGGCGCACGCGACGCCCGCGGCGATCGAGGCGATCGAGAAGGCCGACCTCGTGGTCGGCTACCGCACGTACATCGCGCTGGTCCGCCACCTTCTCGCCGGCAAGGAGGTCGTGCAGACCGGCATGACCGAGGAGATCGGGCGGGCGCGCGCCGCGGTGGAGCGCGCGCGGGCCGGGGCGAGAGTGGCCGTCGTCTCGTCGGGCGACGCGGGCGTGTACGGGATGGCGGGTCTCGTCTTCGAGGTGCTGCGCGAGCTCGGCTGGAAACGGGGCGACGCCCCGCGGCTCGAGATCG
This sequence comes from Myxococcales bacterium, assembly GCA_021783235.1. Classification (GTDB taxonomy): domain Bacteria; phylum Myxococcota; class Myxococcia; order Myxococcales; family JAKAPL01; genus JAJXUD01. The sequence goes on along the minus strand of JAJXUD010000035.1, from coordinate 12,499 downwards.
TTCCCGGGATGACCGCGCTCAACTCCTGCGCGGCGCGGGTCGGGGCGCCGCTCGTCCACGACCACTGCTCGATCTCGCTCTCCGATCTCCTCACTCCGTGGCCGGTGATCGAGAGGCGCCTCGAGGCAGCCGCCTCGGCCGACTTCGTCATCGGCCTCTACAACCCGGCGAGCGGGCGGCGCACCCGGCAGATCGTCGAGGCGCAGCGGATCATCCGCCGGCATCGCGCGGGCGAGACGCCGGTGGCGCTGGTGAAGAGCGCGTACCGCGAGGGCGAACGCGTCGTCCTCTCCACGCTCGATGGCTTCTTGGACTACGAGATCGGAATGTTGACGACGGTGCTCGTCGGCAGCTCGAGCAGCTCCGTCTTCGAGGGCTACATGGTGACGGCTCGAGGTTATGCGAACAAATACGGCCTCGCCGATGGCGAGGCGCGGGTGGGCCAGCGGCCGGGCCGTTCCCTCGTGGTGGAGGGTGCCCTCGACGAGGAGCGGGAGGGCCGGAATGGCACGCGTGGGTAGGCTCGCCGGCTCGCTGCTCGCGGAGAGCCAGGGTCGCTTCCTGGCTCGGACGGCTCCCGGCGCCGGTCTGGGCCAGCGTGCGCGACAACGTCCCGAGATGCTCGTGAGGAACGGATGAAGGTCTACATCATCGGCGCGGGGCCAGGCGATCCCGAGCTCATCACCGTGCGAGGCGCGAGGCTCATCGAGCGCTGTCCGGTGGTGGTCTACACCGGCTCGCTCGTCCCCAGGGAGGTCGTGGCGCGGGCCCGGCCCGACGCGAAGCTCCTCGACAGCTCGGGCATGACGCTCGACGAGATCGTCGAGGTCTGCCTGGAGGCGCGGGCCCACGAACACGACGTGGCTCGGGTGCACACCGGCGACCCGTCGATCTTCGGCTCGACGGCGGAGCAGCTTCGCCGGCTCGAGGAGCTGGGCGTCGCCTGCGAGGTCGTCCCGGGCGTCTCGTCGTTCACCGCGGCCGCCGCGGTGATTGGAAAGGAGCTGACGCTCCCCGAGCTCTCGCAGACGGTCATCGTCACGCGCGCCGAAGGACGCACGCTCATGCCCGAGGGCGAGAAGCTCGAGGATCTGGCGCGCCACCGGGCGACGATGGCCTTCTTCCTCTCCATCACGCTGCTGCGCGACGTCACCGCGGCGCTCACGCCTCACTACGGCGGGGACTGCCCCGTGGTGGTGGTTCACAAGGCGACCTGCCCCGACCAGGCGATCGTGTGGGGCACCCTCGCCGACATCGAGGGGCGGGTGCGGGAGGCGCGCATCGCTTCACAGGCGATGATCCTCGTGGGCCGGGTCCTCACCTCCAGGGACTTCGCCAACTCGCGGCTCTACGACCCGAGCTTCACGCACCGTTTCCGCCGGGGCAGCGATCGTGCGCTCTGACCTGCGCATCGCCGTGACCGGGTCGGCCGGCGTCGGCAAGACGACGCTCGCGCGGGCGCTCTCCGAGCGGCTGGGACTCGCGCTCGTGCCAGAGGAGATGCGCGCCTACCGCTCGCGGGGCGGTGAAGCGCTTCGCGCGCTGCCCTCCGAGGCCGGCGCGAGGACTCTGGCGGCTCTCTACGCCGTGCGGCGCGACCGGGAGCGGCGGGAGGGGTTCGTCGCCGACAACTGCGCCCTCGACTTCGCCGCCTACGCCGTCCACCATGGCTGCGCGGCGGCGGCGAGCGCCACCCGCGCGGAGGCCGAGGCCGACGCGCTCCGATACGACGCCATCTTCGTCCTGCCGTGGGGCGTCATTCCCTACGAGCGCGACGGCGTCCGGGGCGACGACCACGAGGCCGAGGAGAGATACCAGCTCGTGCTCGAGGCGCTGCTCGCTCGAAGCGGCGCGCCGACGGTGCACGTGCCGCGCGAGGCGATCGATCTCGGCGCCCGCGTCGACTTCTGCCTCGAGACGCTGAGGGCCAGGCGGGCGCGCCCGGGCGGCGGCTTCGTCTCGCTCGTGGGCGCCGGGCCGGGAGATCCGGCGCTGCTCACCCTGCGAGCGGCCGAGCTGCTCGCGCAGGCGGAGGTCGTGGCCCACGACGCGCTCGTCGCGCCCGCGATCCTCGCGCGCGTTCGCCCCGGGGCCGAGCTCATCGCGGTGGGCCATCGGGTCGGGGACGGGAGCCGGAGCCACAGACTTCACCCGGCCGTGCTGGGCCGGGCCAAGGCGGGACGCCACGTGGTGCGGCTCAAGCAGGGGGATCCCTTCCTGTTCGGCCGCGGCGCGGAGGAGGCGGAGGAGCTGATCGCCGCCGGCGTTCCGTTCGAGGTCGTGCCGGGGGTGACCGCGGCGCTCGGGGCCTGTGCCTACGCCGGGATCCCGCTCACCCACCGCGAGCACGCGTCCAACGTGGTCTTCGCCTCGGGCCACGATCTCCTGAAGCCCACGAGCCGGACCGACTGGACGCGCCTCGCCGTCGGCGCGTCCACCCTGGTCCTGTACATGGCCTCGCGAAGCCTCGCCGAGAGCCTCGCGCGGATCGTCGCGAGCGGCCGCTCGGCCGAGACGCCGGCGGCGGCGATCGTGGCGGGCACGACGCTCGCGCAGAGGGTGGTCGTCGGGACTCTCGGCGACCTCGCGGAGAAGATGCCACCGCTCGCCCCGAGCGGTCCGCCGGCGCTCGTGGTGGTCGGTGAGGTGGTGCGGATGCGGGAGCAGATCGACTGGTGGGCGAAGTCACGCATGGCGTCCGACCCATGACCGAGGAGCGCAAGCGCCAGGGCCTCGTCGTGGTCTACACCGGCGACGGCAAGGGTAAGACCACGGCGGCGCTGGGCGCGGTCTTCCGCGCGCTCGGCCGCGGGTTGCGCGTCGCGGTGGTGCAGTTCATCAAGGGCAGGTGGAAGACGGGCGAGCGGCTCTTCGCGGAGCGGGTCGACGGGCTCAGCTTCCACGTGATGGGGCTCGGCTTCACCTGGGAGAGCGACGACCTGTCGCGCGACCAGCGGGCGGCCCGCGGGGCTTGGGCGGAGGGCAAGCGGCTGATCGGCGAAGGGGAGAGCGGGCTCGTCGTCCTCGACGAGATTACCTACGCGGTGAACTACGGCTTCATCGAGCTCGACGACGTGCTCGCGGCGCTCCGCTCGCGCCCCGCGCACGTCCACGTCATCCTCACGGGCCGCAACGCGCCGGCGGCGTTGGTCGAGGCGGCCGACGTCGTGACCGAGATGAGGCCGGTCAAGCACGCGTTCGAACGGGGCGTGCCGGCTCAAGCGGGGTTGGACTTCTGATGGCGCGGGCGATCGACGTCCCCCGGCTGGTCGTGGCCGGCGCCTCCAGCGGGGCGGGCAAGACCACCGCGGTGGTCGCGCTCGCCGAGGCCTTCCGCGCGCGAGGACTCGAGGTCGCCGCCTTCAAGTGCGGGCCCGATTTCCTGGACCCGACCTACCACGCGCGAGCGACCGGGATGCCGTCGCAGAACCTCGACGGCTGGATGATGGGACGGGACGCGGTGCGCGAGACGTTCGCGCGAGCGGCCGAGGGCGCCGACCTCGCCATCGTCGAGGGCGTCATGGGGCTCTTCGACGGCGCCTCGCCCGACTCGGACGAGGGCTCGACGGCGCAGATCGCGAAGTGGCTCGGCGCGCCGGTCGTGCTCGTGATCGACGCCTCGGGGATGGCGCGCACGTTCGCGCCACTCGTGCTCGGGCTCGCCCGCTTCGACCCCGAGCTGCGGGTGGCCGGCGCGATCGCCAATCGCGTCGGCAGCCGATCGCACCTCGAGCTCCTCGGGCGCGCCTCGCGCGGCGCGGTGACCGTGCTGGGCGGATTGCCGGAGGAGGGCGAGCTCGCCTTCCCGGAGCGGCACCTCGGGCTCGTCACCGCGGAGGCGAGCGTCGTTCCCGATGATCGGTTGCGGGCCTGGGGAGCGGTCGCCACCGAGTGGTTCGACCTCGACGCGATCGTCGAGCTCGCGCGGAGCGCGCCGAGTCTCCCCATCGATGTCGAGGGCAACGCAGGGGCGAGCGCTCGCCGCTGCCGCATCGCGATCGCGCGCGACGAGGCGTTTCACTTCTACTACCCGGACAACCTGCGACGGCTGGAGGCGCTGGGGGCGGAGCTCGTCCCGTTCTCGCCGCTCTCGGCGTCGGCGCTGCCGGAGGAGACGCATGGCCTCTACGTGGGGGGCGGCTACCCGGAGCTCTTCGCGGCGCCGCTGTCGCGCAACGGCGCGCTCGGCGCCTCCATCCGCGACTTCGCCTCGAAGGGCGGCCCCGTCTACGCGGAGTGCGGGGGGCTCATGTTTCTCGCGCAGGCCATCCGCACGCTCGACGGCCGCGAGCACCCGATGGTCGGGCTGCTGCCCGGCGTCGCGGCGATGGCAGAGAGGCTCCAGGCGCTCGGGTACGTCGAGGTCGAGACCACTCGTCGATCGATTCTCGGCGAGGCGGGACTGCGCTTTCGCGGGCATCAGTTCAGGTACTCGCGCCTCGAGGGCGCGCCGGAGGTCGAGCTCTCCTACCGCGTGCGCAAGCGGCGCGGCGGGGAGGTGCAGGCCGAGGGATACGGCGGGGGGAGCGTGCTGGCGTCTTACGTGCATGCGCACTGGGCCTCGAATCCCCGGATCGCCGAGGGGCTCGTCGCCGCGTGCGTCCGCTTCGGGGCTGGTTCGTGAGGGCGCTCGCGCTCGCCGATGCCGCCGGCCCCGAGCTGCGCGCGGGAGGCCGCCTCATGGTGGTGCGCTTCACCCGCCCGCACGCGACGCTCTCCTGGGCGGTCGTCGGTGGAGGGCGGGGCAGAGCGAACGCCGTCGTCTGGCGGCAGGTCGACGACGCCGAGCTGGGGCCGGACGTCGACCCCGAGGCGCTCCTGCGGGGGGCGCTCGCGGCGGAGGGGCTCGACGGCGCGGTCGGTCTTCTCACCGCGCGCGACCTCTCGACCTTCTCCGACGTGGTGCTGGGCGACGGGCGGGAGCGGGCGCGCTGCGTCGCGACCGTGGGGCTCGGCAACGCGCTCGCCGCCGGGGACCCACCGGTGGGCCGGCGCGTCGGCACCATCAACCTGCTCGTGCAGCTCGCCCGTCCGCTCTCCGAGGGCGCGCTCGTGGAGGCCGTGGCGCTCGCGAGCGAGGCGCGGACCGCGGCGCTGATGGAGCTGCGCGTGCGCAGCAGCCGCTCGCTCCGCCCCGCCACCGGAACCGGGACCGACTGCATCGTGGTCGTGGCGCCAGAGGGGCCCGGAGGCGCTCGCTACGCCGGCAAGCACACGGCGCTCGGGGCGGCGATCGGCGCGGCGGTGCGCGAGGCCACCGGGCGCGGGGCGCGGCGGTGGCTCTCGGAGCGGGAGGGGCGGCGGTGAGCGGGCGCCTCGTGGTCGTGGGGGGCGGGGCGCGCTCCGGGAAGAGCCGCTTCGCGCTCGAGGCTGCCCAGCGGCGCGTCTTGGGCCCGCGGGTCTTCATCGCGACCGCGGAGGCGCTCGACGACGAGATGCGGGAGCGAGCCGCGCGGCATCGCGCGGAGCGGGGCGACGCGTTCACGACGCTCGAGGAGCCGCTCGACGTCTGCTCGAGCGTCGCGAGCTCCGGCGCGGCCGCGATCGTCGTCGACTGCCTCACGCTCTGGATCTCGAACCTGCTGCTCGCGGGCCGCCCCGCGCCCTCGATCCTCGCGGAGGTCGAGCGGCTGATCGGCGCGGCGCGCGCAGCGCGCGCGACGACCTGGATCGTGACGAACGAGGTGGGCATGGGCGTCGTGCCCGAGACTCCGCTGGGGCGCGCGTTTCGCGACCTGGCCGGACGCGCCAACCAGCTCGTCGCCGCGGCGGCCGACGAGGTCTACCTCGGGACGATGGGGCTCATCCTCCGCCTGAAGCCGAGCGCGCTCTCTGGGGGAGACGCGCCATGAGTCCGGGCGTCCACGCGGCGGTCGTCCTCCTGGGTGCGCTCGCCGTCGACCTCGCGATCGGCGAGCCGCCGGTGGCCCTCCACCCGGTCGTCTGGATGGGGCGCCTCCAGCGCGCGCTGCGCCGGCTCGCGCCGGTCTCGCGCTCGGGCGCCTTCGCCTGGGGCCTGCTCATGGCCGGTTCGGGCCCGCTCCTCTTCGGGGGGGGCGCGTGGCTCCTCCTGCACGCGCTCGCGCCCTGGCCCCTTGTGCGCCTCGGCGTCGAGATCTACCTGCTCAAGTGCGGCTTCGCCGTGCGGGCCCTCGCCGAGGCCGCGCTCGCCGTGGGGGAGGCGCTCGCGCGCGGCGATCTCGAAGGCGCTCGAAGCGGGCTGCGCAGCCTCGTGTCGCGGGACACCTCGCGGCTCGGCGCGCCCCTCCTCGCGGCCGCGGCGGTCGAGTCCGTCGCCGAGAATGCCTCCGACTCCTTCGTCGCGCCGCTCTTCTACTTCGTGCTGTTCGGGCTGCCCGGAGCGCTGGCCTATCGGGCCGCGAACACGCTCGACGCGCTCGTCGGCTACCGGGGCGGCGACACCGAGTGGCTCGGCAAGGCGGGCGCCCGGCTCGACGACCTCGCGAACCTCGCGCCCGCCCGGCTCACCGCCGCGCTCCTCGTGCCCGCGGCCTGGCTCTGCCGCGCCTCGGGGCGTGGCGCGCTGCGCGGCTGGTGGCGCGACGGCGCGCTCACGGAGAGCCCGAACGCCGGTCGGCCCATGGCGGCGATGGCGGGCGCGCTCGGCGTCCGGCTCGAGAAGGTGGGCCACTATCGGCTCGGCCGCGGCGTCGAGCCGGGCGGCGCCGAGGTCGGCCGCGCGGTGGCGCTGCTCTGGGTGACCTGCGCGATCGCGGCCGCGATCGCCCTCGCGTGGCTGGGAGTCCTCCATGCACCCTTCGCCGAGGCCTGAGCTGCGCGATCTCGCCCCCGTGCCCCACGGCGGTGACGCGCCGCCGGGGTTGCTCGACTTCTCGACCGGCGTCTCGCCGCTCGCGCCGCCCCCGGCGGTGCTCGCGGCGCTGCACGCCGCCGACGTCACGCGCTATCCGCACCCGACGGCGCTTCCCCTCCGCGAGCGCGTCGCGCGCGCCCACGGGCTGACGCCGGAGGAGGTCGCCGCGGGCGCCGGATCGACCGAGCTCATCTGGGCGGCCGCTCGCGCGTTCGGGGGAGTGGGCCGCTCGGTCGTGGTGCTGGGCCCCGCGTTCGGCGAGTACGCGCAGGCGGCGCGCGCGAGCGGCGCGGAGGTCACCGAGCTCTGCTGCCTGCTGCCCCCCTGGGCGCCGGAGGAGATCCTCGCCGCCGCGCGGCGCGCCTCGCCGTCCCTGGTCTTCGTCTGCCGCCCGAGCAGCCCCTGCCTCAGCGCCCTCGACGGGGCGGTCGTCGCGGGACTCGCCTCGTCCCTGCCGGGCGCGCTCGTGGTCGTCGACGAGGCGTACCTGCCGATGTTCGATGGCCTCTCGCCCTTGGCACCCGCGGGGAACGTCGCGCTGCTGCGCTCGCTCACCAAGGTCTTCGCGCTCCCGGGCCTCCGGGCCGGATACCTCCTCGCCGCGGCCCCGATCGCCGAGGCGGTGCGCCGCGCGCTGCCGCCCTGGAACGTCTCCGCCCCCGCGAGCGCCGCGGCCATCGCGGCGCTCGGCGAGGGTGACGCGCTGGCCGCCGGCCGGGCCGAGGTCGCCCGGCTGCGCGAAGCCCTCTTAGCGCGGCTCTCGGCCGCGGGTGCGCGCATCGAGGCGTCGGGAGGGCCCTTCGTGCTCTGCCGCGTCCGGTCCGCCCGGCCCTTCGCGCAGGCGCTCTTCGCGCGTGGGGTCCGGGTGCGGGACTGCACGAGCTTCGGCCTGCCGGGGCACGTCCGGGTGGGCGTGCGCCCGGAGCCGGAGCAGGCGATCCTCGGGCGCGCCTGGGAGCAATCGATGGAGGCGGCATGACGGGTCGGACGTTGATGGTGCAGGGCACCGCCTCGAGCGTGGGCAAGAGCCTGCTCGTGACGGCGCTCTGCCGGATCTACGCGAGGCGCGGCCTGAAGGTCGCGCCCTTCAAGGCCCAGAACATGGCGCTCAACTCGGGGGTCACGGCCGACGGCGCCGAGATCGGCCGGGCCCAGCTCGCGCAGGCGGAGGCCGCTCGCGTCGCGCCGCGCGCCGAGATGAACCCCATCCTGCTCAAGCCCGAGACCAGCGCGCGCTCCCAGGTCATCGTGATGGGCCGGGCGGTCGGCAGCATGCACTTCGGCGACTACCACGAAAAAAAGCTCGATCTGCGCGAGGTCGTGGGGGGCGCGCTCGATCGGCTGCGCAGCGACTTCGATCTCGTCGTCATCGAGGGCGCCGGCAGCCCGGCCGAGGTGAACCTGAAGGACCGGGACCTCGTGAACATGTGGGTCGCGGAGCGCGCCGACGCGCCGGTGGTCCTCGTCACCGACATCGAACGGGGAGGGGCGCTGGCCGCGATCGTCGGGACGCTCGAGCTGCTCGAGCCCGGGGAGCGCGCGCGGGTCCGGGCGCTGGTCGTGAACAAGTTCCGCGGGGATCCGCGGCTGTTCGAGGGGGGCGTGCAGTTCCTCGAACGACGCTGCGGGATCCGAGTGGCGGGGGTGGTGCCCCACATGGGCGACACCGGGATTGCGAGCGAGGACTCCCTGGACGTGCGCTCGCGTGGCGGGGGCGGGGTGCGCCTCGCGGTGGTGCGCCTGCCGCGGCTCTCGAACTTCGACGAGCTGGAGCCGCTGGCGCGCGAGCCGGGGGTGGAGGTCGAGTGGGTCGACCGGCCGGAGGCGCTGCGGGGCGCCTCGCTCGTGGTGCTGCCGGGGACGAAGTGCACCGCGAGCGACCTCGCCTGGCTGCGGCGGAGCGGGTTCGCGGGCGAGATCATGCGCCACGTCGCCCTGGGAGGGCCGCTCTTCGGCATCTGCGGCGGCTTCCAGATGCTCGGCGAGCGGATCCTCGACCCGGAGGGGGTCGAGTCGCGCGAGGCCGACGCGCCGGGGCTCGGGCTGTTGCCCGTGGTCACGCGCTTCGGGCGCGAGAAGGTGACCTCGCCGGTGGAGCTGCGGCTCGGGGAGGGGCTCCCGTTGCTCGCGGCCGCGGGCGGCGCGCGGCTTCATGGTTACGAGATCCACTGCGGCCGGGTCGAGGTCGCGGCGGGGGCGCGGCCCTTCGGGACCGTCGTCCGCCGGGGCGGGCGAAGCTGCGCCGAGGCCGAGGGGGCCGTTGCCCGGGACGCGCCGGTGGCGGGGACGCTCGTTCACGGGCTGTTCGAGAACGAGGCCCTCCGCGCGGCGCTGCTCTTCTCGCTCGGCGCGGGCCGCCAGGCGGCCGCGGGGGCCGACCCCTACGAGGCGCTGGCAGACCATTTCGAGAGCGCGCTGGACATGGCTCACGTCGACGGGCTCGCCGGGGTGGCGCGATGATGGGGGAGCCCTGGCTGACGCCGGAGGCGGCGGAGGCCTTCCCCGAGGCCGACCGCCGCGCCCTCTACGACGCGGTCGCGCTCCGGCGCGACGTGCGCCACTTCCGCGCCGGCCTCGACGTCGACGCGGCCACGCTCGACCGCATCCTCGGCGCCGCGCACCGGGCCCCGAGCGTCGGCCATTCGCAGCCCTGGCGATTCATCCTGGTCCGCGACCTCGCCCGGCGCCAGCGCATTCGGGCGAGCTTCTTGCGCTGCCGGGAGGTCGAGTCAGAGCGCTTCGCGCCCGCGCGGCGCGAGGCGTACCTCTCGCTCAAGCTGGAGGGCATCGTCGACGCGCCGCTGAACGTGTGCGTCGTGGTCGACCTGCGCGAGCGAGGCGAGGCCGTCCTCGGCACCTCGGTGCAGCCCGACACCTTGCGTGGGAGCGCCTACTGCGCGGTCGAGAATCTCTGGCTCGCCGCCCGCGTCGAGGGCATCGGCGTCGGCTGGGTCAGCATCGTCGAGCCAGCGGTGCTGCGCTCGGAGCTCGCTCTGCCGGCGGGCGTCGAGCCGGTGGCGTACCTCTGCGTCGGCCACCCGGTCGCGTTCCGGAGGACGCCGATGCTGGAGGAGGCGGGCTGGTCGAGCCGCCTCTCGCTCGGCGAGGTCGTTCGAGAGGAGAGCTGGACGGAGGCGGCGGCGTGATGAGGCTCTGGCTGGTCCGCCACGGCGAGACGGCCCTGACGGCCGAGCGGCGCTACTGCGGGCACGCCGATCCGCCGCTCTCCGAGCGGGGGCGGGAGCAGGCGCGCGCGCTCGCCTCCCTGCTGCCGCGCGGGATTCCCGTCTGGTCGAGCGACCTGCTGCGCGCGCGGGAGACGGCGGAGCTCGCGTTCGCCGCGTCGCCGCGCGTGAGCCCGGCGTTCCGCGAGCTGGACTTCGGGCGCTTCGACGGACTGAGCGCGAGCGAATGCGAGGCGCTCGACCGGCAGGCCTTCACGGCCTTCGTCGAGCGGCCGGCCGAGGCGGCGGCCCCCGGTGGCGAGCGGCTCGCAGACCTCGCCCGGCGCGTCCGCGCGGGGCTCGCCACGCTTCGGGCGCAGACGGAGGGGGAGGTGGCCGCGCTCGTCGCGCACGGGGGGCCGATCCGGCTCCTGTTGCTCGACGTCCTCGGGATGCCGCTCGCCGACCTGCACAAGCTGGGCGTCGACCCGGGATCCGCGTCGCTCGTCGAGTGGTGGGGGGGAGGCGCGACGTTGCGCCTCTTGAACCTCGTCCCGGAGAGGCCTTCGTGATGCCGCTGCGCCGCTACGCCGTCGCCGTCTCCTTCCTCACGCGCATCCCGGTGGCGCGTCGCGTGCCGCCCGGCGAGCGCGAGGTCGCCGCGGCCAGCGCGTTCTACCCCGCGGTGGGGCTCTCGGTCGGCGCCATCGGGGCGTCGCTCGCGCGGCTCTTGCCGCTTCTCCCGGCGCCGGTGTTGGCCGTCGCGATCACCGCGGTGACGATGTGCGTCACCGGGGCCTTTCACGAGGACGGCCTCGCGGACGCGCTCGACGGGCTCGGAGGCGGCCTCACCCGGGAGCGCGCGCTCGAGATCATGAAGGACAGCCGGATCGGCAGCTTCGGCGGCGCGGGCCTCACGCTCCTCCTGCTCGCGCGCTTCGCGCTCTACCAGGCCATCCCGCGCCCGAGCTTGCCGGCCGCCTTGCTGGTCGCGGGCGGCCTCTCGCGGTTCGGCGCGCTTCCCATCATGAGGTACCTCGACTACGCCCGGCCGGGAGGGATCGCGTCGGCGCACGCGGGGCGCGTCGGCACCAGCGCGCTGCTCGCCGGGGCGCTGCTGCCGCTGCTCCTGGTCGCGGCCGGCGGCTCCCCCGCCGCGCACGCCCTCCTCGCGGTCGTGGTCGTCTCCGCGGTCGTGGCCTCGTGGCTGCGCTCGCGGCTCGGCGGCTACACCGGCGACACGCTGGGACTCGCGGTGTGCCTCTGCGAGGTCGCGAGCCTCTGCTGCTATCTGGGGCCGGGCTGGGGCGGGCGGTGACCCGTCCCGGACCGTCGCCGGCGGATCGCGTTCGCCCGCGCCGCGCGGCGCGCCCCTAGGTGAGGAGGTGGCGCTCTTTCTCGTCATCGGGGCGGGCTACACCGGCGGCCGGGTCGCGCGGCGGCTGCTCGCGAGGGGGGAGCGCGTCCTCGCGCTGGCGCGCGAGGCGGAGGGGATGGCGGCCGTCGCGCGACGAGGCGCGCAGGTCGCGGCCATGGACCTCTCGGGGACGAGCGCGCCGCTCGAGCTTGCGCGGCTCACCGCGACCGAGGAGGAGCTGCGGCTGCTGTACGCGCTGCCGCCGCTCGCCGCGGGCTCCGGGAGGGAGGACGCGATGGCCCGGCTCCTTCGCGCCCTGGGCCAGCGCCTGTCGCGGCTGGTCTACCTCTCGTCGACCCGTGTCTACGGCCGCGCGTCGATCGTCGACGCGCGGACGCCGGCGGCGCCAGAGGACGAGGTCGGCCGGCGACGGCTCGAGGCGGAGCGGCTGGCGGCCGACGGCCCGTGGCGGACGCTCGTCCTTCGGTCCGCGGCCATCTACGGCCCGTGGCGCGGCCTGCACGTGGCGCTGCGGCGCGGCGAACTCGGGAGGGTGCGCGACCTCGATCGGGTGGTGTCGCGCGTCTACGTGGACGACCTCGCGGCCCTCGCCGAGGCGGCGCTTCTCTGCGAGGCGGTCGGCGCCCAACCGGTCGCGGACGAGCTGCCCGCGCCCGCGCGCGAGGTCGCGGCGTACTGCGAAGGACTCGGGCTGCCCGGGCTCCCTGCGTCCGCCTCCTGCGAGGCCACGCCGGGCGAGGCGCGAGGCAGGCGCGTCGACGGCGCGGCTGCGCGGCTGCTGCTCGGGCTCACGTCGATCCACCCCTCTTACCGCACGGGGATCCCGGCGGCCCTGGCAGAGGAAGGCGCGTCGATCGAGTGAGAGCCGTCGTCCGTCCCGGGGAAGCGGGTGGGGCTCGACCGATCAGCCGCGAGAGTCGGCCGATCAGCGGCCTCACTCGATCGATCAGCGGGCAGAGTCGGTCGATGGTGGGGTCATGCTCGACCGATCAGCGGCGAGAGTCGGCCGATCAGCGGCCTCACTCGATCGATCAGCGGGCAGAGTCGGTCGATGGTGGGGTCATGCTCGACCGATCAGCGGCGAGAGTCGGCCGATCAGCGGCCTCACTCGATCGATCAGCG
>JAJXUD010000098.1 GCA_021783235.1 Myxococcales bacterium | reverse complement strand
TCTTGGGCATCCGGCAATCATGCCCGGTTTCCTCGCCCACTCAAGAGCGGCCTCCCCCTTCTCCCACACGGGCTACGCCGTCACTCAGACGCTCAGGACACCCACTCGATCACGCGATGAGCCACAAAAAAAGGGCGGGGGTCGCGTTCGACCCCCGCCCAAGCCGCACCGGCCGCCTTACGCTCCGGTCGAGACGCAGGAGAGCCCGCTCGGGCAGGTCGTCTGCGCGGTGCAAGGCTCCGTGCAGACGCCCCAGTTGAGGCCGCCGATGTCGAGGCAGTAGTCGCTGCCCGGCGAGCACTGCGGGCCGCCGTCGACCGCCGTGGTCGGGGTGATGTTGCAGTCGGCGATGCACTGGCCGACGTCGCCATTCCCGACGCAGAAGCTGCCCGGGGCGCAGAGGCCCGGGGTCGGGGTCCCGCCGTCCGCGGGGCGGTTCATGCTGCAGGCGCCGCCCAGCGCCACCGTGCCGCCGGCGACGCAGACGCCGATCGGTCCGGAGGCACCCTGGAAGGGAAGGCAGCTGCCGTCGTTCTGGGTGGCATTGCCGCACGACGCATAGTACGCGCCGTTGTTCGGCGCCGGCGCGCCGGAGCCGGGCCCGCAGATGTCGTAGTAGCAGAACGGGCTGCCGCCCTGGGGGGTGACGCAGCTGGTCATGACGTCGGGGCAGTCGGCCGGCGTGGTGCAGTCGTAGACGCAGAGCGGCGTCTTCTGGATCGCGGTGATCGTCGTGCACTTGAGGCCGGCCGGCTGGCAGCCGACCGTCACCTCGCAGTTCTGGAACTCACCGGGCATCTGGCACGTCCCGGTGTTGCCCGTCGGGTCGCTCGGGTTCATCTGGCAGACGAGCCCCATCGGGTTGCAGCTGTCCGTCTTGGCGTTCGGGTTGCACGACTGGCCGAGGCCGGTGATGCCGGCGTCGGTGCTGGTGCCCGTTCCGCCGTCCGCGGGGGCGCCGAAGAAGCAGATGGCCGACGGGACGCCGGCGTCCGCGCCGCTGGTGCCGCCGCTGCTCGATCCGCCGCTGCTCGAAGCGCCGCTGGTGGAGCCGCCGCTCGTGCCGCCGGTGCTGGTGCCGCCGGTGCCGCCGGTGCCGCCGTCGGTCGAGGCCGCGGGGCCGGGGCAGCCCGTGGTGAAGGCCATCGCGGGAAGTGCCAAACAAGAGAAGACGACGAGACGCCGGATCATGTGGACCTCGAATCGCCCGCGAAAGCGCGGGAAGGGTCCGAGCGACTACCCCGTTCCCGCCTGGAGGGCAAGCGGGAAGTAGAGGCATCCCTCATCGAGGCGTCAGGCGAGGAGGGCGCCAGGGTGCCGTCCACGCCCGCAAGTCAAGGGAATCTCGCGGCCGCTCGGGCGGTTCTCTCGCCGGCTCGTTTGACTCGATCGCTCGGCTGGCCCTACGCTCCCCAGCCAGCCAGGAGGGCACTCGATGGCTCAGTCCACGAACGACATCGACGGTCTCATCGCGGAGCTGCGGCGCGAGCACGAGGAGCTCGACCTGCGGCTCTCCCAGCTGGAGCGGCGCCCGCACCTGAGCGTCGCCGAGGAGACCGAGGTCCGCCGGATGAAGAAGCTCAAGCTCGCGAAGAAAGACCGGCTGTTCGCCCTCGCGAAGGACAGGCCGGCCGCGCGGATCTAGCGCTCCGCGAGCGGCCCGCGGCGCCGGCCGCCTCCCGTCTCGGGGCGGCGGCGCCTCCAGAGCGACAGCGCGGCGGCGGCGAAGGCGAAGAGCCAGCTCTCCGCCGGCGCGCTGCCGCAGCCGCAGCCGGCGGCGCCCATCGCGTGGACCTCGCCGCCGTCCGCCCCCTTGCCCGCGTCGGTTGGCGGCCCGCCCGCATCCGCCTCGGGGCCCGCGTCGGAGGCTCCCGCGTCGAGCGGCTCCCCCGCGTCGGCGGCCCCGGCGTCCTCCGCGGCGCCCGCGTCCGCAAGTCCGGCATCGGCGGGGCCCGCGTCGAGGTTCTTGACCCCGGCGTCGCCCTCGTCCGAGCCGGCGTCCGAGGGAGGCGGCGGGGCGCACTGGTCGTTGGTCCCGGCCGGCTCGATGGTGCAGCCGTAGGGGCAGGGCGTCGTCGACTGGGTCTTGCCGCCGTTGCAGAGGTAGAGCAGGTCGGGGTTGCCACCGCCGAAGCCGTTCTCGGTCGACTCGCCGCAGTAGTAGCCGCCGTAGGTCGCGGTGGAGCAGGGGTCCTTCGGCGGCGGGTTGCACTGGTCGTTCGTGCCGGACGGCTCGACCGTGCAGCCGTACTGGCAGCTCTGCTGGCTCGCGACCTGGCCGTTCTGGCAGTCGTAGAGCGACGTCGGGTTCCCGCCCGAGAAGCCGTTCTCGGTGGAGCTGCCGCAGTAGAGCCCGCCGTTCGCCGCCGACACCCCGGCGCAGGGGTTCGAGCCGCCGCCGCCGCCCGTCGCGGTCAGCGCGACGCAGCCCGAGATGTCGTACTGCGAGGCCGCGTCCTTGCTGACGAGCTCCATGTAGTAGGTCGCCCCGCCGCACGTCATCGGGTAGCAGCCCCAGGGCGGGTTGCCGCTGTTGCCGCTGTCGCGCCCGCAGGTCGCGTCGCAGCCCGCGCAGGATTTCGAGTGGACCTGGCCGTTGCAGCAGTCGGCCGAGATGCCGTCGGTCGCCGCTTCGAAGGCCTCGTGGGCGCCGAGGCAGGTCTGGCCCTCGCAGCTGTTGCCCGCGAAGACGAAGGCCGTGTTGACGAAGACGCTCTGGCCGCCCACGCTGACGGTGGCGGTGCCGTTCCAGCCGCCCTTCCAGTAGGTTCCCGAGAGCTCCATCACGATGTCGTAGGCGGCCGGGCGGAAGCCGCCCTGGTTGACCACGCACTGGAAGTCGCCGTCGTTGCAGCTGACGTTGGCGGTTCCGCCGACCACCAGCGCCTCGCCGTAGGGAAACCCGACCGCGAGCTCGTTGAAGTCGGTCTGGCCGAGGACGCAATTGAAGAAGCTCGTGGTCGCGTTCTCGCACGCGCGGGCGCTCGGGTTGTAGCCGATCCAGAGGTGGTTCGCCGCGAGGGCCCGGCCGGAGAGGCCGAGCAGGGCGATGGGGAGCAGGCGGAGCGCGCGCATGCGGACAATCGTTCCCGAGCGGTCGCCCCCAGGGTCAACCGAGCCCTCCTCCGTCAACTGGACGCCGTTGACCCGGGCGAGCCGGCGGCGGTAGACCGCCCGCATGCGCGAAGCCCTACTGCTCGGAGCGGTCCGGACCCCCATCGGCAAGCTGCGCGGCGCCCTGCGGGAGGCGCGCCCCGACGACCTCGCGGCGGTCGCCGTCGCCGGCGTGCTCGGGCGCGCCCGCGTCGACGGCAAGGACGTGGACGAGCTGATCCTCGGCTGCGCGAACCAGGCCGGCGAGGACAACCGCAACGTCGCCCGGATGGCGCTCTTGCTCGCGGGGCTGCCGCAGTCGGTCCCCGGCGTCACCGTGAACCGGCTCTGCGGCTCGGGGCTCGAGGCCGTCGTCCAGGCGGGCCGCATGGTCGCGCTGGGCGACGCCGAGCTCGTGGTGGCGGGCGGCGTCGAGAGCATGACCCGCGCCCCCTGGTCGTTCCCGAAGCCGGCCGAGGGGTTCCCGAGCGGCCCGCAGACCGCCTGGGACACGAGCCTCGGCTGGCGCTACCCGAACCCCCGGCTCGCCGCGCTCTTCCCGCTCGAGCAGATGGGCGAGACGGCCGAGAACCTGGCCGCGCAGGGATCGATCCCGCGCGCCGCCCAGGACGAGTTCGCGCTCGAGAGCCACCGCAAGGCGGTCGCCGCGCAGCAGGCCGGCCGGTTCGCCGACGAGATCGTGCCGGTGGAGATCCCCCGCCAGAAGGGGCCGCCGGATCGGGTCGTGGCCGACGAGGGACCGCGGGCCGACACGGCGCCCGAGAAGCTCGCGTCGCTGCGCCCGGCCTTCCGGGACGGCGGCACCGTCACCGCGGGCAACAGCGCCACCCTCAACGACGGCGCGGCCGCGCTGCTGGTCGGGAGCCGCGAGAAGGCCCGCGCGCTCGGCCTCGAGCCGCTCGGGCGGATCGTCGCCTCGGCGTCGGCCGGCGTCGACCCCCGCTTCATGGGCATCGGCCCGGTGCCCGCGACCCGCAAGGCGCTCGGCCGGGCCGGCTGGAGCGTCGCCGATCTCGACCTCGTCGAGCTCAACGAGGCCTTCGCCGCGCAGTCGCTCGCCTGCCTGCGCGACCTCGATCTCGACCGCTCGAAGGTCAACGTCAACGGCGGAGCCATCGCCCTCGGCCACCCGCTGGGCTGCAGCGGCGCCCGGATCCTGACGACCCTCCTGCACGAGATGAAGCGGCGCGGCGCCCGGCGCGGCCTCGCCACCATGTGCATCGGCGTGGGGCAGGGGATCGCGGCGCTCGTCGAACGGGAGTAGCAGCGGAAAGGGACCTCTCGCCGCGCTCGGAATGACGGCCTGCTCGGCGTCACCCCGAGCGCCAGCGAGGGCTCTCTCTCGAAGCCCCTCGCTCCGAGCAGCGGCCGGTTTGCCGGTCGGGTCGCCGAGGCTCGCCATCTTTGACGGCCGCCCGCCGGTCGGTTATCAAACCGCACCTCAAGGAGGACGTCCCATGCCCCTCGCCCTCGCGCACGCGAACTTGAACCCCCGCAAGCTCCTCATCGACGGCAGCTGGGTCGATGCCCGGTCGGGAAAGACCTTCCGGCCGACGAACCCCGCGACCGCCGAGCCGCTCTGCGAGGTGGCGCAGGCCGACGCCGAGGACATCGGCCTCGCCGTCGCGGCCGCTCGCCGGGCCTTCGACGAGGGGCCCTGGCCCCGCATGAGCGGCGCCGAACGGGGCCGCATCCTCTTCCGGCTTTCGGAGCTGATGTACGCCCGCGCCAAGGAGATCGCCGAGCTCGAGACCATCGACGCGGGCAAGCCGATCAGCGAGAGCCTGAACGTGGACGTCCCCATGGCGGCCGAGGTCATCCAGTACTACGCCGGCTGGGCCAGCAAGGTGACTGGCGAGACCCTGCCGCCGCGCGGCGAGAGCTTCATCTACACGCTTCGCGAGCCCACGGGCGTCGTGGGCGCCATCGTGCCCTGGAACTTCCCCTTGCTGCTCGCCATGTGGAAGGTCGGTCCGGCGCTCGCGACCGGCTGCACCATGGTGCTCAAGCCCTCCGAGACGACGCCGCTCTCGGTGCTGAAGGTGGGCGAGCTGGCGCTCGAGGCGGGCGTGCCCGCGGGAGTGCTCAACGTGGTGCCGGGGCCGGGCCGCACCGCTGGCAACGCCCTCGTCGAGCACCCGGGCGTCGACAAGATCGCCTTCACGGGCTCGACCGCGGTGGGGCAGGACATCATGCGCCGCGCCGCCGGCACGGTGAAGCGGCTCTCGCTCGAGCTCGGCGGCAAGAGCCCGAACGTCGTCTTCGCCGACGCCGACCTCGACGCCGCGGCTCGCGGCGCGGTGGCGGGCATCTTCTACAACAAGGGCGAGGTCTGCGCGGCGGGCTCTCGAGTGCTCGTGGAGAGAAAGGCCCAGGAAGAGCTCGTCGAGAAGATGAAGGCGCGGGCCGCGAAGCTCACGCAGGGCGACACGCTCGACCCGAAGACGCGGCTCGGGCCGCAGATCTCCGAGGCGCAGCTCGAGAGCGTCCTCTCGTACGTGAAGCGGGGCAAGGAGGAGGGGGCGAAGCTCGCCCTCGGCGGTGAGCGGAACCAGGCCGCGGGGAAGGGCTACTTCCTCCAGCCGACCATCTTCATGGACGCGAAGAACGAGATGACCATCGCCCAGGAGGAGATCTTCGGCCCGGTGGCGACGGTCATCCCCTTCGACGACCTCGACGACGCGCTCCGAAAGGCCAACGGCGTCCGCTACGGCCTCGCCGCGGGCGTCTGGACGCGCGACGTCAAGAAGGCTCACCGGGTGGCGCACGCCATCCGCGCCGGCACCGTCTGGGTGAACAGCTACAACGTCTACGACCCGGGCGCGCCGTTCGGCGGCTACAAGCAGTCGGGTTTCGGCCGCGAGCTCGGCAAGATCGCGCTCGACGGCTACACCGAGAGCAAGACCGTCTGGATTGATCTCGGGTAGCCGAGACGAGCGTTCAAGCGGGCGGGAGCCCGCGCCGGCGGGTTGGCGCCTTCGGCTCCATTCGTTTATGATTGAACGGACCCGTTCGACCCCGCCCGCGGGGAGGATCCGACCCATGCCGAGCGATGCCACGGCCGCAGCGTCGCGCCCCAGCGAGGCGTCTGCTGAAGCGCAGCTTCGGCTCCAGGCGGCGGCGCTCGAAGCCGTGGCCGATCCGGTGATCCTGACGGGCCCGGGTGGCGAGATCCTCTGGGTCAACGCAGCGTTCACTCGGCAGAACGGCTGGCGGTCCGACGAGATCCTGGGCCAGACGCCGCGCGTCCTCAGGTCGGGCAAGACGGCGGCGGCGCTCTACGAGGCCCTCTGGCAGACGATCCTCGCCGGCCGGAGCTGGAACGGGGAGGTGGTGAACCGGCGCAAGGACGGCTCCGAGTACACCGCCTCGCTGACCGTCGCGCCGGTCCTCGGCGCCAGCGGGAGGCCGGAGGCGTTCGTCGCGACCCACCGCGACATCAGCGCCCAGCGCCGCTTCGAAGAGGAGCTGCGCCGCTCCGAGGCGAGCGTCCGATCGATGATCGAGCGGCTCCCGGAGGCGGTCACGATCCATCGGGGGGGGCGGTTCGTCTACGTGAACCAGACGACCCTCGAGTTCCTCGGCTATGCGCGGGAGGAGATCCTCGGCCGGCCGGTGCTCGACCTGGTCCACCCGGACGACCGGCCGCTGGTCGTCGAGCGGATGAAGGCGGGGCTGCCGCGTGGGGCGCTCGAAGAGCGCTTCCTGCGGGCCGATGGCAGCGTGGTGACGGCCGAGGTGGTGGCGATCCCGATCGACTTCGAGGGGGTGCCGGCGGTGCTCGCGGTCGCGCGCGACGTCTCCGAGCGCAAGGGCCTCCACGCCCGCATGATGCAGCTCGATCGGGCCATCGCCGTCGGGACCCTGGCGGCCGGAGTGGCGCACGAGATCAACAACCCGCTCGCCTACGTGGCCGCGAACCTCGAGTACATCGAGAAGGCCATCCACGAGCTGCCCGAGGGGGCGCTCTCCGGAGGGGCAGGGCGGGTCGGCGAGCTGCGGGAGGTCGTCGGGGAGGCGCGCGAGGGGGCCGAGCGGATCCGGCGCATCGTCAAGGACTTGAAGGTGTTCTCGCGGGTCGAGGCCGAGATCCGTGAGGTCGTGGAGCTGGCGCCGGTGCTCGAGACGGCGATCAAGCTCTGCTGGAACGAGATCCGCCACCGCGCGCACCTCGTGAAGCGCTTCGAGCCGACCCCCCGCGTCGCGGGGAACGCCGGCCGCCTCGGCCAGCTGTTCGTGAACCTGCTCGTGAACGCGGCCCAGGCCATCCCCGAGGGTCAGGCCGCTGGGAACGCGATTTCGATCGCCACCTCCACCGACGCGGAGGGGAGGGCCGTCATCGAGATCCACGACACCGGCGAGGGCATCCGGCCGGAGCTGCTGCCGCGGATCTTCGACCCCTTCTTCACCACGAAGCCGGTCGGCCAGGGGACCGGCCTCGGGCTCAGCATCTGCCGGGAGATCGTCGGGGCGCTGGACGGGACGATCACCGTCGAGAGCGAGCGGGGGAAGGGATCCACCTTCCGAATCAGCCTGCCGCCGGCCGACGCCGCCTCTCCCGGCCATCCCGATCCGACCGAACGGCCTCCGGTGGCGGAGTCGCCCGCTGGCTGGCCGTCTCGTCGCGCCCGGATTCTCCTCGTCGACGACGAGCCGATGGTCGGCCGGGCGCTCGCGCGCCTCCTCGCCGGCCACGAGACGGTCGTCGCGACCAGCGCCGGCGAGGCGTTCCAGCGGGTCGAGCGGGGCGAGCGTTTCGACGCCATCCTCTGCGACCTGATGATGCCGGACATGAGCGGCATGGAGCTCCACGCGAGGCTGGAGACCCGCGCGCCCGAGCTGGCCTCGCGGATGATCTTCCTCTCCGGGGGCGCCTTCACCCCGGCGGCCGCGGAGTTCCTCGGCCGGGTTCCCAACGAGAGGGTCGACAAGCCGGTCGGTCGGGTGGAGCTCGAGAACTCGCTGCGCGTCGTCCTCGGGGGCCGCAAGGCGGGCGATTGAGCGTCGGGCGCGGCAGGCCCCTCTCTCATTCCCCTTGACACGGCAACGGGGACGGGTAGACTGCGCGCCCTTTCGCCGGAGGGACGGGCCGCTCGCACCCCACCGGACGACTCCCGAGGTTGCCGAGCTTCCGAGGAACCATGCCGACCATCAGCCAGCTCATCCGCCACGGGCGCCACAAGATGTCGACGAAGACGAAGGCGCCGGCGCTGCTCGACTGCCCGCAGAAGCGGGGCGTCTGCACGCGCGTCTACACCACGACGCCGAAGAAGCCGAACTCGGCGCTCCGCAAGGTCGCCCGCGTTCGTCTCACGAACGGCATCGAGGTCACGAGCTACATTCCTGGCGTCGGCCACAACCTCCAGGAGCACTCGGTCGTGATGATCCGCGGGGGGCGCGTCAAGGACCTTCCCGGCGTCCGCTATCACATCATCCGCGGCACCCTCGACGCCGTCGGCGTCCAGGGGCGCAACCGCAGCCGCAGCAAGTACGGGACGAAGCGCCCGTAAGGAATCACGCCCATGCCTCGTCGAAGGGAAGTCCAGAAGCGCCGCATCCTGCCCGACCCGAAGTACGGGGATCGGTTGGTCGCGAAGTTCATCAACGACCTGATGCGACAGGGAAAGAAGTCGACCGCCGAGCAGATCTGCTACGGGGCCTTCATGCTCGTGGAGGAGCGGGGCAAGGACGATCCCCTCAAGCTCTTCAAGAAGGCGCTCGACAACATCAAGCCGGTGCTCGAGGTGAAGAGCCGGCGGGTCGGCGGCGCGACCTACCAGGTCCCCGTCGAGGTCCGGCCGGATCGGCGCGTCGCCCTGGGCATGCGCTGGCTCATCACCTACGCCGCCGAGCGCGGCGAGAAGACCATGCGGGAGAAGCTCGCGGGCGAAGTGCTGGACGCCGCGAACAACCGCGGTGCGGCCGTCAAGAAGCGTGACGACACGCACAAGATGGCGGAGGCCAACAAGGCCTTCGCGCACTATCGCTGGTAGCCGTTCGGAGCGGCTGGTGAAGGGCCCCTCGTCGCTGGGGTGGTAGCGCTGTCGGAATCGCATTGGTTCTTTGAGAACCGGAGAGTCCCAAAGGGTGGCATGAGGCCACCCGCGTCGTCAGAGGAATTGGTCGTGTCCCGGCAATACTCGCTCGAAAAGACCCGGAACATCGGGATTATGGCCCACATTGACGCGGGCAAGACCACGACCACCGAGCGCATCCTGTTCTACACCGGCGTGACCCACAAGATCGGCAACGTGGACGAGGGCAACACGGTGATGGACTGGATGGAGCAGGAGCGCGAGCGGGGGATCACGATCACCTCCGCCGCCACGACCTGCTTCTGGCGGGACTGCCGGATCAACATCATCGACACCCCGGGTCACGTCGACTTCACCATTGAAGTCGAGCGGAGCCTGCGCGTCCTCGATGGCGCCGTCGCGGTCTTCTGCGGCGTTGGCGGCGTGCAGCCGCAATCCGAGACCGTCTGGCGGCAGGCCGACAAGTACAAGGTTCCGCGCATCGCCTTCGTCAACAAGATGGATCGCGTCGGCGCGGATTTCGATCGCGCCGTCCGGCAGATTCGCGAGCGGTTGCGGGCGAACCCCGTGGTGATGCAGCTCCCCTACGGGAAAGAGGAGAACCTCAAGGGCGTCATCGACCTCGTCGAGATGCAGGCGGTGGTCTTCGACGAGTCGAGCGAGGGCGCCCGCTGGTCGCTCGAGAAGATTCCCGCCGCCGACGAGGCGCGGGCCCAGGAGGCCCGGCAGAAGCTGCTCGAGGCCGCGGCCGATTTCGACGACAAGCTGATGGAGAAGGTGCTCGAGGGCAAGCCCGCCTCGAAGGCGGAGATCCTCGCGGCCCTTCGCAAGGGGACCATCGCGCTGAAGGCGGTGCCCGTCCTCTGTGGGTCCGCGTTCAAGAACAAGGGCGTGCAGCAGCTGCTCGACGCCGTGGTCGACCTGCTCCCGAATCCGGTCGACATCCCGCCCGTCCAGGGCAAGCTGCCCGACGGCAAGGACGCCATTCGGGAGACCCGCGACGACGCGCCGTTCTCCGCGCTGGCGTTCAAGATCATGACCGACTCGTTCGTCGGCCAGCTCACCTTCTTCCGCGTCTACTCCGGTACGCTCGAGTCCGGCAGCTACGTCTACAACCCGGTGAAGGGCAAGAAGGAGCGGATGGGTCGGCTCCTCCTGATGCACGCGAACAAGCGGGAGGAGATCGCCGAGGTCCACGCGGGCGACATCGCCGCCGCGGTCGGCCTGCGCGGCACCACCACCGGCGACACGCTCTGCGACGAGAACCACCCGATCGTCCTCGAGCGGATGGAGTTCCCGGCGCCGGTCATCTCGATCGCCATCGAGCCGAAGACGAAGGCCGATGAAGACAAGCTCGGCGGCTCGCTCCAGAAGCTCGCCATCGAGGATCCGTCGTTCCGCGTCCGGACCGACGAAGAGACGGGCCAGACCATCATCTCCGGGATGGGCGAGCTCCACCTCGAGATCATCGTCGACCGGCTACAGCGCGAGTTCAAGGTCGAGGCGAACGTCGGCAAGCCCCAGGTCGCCTACCGCGAGACCATCACGAAGCCCGTGGAGGCCGAGGGGCGCTACATCCGGCAGACCGGCGGCCGCGGCCAGTACGGTCACGTCTGGCTGCGGTTGCGCCCTCAGCCGCTCGGGAAGGGCTTCGAGTTCGTCAACGCCATCGTGGGCGGCGTCGTGCCGCGTGAGTTCATCGCGCCCGTTGAGAAGGGGATCACCGAGGCCATGGAGGGCGGCGTCCTCGCGGGCTACCCGATGGTGGACGTGGCGGTCGAGCTCTTCGACGGCAGCTACCACGACGTCGACAGCTCCGAGATGGCGTTCAAGATCGCCGGCTCCATCGGGTTCAAGGAGGGCGTCCAGCGCGCCGGCCCGATCCTGCTCGAGCCGATCATGGCGTGCGAGGTCGTCACGCCCGAGGACTACATGGGTGAGGTCATCGGCGATCTCAACGGTCGTCGCGGCCGCATCCACGGGATGGAGTCGCGCAGCGGCGTGCAGGTGATCACCGCGGAGGTTCCCTTGGCCGAGATGTTCGGGTATGCAACCGCCCTGCGGTCGGCCACCCAGGGACGCGCCAGCTACACGATGCAGTTCAGCCACTATCAGCAGGTGCCCGCCCAGCTCGCCGAGGTGATCGTCGCCAAGGTGAAGGGCACGTACACCGGCCAGTGAACGGTCGCGCAAAGGAGCACGGAAATGTCCAAGGCGAAGTTCGAGCGTAAGAAGCCGCACGTCAACGTCGGGACCATCGGTCACGTCGATCACGGCAAGACGTCGCTGACGAGCGCGATCACGAACGTGCTCGCAAAGAAGGGGCTCGCCCAGGCGCGCAGCTACGCGGAGATCGACAACGCTCCCGAAGAGCGGGCGCGCGGCGTGACCATCAACGCCCACCACGCCGAGTACGAGACCGAGAAGCGGCACTATGCCCACGTCGACTGCCCCGGCCACGCCGACTACGTGAAGAACATGATCACGGGCGCCGCTCAGATGGACGGCGCGATCCTGGTCGTCTCGGCGGCCGATGGCCCGATGCCGCAGACCCGCGAGCACATCCTGCTTGCTCGGCAGGTTGGCGTGCCGTACATCGTGGTCTTCCTGAACAAGGTGGACATGCTCGACGACCCGGAGCTGCTCCAGCTCGTCGAGATGGAGGTCCGCGAACTCCTCACGAAGTACCAGTTCCCGGGCGACAAGATTCCGGTCGTGGCCGGCTCGGCCACGAAGGCGCTCGAGGACCTCGACAAGCCGAACTGGCAGGAGTCGAAGTGGGTCAAGGCGATCCTCCAGCTGATGGAGGAGGCCGACAAATACATCCCGGAGCCGAAGCGGGACGTGGAGAAGCCGTTCCTGATGCCGGTGGAGGACGTCTTCACGATCACGGGCCGCGGGACGGTGGCGACGGGACGCGTGGAGCGCGGCAAGATCCACGTGGGCGACGAGGTGGAGATCGTCGGCCTCGGGGCGACGAAGAAGACGGTCATCACGGGCGTCGAGATGTTCCGCAAGCTGCTCGACGAGGGCATGGCGGGCG